>CAZHFC010000013.1:0-36642 GCA_964531985.1 uncultured Bacteroidales bacterium
AAACGTATTAAACTCCCTAAAAGTAATTGCTAACTTGCACACTGATTAGTTACCAAAGTTTTTTTATCGGTTCTTTTTCAGTGAACCATAAAGATACAAAAAAAAGGGGACTTTACCGGCTGGTGCGAAAAAATTCCATGGCTCTCAGCATGGTTTCGTCAATCTGGTGATAGATGGGATAAAACCCATTATCGTCGTAAAGGTTGCGCGCGATGAAAGCTTTCATCAGGGTTTTGATGCGTGCTGAGGATAAGCGGATGCCTTCATTGTCTGTTTCAACACCCTTTGTTGCAGCCCACTCAACAAAATCATTAAAAATGGCGGGGCCGATATGAAAATTGTTGTTGAAATCATCGAAGGAAGCATAGGCTGCAAGCTCCCCGCGGTGTGTATCGGTATAATTGAATGCGTACTGGAATATCAGGCCCCTGTCGAGCAGCTTGTTATAGTATTCCGGATAATCTGAAGCATTATAGGGGACGAAAATGTCGGGCATGATACCTCCGCCGCCATAAACGGTTTTCCCTCCCTTGGTGGTGTATTTGAGCGAATCATCGAAATGGATGCTGTCGGCTTCCGACATTTCTCCATTTACAAAACGATCGAAGAAATCGTCATAGTATTCCCGGCTTCCGTTTTGGTATGGCCGCTGTATGCTCCTGCCGCTGGGTGTGTAATACCTGGCAATGGTCAGGCGCACGGCGGAGCCGTCAGACAGGCTGAGCTGTTCCTGCACCAGGCCTTTCCCGAAGGATCTGCGGCCGATGATCAGGCCGCGGTCATTATCCTGAACGGCTCCGGCCACGATTTCGCTGGCCGAAGCGGAACCCTCATTGATCAGTATCAGCAGCGGCTGTGTTTCGAATATGCCTTTTCGGGTGGCGTAGGCATAGGTGCGGGGCCGGTTATTGCCTTCGGTATACACGATCAGGTCATCGGCCTGAAGGAATTCATCGGCCATTTGGGTGGCGGCCTGCATATAACCACCGGTATTCCCCCGCAGGTCGAGGATCAGGCTGCTCATGCCCTTGCTGAGGAGTGTTTTCAGTGCCAGCAGGAATTCTTCGTAGGTTGTATTGGAAAACTTGCTCACCTTGATATACCCGATCGTGTCGGCGGGCATGTAAAACATATCCACGCTGTATGTCGGGATCACGTCGCGGGTAATTGTGAATTCGAGCAGGCCCGTCACGCCTCTTCTGAATATGCTCACGTCAACCCTGGTTCCCCGTGGCCCCTTGAGCATGCTGATCACGTCCCGGTCGTGGATACCGGTACCTGCCACCAGGCTGTCGTCCACCTTAACAATGCGGTCGCCGGCCAGAAGCCCCATTTTTTCCGACGGACCCCCGCTGATGGTCTGTATCACGGTTATGGTGTCGCGCTCGATGCGGAACTGTATTCCGATACCCTCAAAATTACCCATCAGTTGTTCGTTCACTTCTGCCAGCGATTCGGCAGGGATGTACTGGCTGTGGGGGTCAAGGTTTTCAAGGAGGCCTTCTATGGCGCTTTCAGAAAGCTGTTCCTTTGAAACGGAATCGACATAGTTGCCGGTGATATAACGTATCAGGTCCGATACTTTGTCATAACGATCGGCTGAAGGTAAAAAAAGCCTCAGGGGCTGTTCATGATGCGGCGCCAGGCGGGTGCCCGCCCACATCCCTGTCAGCAGCACAAGTGCAAAAATGATCGGCAGGTAATACCTGAAATGAATGCCTTTGTTTCCCATGCCGGAATCTTTCCTAATTTACAGAATTACAAGAGGGCTGCAAAGTTACAAAAATTGATGGTTCGTAAAATAATCAGGGAATATCGGGCCCGTCCTGTGGCGCAGGATCGCTTTCTTTAAAGTTCAGGGCCGCCGAATTGATGCAATATCGCAGGCCGGTGGGAGGCGGACCGTCGTTGAATACATGGCCCAGGTGGCTGCCGCACCCCCCGCAGATCACTTCTGTCCTGATCATCCCGTATGTACGATCCTCCCTGTAAATGATGCTTTTTTCAGATGCGGGTTCGAAAAAGCTTGGCCATCCGCAACCCGAATCGAATTTTGTGTCGGAGCTGAAAAGATGATCACCGCAGGCGGCACAATGGTAATCACCTGTCCCGAACAGGGCGTAATATTCTCCTGTAAATGGCCTTTCGGTGGCACTTTCCCTCAGTATGCCGTACTGGAGGGGGCTGAGGAGTTTTTTCCACTCCTCATCTGTTTTTGCATTCGGAAAATCCATTTCAGATTGTTTTTTCATATGCATGGAATTACTGCAGGAACCAGCTGCCAGCAGGAACGCCAGCAGGGCTGTAAATATGATCACTGCAAAATTCGTCTGCATATAGTTTGTTTTTATAATTTTATAACAATCAGCAAGGGCCATTGTTGCAATAAGCAGGGTATATTATGAGTTATAATTCCGAAACCGCTACCAAACTCTTTTCACGGAATTTATGACCGCTAAAAAAACACTGGCATTGATACTGTTTTTGGCTGCCGGTTCCGGCCTGCATTCGCAAAGTTTCAGGGAAGAACAGATGGCGCATGTGCGTGTGGCCAAGGCCTATGAAGAAAAGTCGGGGATCGTGATGGCCAGGCTCGAAACCAGGTCTCTTGACCTGTCTTCGCTGGAGATCTTCATGCGGGCATTCAAAAAGGAGCGGAAGCTGGAGATATGGGGGCGCGACAGCCTGCAGCCGCAATTTGTGTTGTTGGGCGAATACCGCATCTGCCGGACTTCAGGAAATCCCGGGCCCAAAAGAAAGCGGGGGGATTTACAGATACCCGAAGGCTTCTACCATATTGACCGCTTCAATCCATGGAGCCAGTTTTATCTTTCGCTGGGGATCAACTATCCCAACAGGTCCGACAGCCTGCTTTCGGGAACCACGGACCTGGGCGGCGATATCTTCATCCATGGCGCCTGTGTGACCATCGGCTGCCTGCCAATGACCGACGACAGGATCAGGGAGATCTATCTATTGGCCGTGGAAGCCGTTAACAGCGGCCAGGAGAAGATCCCCGTACAAATATTCCCGGTCAGGATGCAGGGAGATGGCTACCAGGCACTTCTCGATGAATACGCAGGGGATGAGTCACTGCTTGCTTTCTGGAGAATGCTTGAAGAAGGTTTCCTGTATTTTGAAATGAATAAAACCCTTCCCCTAATCACCATCGATAAGGAAGGCAGGTACTGTTTTTACTGATCCCGCCGGCCTTCAGAACCGGCCGGCCATATGCCGCCGTATCCGGACTGCCGCCACTTCCTCGTGTGCGGAACAGCCTGATGCCGTAACTTTTTCTGCCGGATATATTAAATTTATTTAACTTTGTCGGCCTGTTTGGGCTTCGATAAACCCGGCAGCCAAACGACCTTAATCTATTGAAGTATGGTGACCATTGGCGGAAGGCCCTTAAATAGCAATGACTTTTACGACATATTGTTTGGAGGGAAGAAGGTTGCTCTTGACCCAGTTGCCCTGAAAGAGGTTGAAAAGAGTTATTCATTCCTTAAAAAGTTTGCCAGCGACAAGATCATCTACGGGATCAACACCGGGCTGGGCCCTATGGCCCAGTACAAGGTCAATAAGGAAGACCAGACGCAGTTACAGTATAACCTGATTCGCAGCCATGCATCGGGTTCGGGCAACAATATGCACTATATGGCCGTGAAAGCGCTGATGGTGGCCCGGCTCAACAATTTTATGCTTGGCTATTCGGGCATCCATCCGGAAATCGTATACCTCCTGAAGGATTTTATCAATTACGGTGTTTTTCCCCTGATCCCCGAGCACGGGGGCGTAGGTGCCAGCGGCGACCTGGTGCAACTGGCCCACCTGGCGCTTTGCATGATCGGCGAAGGGGAAATGTTTTACAAGAACTATACCCATCAGGCATCTACGGTCTTTGAGGATACGGGGCTGAAACCGGTCCGCATCCATATCCGTGAAGGCCTGGCCATGGTCAACGGAACCTCATGTATGTCGGGGATCGGCATGCTGAATGTCATCAAATCGCGGAAATTGCTCGACTGGACCCTGATGGCTTCGGCCATGATCAATGAAGTGGTTGAAACCTACGACGACCATTACTCATATGAACTGAACCGCGTTAAGCTGCACAAGGGACAGAACGAGATCACCGACCGCATGCAAAAGATACTGGCAGGCAGCAAACTGGTGAGAAAAAGAGCCGAATACCTATACAACGGCAATGGAAACGGGGAACAGGTGTTTAGCAGGAAAATCCAGGAGTATTATTCGCTTCGTTGTATCACACAGATCCTTGGCCCGGTGCTCGACACCGTTGACAATGCCGAAAAAGTGCTGATAGACGAGATCAATTCCGTGAACGATAACCCGGTGATCGACTACAGGCATGAAAGCGTGAATCATGGCGGGAATTTTCACGGCGATTATGTTTCGCTCGAAATGGATAAGTTAAAAATTGCCGTTACAAAATTGTCGATGCTCGCCGAACGGCAATTGAATTTTCTCATGAATGAAAAACTCAACAACAAATTGCCGCCATTCGTGAACCTCGGCACCCTCGGCCTGAACCTGGGCATGCAGGGCGTGCAGTTCACGGCCACTTCGACCGTAGCCGAAAACCAGGCATTGTCAACCTCCATGTACGTACACAGCATACCCACCAATAACGATAATCAGGACATTGTAAGCATGGGAACGAATTCGGCCCTTATGGCCATGAAGGTGATCGACAATTCCTTTGATGTGCTGGCCATTGAACTGATAGCGCTGCTGCAGGCCATCGACTACCTGGATTTCGAAACCAGGCTGTCGCCGCTGACACATACAGCCTATTCAACCCTTCGCAAGATCGTGCCCCGTTTTACCGACGATACACCGAAATACAAAGATATCAGGCGTGTGAGAAACCATATACAAGCCAACGATGCCATTTAAAATTATACAACCATGATGGATTTTGCTCTTGTTACCGGCGGATCGAGAGGAATTGGCAGGGCCGTTTGCATCAGCCTTGCCGCCATGGGTTACCATGTCCTTATCAATTACCTCAGCAATGAACAGGAAGCGCTGGCTACACTTGACGCCATAGGGCAGGCCGGGGGAAAGGCCGATTTGCTGCCTTTCGACGTTTCTGATCCCCTGGCCTCCGAAAAAGCCATCAGAACATGGCAGGAAGAGAACAAGGACAGCTATATCAGGGTGTTGGTGAACAATGCGGGTATTCGGCGGGACAACCTCATGGTATGGATGAATCACGACGAATGGCAATCGGTCATCAATACCAACCTGAATGCATTTTATTATGTGACCCGTTTACTGCTCCAGGACATGATCGTTAACAAGGCCGGCCGCATCGTTAATGTGGTTTCCTTATCGGGGGAAGACGGCATGCCCGGCCAAACCAATTATTCGGCAGCCAAGGCGGGTATTATCGGGGCTACCAAAGCCCTGGCCAAAGAAGTTGGCCGGAAAAAGGTGACGGTAAATGCGGTGGCTCCCGGTTTCATCAGGACCGACATGACCAAAGACCTTGATGAAAAACAGCATAAGGCACTGATTCCCGTTGGCAGGTTTGGTGAACCTGAAGAAGTGGCTTCAGTGGTAGCCTTTCTGGCCTCGGATGAGGCATCCTACATCACCGGTGAGGTGATCTCGGTAAATGGCGGCATCAGCACCTGAGGAAATATTGTTTTTACCCGCGGTGGATCGGAAAATTAGTATTTTTGCTGCCCTTAATCAGAAAAAAATGAAACGTGTTGTCATAACCGGCATGGGGATTTATTCCACGATCGGACGAAACCTTGATGAAGTTCGTGAATCTTTGTACCGTGGCAGGTCAGGCATTGGATTGGACCCTGGACGGAAAGATTACGGATATCGTTCATGCCTGGCCGGGATGATCGAAAGCCCCAATCTGAAAGGATTGCTCGACAGGCGTGCCCGCGTCGGGCTCCCCGAGCAGGGGAAATATGCCTATGTGGCCACACTCGAGGCCCTGAAAAATGCCGGGATCGACCAGGATTACCTGGAAAGAATACAGGCAGGCATTCTCTATGGTAACGACAGTTCTGCCGTTCCCGTGATTGAGGCGATAGACCTGATGCGTGATAAAAAAGACACCACCATGCTGGGATCGGGCTCCATTTTTCAGTCGATGAACTCCACCATCAGCATGAACCTTTCTGTCATCTTCAGGCTTCAGGGTATCAACCTTACCGTGAGCGGAGCCTGTGCCAGCGGATCACATGCTCTCGGGCTGGGGTATTTCCTGATCAGGCATGGCCTGCAGGAATGTATCATCGTTGGCGGCGGACAGGAGATCAATCCCGAATCGATGGGAAGTTTCGACGGTTTGAGCGCCTTTTCAACCAGGGAAGATGAACCCGGGAAAGCTTCCAGGCCTTTCGACCGCGACCGCGACGGCCTGGTGCCCAGCGGCGGCGCCGCAACGCTTATCATTGAAAGTTATGAAGGAGCCGTGAAAAGAGGAGCCACGATCCTGGGTGAAATGGCCGGCTACGGATTCTCCTCAAACGGCGACCATATCTCCGTTCCGAATATACAGGGTCCGGTCAGATCCATGCAAATGGCCCTTGACGATGCCGGGCTTAAAACCCGCGACATTGATTACATCAACGCCCATGCAACATCCACCCCCGTGGGTGACGGAAAGGAAGCAGAGGCAATTGATCAGGTGTTCGGTGATGTAAAACCCCTGGTGAGTTCCACGAAATCAATGACCGGCCATGAAATGTGGATGGGGGGCGCCAGTGAAGTGGTATATTCCATGCTGATGATGCAGAATGATTTTATCGCCCCCAACATCAACTTCGAAAACCCCGATGAATACTCGGCAAAACTAAACATTGCTCCCAAAACCCTCAATATGCCTTTTAAAGTTTTCCTCTCAAATGCTTTTGGGTTCGGCGGCACAAATTCAACCCTGATCGTAAAGAAAATATAATTTAATTACTACCTTTGCCACCTGAAACTACTTGCTTTAACCATTTATTTATGGATAAGACAGAAGTCGTTGATATCATTAACGGTTTTCTAACAGAAGAATTTGAAATTGAAGAAAATCTCATCCATCCCGATGCTACCTGGAGTGACCTTGGCATCGACAGTCTTGATTTTGTCGATATTGTTGTGATCATTGAAAAAGAATTTGGTTTTAAACTGAAGGGCGAAGACATGGTCAATGTCAGAACCCTCGGGCAGTTCCATGATTTAATATTCCAAAGGCAATTATCTAAACAATAAGCAATGTCATCCTGGGACGGTAAAACCCGGGGCGGACTGACAGGCTACCGGATCTTCATTTTTATTCTGAAAACCTTTGGGCTGCGTCCGGCCTATTTTTTGCTCAACTTTGTTGCCTTTTATTTTTTCCTTTTTTCCCGGAAACCGAACAGGCATATCTTTTTCTTTTACCGACGGGTACTCGGTTACGGGAATTGCAGGGCACGCCTGAGCGTATACCGGAACTACCGTTTGCTCGGACAGGTTTTGATCGATAAGGTTGCCGTGATGAGCGGCCTCGGGAAGCATTTTACCTACAATTGGGACGGCGAAGAACACTTGCTGGGTATGGAGGAAGGCGGGCTGCTGGTCAGCGCGCATATCGGAAGCTGGGAAATTGCAGGCAACTTCCTTCACAGGACAGGCAAAAGGTTCAACATCCTGATGTACGACGAAGAACACCAAAAGATAAAAAGCTATCTCGATGAGGTAATGCATGAGAAAAACCTTCACGTTATTCCGATCAGGGATGACCTAACGCATGTGCTTGCCATCAGGAAGGCCCTTGCCGGGCAAGAACTGATTGCCCTGCATGCCGACCGTTATATAAAAGGATCCAAGACCATCACCTGCCGGTTCATGGGCCGGGAAGCGCGCTTCCCCGAAGGCCCGTTTTACCTGGCCCTGAAATTCGGCGCCCCGGTGAGTTTTGTTTTTGCCGTGAAGGAAAGCAGGCGGCATTATCATTTTTATGCCACCCCGCCCAGTATTTACAGGGCTTCTTCCAAACATTCCATCCCGGAGCAGGAACTGCTTCCGGCCGTGGAAGATTATGTAAGCCGGCTGGAGAAACTCCTCGGGCAATACCCTTTGCAGTGGTTCAATTATCACCGGTTCTGGGATGATGAAGCGGAAGAAGGCTGAGTGGCAGCCGGCCTTTTACAGCACCGGATCAGGCCATACGGCTATGACACATGATATGTGTGAATGAAGTCAGGCCGGCCGTTTTCAATCCATGTTTCAACCGGATCATTGACGGCTCGGTGTTTTTCATTAAAATTGCAAAAAAAAATCAATATCAGGTTATGGCCAGAAACTACGGAAATGATGAAAAATCGGCATTGCAGGCAAAAAGCGATGCGCAAAAAATCGCGTTCGCGCCAATCATGTTCCAGGCCGCCAAAGCATTGCGCGATTTTGGGATACTGAGTTTTTTGAGAAAGCATAAAGGAGGAAAAACAGCCGGTGAAATTGCGCGTAACAGCGGCATCTCAGAGTATGGTGCCCTGGTGCTGCTTGAGGCCGGACTCAGCCTGGAAATGATCATGGTACAGGATGATAAATACCATCTCACCAAAACAGGCTATTTTATCTGCGTCGACCAGCTTACGCGGGTAAATATGGATTTTACGCACGATGTGAACTACAAAGGATTTTATCATTTGCAGGAGGCCATCCGCGAAGGTAAACCTGCGGGTTTGCACCGTGAATTCGGCCCCTGGCAAACCGTTTATGAAGCCTTATCGGAAATGTCGGCAGACTTTCGCAGGAGCTGGTTCGGCTTCGACCACTATTATTCCGATACCTCTTTTCCGCAGGTCATGCCGGTAATTTTCAGAAATAAACCTGCCAGGATCATGGATGTGGGCGGCAATACCGGGAAATTCGCCATCCATTGTACCCGGTATAACAAAGATGTACAGCTTACCATTCTCGACCTGCCGGGCCAGCTGAAAGATGCCGAAGAAAATATCAGGGAACTGGGCCTGGAAGAACGCATCAGCTGCTTCCCCGTTGATTTGCTCGATTTTTCTGTTGCCTGGCCGAAAAACCATGACGTGATCTGGATGAGCCAGTTCCTGGATTGTTTTTCGGAAGAACAGGTGGTCAAACTGGTTGCCAATGCCGCCGCTGCCATGGATGATCGTGCCGAATTGTTTATCATGGAAACCCTCTGGGATAAGCAGCGTTTTGATGCTTCCACACACTGCCTGCATGCCACTTCCCTGTATTTTACCTGTATAGCCAACGGCAACAGCCGTATGTACCATTCCGACGATATGGTCAGGCTGGTAAAGAAGGCCGGATTACAGGTGGTTGAAATATTTGAGGATATCGGCGTGAGCCATACTATACTGAGATGTAAAAAGTAAAATCCAGACCATGGCGCTCACCAGGAAAAAAGCCCTTCTGTTCTATTATACGCAAAGCGGTCAGCTAAAGAAGATCCTTGATGCGGTTTGCGATCCGCTGTCGGATGAATTTGACTTTGTTTATGCGGAATTGAAACCGGTACCGGCATATCCTTTTCCCTGGCCGGGAATGGACTTTTTCCAGGCTTTCCCCGAATCGGTAATGGGCATCCCCTGCACCCTGGAACCTCTGGCCATTGACCCCGACGAGAATTTTGATCTGGTCATCCTGGCATATCAGTCGTGGTACCTCTCCCCCTCCATTCCCATCACTTCATTCCTTAAATCCGAAGCCTCGGCTCTGCTGAAAGGCAAACCGGTCATCACCATCATCGGTTGCCGCAACATGTGGATCATGGCACAGGAAGAGGTAAAAAAGCATATTTTACATGCCGGGGGCAGGTTGGTCGGGAATATTGTGATGACCGACCGTCATCACAATCTTGTCAGCGTGATTACCATTATGAGGTGGTTGATGAAAGGGCGAAAGAAGGGAAGGGGCTTTTGGGGCCGGATCTTCCCCGAAGCCGGTGTGTCGGAAAAAGATATCACTGAAGCCGGCAGGTTTGCCGCACCCATTCGTGAAGCATTTCATGAGGGCAGCCCCGATACCCTGCAGGAAGCTTTGCTCGGAGAGGGCGCCGTCAGGATCAGCCCCGTATTGCTGACCATCGAAAAACGCGGCCTGATGATGTTCAGGATATGGGCAAGATTTATTCTCAGGAAAGGCCCGGCCGGTGACCCGAAACGGAATTGCAGGCTCAAATGGTTCAGGGCGTACCTGCTCACGGTCATCTACCTGGTTTCGGCACCCGCCGGCATCATCGTATGGCTGGTGCACAGGATCAACGCACGAAAGACCCGTGAAACGGTTTACCGTTACGAACGCAACGAATTGGTTACAAATTCGAAAAACCGTCACTCATGACTGCCGTATTATATTTTTTTCTCGCATGGGCCGCATGGTTGCTGGGAATCCCTTTCATCAACATCATATTGCGGAACCTGGGCCTTGTTGAAAGAAAGAAGACCGGATTTTCCGTTGAACTGATCGTGATCATCTGGGGCCTTATCTGCCTGGCTGTGGCAGGCGGGTTTTATTTTTCTTCGTCCCGGACTTCCCCCCCGGGTGCTTACCAAAAGGAAATATCACTTTACAGGGAGGAAATGAATAACAGATTTTCAGATCCGGCTATCAGCCCGCTTACCGGTGAGGATATCATTTATTTCACGGGGCTTGACTTTTTCCCGGTCAGTCGGGATTACCGAGTGGAGGCCCTTTTTGTCATGGATCCCGATCCGGAGGTCTTCGAAATGGAAACCACCACAAGCCGCCGTCCGCTCTATGTGAAGTACGGTGAAGCTTACTTTAACATCGGAGGCCATGACCTCATGCTTGAAGTATACAGATCTGCCACTGATGGCAAGGACACGGCACCGAAGCATCTTTTCCTTCCATTCAAAGACCTGACCAGCGGTATGGAAACATACGGAGGAGGCAGGTTCCTTGACCTGGAAGCCCCGGCGGGTGAAACCATCATCATCGATTTCAATAAAGCTTACAATCCCTATTGTGCATATAACCACAAGTATTCCTGCCCGGTTCCTCCAGCGGTGAACCATCTCAACATTGAAATACCAGCCGGAGAGAAAAAATTTCAGGATCCGGGCCGGGAAGCTCACTGATATTTTGTGCTCCCGATGGAATTAAATAACTGAAGATCGCGAAGCAGCCCAAGTTGTGCACTGTTTTCGGAAAACAGTTTATCTTTGCGCCACATGGAATATTTTCAGAGGTCATGTTAAACAAACAAACAGATAAAGTATATATTACCCGTTTATCCAAATTTCTTCCCAATGAGCCAGTTACGAATGAGCGAATGGAAGATTTTCTGGGGATGGTCGACGGGGTCCCTTCAAAGGCCAAGCCCCTAATTCTAAGAAACAACAGGATCAAGACACGCTATTATGCCATTGATGAGAATGGAAATTCTACCCACAGCAATGCCGCTTTAACGGCCGAAGCGATCAGGGGATTGTTCGGGAAAGGGTTTTCGGCATCCGATATCGACCTGCTGGCCTGCGGGACTACCTCTCCCGACCAGTTGCTTCCTTCTCATGCCGCCATGGTCCATGGCGAACTGCTTGATAAACCCGTTGAAATCGTTTCCATGGCCGGATCCTGCTGTTCGGGTATGCATGCCATGCGTTACGCTTATATGTCTGTTTTGAGCGGCGAACGAAAAAATGCCGTTTGTACAGGTTCTGAAAAACTGTCGACCTGGATGCTTGCCCGTAACTTTAAATCTGAACCCGACATCAAGGCGCGCATCGGAGACAAGCCCATTGTGGCCTTTGAGAAGGATTTCCTGCGCTGGATGTTATCCGACGGGGCCGGCGCGGCACTGCTTAACCCCGAACCCGCAAAGGATGGGGTCTCATTGAGGATCGACTGGATTGAAAGCGCTTCATTTGCCAATGAAATGGAAACCTGCATGTATGCCGGCGGTGAAAAGCTTGACGGCGGCGGCTTCAGGGGCTGGAGGGAGTTTGATGCCGAAGAGATCAAAGAAAAAACCCTCTTCTCGCTCCGGCAGGATGTAGGGCTGCTGGGAGAAAATATCGTTCCGAAAGGCACGGCCTATTTTATGGAGATCATCAAAAGAAGAGGGTTTGATGTTGGCAGGCTTAACTGGTTTCTGCCCCATCTTTCGTCAGAATACTTCAGGCAGCGCATTGCTGATGAACTGGTAAGATTCGGAATTGATATCCCACAGGAAAAGTGGTTCACCAACCTCACAAGGCTGGGCAATGTGGGTGCGGCATCCATTTATTTCATGCTCGAAGAATTATTCCATTCCGGCCGGCTTGAAAAGGGCCATACCATTCTTTGCATGATCCCCGAAAGTGCACGCTTCTCATATGTATATGCCCTGCTTACCGTGGTGTAAGCATGTGGCAACAAAAGCAAGTCAGCGGCAGGGGAATCCCTTTAACTTCGTATCTTTGCTGCCGGTAAATATCATGTCATGCTGGTAACAAAGGATAAAATACAGGGTTTCATTCCGCAACGACCACCCATGGTCATGGTCGATGCCCTGCTCAGCCACGATGGCGGGCAAAGCACCAGCAGCCTGAAGGTTGAGGCCAATAACCTGTTTTGCAGCGGGGGTGTATTGCGCGAAGCCGGGCTCATTGAGAACATGGCGCAAACTGCAGCCCTGCATACAGGCTGGGAGGCTATGCAGCAATACCGGGGGCAATCTGGTTTTAAACCTCCCGTGGGAATGATCGGAGCCGTTAAAAATTTTAATCTGTACCGCTTGCCGCATGTGGATACTGACCTGATCACCGAAATCAATATCCTGACAACGGTTTTCAATGCCACCATCATCAGTGGTAAAGTATTTTCGGGCCGTGAACTGCTGGCCGAATGCGAAATGCAGATATTTATCGTGGATAATTCATGATGTCGAACCAGAGTTGATTAAAGAATTGAAAAAACAGGAAGTACCCCAGGACAACGAAGGAATGCTGGAGGATAAGTTCCGGGAACTGTGCTATGCCGTGAATGGCGACGGGAAATACGTTACAGTACACAGCACAGGCTGGTCGCCCAAAAACGCCGCGCTCAGGCAGGCCTGGGAAGAAGTACTGGCGAAGGCTGATAAAGCCAGGCAGGCGGTATTGGCCGGAGAAAAAAGTGTTCTGGTATACTATATGGAATTGAGCATTATGGATGTCAGGCTGTTGTCGAAATATACGGGGATACCCGGCAGAAAGATCAAAAGGCATATGAAGCCGGCCGTATTTGAAAAGCTCGACCGGGAAACCCTTGAATTATATGCGGATGCATTCAGGATCAGTGTGGATGAAATGACTGACATCAGCCGAATTGAAAAAAAACATGAAGAAGAATAAGAACGACATCATCATAGATTTCAAACACCAGCAGTCGGCGCATTGTGAAAATGGCGTTACTTCGGGCCTCCTCAGGCACCATGGGGTCAACCTCAGCGAAGCCATGGTGTTCGGACTGGGCTCGGGCTTGTTCTTTTCGTATATGCCTTTCTACAAGTTGAATGGTTTGCCGGTGATCTCCTTCAGGCCTTATCCCGGGATGATCTTTAACAGGGTATGCCGCCTGCTCGGGGTGCAGATAAAAAGGCACAAATTTGCCCGCGATCCGCAAAAGGCCATGGACACACTCGATGAAACCATCGGCAGGGGCATCCCGGTCGGCTGCCTGGTGGGAGTCTATCACCTTACCTATTTTCCCACACCTTACCGTTTTCATTTCAATGCCCATAACCTCATCGTTTTTGGACGTAAGAACGATGAATACCTGATCAGCGATCCGGTGATGGAAGATACCGTGAGCCTGTCGTACAAAGACCTGAAGAAAGTCCGCTATGCCAGGGGCACCTATCCGCCCAAGGGCAGGATGTATTATATGACATCCGTTCCGGAACATTATGATCTGCGCACGGCCATCCTTAAGAGCATCAACAAAACCAGCCGGCACATGCTGAATATCCCCATCCCGCTCTTTGGCGTGAAAGGGATCAGGTACATGGCCCGGAGGATGAAGAAATGGCCGGAAAAATTCGGCGGGCGCAAGGCCTCCCTTTACCTGGGGCAGGTTGTGCGTATGCTCGAAGAAATCGGTACGGGCGGTGCGGGATTCCGCTTTATCTATGCCGCTTTTTTGCAGGAAGCGGCAAAAGAACTTGACAGGCCCGAACTGAATGATTGTTCATTGGAAATGACTGAAGCCGGCGACCGCTGGCGTGAATTTGCCCTGATTGCCGGACGCATCTTCAAAGGCCGCAGCAGCACGGAAGAATCGTATCATGCCGCTGCGGAAATTTTGCTTGACATCGCCCAACGGGAAGAAAGAATATTCAACCGGCTTAAAAAGATCTCTAAAAGCTGATGAAAACGGCCTCCCTCATAGAACTGGAAAATATCAGCAAGACATACCCGGGAAGCCTCGTCCCGGCGGTGGATGATCTCAGCCTGGCCATCCCGCTCAATGCCCGCTTCGGCCTGCTCGGACCCAACGGTGCCGGAAAAACAACCACCATCAATATCCTTTGCGGTTTACTGCAATACGACAACGGGCACATCCGCATCAACGGGATGAGCCTCGAGAGAAAATACAGGAAGATCAGGCGAATGATCGGCCTGGTGCCACAGGACATCGCCCTCTACGAAAGCCTGACCGCACGCGAAAACCTGCGCTTTATCGGTGAAATGTATGGTCTGAAAGGGAAAGCCCTTCGCCACAGGATTAATGAAAGCCTCGAAAAGGTTGGCCTTACCCAACATGCCGGCAAAGCCGTTAAAGCCTTTTCCGGTGGAATGAAAAGAAGGATCAACCTGGTGGCAGGTATACTGCATGAGCCCGAAATCCTGATCCTCGATGAGCCTACTTCAGGTGTCGATGTGCAATCGAGAAGCCTCATACTGCAGTTGCTGTTCGAGCTAAATGAAAAAGGGACCACCATTATCTATACATCCCATTATCTCGAAGAAGCGGAAGAACTATGTAACCACATTGCCATTATCGATGCCGGTCAAGTGATCATTAAGGGTGAAACAGCCGGAATTATTACCGGCCACCCAGGTTGTAACGACCTTGAAAGTGTATTCCTGCACCTTACCGGACGAAAGCTCAGAGACTGACGAATGCAAAAACTGAAAACATCCATCATCAAGGAACTGCTTGTGCTGACGCGGGACGTGGCCGGCCTGGCCATACTGTTCATCATGCCCGTGGTGCTGATCTTTGTGATGGCCCTGATACAGGACACCACCTTCAGGAAAATGGACGAAACCCGCCTTACGGTCCTGTTTATCGATGAAGACAGATCGGATGTGGGAGCGGCCATTGAAAGGGGATTGCTCGATTCGGAAATGATCAGCCTTGAAAAGACCTGGAATGGAAAGCCCCTGGATCAGGAAACACTGATCAGCCTGGTTGCCGGCGGACAATACCAGTTTGGGATCATCATCCCGGAGGGACTCACCGGAAAGATAAACCTCAAAGCCGGATACTTTGTAGACAAAGCCCTGGAAGACCCGGATTATCCGGTTGCGGAGCCGCCGGAGGAGTTTTCGCCGCTCATCATATATTTCGACCCGGTGATCAGCCATTCATACCGGGAAAGCATCCGGGGCGCCCTCGGCAAACTCACCTACGGCATTGAATCACGGATGATCTTCGACCTCTTTGCCCAGAAAGTCTCGGAACTGCTTGATGTTGAAGATGTGATGATCTACGATCCCGAGGGGATCATCGGGATAAAGGAAATGAGTGTGCGGAACAGGCATACCGAGGTGATCCCGAATTCGGTACAGCATAATGTGCCTGCCTGGGCCGTATTTGCCATTTTTTTTATCCTCATCCCGCTTACCGGGAACATCATCAGGGAAAGGAATACCGGCTCTATGCTCAGGATCCGGCTCATGCCCGGTTCCTATTGGGTCACCATCATGGCAAAGATCCTGGTCTATCTGCTTATCAGTGTCATCCAGTTTGTGCTGATGCTGATGGTGGGGGTCTTCCTGCTGCCCCTCCTGGGTTTGCCGGTACTCGAACTTGGCGGGCAGATACCGGCCATCCTGCTCATGGTGGTGGCCACCGGCCTGGCGGCAACGGGTTATGGCCTTGCCCTGGGATCCATTGCCGGCACACATGAACAGGCAGCTTCCTTCGGGTCGGTATCGGTGATCATCCTGGCCGCCATCGGCGGGATCTGGGTTCCCGTATTTGCCATGCCTCCCATGATGCAGAAGATTAGTGTGATATCTCCCCTGAACTGGGGACTGGAAGGCTTTTATGCCATCTTTCTCAGGGGCGGCGGCATCATGGACGTTTTGCCATGGGTGGCCCTGCTGATCACCTTTTGCCTCCTGTCGATGCTCGTGGCTTTCTATTTTCTCAATAAACGGAAAAACTGATAATAGCATTTCGCCGGCTTACCGGCGGTTTGGAATTACATCCCGATAATTTTTTATTTTAGCCGTCCGTTTTTTTCATATGAAAGAAGTATTTGCAGGAGCGGAAAACATCATATCTTCACTGGGCTTTACCTGTGAGGAGAATATCTGTGCCATCCTCGAAGGAAGACCGGGTATCGCCCCCGATGTGAAACATGAGTATTCTCCGGAAAGTCTTCCCCTGGCGCTTGTCGAACGGCAACGGTTCGGGGAATTGTCCGGGGGCCTCAACAGAAAATATACCAGGCTCGAAAAGATGTTCATCCTTTCGGTGAAGGATTCACTCGCCCGTTGTGGTGTTGATGCCTCCGCCCCGGATACGCTTTTTCTGATCACCACCACCAAGGGGAACATTGAATTGCTTGATCCGGCCCAAAAGGCAGCTTACGGGAAAGACAACATATACCTGCATGGGATGGCGGCTAAGATCACACGCTTTTTCGGTAACCCGAACCAGGCGGTCGTTGTCAGCAATGCCTGCGTTTCGGGGGTTTTGGGCCTCATATACGGACAGCGGCTCATCAGCTCGGGAAGGTACCGCAACATCATTGTAAGCGGTGGCGACCTTTTGTCGGAATTTATTGTTTCAGGCTTTTTATCGTTCCAGTCGCTGAGCCCCGATGCCTGCAGGCCTTTCGACCGTTCCCGCAACGGGCTCAGCCTTGGCGAGGGCTGTGGAACCATTGTACTTTCGGAAGATCCGGGGATTTTCGCCGAAGGGGAGCCCGTCAGGCTTGCCGGCGGTGCAGGCAGCAACGATGCAAACCATATTTCGGGTCCGTCGAGAACAGGGGAAGGGCTGTATCTTGCCATACGGCATGCGCTCAGGATTTCGGGGATGGATGCAAAGGCCATTGACAGCATCTCTGCCCACGGGACAGCCACCCTCTATAACGACGAAATGGAGTCGAAAGCATTTTGTGCAGCCGGGATGGAAAACATTCCCCTGAACAGCTATAAAGGTTATATCGGGCATACACTCGGTGCGGCCGGCGTAATAGAAGCAGCCATCTGCCTGCAATCCATGAAAAGAAACCTGCTCTTCAGATCCCTGGGTTACCATGATCATGGTGTTACGGGAAACATTCAGGTGATCAGGCAGACACAGGAAATGCCGGTTAACACATGCCTGAAAACAGGTTCGGGTTTTGGCGGCAGCAATGCCGCCCTAATATTTCAAAAAATGTAATCATGCCATTGCTGATCAGGAAATATTGTGATATCAGGAAGCAGCGCGTTGTTGTTGATGGAAAGAAGGTATTCGGGCAGGAAGACGATGCCGCCGCCAGATTGTTCCTGAAGTCGGTTTACCGGCATTTCCGGATCGATTATCCGAAATTCTTCAAGATGGACGGCCTCAGCAAGCTGGGGTTTTTAACCGCCGAAATCCTGCTGGGTGACCCCGCCCCGGCACAAATCCATGCCCCGGAAAATGGCGGCATCATCCTCACAAATGCCAGTTCATCCGTCGATATTGATAAAAAACATTTTGATACCATAAAAAGCCGCGAACAGTATTTCCCCAGCCCTTCAAACTTCGTTTATACACTTCCCAATATCATGGCCGGGGAGATCGCCATCAGGCATGGCATGAAAGGCGAGAATTCGGTGCTGATCAGCAGGCAATTCGATCCGGAACTGATCGTCGGTATTACCAGACTGGCCTTTGAAACCGAATCACTCACTTTCTGCATATGCGGCTGGGTGGAAATGAATGATGAGCATTACGAATCATTGCTCTTCCTCGTCGGGCAAGATGATGGGCTTTCTGATGGGGATAAATCCCGGGAAGATATTATCTTTGACCCCTTAAATCTTATGAAACGCTATAAAGCTGTAAATGAATGGAAGAATTAATTCAAAAACTGAAAGAAGAGATCATCGAGGTTTTAAACCTGGAAGAAATGGAACCCGGCGACATCGACTCCGATGCGCCCTTGTTCGGTGAAGGCCTCGGACTTGACTCCATCGATGCCCTGGAACTGATCGTGCTGCTTGAAAAGAACTACGGAATCAAGATCGAAGACCCCAAAGACGGAAGGAAGATATTTTTCTCGGTCAGGACCATGGCCGAATACATCACCGAGCATCAAAAATAAATGCATGGGCAGGATTGTTGTTACCGGCATGGGGATCATCACCGCCATCGGGAAAGATGCCGGTGAGAATTATGATGCCCTGCTGAACGGACGACATGGTATCGGGCCGGTCAGCCTGCTTGACACACGGCACCGTAATGAGATTCCCGCGGGAGAGATCAAGCTGACCAACGAAGAACTGGCTGCCCTCTGTGGTATCGGGAAACCGGAGCTTTACACAAGGACGGCCCTGCTGGGCATCATCGCTGCAAGGGAAGCCTTTGAGACCGGCATTGCCCGCTATGGCATTAACGACCATGCCCGGACAGCCCTGGTCTCTTCCAGTACGGTTGGGGGAATGGACAAGACCGAACAGCATTTCTATGATTTTCTCAGTAATAATGAATATGCGCACTATGTGCATACGCATTATTGCAGCGACAGCAGCATAAAGATATGCGATTACCTGGGTCTGAGGCATATGAATGTTACCATCAGCACGGCATGTTCTTCTTCGGTCAACGCAATACTGTTTGGTGCCAAGCTGATCAGGCATGGCCTTGCCGACAGGGTGATCGCCGGCGGCACCGATGCACTGTCGAAGTTTACCCTGAATGGCTTCAACACCCTGATGATCCTCGACCGGGAACATTGCCGCCCGCTGGATGCCCGCCGTCAGGGACTCAACCTCGGCGAGGGCGCCGCCTATATCGTCCTTGAATCGGAAAAAACGGCTCTGAAGCATCATAAGGAAATATTGTGCGAGATATCAGGCTATGCCAATGCCAATGACGCCTACCATCAAACGGCGAGTTCTCCCGATGGTTACGGACCCTATCTTTCCATGAAGGAAGCACTCGACATGAGCGGGCTGAAGCCATCGCAGATCGACTATATCAACGCCCACGGAACAGGAACCGATAACAACGACCTTACCGAAGGGCTTGCCATCGACAGGATCTTTGCCCCACGGGTACCCCTGGTATCCTCCACCAAACCCTTTACCGGCCATACGCTTGCCGCTGCAGGGGTTGTGGAAACGGTTTTTTCGATCCTGAGCATCCGAAACGGGATCATCTTTCCCAACCTGAACTTTTCGGAAAAGATCGCCGAACTGAGCTTTGAACCTGTTACGGAACTTCGCAGGGCAGACATCAATCATGTGATCACAAACTCATTCGGCTTCGGGGGCAATGACTCCAGCCTGGTTTTGTCAAAGTATTGATATGAAAGCATACATCAGGGGCATCGGGAATATTTCGCCACAACACAGCTGGGACAACAGGCTGAAAGAAATGGAAGTGACCGGGTACGACAACACGCACCTGCGTTGCATCGAACCCCATTATGCGGAGTATATCAAGCCCATACAGATGCGACGCATGAGCCGGATCCTGAAAATGGGCGTTGCGGCCGCCGGAAAATGCCTGCGCGATGCAGGAGTGGAGGTGCCCGATGCCATCATTACCGGCACCGGGCTGGGGATGATGGGCGATACCGAAAAATTCCTGGTCTCCATGCTCGAAAATGATGAAAGGCTGCTGACCCCCACAGCCTTCATACAATCAACCCATAACACGGTCGGTGCACATATTGCGGTAATGCTGAAATGCAATAAGTACAACTTCACCCATGTGAACGACACACTCTCTTTCGAGAACACTTTGCTCGACGGCCTGATCCGCGTAAACGAAAACCCGGCCGAAAAAGTGCTCATTGCCGGGATCGACGAAATGACCGATTCATACTTTACCATCGCCCGGAATGCCGGCTACTGGAAGGAGAACATTGATAACAGCCTTGAACTGCTCCGGCACGGGGGCCCCGGATCCATTGCAGGGGAGGGCGCGGCCTTTTTCATCATCAGCGGCGAGCAGCACCCCGAAAATTATGCCTGCTTCAGTGGTGTCAGGACCTTTTACAAACCCGTTTCGGAAGCCGAAACAGATCAGTTCATCATCGAATTCCTGTCTGCTCATGGCCTCGGATTACAGGATGTTGACATCCTTCTGTCGGGGATAAACGGTGACCCCCGTGGCGACCGCATCTACCGGCGGGTCCATGAAAAGCTGTTCGGCGATAATTGTATTGCCTATTACAAGCACCTCTGCGGAGAATATTATACCAGCAGTTCCTTTGCATCCTGGCTGGGCGCCCTGATTCTGCACGAACAGCATATCCCAGGGTACATCATCCTCAACGATAAACCCCTGCACAGCCCGCTTAAAAATGTCCTGATCTACAATTATCACCACGATACCAACCATGCACTAATCCTTTTATCGGCATGTTAACTTACAGGAAATTCCTGCTGATCATCCTGCTTTTGTCGGTATTGCTGCTGGCTGCGGGATGGCTCTTCCGCTTTCTTGATATATGGCTGGTATCGGTCCTGTTGTTGCTGAATGCAGCCCTGCTGGCCACCGGGTCATTTCTCGTCTGCTCGGGTTTATATGTTCATGCGCTGTGCTCGGCCGTGACGGATGAAAGAAAACTGGCGATAACTTTCGATGACGGCCCGCATCCCCTCTTCACACCCCGGGTGCTTGACCTGCTTAAGGAAAGGGGAGTGAAAGCCGGGTTTTTTGTTATCGGTGAAAAGCTTAAAGGCCATGAACATATAATACGGAGGATCATTGAAGAGGGACACATGATCGGCAATCATTCGTTTGCGCACGTGAACCATTACGGGTTTATGGGTACGCGGAAGATCATTGCCGATCTTGAAAAAAACCAAATGCTGATAGAAAATACCTGCGGGAAAAAGGTGAAGCTTTTCAGGCCTCCTTTCGGCGTGACGAATCCCAATATTGCCCGGGCCGTGAAGGTTTTGGACTATAGGGTGGCGGGCTGGAGCATCCGCTCATTCGATACGGTAAAACGGAAAGAGGCAAAGACAATAAATCGGGTTGTAAGGCGTATTAAACCCGGGGGGATCATCCTGTTCCACGACACCCACGAGAGGATACTCCCCTTACTAATCGCCGTTCTGGACGCCGCGCGGGAGAAAGGATATGAAATCATCCGCCCCGACCAGCTCCTCGGCATTAATGCCTACAGATAAATGAAAACATTCATTGCCTCATTCGTCATCTCACTTTTTCTGGCTTCCGGCATATATGCCGGTGAAAGGCTTTCGCTGCTCATTACCAATATAGATCCGGCCAAAGGCGAATTGTATGTTGCAGTGTATAATTCGGCCGGAAAATATATGGATCCCGATTCGGCCATCGCCCGGGAAATAATTCCCGTTACAGCCGATACGGCATTTGTAGTGTTTGAAAACCTTCCCGCCGGGGAATATGCCATAGCGGTATTTCTCGATCTGAACGGGAACGGCATGCTCGATACAAGAAAAAACGGGATCCCCGAAGAACCCTTCGGCTTTTCCAATGATGCCCGCAGCAAGCTTGGTCCGGCAAAGTTCAGGGATGCCTGCTTCCCCTTCCACGAAAGCCGGCAAATGACCATCAAACTGGTAAGTAATGTTAAAAAAAAGAAATAAAGTCATCATCGGGGGGGTTGTCTCATTACTACTGCTTGTCGTGTCAACGGGCCAGGCTATTGCCCAGGACGGCTATACCCCGGTGCAGGATACCGCCCTCTTTGCAGCAAAATTGAAAAAGGCATCAGGCCTCACCCGCAGCATCTCCAGCGATTTCCTGCAATTAAAACACCTTGGCTTCCTCGAAGAGGATGTTGAAAGCTCCGGAAGGTTTTATTTCCGGAGGGAAAAGCAGTTGCGCTGGGAATATACCGCCCCTTTCTTTTACCTGATCATCTTCAGCGGCGATTCCATCATGATCAGGGACGATGAAAGGACCCTCACCTATGATGCCACTTCCAGTGTTATGTTTCGCGAAATAAACGATGTGATGTTAAACATGGTCAGCGGTAACATCCTTGGCAGCGGGCATTATGAGTGGTCGGCTTTTGAAAACGACCTGAACTATATGATTGAACTAAGGCCTTTGAAGCCCGGCATGAAGGAGTTCCTGGAAAAGATCCGGCTATTTGTAAACAAAACGGATTTTTCGGTCGATGAACTGATGATGATCGAAGCTTCAGGCGATTATACCAGCATAAAATTCGTGAATAAACACCTGAATGAACCCATCCCGGATCATATATTTTATATGCATTAGTGTTTTATTGCTGCTGGCCGGTTGCCGGGCTTCTAAACACTGGCATGCTGCTGAAAGCGGTGCACCCGTTACAGCCATTGGCGAAAGAAAGGCTTTTGGCCCCGGCTTTGACAAGGTGCTCTTCAGGGCCAGGCTTTCGGTATACGGGCAGGACCTGAACGGGCTGATGATGATCAAGGCCCAGGATGACGGCAGCCATAAAGTGGCTTTTTTCAATGAGCTGGGGATGAACTTTTTTGATCTTATTCTGCTCCCGGGCGATAAGGCGAATCATCGCATCCTGCGTGTGAACAATATCTATTCATCCCTCAACAGGAAAAAACTGCTGAATGCATTTGAAAAGCAATTCAGCATGCTGCTGGGACCAGACCTGCTTCAGTCCCCGGCACCGGAATATGCGGATGATAAACACGGCGGGCGTTTCCTGAGGATCGATTCCTATCGTGGCAAAGACCATTATTACTTCGAAGGCCCCTCTGCGCGTTTTCGCATGATCACCAATGTGACCGGCCTGTGCCGGGATGAAAAGGTTGTGATCGGTATTTCTTATCAGGAAGATGAACCCGCCCCCGAAAAGATTTGGATCAGGCAGGCTGATATGAAAATGACATTCAGCCTCGAAAGGATCAGCAGGCAATGATTCCGCGCAATCCATTCCTATTATTGTTAACTTTGTGTTATGGGATTGCAAACCTTGTATCGTTTCGAAAAGAAAAGCCTTTCGGGTGATGAATTTGAAGCGCTCATCCGCTTCGACCCCGACCATGAGATATTTGCCGGCCATTTTCCCGGACAGGCGGTATTACCCGGTGTATGCCTGATACATATTTGCCGGGAAGTGGCTTCCCTGTTCGCGGGCAGGGATGTTTTGCTGAAGGAAACCGGAAATGTGAAATTCCTGAATTTCATCGATCCGCATAAAAACCCGCTGGTATCCTTCAAAGGCAGTTTTAAACAGGAAGAGGATAATGCTGTGTCGCTGAATGCAGCCGTATTCGCCGGCACACTCGTCTTTTTTAAGTTCAGGGGCGTATTTGTTTATGGGTAAAAACCTGCCGGGATGTAAATGGAGAAACCATCGGCCCGGGATCGTTCTCCCTGCTTCTTTGTTTTGGCATTTATTCCCTATTTTTGTTCCTGATTAACCAAATAATTTTGATTATGAAAAAACTCATTTTTATCAGCCTGGTACCGCTGCTTGCCTTCTTTGTCTTTATTGCAGCACAGAAACCGGAAACCACCGTGATCGTGCAGGAAGATATCGATCTTGGATGGCCTGAAGAGGTCATGGTCCTGCTCGAAAAGGCCTGTTTTGAATGTCATACCGCCGATGCATCAAACCTGAAGGCGAAAAGCAGGCTCAATTTTTCGAAATGGGAGGACTATAAGCTTTCCAAAAAGATCGGAAAACTCGGTGATATCAGCGAGGAGGTGAAGATTAAAAGCATGCCCCCGGAAAAATATGTGAAAGACTATCCCGACAGGGGATTGACGGATATTGAAATTGGCGTGATCACCAACTGGGCCAATGCTGAAGCGGAAAAGCTCCTGCAGGAATAAGGATTATATCTGAAGGGTTACGATACCCGTTCAACGGAAGCCCGCATAGATCCCGGCCTTATCCATATCTGCTGATGCGTTTATTGTACCGGAAATGTTGTTAATAAGGATCCATCAATCTCTTGAAACTTCGGTGCAGTATGTGCAAACACGATGATGTAATTCCCGCTTGGCTGAAGCCACTGTTATACCGATAATGTAAAACTGTTATATGATGAAAAGATTTGGTCGTACGAGCTTATATGTGATACTGGTTTCTTTTGCAGCCATTCAGTTTTTCCGTCCGGAGAAGAACCTGGGCGGGGATCCCGGTCCCAACGACCTGATCATGCAGCACGCCGGCATGCCCATGCCGTTGCAGGAGGTATTCAGGAATTCATGTTATGATTGTCATTCCGATCATACCCGATATCCCTGGTATGCCGGTATCTCGCCGTTTTCATGGATCATTGACAGGCATATCGCCGGCGGGAAGGCGGCCCTGAACCTGAACGAATACGGTTTGCTCGCGGATGTAAAAAAGCTGTCGGTACTCAATGATGTTTGCGATGTGGTGGCCGAAAAAAGCATGCCTCCGGCCAATTACCTGATGCTGCATTCAGATGCGGTGATTTCGGAAGATGATGCAGAGGCTCTCTGCGACTGGGCGGATGAGGCTGCGATGGACATTTTGCGGAAAAGGCAGAACCCCTGAATCAGGCATGAACAGCAACGAAAGACCATACCGTGAACTTTTTGACCGCCTGCGCTGTTGTGTCATCGTTCCCACCTATAATAACGGGAAAACCATTGCGGGAGTCCTGAACGACATTCTTGAATATACGCCTGACATCATCGTGGTCGACGACGGCTCAACCGATGAAACGCCAGCTCTACTCCAAAATTTTAAAAACATCACGCTTATCGGTTTCACCCGAAACAAGGGTAAAGGCTACGCTTTGCGCAAAGGATTCGAAAAGGCGCGTGAAATGAGGTTTGAACATGCCATCAGCATGGATTCCGACGGGCAGCATTTTGCCTCCGACTTACCCGGTTTTTTAAACTTTGCCGAAAAGGAACCGGGGAGCCTGCTGGTTGGCGCAAGGAACATGGCGCTTGCCGGCGCACCGTCGAAAAGCAATTTCGGGCTGCGGTTCTCAAATTTCTGGTTTACGGTTACCACCGGCCTCAGGCTTCCCGATACCCAATGCGGCTATCGTCTGTATCCGCTTGAAAAACTTAAAAGGATACGCTTCCTTACCCGGCGTTTCGAATTTGAGGTTGAGGTACTGGTGAGGGCTGCCTGGCGAAAGATCAGCATCAGGCCCGTTCCCGTTAAGGTTTATTACCCCGCAGGGGATGAGCGGGTCAGCCATTTCAGGCCTTTTACCGATTTTTTGAGGATCAGCCTGCTCAATACCGTACTGGTCTTGCTGGCTTTGCTCGTCTTCAGGCCATACCTGCTGTTTTCGGGATTGACCAGGGCTAAGATCAGGGCTTTTATCCGGCGCGAACTCTTTAACCCGCAGGAGTCGAACGGCGTTAAGGTTGCCTCTGTCATGGTGGGGGCCTTCATGGCGGTAGCCCCGGTATGGGGATGGCAGATGGCCATTGCACTGGGCATTGCCATCGCCTTCAGGCTGAATAAGATCATCGTGCTGGCAGTATCCAACATCAGCATCCCGCCCATGATACCGCTCCTCCTTTACCTCAGCTATATCAGTGGCGGGATCGTACTGGGCAAAGGCATCGGCCTTAGCCTTGAAGGCGGCATTACCTTCGAGTTCCTTACCGAAAACCTGTTCCAGTATGTAGTGGGTTCGATCGTTTTCGGTCTGGTACTGGCAGGCATACTGGGCATCATTACGTACGTGGCGCTGCTGCTGTTCCGCAAAAAACAGCCCGGCCGGCAGCAGGGCCTTAAACAGCATAATTCCGGATCGTGATGGGGAGTTTTTTTACTGCCATATATGATTTTTTTGTCAGGCGCCCCCTGGCTTTCGTTGCGGCACTGCTGCTCCTGCTGGCTTTCATTGGCTGGTTTGGCATCAGGATCGGGCTTGAGGAAGATATCAACAAGGTGATCCCCGCCACGGAAGCGAACAGCCGGATGATTACGGCCCTGCAGCATTCGAGCTTTTCCGACAGGCTGGTGATCTGCATCAGCCTGCACCCGGATGAGCAAAGTCCCGATGCCGGTTTGCTCATTAACTTTGCCGGTGCGCTTATCGATTCCCTGGCACTGCCCGAAGCACGGCAGTATATCGCCTCGGTGGAAGGGGTCGGATTGCAGGATGAGGCCACCGGCCTCTATGGCCTGTTTTACCGCTATCTGCCACTATTCCTCGACCGGGAAGATTATGAAACGCTATCGGGCCTCACATCGGATTCTGCCATCGGGCAATCGGTGAAGAGGAATTACGAAGCACTGCTCACACCGGGCGGATTTGCCATGCGCGATTTTATCCTGAAGGATCCGCTCGGCTTTACGCCCATCGCCCTCCGGAAACTTGAAAGCCTGAATGTGAGCAGCGATTTCAGCCTGTATAAGGATCATATTGTATCTGCCGACAAGCGGAATCTCCTGATGTTTGTGATCCCTGCCCGCCCGCCCACCGAAACAAAGGAAAATGCCAGGCTGCTTGCGCTTATCGACCATTACGGCGATAAGCTCTCGGCACATTTTAACGAAAAGGCAAAACTCATTTATTTCGGGTCGGTTGCCGCCTCGGTCAGCAATGCATCGCGCATCAAGGCCGACATCATCATCAGCGTGGGCATTGCCGGCATTCTGCTGATCATCCTGCTTGGCCTTTATTTCAGGAAAAGGTTCCGTTTCCTCTTCATCTTTCTGCCTGCCTTGCTTGGCGGGGGCTTTGCACTGGCCATGCTCTATCTTATCAGAACGGAAGTCTCGGCCATCTCCCTCGGGCTGGGATCGGTCATGCTGGGCATCTCGGTTGATTATGCCATACATTTTCTTTCGCACCTCAGGCATACCGGTTCCGTAAGAACCGTGATCAGCGATATTGCAGGGCCTGTCATGATGAGCAGCATCACTACGGCATCGGCCTTCCTGTGCCTGATGGTGATGGATTCGGAAGCCCTGCGCGACCTCGGCCTCTTTGCCGCCATCAGCGTGTTCTCCTCAGCCCTGTTCACCCTGGGCATTCTGCCCCGCTTCCTTCATGACATCCCCCCGCATAAAACAAACGTAAAGCCCAACGCCCTGGTCAGCATCATTAACAAAATAGCCACTTATCCCTGGCACCGGAAAAGAAAGCTCATTTTGCTGATCATCGGCATGCTGGTACTATTTGTTTTTACTTCCCGCCAGGTAAAGTTCGACAGCAACATGGACCGTATGAACTACCTGGATGGCGAGCTGCGCCAGGCCGAGAATTTTCTCGACAGCATCTCTTCCTATAAGCTGCGGTCGGTATTTGTTGTTTCCGCTGCGCCCCGCCTCGACGAAGCCCTGCAGGCGAACGAACGGCTGGTGCCGCTAATCGACAGCCTGCATGCACTGGGTGTGGTGAAGTCATACAGTTCGGTCCATCCATTCTTCCCGGGAAGCGGGATGATGCAGGAAAGAAGACAGGCATGGGATGAATACTGGACGGAAGGAAGAATTGACAGCCTCAGGTCGGCCCTCACCGAAGCCTCCGGGCAATACCGTTTCAGGAAAGATGCCTTTGATGGTTTTTTTGATTGGCTGGAGAAGGGAGCAACACCGGCGGAACATGATCAGCTTGGTGAACTCCGGCAGGCATACCTCGACGAATTCATTGTTGAAACCGACAGCCTGGCTTTCGTTACCACTTTGCTGAAAGTAAGCCCCGAAGATAAACCTGCCGTTTACAGGGCCTTTGAAGGCCATGAGGAAGTGATCGTATACGACCGGCAGTCGGTGACCGCAGCCTTCATGGAAGGACTGCAGGATAATTTCGACAGGCTGGTACTGCTGTCGCTGCTGCTGGTGTTTATCATCCTGACCCTTTCCTTCGGAAGACTGGAATTAAGCATCATCACTTTCATACCGCTGGTAGTCAGCTGGGTTTGGACATTGGGGATCATGGGCCTGTTTGGCATCAGTTTTAACATCTTCAATGTGGTGATCTCGACTTTCGTTTTCGGGCTGGGCATTGACTACGCCATTTTTGGCATGCGCGGCCTCCTGCAGGAATACCAGTATGGCCGCAAAAAACTCAACTCCTACAAGACATCCATACTGCTTTCGGGCATCACTACCATTGTGGGCATTGGCGCCCTGATATTTGCCCGGCATCCCGCCCTTCATTCAATTGCCATATCAGCCATTACCGGTATCGCCTCCGTGGTGCTGATCACCTTTACCCTGCTGCCGCTGCTGTTCGGCTTTCTGGTGAGGCACGAAGGCAGGATTAGAAAATGGCCCGTCACCCTGAAGGATTTTATTTTTTCCGTCAATACCTTTTTGATATTCCTGTTCGGGGTCATTGTCCTGAACATTGCCGGCCTGCTGCTGAAATACCTTGTGCCGATAAGAACGAAAAGGAAAAAACTGATCTTTCATCAAATGTTTTCTCTGGCCTGCTGGACCATTGTATATGGATCGGTCAACATCAGAAAGACATTTTGGAACAGGAGCCGGGAGGACTTTAAGAAACCTGCGGTGGTCATATGCAACCACCAGTCGCACCTCGACACCGTTCTCAATATCATGCAAAATCCAAGGATGGTACTGCTTACGCATGGCTGGGTCCAGAAAAGCATTTTCTTTGGCTGGTTTGTGCGGTTTGCCGACTTTTATTCAGTGAGTTCGGGGCTTGGCCCCATCATGGACGACCTGCGGAAAATCACCGCAAACGGGTATTCGGTTTTTATATTTCCGGAAGGCACCCGTTCCAGGAGTTTGGAAATAGGACGTTTCCACCAGGGGGCTTTTTACCTCGCAAAGACCCTCAATATGGATATTCTTCCCGTGATATCATATGGTTCGGGCAATGCCATGCCCAAGTACGAACCTTTTCTGAAAACATCGCCCACCACCATGACCATCCTGCCAAGGATCACGCCTGACGACCCCCTGATAAAAGAAAATACCCTGGCAACATCCAGGGCCGTGCGCCATCATATGAAAAAGGAATATGCCGCCATCAGGGAAAAAATTGAAACGCCGGCTTTCTACCGGAAGTTGGTGGTAAGGAATTACCTTTTCAGGGGGCCCGTGCTTGAATGGTACATGAAGATAAAGATCAGGATGGAGAAGAATTATGTGCTTTTCCATGATATACTGCCACGCGAAGGGCTGATCACCGATATTGGCTGCGGATACGGCTTTATGGCGTATATGTTGCTGTTGATGGCTCCCGGAAGGAGGTTCATTGCCTGCGACTATGATGCCGACAAGATTGATACCGCCAGCCATTGCGCCCTCAAAAACGACCGTATCAACTTTATCAGGGGTGACATAACGATGATTGAGCCCGAAGCCAGCGATGCCTTCATTATGGCCGACGTTTTGCATTATTTGCGTTTTGAAGAGCAGGAAAAGCTTATTGCGCGTTGTGTTGAAAAGCTGAATAAAAACGGGGTGATCATTATCCGCGATGCGGATCCCGGCATGAAACGCAGGCAAAGGGGAACCGCCCTCTCGGAGTTTTTCTCCACCCGCCTGTCTTTCAATTTAACGCGCGATGGGCATAAAAAACTGTATTTTACGCCCAGGGAGGCATATGAAAAGATCTTTGCCGGGCTTGGCCTGGATGTGGAGATCATCGATGAAACAAGCCTGACGTCGAACCTTGTTTATGTGTTAAGAAAAAAGCATGGATAATATTGATGTGCTGATCATCGGCAGTGGCCTGGGCGGCCTCGAATGCGCCCTGATCCTGAGCAGGGAAGGCATGAAGGTTTGCGTGCTGGAACAACATCACAGCATAGGCGGCAACCTGCAGACCTTTACACGCAACGGCTGTGTGTTTGATACCGGCATGCATTATCTGGGGAGCCTTGGCGAAGGAGAATATCTTCATAAGTATTTTTCATTCCTGGGCCTGGCCGGAAAACTGAAATTGCGCCGGCTCGATGTGGATGCCAGCGATGTGCTGAGCTTTGAGGGCGACGATACCCTCTACACCCTTGCGCAGGGCCACGAAAATTTCGTAAACCGTTTGTCGGCCCAATTCCCGGATGAAAGCAAGGCCGTAGAAACATATATGCGGGAAGTGCGCACACTGGCGCAAAGTTTTCCGCTCTACCGCGCCGGGCCTGCCGGCTCCTATCACCTGCCCGTGGCCTTGCTCGAACGATGTGCCACCGGGTTTGTCAGGGGCCTGACGAACAATGAACGCCTGCGCAATATCCTTTCTGGCTCGCTCACCCTCTATGCCGGGAACCCGGAAATAACGCCCCTCTATATCCATGCCTGCATGCGCGAATCACTTACTCAAAGCTGCTGGCGGCCGGTCGACGGCAGTGCGCAGATCGCCGGGCTACTGGCGGCAGGGATTGCTGATAACGGCGGTACGATCATAACCTCGGCAAAGGTGAAGGAGATCGTGGTGGAAACGGGCTGCGCCCGGGGGGTGTTGCTTGAAAACGGGGAGAAGATCCTTGCCCGGAGGATCATCTCAAATGCCCATCCGGCTGCAACCATGGAAATGATACCCGAAGGCGGGGTAAGAAAGATATACCGTAAACGGATTAACTCCCTCAGCAATACCTGGGGTGTGTTCAGCCTCTATGCCGTACTCAGCAAGGGGACTTTCCCATACCTCAACAGCAATTATTTTCATTACAATAAAAAAGGTATCCTGCATGCCGGTCATCATGCGGCAAACTGGCCCGATAATTACTATTTTTACACCCCGGCTGTTTCAGACGGCGGTGAATTTGCCGAATCGCTGGTGATGATGGCCGATATGCCTTTTTCGGAAGTGGCTGCCTGGCGGGATACAAAGCTTCATCAAAGAGGCAGTGACTACAGTGATTTTAAACGGCAAAAGGCCGAAAAAATGCTGGATGCCCTGGAAAGAAGGCTGCCGGGAATAAAGGGAAAGATCAGCAGGTTTTACACCTCAACACCTCTGACTTTCCGTGATTATACAGGGACCTTCGAGGGTTCGGCATATGGCATTATGAAAGACTGCAACAACCCCCTTCGATCCATCATACTGCCTGCGACAAAGGTCCGGAACCTGTTTTTTACGGGTCAAAACCTGAACCTTTACGGAGCGCTGGGGGTGAGCGCCGCAGCCGTGATCACCTGTTCGGAGATCCTCGGGTTGGAATACCTGACAAAAAAAATTGCAAATGACTGACAGAAAAAAAAGAAGGCGGCGGTGGTTGTATGTACCCGGGGTGATCATCCTGCTCATCCTCATATTTATCATCTGGTTCCGGGCAGTTACCAGTATCAGCCCTCCTACCGGGATGGATCCGCTCAGCATGGGTTATGAGCGGCAGGCGGTCGGGCCAAACCATTTTATCAGCAATGGCAACCGCCTGCTGAAAAACGACCATGGCTTGTGGGAATTGTATATACGTGGCGATGCCTTCGAAATGGGTATCGTGAACGGCCTGTTGTGCAGCGAACTTATCCGAAGCCAGGAAGATGCTTTTGTGGACCAGATCAGGGTGATGGTGCCATCCGAACGCTGGCTCCGCTTCCTGAAATATTTTATCGCCTGGTTCAACAGGAACCTCGACAGCCATATCAGGCAGGAATACCTGCTTGAGATATACGGCCTTTCGGCCTTCGCTTCGGACGATTATGGCTTTATCGGGCCTAAATACAACCGCATTCTGAACTACCATGCCGCCCATGATATCGGCCACGCCCTCCAGAATATGAACCTGGTGAAATGCACGGCCTTCGGTTTATGGGACGACAGATCGGCCGGAGGGGAACTGCTCATTGGCCGTAATTTTGATTTTTATGTGGGGGACGATTTTGCCAGGGACAAGATCATTGTTTTTGCCGCTCCCGAAAAAGGGTATAAGTATGCCAGCATCAGCTGGGCCGGCATGACCGGGGTGGTGTCGGGCATGAATGAGAAAGGGCTCACGCTGAGCCTGAACTCTGCCAAATCAGACATCCCCTACGGGGCAAGGACACCGGTATCGATCATTGGCCGGGAAATATTGCAATATGCTTCGAACATTGAAGAAGCCCTGGCCATTGCCGAAAAAAGGGGATCATTCGTTTCGGAAAGCTTCCTGGTGGGATCGGCGGCCGATCATAAAGTGGTGGTCATTGAAAAAACACCCGACACTACGGCATTGTATGATCCCGATACGAATTTTATCATCCTGACCAACCACTTTCAGTCGGAAATACTGAAGGATGACCCCCTCAACCTCGAGAACCTCGAAAATGAAACGTCGCTCTACAGATACAGGCGCGTGGAGGAATTACTTTCGGCAGCCCGGCAAAGCGGTCGCCGGGATGCTGCCGGCATGCTTCGCGATACCAGGGGAATGGGTGGCAGTGACATCGGGCTGGGCAATGAAAAAGCCATCAACCAGCTTATTGCGCATCATTCGGTTATCTTCGAACCCGCCGCCCGGCGGATGTGGGTCAGTACCGCACCCTGGCAGCTTGGCGAATATCTTTGCTACGACCTCGACACGGCATTCGCATATTTTGGCAAAAGGGCCGAAGGGCATGCCAACTACCTGGAAGAACTCAGCATTCCGGCCGATACCTTCCTTGAAACGGATGCTTTTTCAAAATTCATTGAATACCGGGCACTGCTGGCGGAATTTCAGCAGGCGGTAAAGGAAGGCCGGCAGATGGATGATGAAGAGGCCAAAGTAGAGCAATTTTTGCTGTCGAACCCGGGATTCTTTCTGGTGCACGATGTGCTGGGCCAATACTACCGGGAACTGGGTCGCTGCGAACCCGCCCTGTATCATTACAGGAAGGCCCTGGCCCTGGAAACAGCTTCCGCCGACGAACGCCGGAAGATCATGCAACAAATGGAGTTATGTACTCATGAATGATAAACATAAGAATATCCCCCTTATAGAAACACTGCCGCAGGAAGATATCCGGAAATACCAGGATGCGGCCCTGAAGGAAATGCTGGCCTATGTCGGTGAAAACTCGAAATTCTATAGCCTGCTGTTCAAAGAATATGGAACCGACTGCGGGAAGATACGCGGCCTCGACGACCTGCCGCTGCTTCCGGTAACCACCAAGGAAGACCTGCATGCGCGAAATGAGGATTTCATTTGCGTGCCACGCGGGAAGATCATCGACCTGATCACCACTTCGGGAACCATGGGCGACCCGGTGACCTTTGTCATGACCGACAATGACCTCGACAGGCTGGCCTATAATGAATGCCTTTCGCTGTCGTGTGCGGGTGCCGGCGAACAGGACGTGTTTCAACTGATGACGACCATCGACCGGCGTTTCATGGCCGGGCTGGCATATTTTTTGGGAGCCAGGCGGCTCGGGGCAGGCATTGTCAGGGTAGGCAACGGCATGCCGGAACTGCAATGGGATACCATCCGGAGGATGAAGCCTACCGCCTTTATCGTGGTTCCCTCATTTCTGCTGAAACTGATCGAATATGCCGAAAACAACGGCATCAACTACCACCAATCGGGGGTGCGTAAAGCCATCTGCATAGGGGAGACTTTGCGAAAGCCCGACTTCTCGCCAACAACCCTTGGCAGGAAGATCCTCGAAAAATGGGATCTCGACCTTTATTCAACCTATGCATCAACGGAAATGAGCACGGCCTTTACCGAATGTGAACATAAATGTGGGGGGCACCAGCACCCCGAACTGATCATCGTGGAATTTCTCGACGACAACAACCAGCCGGTTGGCGGCAATGAGGCGGGTGAGGTGACCATCACAACCCTCGGGGTGGAAGGGATGCCGCTGCTGCGATTCAAGACCGGCGACATCTGCTACCATTATACCGCCCCCTGTGCCTGCGGACGAACCACCACCCGGCTCGGCCCCGTGATCGGGCGCAAGCAGCAAATGATCAAGTTCAAGGGCACAACCCTTTACCCACCGGCCCTTTTCGACATCCTCGACAATTTTGACGGCCTCCACAGCTACCTGGTAGAGGTGTTTACAGGCGAGCTGGGTACCGACGAGATACTGATCAGGATCAGCAGCAGGCATGCCGGCGATGCCTTCGCAGCGAAACTGAAAGATCACTTCAGGGCAAAACTGCGCGTTGCGCCCTCCATCGTTTTTGAAAGCAGTGAAGAAATTGAAAAGCTTCGCTTCCCCGAAGAGAACAGGAAAGCCAACCACTTTATCGACAGGCGAAAGAAATAATTTGCCTCACCGGACAGGCAAAAACCCGACAGGCACTTTACAAAATTTTAAAATAGATATACCTTTGCAATAGATTCTTATTCCAAATTGATATGTTGAATTAAAACCGGAACATCATGAAAAAAATTATTCTTCTGGCAACAGCGGTTATGGTCTTTTCTGCTGCGCCCAAAGCGCAGTATACAACGGCCGACGTCTTTAAAACAGAGTACATCACCTTTTACGGGCTTGATTTTTCGAACATCAGGCTGATCGGCACGGATGGGTTTTCAAACCCCTATGTGATCAAAACGCAGTTATTCGATTCATGGAACAACCTTTTCCTGTCGGAATCCGACAAATACGACATTGCGAAAACCTTTTACAAATCGGGGGTAAAGACCAGCCTGGATTTGGTTTCGGAACGTAATACCATGCCTGATCCGCTGGAGCTGGTCATCAATAAGGATTATTCATTTGGGGAGGACAAGGTCCGGGCAATCATCCGCGAATATGATACCGGCGTGGATGAAGGGATCGGCCTGGTATTCATCATGGAAAGTTTCGACAAGCGGGCGGAAATGGGATATTTCTGGGTGACCTTCTTCGACCAGTCGAACAATGAGGTGTTGTTTGCCAAACATGTTGGCGGCAAGGCAGGCGGTTTCGGCATACGCAATTACTGGGCCAAGAGCTATTATAATGTGATGAAGGATATAGGCAAGAAGCTGTGGAATGAATGGTCGAAGGCTTACTGATCAACGCCCGGCCCGGCATAAATCAAAGCCTGCCGTGCAATTTGCAGCCGGTATTTCCGTTGTCGTGAAATCATCTTCACTATTAGAAAAACCTTGCAAGATGCAGAAATTTTCTACTTATTTATTGCTGCTGCTCATCGGCATGCTGCCCTTCCGTGCTTATGCCCAGGATACTGATGTATTACTCGACAGCAGGGACGGAAATATTTACCTGGTTTTGCGTTTTAACAACCAGTGGTGGATGTGCCAGAACCTGCGGTATGATGCCGGCCCCGGAAGTTCATGCTATGAGGATGACGAGATCAACTGCATGCTTGCAGGCCGCTGGTACACCTGGGAAACCGCCGGCAAGGCCTGCCCTGCCGGCTATCGCCTGCCAACCGACGACGACTGGAAGGCCCTCGAGTCGTTCCTGGGAATGGACAAGGCCGACCTGGACAAGAAATATAACCGTGATTCGGGCACCATCGGGAAATTCCTGAAAGCCGGCGGCGGACTGGGGTTTGATGCAGAGTTTGCCGGGGTGGTCAACCCCCATGGAAATGATTCATACTTTACCACCCATGCCTATTTCTGGACAGCCACCGAATATGATACCAGCAACGGCTGGGCAAGGGTGATGGAAAAAACCAAAAACGGCATCGACCGGCAGGTCATAACGAAAAACTACGGTCTCACGGTGCGCTGCGTGAAAGATGCGGAATAGCGCGCTTATCAATATAGCTTTTCAAATTTAACCGACACATTGGCCGTCTGGAAATTGATCCCTCCGCCCGGGAGCGGATCCCCCACCGGAATGGAGGTGTCGTAAGGCATGGGCAGGGACGGGATGTTTCCGTTAAGCGCATTTTCCAGCAATTCAATGGTGGTAATGTTCACCAGGAAGTTGGCGGGGTTTGAAATGTTCAGCTTCAGCAGGGCGATGTTTTCCACGTATTCCCAGGTTCCCTGCTGGGCTTCATTGTTTTCGCCAACACAAACATAATAGGAAGTAAAGTTCTGACGCAGTTCAAGGGCTGCATTGCCGGCATCATCGCAGGGCGCTGCCCCGAGCAGTCCGCCGCCGACAAACAAATAGGCATCGTCGCCTGCCAGGTAATGGTTGGTGTCGCCGTTCACGATCACGGTAATGGGATCGTTGAAGCGTGATTCGATAAAGGCGTAAGTGCCCACCAGGGGGTGAACGGAAGGCGGTTGCCCGTTGCCGTTGTCGTCTTTGTCTTTTTTGCATCCCGGGGCAATGATTATCAGCAGGATGATGGCCAGCAGGCCGGCGAAAAATGAATCGGTGTTTACTTTGTTCACGGCGATAGCTTTTTTACAAATATATGCAATAAGATCTCTTTATCATCTTTTATGGGGATTGTTTTTTGTTTCCCCCCGCCGGCGATAGTATTTTAATATGATTTTGACCCGAAGGCCGGCAGC
>CAZHFC010000013.1:36742-79996 GCA_964531985.1 uncultured Bacteroidales bacterium
AGGGCTGCTATGTTGCAGCATGGGATCAGGGACGTGCCATCTTCCGTAACGCCCCCTCCCAACCTCCCCCACCCGGGGGAGGAGCAGGGAATTGCCAATGCCGTTTTCTGTTTGTGGGATGTTCAAGTCGGGGGTTTATGCATGGTAAAATTTATGAAAACTTCTTAAGTCTATTTTTTTGCTTCTACGAAGAGATGAATATGCTTTTTCCATTCGTGCATTCGTGGCTGTTTTCCCCCCGCCGGCGATAGTATTTTAATATGATTTTGACCCGAAGGCCGGCAGCCTATGCCCACATAAGGGCTGCTATGTTGCAGCATGGGATCAGGGACGTGCCATCTTCCGTAACGCCCCGGAGGAGTTCGGGAGGGGGCGTTTCCCGCCCCGCCGGCGCGCACCAGCCGGGGTCACCGACCTTGAGAATAATGAAGGTAAACCGGCCGGCACAACGGTGGTTGTTAGAATTCCCGGATAATTTCTTATCTTGCTCAGCGTTTTCGGGCAAATGAAAGAGTAATATTTAAATGAAGCCGGATCATTATTACCAGCGTTGTATTGTTTTACTGTTTTGCCTGGCAATGCCGGTTTTACTGCTTTCGCAGGAAACCCTTGTCAGCGGACGGCTATTGGAAGCCGGAACCGGCGAACCCCTTCCCGGTGTGAACATCAGTGTGCAGGGGACCACTCAGGGAACGGTAAGCGACGAGAACGGCCTGTTCAGCCTGCAGACTTCCGTACGTCCTCCCTTTGTGCTTTTATGTTCGTTTGTGGGTTACGGGAGGGAGGAGGTGCAGATCAGCAGGAGCGTTGCAGATTTGCTGATCACCCTTGAGCCAAGGCCCATCCTCGGGCAGGAGGTGGTAATATCCGCTTCGCGCGTCGAGGAGAACATCATGGCATCGCCGGTAACCATCGAAAAAATGAGCTCGCGCGATATTGCCCAGTTGCCGGCCGCCAACTTCTACGACGGACTGTATACCATCAAGGGGGTCGACATGAATGTGCACAGCCTTATCTTCCGCTTTCCGAATACCCGCGGCTTTACGGGCGAAACAAACGTGCGCATGAACCAGTTGGTGGATGGGGTTGACAACAGCTCGCCAGGCCTGAGCTTTCCGGCCGGTAACATCTTCGGCCTGTCGAACCTCGACGTGGAGGATGTGGAACTGCTGGTTGGCGCTTCCTCGGCATTATATGGCCCCGGGGGGATGAACGGGGTGCTGCTGATGAAAAGCAAAAACCCCTTCGACCATCAAGGTCTTGGCGTTTCACTGCAAAGCGGCCTGATGCATCTTGGCGATGAATATGCAACGGGGCCCGCCCCCATGCTCAACCTCGATATGCGCTATGCCAAGAGTTTCAGCAACCGCCTGGCGTTTAAGGTTACCGGTACGCTGCTGAAAGCGACCGACTGGTATGCCAACGATTACCGGGATAAATACAATCTGGATGACCCCTCTATAACACGTGAAAGCAACCAGGGTTACGACGGGGTGAATGTTTACGGCGACGATATCGTGGTTCCGGTTAACCTGGCTGAACTGGCACCCTCCATACTGGCCGGGGTGGCCGAGGCACGCGGCCTTGTCCCCGGCTCCCCCGAATACGAATCATTCATCAATGATAACCTCCACCTCTTCCCCGACCAGGTGATCACCCGCACGGGCTGGAAAGAGAGCGACCTTGCCGGTTATGATACGCATATTGCAAGGATGAATGCCGCCCTGCATTACCGTTTCCTTAACGACTGGGAAGCGATCATCCGCGGGGGATACGGCAATGGCAGCAGCGTGTATACGGCACAGAACCGTTTTGCCTTCCGCAATTTCAGCATGTCGAACCTGCAGGCCGAAATCAATAACCCCGACTTCTTTATCCGCTCCTACTATATTTGGGAACATTCAGGCGACACCTACAATGCCGGCGGCGCAGGCGCCATGATCAACGAAGCGTGGAAACCCAGCGCCGATTGGTACGAAGATTATATTTCGGCCTATACACAAACCATTTTACTTAACCCCGCCGACCGGCAGGGCGCCTTCAACTTTGCCCGCCTGGTGGCCGAGAACAGGGATGAACACGGCAATGTCTTCAATACCTCCGAAAATGCCTTCCCTTATGCGGGGACCGAAGAATTCAACGAGTATTTCAACAGGGTGATCAATACACCCATCCATGATGGTGGTGCAAAAGTGCTGGACAAAAGCAGGATGTTTCACACCGAAGGTATGTATAACCTGAACCGGCATATCCCATGGTTCGACATGCAGGCGGGAGCCAGCTACCGGCTTTACAGTATCAACAGCGAAGGCACCGTTTTTGCCGACAGCCCGGGGCATCCGGTCATGATTAACCAGTTTGGCGGATTTGTACAGCTAAACAAGGAATTCCTGAACGACCACCTGCGTGTGACCCTGGCCGCCAGGTACGACAAAAACGAATATTTCAAAGGCAGGGCCACGCCGAGGATCTCACTGGTCTATTCGGTCGACAAAGACCTGAACCACACCATCAGAAGTTCGGTACAGACCGCATACCGCTTTCCTTCCATTGCCGATCAGTGGGTAAACCTTGATGTAGGCGCATACCGGGTGATCGGGGGGCTGCCCGAAGTACATGATTTATATGATTTTGAAAATAATCCGGTTTATCCGCTCAGCAGCGCCAACCCGGTTACCGGTGAACCGGTTATGGATGAGGGCCCCTTTGAAATACCCGAATTTGAACCCGAAAGGGTTACGGCCTATGAGATCGGATACAAGGGTTTGTTCCTGAACAGGCTGCTCTTTCTCGATTCTTATGTCTTCGTTAACCGCTTTAACGGATTCCTGGCCTCCCAGGTGCTGGTTCAAAACCCATACCAGGAGGATGAAAGAAGGTTCATGACCACCATCAGCACCGGCGAGCCTGTGGTGGCCTGGGGTTGGGCGCTGGGCATGGAGATGCTGCTGATCAAAGGTTTTTTTGCAAGCGGCAACCTTGCCTACAATGCACTGGAATCGATCGAAGATCGTCCGCCCGGTTTCCAGTCGCGCTTCAACACGCCCAGATACCGCTTCAACCTGAGCATTGGCAAAAAGCAGTTCAGGGATCAGATCGGGTTCAGGGTCAGTTACCGCTGGCAGGAGGATTTTCTCTGGGAATCGGCTTTCGGGGTGGCACAAATGCCTGCTTTCGCCACACTCGACGCACAGTTCAGCTATACCTTCGAAGCCCTTTCCACAACCGTGAAGATTGGCGGGTCGAATGTGCTGAACAAATATTATAACACCAGCTTCGGGAGCGCCCGTGTGGGCGGGCTGTATTACCTGACACTGGTTTATGAAGGCCTGGCGGGAGGGGAATGATTTTTTCCTGATCATGCAGCCTGATATGGTAAAAACTCAATTTTTTCGGTCTTGTTCCGTTTATCTGTAAATCCGGTTTTGTTGTGATCCTGTTTCCTCACATACCTGCCATGCTTTCCCTGCTGTTTTGTTTATGCATTCCGGTGGATATGGGTGGTCAGCTGCCTGAAGGTGTCGTCGTTCATCCTTCTGCCAATACCCTTGCCGGCCGGTTCAGTCCCCCGCAGGGATATGAACGGTCTGAAACCGACAGCAGCAGTTTTGCCTTTTACCTTCGCCATCTTCCGCTTCGGCCGTACCATAGTCAGGTATTGCTCTATAACGGGAACCCGAAAGCCTGGCAGGGGGGAGCCGCCGCTGTCATCGATATCAGCGTTGGCAATAAAGACCTGCAGCAGTGTGCCGATGCGGTGATCAGGCTGCGGGCCGAATACCTGCGCAAAACGGGCCGCGAAAGAGAGATCGTCTTTAATTTTACCAGTGGAAGCCCGGCATCGTGGGAACGCTGGAAAGAGGGTTACCGCTGCCGGGTTAACGGAAACAATGTAAGATGGGAACACTCGGCAGCCTTTTCGGAAAGCGACCTTACCTTTTGGGATTACCTCGAAACGGTTTTTATGTACGCCGGCACCTGGTCGCTTGAAAAGGAATTGGTTCCGGTGGAAATTACCGCCCTGATGCCCGGTGATGTATTCATTGAAGGAGGGAGCCCGGGACATGCCGTTATCGTGGTGGATGTTGCCGAAAACCGGGCGGGGCATAGGGTATTTATGCTGGCGCAGAGTTTTATGCCCGCACAGGACATCCATGTGTTAACCAACCCGGCCGACCCGGATCTAAGCCCCTGGTACCGCATACCCGTCGAAGGGCAACTCCATACACCCGAATGGAAGTTCAGTGCCGGAAGCCTCAGGCGTTTTCCCTGATAAAGTCTGCAATGTCCTGCCTTAACTTTTTCTTATATGTATTTCAGGAATTCTTCGCGTACCTTCGGGTCATTGAATTTTCCCGAATAGGAAGCGGTGACGGTAGAACTGCTTTCGTCCTGTATGCCGCGCGAAGAAACGCATAAGTGTTTCGCATCGATCACTACTGCCACATCTTCGGTCTTCAGCACTTTTTTCAGCTCTTCGGCTATCTGTACCGTCAGCCGCTCCTGTACCTGTGGCCTGCGTGCAAAATGATCCACAATGCGGTTGATCTTCGATAAGCCGATCACCTTGCCTTTGGCCATATATGCAACGTGGGCTTTGCCAATGATGGGCAGAAAATGATGTTCGCAGGTCGAATTCAGGTTAATGTCCCTTTCAACCAGCATTTCACCGTATTTGAATTTATTGTCGAAAACCGATATCTTAGGCATGTTTTGCGGGTTTAAGCCGCTGAAGATCTCCTTTACGAACATCTTGGCAACCCGGCGGGGAGTCCCGCGCAGGCTGTCGTCAGTCAGGTCAAGCCCCAGGGTTTGCATGATCTTTTCGAAATGCTCCGCTATGATAAACATCTTCTCTTCATCCTTCAGATCAAAGGCATCGCTCCGCATGGGCGTGTCAATCGACGTTCCAGCGTGGCTGTCGCCGATCAGCTCAAAAATATCCTGATCCGGTTCCCGGGTGAATACATCCCTGCCGTTGGTCCTGGTATTTATTTTCCCTGTCGGGATTAATTCGTATTTCATTTTAAACAGTTTTTTGGTTTATTTGTCGTTGCTTTATGTTGAAACTTACAGGTCATTATATTTTGGTTCAACAACCAATCAACAAGTGGAACGGATAATTGTTTAAACAATAGTCGAAAAAATTAAACAAAACACAAGGGTTTACTGCCGCATATGTTTTCGGATGATTGATCTCTGCGATTGCTTCAGGCCTGTACGCTGTTGATAACTATCGAATAACTATGGGCCTGCAGGGTCTTGATCCTTTTTCCAATATGGATTAACTTAGGGGGATAAATAAAAATAGCATGAAGGCAGTTGTTTACGAAAAGTTTGGAGGTTCTGATGTCCTTCAGTTCAGGGACATGCCGGATCCGGTACCTCTTGACGGAGAGGTGCTGGTTGAAGTATTTGCTTCCAGTGTCAATCCCATCGACATCAAGGTGCGCAGCGGTTCCCTGCGGGCTGTCAGCGGGAAGCGGTTTCCCCGCATCCCCGGTGCCGACCTGTCGGGGAGGGTTCTGGAGTCGCGGCATCCGCGCTTTAAGGCCGGCGATAAGGTATATGGCATGAGCCGGGTTTTCCGGGGCGGATGTCATGCGGAAAAGATTGCCCTGCCGGCCAATTATTTATCGCCTAAACCTGCTACACTGAGCCATAATACGGCGGCGATCCTCCCGCTTACCGGCCTCACATGTATACAGGCCCTGGTCAGGAAATGTAATCTCAGGGCCCGGCAGGAAGTGCTTATTAACGGATGCACGGGGGGTGTGGGCAGCATGGCGGTGCAGCTTGCCGCTGCAAAACAGGCCATGGTTACGGGTGTTTGCAGTGAAAAGAATGCAGGCCTGGCAATGAAACTCGGGGCCGATCATGTGGTCAGCTATGAACATGAAGACCTTTACCGCCTCGGCAGGTTCGACATCATCTTCGATGCCGCAGGGAAAATGGACATACGCGGAGCGAAAAAAATGCTGAAGGACGGCGGAAAGTATATCACTACCGAGGTGGGGTTGCGCATAATGATATGGTCGGCCTTTTCTGCCGCCATCAATTTTGTGAACGTAAAGCCCGATGCGGATGATCTCATTTATCTCAGCAAAATGGTTGAAGAAAAAATGGTCACGCCACTGATCGACCGTGATTACCCGCTTGATCAGCTCGCCAGGGCGCACGATTACGTTGAAAAGGGACATAGCAGGGGCAAGGTGCTCATACGTATCAGGCAGGCCGGCAAGGGCTGATTCAAACAATTATGTATCCCTCATTGTTAGAATAAGCTCACGCTTATTGTCTGACACGATACATATTGTTATGAAAGCAAACAAAAATCAGTCGCCAGTGCTGGTAACAGGGGGCAGCGGATATCTTGCCTCGCACATCACCGCACGCCTCCTCGAACTGGGCTATACGGTGCATATCACGGTAAGGGATCCCGAAAAGCGGGAAACATACGCGCACCTGGAAGACCTTTCACGGGCCTTACCCGGAAAACTCAGGGTTTTTGCAGCCGATATGCTTACACACGATGCTTTTGCCGCGGCCATGGAAGGTTGTTCACACGTCTTTCATACGGCATCCCCCTTCCGTATCACCGGTATCAGGGACGCCAGGGCAGAGCTGGTCGATCCTGCCGTGGAAGGAACCCGTAATGTTCTCAATACCGTAAATAATACCGCTTCCGTTAAAAGGGTGGTGCTTACATCAAGTGTGGTTGCCATCATGGGCGATGCCGCTGACGTGAAGTATCTTGACGGAGGGGTTTTTACCGAAGCGCAGTGGAATACCAGCAGCACGCTTTCGTACCAGCCCTATGCCTATTCCAAGACCATGGCTGAAAAAACAGCATGGGAAATGGCCAATGCACAAAAACGATGGTCGATGGTGGTGATGAACCCCGGTTTTATCCTTGGCCCGTCATTGAGTAAAAGAACATCATCAACCAGCATCGATTTCATGTTATCCATGGGTAAGGGAACCTACAAAACCGGTGTGCCGGCCATGCATGTGGCCATTGTGGATGTACGCGACGTAGCAGAGGCGCATGTAGCAGGGGCTTTCAGGGAAACGGCTTCGGGGCGGCATATCATTGCCCGTGAAGTGGTCTCTTTCAGCGACCTGGCCGGGATGCTCCGTAAGGAATTCCCGCAATACCCCCTTCCGTCACGGCAGATCCCCAAATGGCTGTTTATGATCATGGGGCCGCTCTTTGGGTTGGGCAGAAAATATATCCGAAGGAATACGGGCATCCCGTTCCGGGTCGATAACACTTACGGTATTCGCGATCTTGGCATTGAATACACTCCCGCGGAAAAGACCCTTACCGACCATTTCAGGCAATTGATAGACGATGGCCTGCTGCCGGCGCGATAACGGCCATTCGTAGCCCTGCATTTTATCCCGCCATCATTCCATGAACACAGTGATCTGAAATTCAACGTTTGAATGCCCGGTTCTTTGTCCGCCGGGGGCGATAAAGGATAATGCAGTACTTTGTAAAACTTCGTTCGCCCACCGGTGTTTGTTTATTAAAGGGCCGCACTTCCGCTTCAGGCATTTTCATACCTTTGGATCATCAATTTAACATCCCTGGCCATGAAGAAATCAATTGCATTCATCCTGATGTCTGTGCTTGCCCTGGGCCTCTCTGCACAGGTGAAGATTGGCTATGCCAACCTGGAATTCATACTCAAGAACATGCCTGAGGCGCAACAGATGAACCTGGAGATAGAAAAGTACCGCAAAAGCCTGGAAGAACAGATCAGTGCCAAGCAGCTGTATTACCAGTCGCTGCAGGCCGACTATATCAACAAACAAAAGGAGGGTTATGCCGAAAGTTTGCTGAACAGCATGATCCGGCAGCTTTCCGACCTTGAACAGGAAATACAGACCGACATCTATCTTGCCGATGAGAAACTGGCTTCCATGTCGGCCAAAAAGCTCGAACCCATCACGCAGAAGATCATCGGGGCCATCAACAGTATTTACGAGCGCGAGGAATACACCTACATATTCAACAGTGCCGACGGCACGGGCAACTCCATCGTTTTACGAGGACCCGAGGCTGATAACCTGACCTTCGTCATTCTTAAGGAACTCGGTGTTGAGGTGGAAGAATAAGGCGCTTGTTAAGGTATCCTATTGGTTATTATTTGGGTTTCACCTTATCAATGCCCGTTCTGAATGCTGTGTGCCGATAATCCCTAAAGCGGTTTAACGGGAACACAGATGTCAACAATGAACTTCCCGTTTTTCGGTTCCTCCGGGTACATTTCGAAACAGGGTTTATCGTCAGGCTCATATCCGCTTGCAGGCATCCATTGTCCGTAAACCCAGTCCCATGCCTCCTGAAATTCCGATGCATTGACTTCAAAACGTGCGATGACATATTGCGCCTCCCCGATCACATTTTCCCTGTTTCGCCATCGACCTTTGTTTCGGACGGTACAGTAATGCATACGCTCATCCGTAACTTTTCCTCACCGGTAACATTGGGATCGTCGTGATAGATCACCAGCGATTTAAAATCATTTCCGCCCAGTAAACCGCGCGGTCCGGCCCAGGAAAACAACTTGTTCCAAAGCTGTTCAAAAAGCTTTTCATTGCCCTTGTACGGGCCGATGTGCCTGAGGTAGGCAACGGTCATTTCAGGAAGTACCCTGACTTCCGCGTTTTTGTTAAGTTTCATATTTGTCCTCCATTTAATGGTTTTTGTTTCGGGACAAAAATAAGCTGCGGGCCTGTCGCCGGCTTGTTGATTATTGCGATCTGTTTGACTGATATTGCTTTTTTCATGGCTCATTTTCCTGTACAGGGATGCACTCAGGCGGAAGTATTTCCTGAAATTTCTTGCAAACACCGAAAGGTCGGAAAAGCCGCATTTATAAGCAATTTCAGTAATGCTTTGATTTTTGTTTGCCCGTATGAGCGTAGCCGCTTTTTCTATTCTCAGGCGCATGATGAACTGGAAAGGCGATTCGCCGAGCAGGGCATGGAAGATGCGGTTAAAATGAAATTTCGAAAAATTCGCCACACCTGCCAGTTCGTCTAGGCTCATCGGATTTTCGAGATTAGATTCGATGTAATCGAGGGTTTTGTTGATCCTGAAGATGTATTCAGGGTTCGCTTGTCTGTTTTCATTCATGGGATAAACATCAGATTACCGGGATTTGCCGGGGGAAAATACGACAATTATCAATATTGCGTCATTCCGAACGGGGTTTCCCGTTATGAAATGATACAGGTCGGGGCCGGCAAACTGCCTTCAAAGGATCACTATTTCCAATGTATGCCGGCCTTACAAGGTTATTGCCAGTCTGTGTTTTACTTACTGATCGCGGATACAGCGTACGGATACACCGATTGTTTTTTTATTGGACAGGTCGGGCCTGATTCCCGGGTTGTTGAATATCAGGCTGCGATTATAGGAATAGTTTGCCAGATATTCGGTTGATGACCACCAGTATCCGCTGTTTCCAATCAGATCGAATACGGAACCGGAACTGCGATATCCGGCCGGCATTGCCGTAAAACCGAATAAATCCGTGCCATTTCCGTTTTCTGTCCAGCCACTGGTTGCCCTGAGATTGGTGCCGGCGTTATAACCCCTGTAACCGGTATTGTTCCAGGCCGGGTTGCCGATTTTGTACAGACTGTCGACGGCCCCTTCCATGATCTTCCATTCATCATGATCAGGGATGTGCCAGCCCGGCGGGCAAATGCCCTGTACGCCCGGAAGGCTGGTGTATTGCATCATTTCATCCCACTGGTAAAGTCCGCCGTATTTTGTGCAACTGTCGGGTTCGTCGTTGTAACAATATTTTTCGATAATGCCGTTATCATTCTGCTCCTGGCCGCCGCTGATCATTATTCCTGCATTCAGGTTCTCCTTCAGCCAGCATTGGCTGAAGATCTGAATGGTATGGTAGGTTTGCCCTTCATATTCAATGGTAGCCATTCCCGGACAGGGGATGTTGGTGGCAAACTGCAAAGTATACAGGTGGTTTTCGTCAGGTTCATCCGTCATGCCTGACTGCAGGTCGCCTGCGTATCCAATGTAAAGCAGCTTGTCGCCGGGCGTGAAAGGGAATGCCTGCAAAGCTTCCGTTGATTTTGCATGTATCTGCGGGCTTTGCATTCCCAGGTATATCAGCGATGCTTCACCGGGCTCATGGCTGCCGGCCCTGAGCACCTTAATGCTGCTGGTTCTGCCCCGCCACTGTGCCGTGAAGAAATTAAGCTTTTCATTTCCCGGGATGAAGCGGAACGAATGGAGCCCCCTTTCAAGCTCCGGTTCTGATATGAAGAGCCGGCGTCCGGCGGCATCCGTAACCATGATGCGCACATGATCCTTTTCCGGTATGGAAATGGAAACGACGGTATGTTCCGAAAACGGGTTGGGGTAATTCTGCAACACCCTGAAGGCATTCTCCGCTTCCCCGGTCTCATTGATGCCGGTAAAGAAGATACTCAGCACCGTGTCGGGCCAGTGTAAAACCGTATCGCCCGCCTGTGTGAGGTTCATCACCCGGATGCTGTCGAGGGGGAGGTGGGATTCGTTTTCGATGGCAGTAAAACCCAGGTCAAGCGTGGGTTTCTGGCCTGCTGCGCCCAAAACAAGGAACAGCGCTGCCATAAGTACAATGCTTCTTTTTTCCATCATATGATCTTTTGGTTTGAAATATTTAAAACTTGATGATTCCCTTTAAAGGGTCGATAATTCTTTTATTGCCGGATCCGGACACAAGTATACATCTGCCGGCCCGTAAACAGAACCGTTTACTGGCTGAAATATTCAAGACTTTTATGATTTCGTGATCATTAAATCAGTATAAAGATACATCAATTGGGTCGATTTTGCAAATGATGACCGGTTGTGCCGCTATTCTTTCCGGTAAATTTCTTTACTTATTCTTTTTTTGTGATATGTATTGCCGTTTTTTTTTCCGGCTTTATCATAAATGTCTGTCATCGATGGTCCATGAACGGATGTATTTTTATAAATTTATCTTTTTTTAAGGAACGGCTATGGAGAAACCGAATTTGATCAGGCTCTCAGAAACCCTCAGCCTTTCGCGTATCGTTCACGGGCATTGGCGCCTGGCGGGATGGGAAATGGACCCGCAACGGCTTTCGGGCTTCATTCAACAGCTCCTTGAACGGGGAGTGAGCAGTTTTGACCACGCCGATATTTACGGAGATTACACCTGCGAAAAGCTTTTTGGGAAAGCCCTTGCAATGAATCCCCCGCTCAGGAATCAGATCCAGATCATTACCAAGTGCGGGATCAAACCCTTGTCAGATAAATTTCCCGGCCGCAGGGTGAAAACCTATGACTACAGCAAGGGCCACATCCTGGATTCGGTTGAACGATCACTTGAAAATTTCGGCACCGACCGTATCGATCTGCTTTTACTGCACAGGCCTGCTCCTTTTTTTGAACCGGATGAAGTATGTGAAGCTTTTCAGATTTTGAAAAAGGAAGGTAAAGTACTCAATTTTGGCGTTTCGAATTTCCTTCCTGCACAGATCGGATTGTTACAAAAGCATTGCAGCGAAAAACTGCTTGCAAACCAGGTGGAAATATCGCCGCTTTGCCTCGGGTTTTTTGAAAATGGCAATATGGAATTTTGCATGCGGGAGCGGATCATCCCCATGGCATGGTCGCCGCTGGCAGGTGGAAGGATCTTAAATCCCGAAACTGATAAAGGGAAGAAGTTACTGGCCGTGATTTCCGAAATTGCTGAAGAAATGAATGCCGGGTCGCCGGAAAGTGTCGTATTTGCATGGCTGCTCAGGCATCCTTCAGGTATCATCCCGGTGGTGGGTTCGGGTAAGGCTGAAAGGGTTAAACGGGCGGTTGATTCCCTTTCCCTTTCCATGAGCCATGAACAATGGTACAGGATCTTCATTGCCGCCAGGGGGAAGGATTTGCCATGACCGGCCCCCCGATTCCGCAGCCCGAAATTTCCGCACCAATTTATCCGGATGATGCATGATCAAGATGCCCCTTCAGTCAGGCGGCTGTCTTTTTCATGGGTATCCGTTTGAAATAGGTCAGGCTGCGCCACAGCCATTCCAGCGGACCGAAGCGGAAACGACTCAGCCACCAGCGGCTGAATAAAACCTGAACAGAGAAGATCAACACGGTAAGCATCATTCCCTGCCATGTGGTAATCTTCCCGAAAAGACCAAGTCCGTATGAGTGAAAGAGAAACGCACAGATCACCGACTGCATCAGGTAATTGGTAAGGGCCATACGTCCGACCGGAGCGAGCATGCTACCCAGCCAATTACATTTTCCCTTTGCAAATATGAGTACCAGCGCTGAGATAAAAAAGAAGCCCAGACTGATACCTCCAAGCGTGTGCATGGAAGTTGCCAGAAGAGACCAGCCCGAGGGGATGCTCATTACGGCATGCCGGAAAGCTATAATATATAGGCTGTTGGCAATGAGCCCAATGCCAAGGCTCCACCAGAATAAGTTGCGGAAGAACGGCAACTTCGATGAAAAATCAGCCAGAAGTTCTTTTCGCGCCGCCCATAAACCCAGCAAGAATACGCCCAGTACAACGGGGTAAAAGAAGATAATGGCCGGCAAAAGTGCCTGGTATTCCTTTAACCTCATCATGACCATTTCAAAAAAAGAACCCTGCGAGTATATTAAAGAAGCTTCAACAACCATTTGATGCATTTCCCTTATCCCCTGCATCATATTTGCATCTATGGCTGCCTTCGCTTCAGGGTTTTGGCTGACCAAACCGATAAAGCCCATCAGCACGGCAGTAACCAGACTCGGGATCAGCATCAACCATACCGACCATTTCAATATTTTTCTCCCTGACGAGCGCCTGAACAATATCAATACGAAACCAAACAGGGCATAAAAGACCAGTATGTCGCCTGACCACAATAACAGTACATGTGCGATCCCGAATATCAGCAGAATTATTAGCCGGCGGCGAAATACCGGTATGATGCTGCTGCCGTCGGGAGTTGTCTTGTTCATGAACAACCAGAAACCATACCCGAATAAAAATGAGAAGATCACGTAAAACTTCCCTTCAAAGAAAAACTTAATGATTGATTCTGATATTAACTGGCTTGTCGTGGCATCGGGGTTGGCCCCCGCCAAAATTTTAACCATCGGTTCATACATCAACGGCATGTTAACCATCAGGATGCCGAATATGGCCAGTCCGCGAAGAACATCGAGTAAAACGATCCTTTCTGAAATTTTGACGGGTGAATAGTTCGCTTTCATCATTATAAGGATTTATAGTATATCAGGTTTTAAAGTTTTTGTGTTCCGGCAGCATGCAGGCTGCGATGATCGTACACCTTGCTTCAGGAAAACCGGATTCTATTAATTTCAGCGCTACCCTGAAGCCGGTAATGCAAATGCAAGCTACAACATAATTCTTAAATATGCGTTAAGCCACCATTAATTTTTTCAGATTGCCCCACTCATTAAAGCTTTATGCTTATTATGAATATTCCTGTTTTCAGGAGGGAGGTTACACATCAACAGCAATGCCGCTTCATGCCGGCTGAAGGAGTATCATGTTTTATTTCAGGATTTTACGAATAAAGAAGAATAAATGGAAAAGTTTGCCCAAACTATTGTTCAATATGTGTCCTCCCGCATAATTGTTCAGGCGTTCACTGAATTGGTGCGAGCCCGCGCTACTATTACAACGTTTCTATACTGTGGCATGTTGGTTTGGAGATTATATTCATTACATTTGTTTATGTTATCCGCTTATTTCCGGATAATGTGCATAATATTGCCAACCAATAATCATTGATATGGAAATAACACGCCTGTTCGATATCCTTGAACTTTACCGCACCGATTATGCCGGCAAGGATGATGCTTTTGCAAGGAATGAAGATGGAAAATGGATAAAACTCACTGCAGGGGATTATGTGAACTTTTCAACCCTTGTAAGCTATGGCCTGCTGGAACTGGGTTTAGCTAAAGGCGATCGCGTGGCTACCATTTCCCAGAACCGTCCGGAGTGGAATATCATGGACATGGGCATCGCCCAGGCAGGTATGGTGCATGTACCCGTTTACCCTACCATCAGCTCCGCTGAACAGGAATATATCCTTAATCATTGTGAAGCAAGGGTATTGTTCGTTTCCGACCTCAGCCTGCTTAAGAAAGTGAAAAAGGTGCTGAAAAAGATACCATCGGTCATGGCCGTGTATACCTTTAATAAAACAGATGTAGAAAAGCACTGGTCGGATCTGGCAAAGCTGGGCGAAGAGGTGGCCGGTAAACAAAAACCGGTACTGGAAAAGCTGAAGGAAGATATCAAACCCCACGACCTGCTTACCATTATCTATACTTCCGGCACCACCGGCAACCCGAAAGGGGTGATGCTTTCACATCATAACCTCCTGAGCAATACACTGGCCACCCGGCCCTTGCTGCCGATCCGCCACCCGGGAAAAGCCATCAGTTTCCTGCCCCTTTGCCATGTATACGAGCGCATGGTGAACTACATCTTCCAACTGAACGGACTGGGGATTTATTATGTTGAGAACCTGGCAAAGATCGGCGATTATGTGCGCGAAATAAAACCCCATATCTTTAATACCGTACCCCGCCTGCTTGAACGGGTGTACGATAATTTTATTAAAAAGGGTAAAGACCTGGGCGGGATGAAAAAGGCCATCTATTTCTGGGCGGTCAACCTGGCGCACCAATACAAAAGGCCGGGAAAGAACAACTGGTGGTACGAAAAGAAACGGGGCCTGGCCGATAAACTGGTTTACAGGCACTGGCGTGCAGGACTGGGCGGCAACATCCGGATGATCGTTTCGGGCGGATCGGCCCTGCAGGAAAGGCTGATCAGGGTTTTCTGGGCAGCCGGGATGCCCGTTTACGAAGGCTATGGCCTCACCGAAACATCACCGGTTATTGCCGTGAACGATCCTACCGACGTCCGGCGTGTCAGGTTCGGGACCGTAGGCCCTATCCTTTCAAACCTGATGGTGAAAATCGACGATGACGGGGAAATCCTTTGCAAAGGGCCCAGCGTGATGATGGGCTACTATAAAGATGAGCAACTTACACGGGAAACCATCGATGAAGGCGGATGGCTGCACACCGGCGACATCGGCATGATCCGGGAAAACATCTTCCTGAAGATCACCGACAGGAAAAAGGAAATATTCAAGACTTCGGCAGGGAAATACATCGCTCCACAGATGATCGAAAATATCCTGAAAGAATCATCCCTCATCGAACAGGCCATGGTGGTAGGGGAAAATGAAAAATTTGCCAGCGCACTGATCGCCCCAAACTTTGACTACCTTCACTTCTGGGCCGGTAAATATAAAATCCACTATGACGACAATCACGATCTTATTACCGGAAAAGAGGTGATTGCAAGGATGCAGAAAGAAGTGAACCAGGCAAATAAACGCCTGGGACAGGTCGAACAGATCAAACGCTTCCGTATGGTTTGCGATAGCTGGTCGCCCGAAACAGGGGAATTGTCGCCTACCCTCAAACTGAAGCGTAAAGAACTGTACGCAAAATATGATCATATTCTGAGGGAGATCTACCGGGTGAAAGACTGACCCTGCTGCTTCCATTTATCCTTCCGGACTTTAACCGGTTTGCAAACAAAGCCGGTGAATTGTTTGTTGATTTTGTATTATCAATCATACCAACAATGAAAACAATATACCACAGCGCATCCTCCAGGGGCTATGCCGATCATGGCTGGCTGCAGGCCAGGCACTCATTCAGCTTCGCTGATTATTATAACCCGGAGAGGATCCATTTTGGCAAACTTCGCGTGTTGAACGACGACATCGTGGCCCCCGGCAGGGGATTCGGAACGCATCCGCACGATAATATGGAAATCATTACCATCCCGCTTCGCGGCAGCCTCGAACATCGCGATAATATGGGCAATGGATCGGTGATCAGCCCCGGTGAGGTTCAGGTGATGTCGGCCGGTACCGGCATCACCCATTCCGAATATAATCCGTCTGATACAACGGAAGTAAACCTTCTTCAGATATGGATATACCCGGAAAAAACGAATGTTGAACCACGCTATGATCAGCGCCGCTTCGATCCCGCTGCCCTAACCGATAATATCAGGGTTATCGTTAACAATAGGGAAGATGCCAACAGCCTCTTTATCCACCAGAAAGCCGTGATCTCGCTCGGCAAGCCTTCGAAAGGTACAGAACTGGAATACAAAACTGAATACCCGGGCAACGGAGTATACATCTTTTTGATCGATGGCCGGATCGCCATCGGGCAGGAATCCCTTTCAGAACGGGATGCCATTGGCGTGCCCGAGCCGGGTACAATTAATATAAGGACAATGGAAGATGCCCATGTCCTGTTCATCGAAGTACCCATGAATTGATCGGATTACCCGCTTAATTAAAAATTATTCAATTTATTTTAGCTTATAACACCTTGTTAAAGAGGTGTTTATTTTTGCCCGAAAGCAAAATGTTTAAGAAAAACAAAAAAAGATTAAACAAAAATTCATCAAGCTTGTTACTATTGCAAATCTCCTAATTGGAAAACTTAAAAAAAACAAACATGAAAACAACAATGAAATTATTTGCAGGACTGATCGCACTGGCTATCATCGCCGGTACGGGAACAAATCTGATGGCAGGCAACGAGCCCTCAGAAAAGTCACCGTCTACCATGAACATCGTGGAAATCGCCGTTGCTGATGAACGCTTTAGCATCCTGGTCGAAGCAGTTGGCAAAGCCGGTCTGGTGGATGCACTCAGCGCCGAAGGCCCCTACACGGTCTTTGCCCCGACCAACGAGGCTTTTGAAATGCTATTCAAAGAGCTTGGCGTTACCGGCGTAGACGATTTAACTGCCGGTCAGCTGACTCCTATCCTCCTTTACCACGTATTAAGCGGAAAAGTGATGGCTGCCGATGTTAAAAGTGGTAAAGTTGAAACCCTCAACGAAAAAGCCTGGCTCACGATAGACGCAGGCCAGTCGGGGGTAACCCTCAACGGATCTTCGAACGTGGTGATTGCCGATGTGGAAGGCAGTAATGGCGTGATCCATGCGATCGACAGGGTCCTTGTGCCTGAAACCAAAACGGCTCAATCAAAAAATGGCTGCAACTAGCAGCTTAGTTAAAGCCGGGGCTTCGTGTTTTCATGATTGCCCCGGTCTTTTTCGATCATTCAAAACCTTTGGATCAAACAAGTAAACTCAATTATTCAAGTAATATTTTAAAACAAGAAAACATGAAAACACGAAAGATCAATTTTAAATTCAAAAGCATGATCATGCTGATGGCCGCGGTCATCGTACTGGCAGCATGCAAAAAGGATGACGACGACAATCCGGCTCCCGTCAATCCTGTCGAGGACAAGAATATTGTAGAAACAGCCATGGCTGACGCGCAGTTCAGTATTCTGGTTGAGGCTGTGACCAAAGCCGGCTTGGCGGATGCTTTGCAGGCTGACGGACCATTTACCGTTTTTGCCCCCACCAATGATGCGTTTAATGCACTCTTTGGCCAGCTTGGCGTTAGCGGGGTTTCAGACCTTACCGCAGAGCAATTGGCACCCATCCTGCTTTACCATGTGGTAAGCGGAAAGGTAATGTCGTCCGATGTCAGCAGTGGATATATTCCCAGTCTGAATACCACGGCTCCGGGCAACAACAGCGTGCTGATACTGGCCGACGTAAGCAAAGGGGTTCAGCTTAATGGCGGCTCCAATGTGATCGCAGCCGATGTGGAAGCCTCAAACGGGGTGATCCATGTGATCGACAAGGTGCTGTTGCCTCCCGACGTGGTCGACATGGCCATCAACAATAAAAGTTTCAGCATACTGGTAGAAGCCGTTGTGAAGGCAGGACTGGTTGATGCATTGAAAGCTGACGGACCGTTTACCATCTTTGCCCCGACCAACACCGCTTTCGACGCTTTGTTTGCAGACCTTGGCGTTGGCGGTATTGCCGATCTGACAGCCGATCAGCTTACCCCCATTCTTCTTTACCATGTTGTGAGCGGAAATGTAAGGGCAGAAGACGTGGGCAGCGGAATGGTTCCTACTTTGAACCCTGATGCCATGCTCAGCATTGAAGTTTCACAGTCGGGTGTGAGGATCAACGAATCAGCAGATGTCGTTGCCACCGACGTACAGGGTACGAACGGGGTGATCCATGTCATCGACAAGGTGCTTCTTCCCTAAGCTTAGCATGAGTTTGATCATACACTGTCAGGCAATATCCTGACAGTAAAAGACGCCTTCGGGGCGTCTTTTTTTTTGCCCGTGTTTCCCTTGGGCAAAGCGGATCTTATAAATGGATGTACCGGCGGGCTGCTGCTTTTGTCAGCGACTGATCAAAAATCTGCCTGCCTGTTCTCCGGGTTTGCCGGAAAAGCGGACACGGTAAAAATACAGACCTCCGTTCAATTTCCCGATGTCTGGTTTAAGCTGCCGGCTGTGGCTGAAAGGTTCCGTGATCAGCATTCTGCCTGTGGGGTCATAGATACTGATGTTTCCGCTGCGAAAATCATTCCATGAAAATGTAATCTCCGAATTGGCCGGATTTGGGAAAACGGAAACTGCCGGAAAGGATGTTGGCTCGGGCAGGGAAACGGTTTCATCCAGCAGGTAGCGGATGCCGCTGTATTCGCTTCCTGCCGTATCGGATTGAAATTCAAGTACAGAATAACCGGCATCATTGGCCACATATCGGTAGCTGAGAGATGCATTGGTTGAAGTTTCCAGGAACACCCAGAAAAACCCGACTTTCATCCATATGGAGTCAGTTACGATCCTTGTTTGTTTCATGCGCAACACCTCATAGGAGCTAAGGGGCGTTGAAAGGCTTCCCCATGCGTCGACCACGGTCGTGATATCGTTCACAAGCTTGTAGCGGAGCGAATCGACAAAAGGTTCGTCGCTTTTTATGGTCACATCCTGTATAACGGTTTGATCCAGGCTGTCGAGGTAATTCATCGGAAAGTTCATCAATATCTCGGGGGGATTGAAGGGTACCACCAGGTCGTCGAATCCTGCAAATATCCCGGCAAAACCATCGATCTTGAAATGGAAGCTGTTGCGGATCGTATAAAGGTAAACCGAGTCCATCATCCCGATCACTACCATGTTCGATGCCGGAAAGCTGCCGGCGAAAGGCGTTGTGGCCGGGTCAACGAAGTAGAGGTACTGGTTGGTATCCATTACCAGGTTTGTAAAATCCCATGTCTGGCCTGGTCCGGGTGAACCCGGTTTGAAATTCGGGGGGGCGGTGCCGACCACAGCCAGGTTAACGGTATCGCCAACCCCTGCCAGGTCATCCAGTGTAATGGTGATCTGTGTCTGGCCCCGGAAGAAGGCAAAAACAAGAATGATGATAAAGAAAGCTTTCATGTTGGATGATATATGATTGTTGTTTCCCGGGTTTCCGGATCAGGCTTATGATGCCTTTATTTCCCTGATGGCTGTGATGAGTTCGGGAAGGACTTTGTGAACATCCCCGACCACGCCATAGTCGGCCGCCTCGAAAATGGGTGCGTCCTTATCGGTATTAACAGCCACTATACACTTGCTTGAACTTACACCTCCCAGGTGCTGTATGGCTCCGGAAATACCCATGGCAAAGTACAGGTTGGGGGCGATGATCTTTCCTGTTTGCCCCACATGTTCTTCATGGGGTCGCCAGCCTTCGTCCGAAACCGGACGTGAACAGGCAAGGGCGGCGCCCAGCTCTGAGGCCAGCTCTTCCAGCGGTGCCCAGTTCTCGGCATTCTTCATGCCGCGGCCCCCCGAAACAACCACTTCGGCATCGGTCAGCAATACCTTCCCGCTCACTTTGTTTACTTCCAGTACACGGGTGGCAAATTCTGCATCGCTGAGTTCAGGCGTAAAGGCTTCGATCTCTGTCTTACCTTCTTTTTCGACAATCTCAACGGAATTCTGGAAGAGGGTCAGGATCTTCCTGTCGGTTTTTATCTCCACGCCGGCGATGGCTTTTCCGGTAAATACTTTCTTGCTGACCGTAAAGGGATCGTAGGAAGAAGGAATGGCATTTACCCCTGAAGCAATGCCGGCTTTCAGTTTAACCGAAACCCTTGGAGCAATGGCTTTTCCGGTGAAGTTATTGGCAAATATCACCAGTTTCGATCCTTCTTTTTCCGCAACCTGTGAAATAATGGATGAATAAGCTTTGTTGATGAGGACCCCGAGCCGCGGGTCATTGACTGTCAATATTTTGTCGGCTCCGTAACGCCCCAGTCTGTCCAATTCTTCTTCTGCTACATTCCCGATGGAAACAACAGTAACGGAGGTACCCGTCTGGTCGGCAATGCGTCGGGCATAAGATACCAGCTCAAAACTCAGTTTCTTGAATTTGCCGTCCCAGTTTTCAGTATATACTAATACAGACATTTTATTCAGTTTTTTTTGTTTTTGGTTAAGTTTTTATATCACTTTGGCTTCGTTATGAAGCAGGTCGACCAGTTCGCTGATGTTTTCGGCATCGACCATTTTACATGCCGCCTTGGCGGGCGGCAGCTCAAAGCTGACAAATCCGGTCAGTGCTTCTTCGCCGGCGGCAGGTACCACGTTCAGGCTTTTCTGCCTGGCCATCATGATGCCGCGCATGGAGGGGATCCTGGGTTCAAAGGCGATCCCTTTCTGAACAATGGCCACGAAGGGTACAGGGGTGGTGATCACTTCGGTACCCCCGTCGATCTCGCGGTTCATCTTGATCGTTTCGCCCTCGATGTCAAGTTTCGATACGGATGAAACAGACGGCAGTTGCAGGAATTCGGCCAGCATGCCACCAACCAGAGAGCCATTGTAATCGCTCGAATCAATCCCACAGAGGATGATGTCATAAGGATTGTCTTTCAGGTAGGCGGCCAGGTTCGAAGCCACTGCATAGGCGTCTTCGGGAGTGGCGTCGATCCTTACGGCATCGTCGGCACCGATGGCAAGTGCTTTCCTGATGGTGGGCTCAGAGCCCTGGGGCCCTACGTTGATTACGGTGATCTTTTCAATCTTTCCTCCCGGACTTTCCTTAAGTTCCAGTGCACGGGTCAACGCGAGTTCGTCCCAGGGATTGATGATCCATTGTACCCCCGTGCTGTCGAAAGCCGTGTTGTTATCCGTAAACCGGATCTTGGTGGTGGTATCCGGTACATTGCTGATACAAACTAGGATTTTCATGTTGCTATTGATTGTTTTATAATATTGAATTGTCGTTTATTGCCGGTAATACTGATCTACGGATGCTGCCCCGGCATTTTCTCAGTCTTTAAGGATAGCACGCGAAATTACGATTTTTTGTATTTCCGATGTCCCTTCATAGATCTGGGTGAGTTTGGCTTCCCGCATCAGCCTTTCAACGTGGTATTCCTTCACATAGCCGTATCCGCCGAGCACCTGTACGGCTTCGGTGGTAACTTCCATGGCAATATCGGCGGCATACTGCTTGGCCATGGCACTGGCCAGCCCGTAAGGCAGATTGTTGTCTTTCAGCCAGGCGGCCTTGTATACAAAGTTTTTGGCAGCTTCCACTTTAACGGCCATATCGGCGAGTTTGAAGGCAATGGCCTGGTGTTCGCTGATCAACTTGCCAAAGGCTTTTCTTTCTTTCGAGTACTGTATGGCCCTTTCCATGGCGCCGGCTGCAATACCGGTTGCCTGCGCAGCGATGCCGATCCTGCCCCCTTCAAGTGCTTTCATCGCAAACCTGAAGCCAAAGCCGTCTTCCCCTATCCTGTTTTCCTTAGGCACTTTCACATCGCTGAACATGACCGAGTGTGTATCGGAACTGCGCATGCCCATTTTGTTTTCATGGGGTGCAAGCGTAATGCCGGGTGTGTCTTTGTCAACGATCAGTACGTTGATGCCATGGTGTTTCTTTTCGGGATGGGTCTGAACGATGAGCAGGTATACCGATCCGAGCCTGGCGCTGCTGATCCAGTTTTTCGTACCGTTTACCAGGTAATGGTCCCCTTTGTCCTCACCGGTAGTTTTCTGGGAGGTGGCATCAGATCCGGCTTCCGGCTCCGACAGGAGGAAAGCGCCGATCTTCTCACCCCTGGCCAGGGGGCGCAGGTATTTTTCTTTCTGAAAATCATCCCCGTACTTTTCTATGCCATAGCAAACCAGCGAATTATGTACAGAAAGGATCACGCTGGTGGCGGCATCGGCCTTTGATAGCTCTTCCATGGCCAGCACATAGGAAAGGGTGTCCATGCCGCCTCCGCCCCATTGGGGGTCGACCATCATGCCGAAAAATCCGAGTTCAACGAGGTTCTTAACGTGGTGAAGGGGCATCTCGGCCTTTTCATCCCTTTCAAGGACATCTTTTATCAGTTCTCTTTCAGCATAATCCCGTGCGGCCTGGCGGATCATCTGTTGTTCTTCGGTAAAATTAAAATCCATGGTTTGGCGTTAGGTATGACAATTGATGGGTTAAACCGGCAAAGATATTAAAATCAGTGAAATTTACATGCCCGTCACAAATGTTGACGGTGCCTTACAAAGCCATGTTCAGCAATTGTTTTCGTGTTTCCTCGTATCCGGCGATGATTTCTTCAAGAATTTTCGCAGCGGGCCTGATATCGCGGATCATACCGGCTACCTGTCCGATTTCCAGTTCCCCCTCATTCAGCTCACCTTCGAACATGCCCAGTTTGGCCCTTCCCCTGCCAAGCAGCCCGGCCAGTTCTTCCCTGCCGGCTCCCTGTTCTTCCAATTCTTTCACACGCCTGTAGAAATCATTCTTCATTAACCTGACCGGGATCAGTTTCTTCAGCACCAGGGCGGTATCGCCATCCATGGCGTTAACGATGCTTTGTTTGAAGGCAGGGTGGGCCGATGATTCTTCCGAGGCTGCAAAGCGGCTGCCGATCTGTACGCCGTCGGCACCGAGGGCCATGGCTGCCAGCATGCTTTTGCCGGAAGCGATCCCCCCGGCGGCAATCAGCGGCAGCGTAATGGCTTCGCGCACCATCGGGATCAGGGCCATGGTGGTGGTCTCTTCAATGCCGTTATGCCCGCCGGCTTCAAAGCCTTCGGCTACCACGGCATCAACGCCGGCTTCCCCGCACTTTTGGGCAAATTTTACATTCGCCACCACGTGCGCCACCCGGATTCCGTGATCATGAAAATGCTGCGTCCATTTTTTCGGATTGCCGGCCGAAGTGAATACGATCTTTACGCCTTCTTCGATCACGATCTGAACGATCTCGTCCATTTGTGGATATATCAGCGGCATGTTCACGCCAAAGGGCTTTGCGGTGGCTGCCTTGCATTTCCTGATGTGCTCGCGCAGCACTTCGGGATACATGGACCCGGAACCGATCAGCCCCAATCCGCCGGCGTTGCTGACGGCCGATGCCAGTTTCCATCCGCTGCACCAGATCATGCCGGCCTGTATCACCGGGTACCGGATCCCGAATAATTCTGTTATCCTGTTCATGTCATTGTATTGGTGCGATAAATTTAAGATTTGTTATTACATGACCTTCAGCATGGCCTGTACGATGTTTTCGGCTCCGTCTCCGATTTGCAGGATATTGGCATCGAGCATGTAACAGGGGGTGCTGAAGAGGTTGAGGCGGTCGTCGTAAACCACGTCGCCGTGCCCGGTGCCGATATGCGTGCCGCCCATCTTTTCGATGGCTTCGATGGTGCCGGGATCCTGCCCGATGGTAACGGTTGCCTGGTCGAGGATCTTTGCCATCATGGCCGGGGCGATGCATAATGCACCAATGGCCTTTCCATGTTCACTGGTTTCCTTTACAGCCCTGACCACCTCTTCATTTACGGTGGCACCGGGCCCATCAAAGGCAATGGTCGACAGGTTTTTGGCTACGCCAAAGCCTCCCGGGAAAATGATGGCATCGTAATCATCTGCCTTGTAATCCTTTAGGTCTCTGATGGCTCCCCTGGCAATCCGGGCCGATTCAACGAGAACGTTTCTCGATTCCTGCATTTCTTCCCCGCTGATGTGGTTGATCACGTGATGATGGTCAATATCCGGCGCAAAAATATCGTAGGCAGCACCATTTTTCGCAATGGCATAAAGGGTGAGTGTGGCTTCGTGTATCTCTGCGCCATCGTAAACGCCACATCCGGATAATACTACTGCAAACTTTTTCATTTTTTCGTTATTAATTGTTACAATTCGTCTTGTCATCTGCTAATTTACAAATTTTTATGATGGGGCGTGCCACGGCAGGCATAAAAAAAACCCGGAAGCTGCTTCCGGGTTTAATAATGATTTGCCGGCCGGCAATAGTTGTTTTCCCTTGTCGCACTAAGCTTTTTTGCATACAACGGAAATTACCGTAACATCGTCGCCGCCCATGTTGATGAGCATGCCGTAAGGTTTTTCGGGTTTAAAAGATAGCTGTGCCGCACCTGCATTGCCGGATAACTGTTCCCAGATGGTAACGGCCATGTGCACGCCGGTGGCTCCCGTGGGGTGCCCCCAGCCAATGAGGCCGCCGGTCGAATTCATCGGGATCATGCCGTTGCGGGCGGTATTTCCTTCGGCTACGAACCTGGCACCTTCACCGGCTTTGGCAAAGCCCAGCGCTTCCGTGGCCAGCACTCCGGCAATGGAAAAGCAGTCGTGGGTTTCGATGGTTCCAAGCTGATCAATGCCGATGCCTGCCGATTCAAGGGCCTCGCGGGCAGTGGCCTTGATGCAACTCAATTCAACGGGGTCGGGCGGATCTTCCGCAATATTTCTGACCTTATGCCCGAATGAGATGATCTCTACGGCCTGTTCGCGCGGGATGCCGGTACGTTTCAGCCCTTCTTCCGATACGATGGCAATGGCCGATGCCCCGTCAGAAACCTTTGAGCAGTCGAGCACGTTCAGGTTGTCGACAAAAGCCGCTCCGTTGGGCTTTAGCTTTTTGTAAAGGGCATCCAGGTCTCCCACCTTGTTTTCATATTCCTGTGCAGTGGGGCAGAGCCTGGCATTTTCCACGGCATTCCTGAACCACCTGCCCATGCCTTCCCTGGCATAATCGTAGCCGTATTTTTCGTAATAGGCTCCTGCCCGGTCGCTGAACTGCCCGGGAAAAAAATAGGCATGGCCGTTTTTGCGCTTCTGGAACCAGCCGGCCCCGGCAAGCACATCGGCGCCATAAATGGCTTTTACGGTGTTTTGAACTTCGATGCCCATGGCCAGCACAACATCGGCAGTACCCGACATGACATTCTTGATGGCCGTTACCACGGCCAGCCCTCCCGAAGCACAGGCTCCTTCCACCCTGATGGCAGGCTTGTATTGCAGACGCTCATCGATCATCGGAAAAAATCCACCCAGGTGGGCCTGCTTGTTGAAACGGGCAGCCATGAAATTGCCCAATACGCATTCATCAACATGATCGGCCCCGCCAATGGCATCAAGGGTTTTTTGCCCGGCTTCGAGCAGGTAATGTTCCAGCCCCGGCCTTGACTTTTTCGGATTGAACTCACTTCTTCCGGTACCCATTGATACGGTATTGTACCCGGCTACCATGTATATTTTCTTATTCAGTTTCATCGTATATTGATTTTATTTCAGCGGTATGACTTATGCTCCGTAAACATTGTAATGTTGTGTTTTCTTATCTTGAAATACGAAGTATTTGTCATGCCTTTTCGGTTAAAAATATAAAAGGGTGATTAATTAAAATAGTTGTTGATGGGCCCGTAAGCGTGGAAGAAACCAGTCAGCAGCACAGTGTTCACATCCTCTTTGCTGAGGGCAACGCCGGAATCAACGAGGGCATTGCCGATTTCATCGGATCTTTTGCCGTAGGCGATGGCCAATCTGGCGCCCAGGGTATCGAGCGATTTCATGTCGTTGAAGAATTTTGCCAGGACTTCATCCTTGTTCTTCATCCTTACTACACTTTTCCAGGCAATGCCACTGTCGGGGGTGTTGCCGGCTTTTTCAAGGGCATGACCAAGCTTGTCGAATGGAACGTACTGGTTGTTTTCAGGATTGATGACCGCTACCGGCCTTCCCCTCTCATATTTCAGGAATCCGTCTTTTTGTGATCCGTCGGAATGTTGCCCTCCCCTGATGCCTGCATCAAAAAGCTTATCAAGGAGGGGGCTGTGCAGGTTCTCACTGTCAAGGAATGGGTTCATCACGCCCATGATGAAGCGTACCACGTCAATGCCTACATAGTCGATCAACTGAAAGATCCCCATGGGCCTGATAAGGAAGTCCTGTGTAACCTTGTTGACGATATAAATGGCTTCGTAAAGGGGCATTTCGGCCGAAAGCCTTTCGGCTTCATGGATGCCGTGAAGGGCGTCGCGCATGAAGTGGCCGTTGCCGATGAACCCGGCGAAATCGTTCGAAGGCACCACGATCTTGCCCAGGTTTTTGGCATAGGCGAGGGCAAAATCTTTCATCTCCGGCAGGGTTTCATCCGTGCAGATCAGCTCGACCAGCTTTTGTATGGCCGGGGGGTTGTAAAAATGAAATCCCAGCACCCTGCCTTTTAATCCGGCTTCCCTGTCGAGGATATTGATCGGTACCGAGGAGGTGTTGGTAAAGAACCAGGGTTTGTGTTCGTTATTTTCATCAATTTGCCTGAAAAGCCGCACCTTGAGATCTTTGTTTTCATTCACGGCCTCGAAGATCAGGCTCGATTCGTACGCTGCTTCCAGCCTGGTGGTGGGCCTGACCAGGGAGATGACGTCATTGATGTACTGGTTGATGATATCGGAGTTTTCGATCAGGTCTTCGCGGTCATGATAGATCTTGCGCAGGGCCACTGTCTTCTTTTCTGCAACCTTCAGCACCTGGGCGCGCATGTATTGCATGAGTCCTGCCAGTCCTTCGTCGGAGAGGTCCATGGCGTTGAGCACGAAAGTGACGGATTCGTTCCCGGGCTTCAGTTTCAGTTCGGCCATTTCCAGGGCCGTCAGCAGGAGTATCCCGCTGCCCATCTTCCCGGCTGCCCCCATGACCGTTACATTTTGCAGTCTTTCTTCGTATGTCATAATGATATGGTTATTATTTATAAAATGAATGATGATTGTTTACCATTGGGCCTTTCTTTTTTCAAGGAAGGCGCGCATCCCTTCTTCCCCTTCATCCCTGAAGAGTGTCCCGAACATTTGTGCTTCCAGCTCGGAGCCTTTTTCAAAGCTTTCTGCCATACCCTGGCGTACTACCTTTTTGATCAGTTTAACGGCTTTGGGTCCTTTGGAGATGATGTTGCGGGCAATGTCCAGTACTGTTTCCATGAGTTGTTCCGGCTCAACCACTTTTTGAACCAGTCCGATCCTGAGGGCTTCGGCGGCATCGATCATTTCAGCGGTCATCAGCAGGTACAGGGCATCGCCAAGGCTGGTGAGGCGCGGCAGGCGTTGCGTGCCCGCGTAACCGGGTATCAGACCGAGGTTGACCTCTGGTTGTCCGAAACGGGCCTTGCTGCTGGCAATCCTGAAATCGCAACCCATGGCCAGTTCGAGGCCCCCGCCAAGGACGAAGCCGTTGATGGCCGCTATAACCGGAATCTCCATCCTGCCCAGGCTGCTAAAGGTGTTTTGCCCCAGCCGGCTGAATGCCGATCCTTCTTCCTGTGTCTTGTCAACCATCTCGGCAATGTCGGCACCGGCCACAAAGGCTTTTCCCTCACCGGTTATTATCATCACCTTTACGGAGGGGCTTGCATTTAAATGTGCCACCACCTGGTCCATCTCATTGAAAAAACGCGTGTTTAACGCATTGAGCGCCTCGGGACGGCTGATGGTCACCATAGCAATGTCTTCGTCGATCCCGAGCTTTAAAACCTGTAAATCCTTCATTTGACGGCCTTTTAAATTAGAGCTACCAAATTTATAAAAATTTGCTTAACCCTTTCCCGTCAAAGCGAATTATTTGGTTAGGGCGCATTCTGCCTGATGAACCAAACCTTCATCCATGCAGGAAATTTGTTGCGATGGTAAACAAATTCATATCTTTGCATGTTTCTTTTTAAATAATGGGACCTTTGTGAAAAAACTGGCTTTAAATAGTATGGGGATCGTTCTGGCACTCGTTGTTTTTATTACAACGAGCGGGTTTACCGTTCATCGCCATTCATGCAGCCAGGCGCGCACAACGGAATTATCCTTCCTGATCGAAAAATTCAGTTGCGAACATCATGCCACCGGGCATAAGGCCGGCCAGTCGTGCTGCAGCATTGCCCATGAAGAAGAAAATACGGTCTGCGGCACCACCGAATGCTGTAACACTGAAAGCTTCCTGCTTAAACTTGATTTGCCCTTCCAGATGCAGGATAACTTAAAGTTAACGGTATATCAGGCTTTGATACAAACGTTCAGGATTGCATTTGATGAAGACCTTGCATTAACCGAACAATCTTTTATACTCATCAGCAATGACCTTCCGCCGCCCCTGTCGGGCCGGGAACTCCTGATCAGCCTCCATCAACTTAATATTCCCCCCTTCATGGTTTGACCCTTCCGGACACACATTGTCCGAAATAATTCTGTTTTTTTAAGGGATCAAACGATTTATCATGAAAACAATTAAGATCATTTTATTATCAATATTGCTATGCCTGGTAATTTTTCCGCTCCGGGCGCAGCAGGCCAAAGGTGTGGTCTATCACCTGACCGAACATTCCGGCGATGGTCACGGCCATGAAATACATACACATAAAACACCGCTGCCCGGGGCCAATGTTTATTGGGCCGGTACGCAATCGGGTACCTTCACGGGACCGGAAGGCAGGTTTGTGCTTGAACTTCCCGACGGGGTCGATCCCCAACTGGTTGTGAGTTTTGTCGGCTATATGAACGATACGGTCCGGGTAGCCAGCGAAGGCTCACTGCTTGAGATCACGCTCTCGGCAAGCCATTACCTGGATGAACTGGTGGTTAGTGAAAAGGCCCCGGGCACTTTTATCTCGCGCCTCGACCCAGTATATACCCAGAATATCACTGGCGCAGAACTGCATCGTGCGGCATGCTGCAACCTTTCCGAAAGTTTCGAGACCAATGCTTCGGTCGACGCTTCCTACAGCGATGCCATTACAGGCGCCAAACAGATCCAATTGCTCGGACTGCGCGGTACATACAGCCAGATCATGACCGAGAATATGCCCAACCTTCGCGGGCTGGCCACTTCATACGGGTTGGGCTATATCCCGGGAAGCTGGATGGAATCCATACAGATTTCGAAAGGAACGGCTGCGGTGATCAATGGTTTCGAATCCATCGCAGGTCAGATCAATGTCGAATACCTTAAACCGGATCTGGCCGACAGACTTTTTCTGAATGCATACGGAAACTCCCATGGAAAGATTGAAGGCAATGCCATCACGGCCCATAAAATCGGTGAACGCTGGAGTACTGCCGTTTTTGCCCATGCCGAAAATTTGTCGCACAAGCTTGACGATAACGGCGATGGTTTTCTTGACATGCCGTTGGGCAGGCAGTTCAATGTTTTCAACCGATGGAAATGCGAGAACCATGATAATGTTATGACGCAATTCGGATTCAAGGTGCTGGATGAAGAGCGAAATGGCGGACAGATGGATTTCTCGCCCGGCATGAAGCGGGATACACTCCATCCGTATGGCACCGGGATTAACACCAGACGTTATGAAGCCTTCTGGAAAGGCGGTTATCTGTTCAAAAGCCGCCCTTCAACAAGCATCGGTATGCTCCAGTCATTTACACATCACCGGCAGAATTCCTTCTTCGGACTGAATGATTATGATGCCCGTGAGAACAGCTATTACCTGAACCTGATCTTTCAGTCGTACATCCTCGATACACGGCATAATTTCAGTGCCGGGCTGAGCCTGGAACTGAATGATTTTGAAGAAACCCTGAACGACAGCATTTTCAATCGTTACGAAAGGATCCCCGGCATGTTCTTTCAGTACACTTTCATTCCCGGCGAACACCTCACGATGATCGCAGGCATCAGGGGCGATCACCACAACCTTTTCGGCGCCTTTATCACACCGAGGTTCCATGTGAAGTATATGCCGGCCGAACATACGGTACTGAGGGCTTCTGCAGGGATGGGCTACCGCACTGCCAATATCATAGCTGAAAACAATTCGATTCTCGCCACCTCCAGGAGTATTTTTATCTCAGAGGAACCCAGGCAGGAAAGGGCCGTGAATGCCGGTATCAACATTACGCAATACGTAGATATACTGGGAAAGGAATTGCGTGTGAGCGCCGAAGCATACCATACACGCTTCCTGAACCAGGTAATCCTCGATTTTGACCGGAGCCCGCGGGCTGTGTATATCTATAACCTCAATGGCGAATCCTATTCAACCGCCTTGCAGATCGAGGCAGCCTGGGAGGTCATCCGCAGGCTGGATGCGCTGGTGGCGTTCAGGTATAATGATGTTCAGATGACCACTGACGACAAATTGCAATTCAAACCCCTGCTTCACCGGTATAAGGGACTGGTAACGCTTTCGTATGCGACAAACCTGAAAAAATGGCAATTCGATCTCACGGGTCAGTTTAACGGTCCCGGTCGGATCCCTTCCACCGATGGAAACCCGGAGGAATACCGGCGCAGTGAAACCTCCCCGGCCTACACGATCATCAATGCCCAGGTCAGCCGGTATTTTAAAAAGTGGAATATATATCTGGGCGGGGAAAACCTGACGGGATACAAGCAAAAGGATCCCATTATCGCAGCCGATCAACCTTTCAGTGAATATTTTGATGCATCATTGATCTGGGGACCTTTATCGGGTGTGAACATTTACGCCGGTATTAGGTTTACATTATAGGAAAGAAGAGTCAAAACAACGGGGAAAAATGAAATAATAATAAAGCAAGCAAGCATGAAAACAGAAAAGATCGAAATTGACAACCTGAAATGCAACGGATGCGCCAACACCATCCGTCGAGAACTAACCTGGATCGGGGAAGTGATCGATGTTGAAGTCGACATTCCGGGGTCTGTGGTTATTGTTAATTACACGGGCAAGAATAATATGCGGGCTGATTTTGTGAAACTTCTCAGGAAACTGGGATACCCCGAAAAGGGGACGGGAAATTTTGGCCGCAAGGTAAAATCCTATGCCAGTTGCATGATTGGAAGAATGGGCCACTGACCGCACTTCGCCCAGCTTTTTTAAACTTAAAAATGGCTGTTATGAAAACAATGTTTAAAACCACTTTTCTACTTTTGTTCCTGGCTGCCGTAACGCAGTTTTCCATGGCCCGGGAGCCTTTGTCAAAAGAAAAGGAGATCAAAATACAGACATCCGCAGTTTGTGGCATGTGTAAGGAAAAGATCGAATCGAACATGGCCTTCGAAAAAGGCGTGAAGTCGGTAGAGCTTGATGAGGATACCAAGGTGCTCAGTATTGTTTACAAGACCTCGAAAACCACACCTGAAAAACTGAGGAAGGCCGTTTCGGAATTGGGTTATGATGCCGATGATGTCGACGCCGACCCGGTGGCGTACGAAAAGTTGCCCCCCTGTTGTAAAAAGGGCGTTGACCCGCATTAAACCATAATTTTATCAGGATCACCTGCAGGATCCACCGGCTTGTTTACTGATGGGAAGCAATATGCATAAAAGCGATGCCCATGGCAACCGCAGCCTGTTGGCGGCGGTGGTGCTGAATGTGCTCATCACCGTTGCGGAAGTGATCGGCGGGTTGTTGTCCAACAGCCTTGCCCTGCTATCCGATGCCCTGCATAATCTGGGCGACACCATGGCCATCCTCTTTGCCTACCTGGCCCGCCGGATGAGCCGCAAAGCCTCCAATGACCATAAGACGTTTGGTTATAAAAGAGCCGAGATACTGGCTGCTTTCATCAATGGGCTTTTGCTGCTGGGGGTGTCTGCTTATCTGCTCGTTGAGGCAGCCTGGCGTTTTTCGTCTCCCGAGCCGGTTAAAGGATTAATTGTTTTCATGGTAGCTTCGGCCGGATTGCTTTTAAACCTTGCGGCCATGCTGCTGCTCAGGAAGCATACGAAAGGAAACCTGAATATCAGAACTGCATATCTCCACCTGCTGGGCGATACATTTTCTTCGCTGGCGGTGATCCTCGGAGGCCTCCTGGTATACTGGTATCAGATTTACTGGATTGATCCGCTTATCACCATACTGGTGAGCCTTTATATTATGCATGCTGCCTGGAAGGTTCTGAGGCCGGTATGGAATATTCTCATGCAGGCTACACCCAAAGGCATTGATATGGCATTGCTGAAAGAGGAGCTGGAAAAGATTGAGGGAATCGATAACATACACCATGTGCATGTGTGGGCGCTTAATGAAAAGGAAATACATTTTGAATGCCATGCCGGCCTCGATTCCAACCGGGAGCTGATCCATACCAACGGCATCAGGTCGAGGATGCAGAACCTGCTCCGCCAGAAGTTCGGGATCGGGCATGTAACCGTACAATTCGAATATCAGGGATGCGGGGAGGATGACACGGAAATCGTGAAATAAAACCTGTAGGGCCTCCCTATACCGGCGGCTACAATGATCCTGCCTGTTCGTTCAAATGCCGCTGATAAGCTTTCCAGCCGGGGCACCAGCGGGTGTGCCAGCGCCAGAAACGCGCCATGAACGATCCGGGTTTCTCTTCGGCTTTCCTTTTCATCCTGCAGTTTTCGCAGGGGTATTCCTTCTCCTTCTTCATCTTTTTTTTTTTTGACACTATGATCATTCAAGGCCCTTCACCCTGGGCTTGCCGGCAATAAAATCTTTCAGGTAATAGGGCTCAAAGTAGGCGGGGTCTTCGAATTCCCCCAAACGGAATTTCTTTTCCGACAGCCTGGCCAGGCTCTTTGCCGAAGGGTGGATATGGCCGGAAAAGATCAGCTGTTCATGGCTTAATACCTGCCTGCACTTTTCAGCGCCGTCGCCAAAGTAACAGATGGTGTGCTTTTTCAATTCTTCATCAAATGATCCGGTTTCGATGATCATCGCTTCGGTATCCTTTACCTGCCTGAGGGCCGGGTCAAACAATGCCGTATATACTTCCATCCTCCTGGCGTCGATCATCGGGCAAAGCAGGATATTTTCAGTATTATCCATTTTATCCTGTATGGCCGGAAGGGCTTCCAGGGCCAGCGATTGCAATGTTGGCACGGCAATCAGCGGGATGTCAAGCGCATAACAAAAACCTTTGGCCGTGGAAACCCCGATTCGCAGGCCGGTATAGGAACCCGGCCCCATGCTTACCGAAACGGCATCCAGCATCTTCATTTTTATGCCTGCTTCCCTGCAGACTTCTTCAGCAAAAATGCTGACCAGTGCAGCATGCACATTCTTTTCCCGGCTTTCGCGTATGGCCATAATGTTTCCGCCTTCCGACAGGCCAACAGAGCACATCCGGGTTGCCGTTTCTATGTTTAAAAGGTACATTGGGCAGTCTGACAGTTTATTGGCCGGCCTATGGTTGTTTATCGCTGAAAATATCCCGCCGGTCGGTCTTTTTCAATTCATCCCCGTCACTGAGGGTCTTCGAAACCAGGCTATACGGGCCCGTAACAACTTCCTGGCCCTCTTCAAGCCCATTCCTGATCTCGATGTTCGTGTTGTCCTGTATGCCGATCTCAACGGCCTGCATACGGGCAATACCATTGTCGTAAACAAAAACCACCTCGAGAAAATCCTTTTTCGGTTTTTCCGCGACACCGCTTGTATTGTCCTTTGTTTTCATTCCGGCCGTATCGCTTCTTGTCGTGACAGCGCCAATGGGGATGTTTAGCACATTTCTGGCATGCTCGGTCTGTATCTCCACCGTGGCCGACATTCCGGGCCGCAGCGGGGAAAATTCAGGCTTGTTTTCGGGGATCAGGCTGGCGTAGGACTCAGGCAGTATCCTGATCTTTACATCGAAGTTGGTTACCTGTTCGGCACTCACGCCCAGGGTGTTGGCCGAAGTGGCAATCTCCGTCACCACACCGGTGAATTCTTCGTTCAGGTAAGCATCCACCTCGATAATACAGGTATCATAAAGGGATACCCTGACAATATCGTTCTCATTCACTTCAACATTGACTTCCATTTCCTGCAGGTTGGCAATGCGCATGATCTCCGTCCCGCTCGAGAATTGTGACGCCCCGGTAACCCGCTCACCCTTTTCTACGTTCAGCTTGGATACCGTTCCCGAATTGGGCGCCTTTACGGTAGTCTTTTGCAGGTTGTCTTTCGCTTCGCGAAGCGTTGCCTCGGCACTTTTAATGGCATAACCGGCGCTTGTAACGGTTTGACGGGCCGCTTCCACCTCGGCTTTTGCCACTTCGTAAGCGGCATTGGCTGCATCGTACTCTGACTGCGAGATCACATTCTGTTCCCAGAGTTTTTTGTTCCGTTCGTAACTTACTTTTGTGTTGTATAACTGGGCTTCGGTTTGTGCCTGGCGTGCCCTGGCATTGGCCAGGTTGGCCTGTTGGGAATTCAGGTTGGCTTCGGCCCGTTCGAAGGCGGAGATGTAGATCTCAGGGTCGATGCGGGCAAGCAGATCCCCCTGCTTGACCTCGTCACCCTCCTTAACGTATAATTCAACCACTTCGCCCGATATATAAGGACTGATCATCACGTTCTGCGCAGGCTGTATTTTGCCATTGGCCGAAACGGTTTCAATAATGTCGCCAACAACTACCTTTTCAACGGTAACAGACAGGCCCCTGTTCGACTGGCCCTTGTTTACCGCAAAAATGATCAGGACCACCAGCAGGATGACCACAATGATGATCCAGGTTTTCTTTTTCTTGAACATTTTCTTCATGGAGTTACAGGTTTATGGTTAAACAGCGGTAATCGGCAACCCATGACCCGGCATGCAAATTATGGTTAAGTATGCTGCAGGGCCGGAATGGGATATCATTCGATCGACAAAGGTTTACCCATATAAAAACTTAAAATGGTTGTTTTGAAAATATAATCATATTTGGCCTGGAGCAGGTCTGACTGCGCCAGGGTCAGTTCCTTTTTGATTTCATTGTATTCGACCGAGGTGATCATCCCAACATTAAATTTTTGTTCGGCGTATTTGAACGATTCGAGTTGTGCTTCAACCTGCCGTTCCGAAGCCCCGAATTTTTTCAGGGCTGCAACAGCGTCGGCATAAGCCTGTTCAATCATTTTACGAAGGTTGTTCCTGGTCAGTTGCAGGTCAAAGGCCGCACTTTCCCTGGCAATCTTTGCCCTTGTTATTGAATTGCGTACCTGCCAGCCGTTAAAGATCGGTATGTTCAGGAAAAGGCCTACCGTGCGGTTGTTGTTGTCGTTGAGCTGTGCACTCCAGTCCTTTACCCTGGTATCTCTGTAGTTCTGGTAGATCGATAAAACCGGTTCAAAGGAATTTTGCGTAAAGCCGATCGGGATGGTGTCGTAATATGGGTTGACTCCCTCCATGTTCAACCCGGAATAACCGCTGCCCCAGCTTCCGCTAAGACTTAAAACCGGGCTCTGGGAACTTTGGGCAATGGAAACGTCTTTTTGTGCAATATCAACATTCAGTTCGGCCAGTTTTATTTCGGGCCGGTTTTGCAGTGCGTAGTTGTATACCTGATCGGAAGTAACTTCGATCGATGGCTCTTCGACCGAACGCAGGCGCGGCACCTGTATGTCAAACGGCTCGTGGGCAGGGTAATCGATCAGTTGCCTGAGGCTCAGGATCGAGATCTCAAGCCGGTTCTCTGCTTCAATCACCCTGAGCTCTTCCAGGGCCTCCTGTGCACGGATGTTCAGTAAGTCGCCTTTGGCAAGCGAGCCCGCCTCAACCATTTTTTCCATTCTTTTTACCTGCTGCTGCGTTACGGTAAGCTGCTCGCTGGCAATCATTACCAGTTCCCTGTTAAACAGGATATCCAGGTAATAACCTGCAACGGTCAGCGAAATATCATCCATCAGGTTGTCGAGAGAATACTGCGAAAATTCCAGCGAAAGCTGGTTCCTTTTTATCAAATTCACTTTTTGCAGGCCGCTGAACAGGGTTAAACCACCTTGCAGGTAAAGGTTATCAGACCGAACCCTGGTTGTGGCAAAGGTGTTGGTATACCGGTCAATGGTTTTTCCCCAGTTATTAACGGTGCTGGCGCCCGCATTGATACTTGGCAGGGTATTCAACTTGCTTTGAAGCAAATTGGCCTTGCTGGCTTCCACAGCCAAAACCTGCTTTTTTATATCCAGGTTGTGATCAAGCGCGTAAGTGATGCAGTCCTGCAACGACCACTGCTGCGCCTTGATCTCCCTTAAACCTGTCAATATCAGGAACAGGCCGATCAGAAATGCCGAAAGAATGATCCTGTGGAATGATTCTGTTTTAATTGTGGCTGAATTCATCATATTCGCTATTATTTTTTCCCGGCAGGATTTCCAAAAATATGCCAGTTTGATAAAGTCTTATATACCAGTTAAAAACAAATAATTCATTAAACGGCCAATATGAAAAGTGTTCGTTTTTTGCACCTTGCTTGTCCAAATACGGACATACAACCCATATTGGCATTAATTCGCCCAAATGTATGAATAATTTAGTACATTTGTTTCCAAACGATATGTTTGTTGTAAAATTCTGTAGTATGATGAAAAATAATTACGGTTTTATGCCATTTCTGGTGGTGGTATTGTTATTGCTCTCCGTGTCTGTAAAGGATGTCATTGCCGCATCGTCGCCCGGCGACAGCCTGCATGCGGTTAAATATGTCATCGAAGTGCAGGAGGTTGACATGACGGCCAAAACAATTACGGCAGCTGCTACCGTCAGCCTTACACCGCTGCATAACGGAATTAATACGCTCAGGCTGCAACTGCTTGACCTTACCGTCGATTCGGTCTTTGTTGAAGAGGCTGAAATATACAATTTTGCCCATCAGCAGGGCATGCTGGAGATCCCCCTGGCCGTTCCGGCCAATGTGGGGGATACTTTAGATGTAAAGGTTTATTATCACGGGCTTCCTTTTCATGAAAGCTGGGGTGGTTTTCACTTTTCGGGATCCTATGCTTTCAGCCTGGGCGTTGGCATCAGCACCATCCCCCATAATCTGGGCAAGGCCTGGTTCCCGTGCATCGATGACTTTACGGATCGCGCCCTGTATGAGGTCAGGGCTACGGTTCCCCTCAATATGACCGCCGTGGGCGGTGGGGAACTGCTGGAAGTTGTCGACAACGGCAATGGGACGCATACCTTTTCATGGTATATCGATAACCCCATCCCAACGTACCTGGTATCTGTTGCCATTGGTGAATATTCCCTGCTTGAAGACCTCTACGAAGGACTTGAAAGGGATATCCCGATAACCTATTATGTCAGGCCTGTCGATACCTCCAAGGTTTACGGTTCCTTTGTGAAACTGAAAGATATCGCGGCCCTGTTTGAAGAAAGCTTCGGTCCTTACGACTGGCACAGGATCGGATACACTGGCACGGCCATCGGTGCCATGGAACATGCAACCAATATTGCATATCCCTATTTCTGCATCACGGGAAACAATACTTACGAATGGCTTTATGCACATGAAATTTCGCATATGTGGTTTGGGAATAAGGTTACCTGCGACAAGGCAGAGGAGATGTGGATCAATGAGGGCTGGGCAACATTCTGCCAGTATTATTATGCAGAAAAGCTGTACGGCGAGGAAACCTTTAAAGTCCAGATGCGTGATATGCATGCCGACGTGCTTGCCAGTTGCCATATTGAGGAGAATGGCTACCACCCGCTGAACGATATTCCGCAGGAATACACCTATGGGACCAGCGCTTACGATAAAGGCGCCACCGTGGTACAGGCCATGCGCGCTTATCTCGGCGATTCGCTCTTCTTTGCGGCTTGTAAATCTTTCCTCAGCGATCTTGCCTTCACTTCTGTATCATCATACGACATGGAGGCCAGTTTCACGGCCAATACGGGCGTTGACATGAATGGCTTTTTCAATAACTGGGTTTACCATGGGGGTACACCGCATTATTCCATCGATTCGTTCTCGGTGATCCCCCACATGGGTACCAGCGAAGTAACGGTTTACCTCAGGCAGAAGCGCAAAGGGCCCGCCTATACGGGATCCGGTAATATCATTGAAGTGAGCATGATGGATGCAAACTGGAACATCTATACCGATACGGTCCTTTTTTCGGGTCCCACCGGTTCTGCAACCAGGATCGTGCCCTTTTATCCGCTTGAAGTTTTTCTCGATCTTGAGGAACGATACTTTGATGCTACGGTCGACAATTACAAGGTGTTGAAGGAAACGGGCGAAAACAATTTCCCCGATACCCACTTCAACCTGAATGTTACCGGAATAACCGATTCGGCTTTTGTGCAGGTTACGCATCATTATGCCCCGCCCGACACTTTTGCCGTTCCGGTCCCCGGGCTTCGCCTGTCGGATTACCGCTACTGGACCATCAGGGGAATACTTCCGGAAACCTTTTCTTCGACCGGCCGGTTTTTTTACAGCAAAAGCAACCTCGACAATACACTGATCCTTAGCCAGACCGATTCTGTCGTGATCTTCTACCGGGAAAATGCAGGGATGGAATGGCAGGCAGTTGATTTTTCCGTTGTCGGTGTATGGTCGATCGGTTATCTTTATGTCGAAAACCTGCAAATGGGCGATTATACGCTGGGTGTGTGGGATATTTCGGTGAATACCGGCAAGGAAACGGATGAGAAGCCGGCAGGCATCGAATCGCTGCGCGTTTACCCCAACCCCTCCAAAGGGATATTTAATTTCCATATCGACAGCCCCCGGGCTGAGTTCCTGGAGGTTTACACCATCAGCGGTAAACTGGTTAGCCGTATTGACCTGGCCGGGATGGCCCATCCGGTTGGCTGGGATCCCGGCGGGCATCGGCATGGCACTTATGTTGCCCTCCTGATGGATAAAAACCGGCAGACGCTGGGCCGGCAAAAAATACTGTATATCCCATAACCACTGACCGGGTATTGCAGGAACATTCCGGCACCAAACCGGCTTTTTCAGCTGTTTTCGCAATGATCATCCCCTCCCCGGGCTGAGCCTGAAAACGGCCTGGTGCAAAACATTATCCCCTGCCGGGATAAGAGTTAAATTTTTCGTTTATTTTTGTACCGCAGATTATGTTTTTCCCGGGAACACATTATTTTTGATGAATATGACCTTGAGGCTGATATTGCTGTACCTGCTGTTTTTTCTTATCTCCCTGTCATGTAACCATACACCTGCGGGTGATGAGCTCGGGAAAGAGGAATATGTGCTGGTGCCGGCCCTGGCATTCGATGATGCTTCGGCAAAGGTAAAAGCCGAATGGATCGACAGCATCTTCACAAAACTATCGAATGGCTATTGGTTTAACGGTGCCGTGGCCTATCTCGAACACGGCTGCCTGATCTATCAGGGGGTATTTGGCCTGGCGGATTTCAGAACGAAAGACACCCTGTGTGCCCTTTCAGCCTTTCAACTGGCTTCCGTATCCAAAATGTTTACGGCCATAGCCGCCCTGATGCTGGCTGAGGATGAGCTGCTTGATCTTGATGCGGATATCCGGCAGTACCTGCCCGGGTTTCCTTATGAGGGCATCAGTTCCCGCATGCTGCTGACCCACCGTTCGGGCCTGAGCAGATATATGACGCTGGCGCACGAAAAATGGAATAACAAGGGCATCCCCCTTACCAATAAAGATGTGATTGCACTTTTTGCGGAGTATAAACCCGATCCCTATTTCAAGCCTGATCAGGGCTTTCATTATTGCAATACCAATTATGCCGTGATGGCAGGTATTGTTGAATCCCTGAGCGGAATGCGCTTTGCCGATTTCGTGGGGCAACGCATCTTTGAACCGGCCGGAATGGAACATGCATACGTATATCATATGGATGGCGATACGGCTGTTCCCTTTTATGTAAATGCCGGTGTAACTGGCCATACATACAGGGGCTGGAAGCCACAACGGGTGAGAAATGAATACCTGAACGGCGTTACCGGCGACAAGGGAGTGTATGCAAGTATCACCGACCTTGTGAAATTTGAGCAGGCCCTTCATGCCAACCTCCTGCTTTCGGAAGCCTCCATGCGCGAAATGTTCAGCAAGGGAAGCCCCAGGTACTGGCGCAGGGAAGACAATTACGGTTTTGGCTGGCGGATCCGCGAAAATGAAGACAGCACCGCCTTTCATTTCGGGTGGTGGAAGGGATTCAGGAATTATTACATCCGCGACATAAAAAACGGGAAAACCCTGATCGTGTTGACCAATAAGGACAAAGGCCCGGGATCAGCCATATACTGGGACATTATCCGTGACAGCACCCATGTGGTTGAATTTTTTGAAAGCAGCAGGTATGCCATGGCTGGGGAAGAGGAGAAATGGTATGCGCCAATACCCGTAACGGCAGGCTCATCGGCTGACCAGCTTAAAGCCTACCCCGTGCACGTTCAGTAGCTCAACCTCAGGATCCTTTTTCAGGTATTTCCTGAGTTTGGTGATGTAAACATCCATGCTCCGGGCATTGAAATAGGAATCGTCATACCATATCCTGTTCAGGGCCACGCTGCGGTCAACAACCTCATTCATGTTCTGGCAGAGCAATTTCAGCAAAGCCGCCTCCTTGGATGTGAGCTTGATCTCCTCATCCTTGTAGAGCAATGTCTGGCGGACATAATTGAATTCCATCTGCCCCAGTTTGTAAATATCCCCTTCGGGGCCTTGTTTCTCATCATTCCGGCTACGGCGAAGGATCGCTTCCATTCGGGCTAGCAGCTCTTCCATGTTAAAGGGTTTTGTAAGGTAATCGTCGGCCCCGATCTCGAAACCCCTTAATTTGTCTTCCTGCATCGACTTGGCAGTGAGAAACAAAACCGGCACTTTTTCATCGATCTTTCGAATGTCGCGCGCAAGCGCGAAGCCGTCTTTTACCGGCATCATCACATCGATGATACAAAAGTCGTAATCACTCCGTGTAAATTCCGTATATGCTTCCTGCCCGTTCACGCAAAGCGTGGCGGGATAGCCCTTGGCCGCAAGATATGATTTCAGGATGCTGCCCAGGTTCTTGTCATCCTCTGCCAGTAATACCTTTACCTTTTCGTTATCCATGCCTGATGAATGCTTTATGATTGGTATGGTAAATATACTTCAAATTTTGTTCCCTTTTTCAACTCGCTTTCCAGCCTGATGCTGCCGCGGTGGTATTCAACAATGGCTTTGACATAACTCAGCCCAAGGCCGAAGCCCTTGAAATCATGTATATCTCCCATTGGTACGCGGTACAGCTTATCAAAAATCTTCTTCTGGTTCTTTTTACTGATTCCGATACCGTTATCTTCGATAAAAATAAGGATGCCCTTGCCTGTATTGGCGGTAGAAACCTTAATGATCGGCTTTTGCGGGCTGTATTTGTTTGCATTGTCGAGCAGGTTGTTCACCAGGTTGGTGATGTGTACCTTGTCGGCATTGATCACCGGGGAGTCGGCCCTGAAATCGGTGATGATCTCACCGTCCTTGATCCGGACCTGAATGCCGATTTTGCTGATCACATCGCGCAGTACCCCGTGTATGTCAAAAGCCTCCTTATTGAGTTCAAGTTGTTTTTTATCCAGGACTGCCGACTGCAGTATCTTTTCGGCCATGGTCCCGAGCCGTTGGTTTTCCTCGCCGATCACCCCGATGTAATTATCGTACAGTTCCGGCGACCTGTCCATGTCTTCGTCGCGCAATGCCTGGCAGGCAAGGGATATGGTCGATATCGGCGTTTTAAATTCGTGTGTCATGTTGTTGATGAAGTCGTTCTTCATCTCCGAAAGCCGCTTTTGCCGGTAAATGGTGAAGATGGTATAGGTAAAGGAAATGATAATAATGATGATCAGAAAGAATGAGATGGCTGTCAGGCCAGCCATCTGCCTGAGCAGGAATTTTTTTTCGGCGGGGAAATGGATCATGAGGTAGTCAGGCTTGTCGGCCAGGTCATCGGGGAATAAGGTAAAGGCATAGGCCTTTTCGAGCAGCTCAAGCGGGTTGATGCCGCTGGTATGGAAGATCAGGCTTCCGCGGGCAGTGCTGAACACCCCGAATTCAAAATCGGTCAGAATACTTTTTTTATTTAATTCGTCCCTGAGCAGGGAGTCGAGCAAATGATACGAAAGCCTTTTCTCGATCAGGGGAAAACCTTCAGGTGCCTGCAGGCCGTGAAACTTGTTCAAAAAGCTGTATTTGCCGTATAGTTGCATCAATTCTGTACGGTTACTGACATCCTTCAACTCATAACTGACCGCATGGTAGGTTGAATCGCCGGGAATCCTGATGCTGTGCGGGCCGCCCTGATAAGTCATGGCCGACTCAAGTTGTCCGGCCAGTTCTGATTTTTCAAGACGGAACACAACGATATCCACCGCTTCGTTCAGGGATCGTACAAAGTTGGCCTGCCTCACCGCAACCGCATTGTTGAGCATGTATACCTGCAGGGCAACCAGTGCCAGCAACGACAAGCCCATCAGGCCGATAATAAAGATGATCGCCTTTCTGTTCATTATTGCAAATTTAGGCTTTGGAAGGGTTCCGGAACCCGCTTTAACTTTTTTTAACGTTCCTTAGATTTTGTTAACAAATTTGGCATGAAATTCGATATATTTTTGTAACGGATTTATGATCCAATAGACGTACCATCATTTCATGTTAGTTAAACACTGTGCAAAAAGTCTATTTTCATGAATTTGGTTTTTGGTTTAACAGTGCGGCCCTGAAAAGCCGCACTGTTTTTTTTACGCCGATTTTTAGCTGCTGACTTCTGGCTTACCCGCCGGCGGCGGTGTCTTCGCTTCACTTCGCTTCGACGGGTGCTTCCGCTGCGCGGAAGATTGGCCATTCGGTGTTGTCAATTGTCAATTTTTCATTGTTTTCATGCACCTCACCCCCTTAACCCCCCGCCCCCTTTTCCCCCTCTTCCCTCGCCTTCGCTCGGGACAGGCTCTCCAGGAGAGGGGGCCAGGGGGTGCTTCCGCTGCGCGGAAGATTGTCCAATTTTGAAATCTGAAATCTGAACTGTAGCAGAAACGGTTATTATCACAAACCGAATAGAAATTGCATATAAAATCAGGTTCGAGTTGCGGGGTATGAGGTTCGGAGTGTCCCGCGCACCAAATTCGACCCACGAATAAATTCGTGGGCTATGATATTTATCATTTAACCCCCTATTCCCGGGGCAGGCACTGAAACACTGAAACACTGAAACACTGAAACACTGAAACCCACGAGGTCTCGGGGCAGGCACTGAAACACTGTTGATTCGGTGATTCCCCGAGTTCTCCATTAGGTT
>CAZHFC010000014.1:0-77453 GCA_964531985.1 uncultured Bacteroidales bacterium
ATCCTGAAAAACATTGGACTTAATATAATGCATTGCTGCATAGCATATTAACGGTCGGCGGGCAGAACAAGTGCTGTTTCAAACCTTAGCTATTACCAGAACTGTTGGAAGCATTTGTTCTGCTCGCCTGTTATGTGCTGTGCAGCAACGCTCATAGCTCTCTGTGTTGTTTTGTCTTACCTGGCTTTCCCCTTTAAGGCCGATGTTTTTAGATTTTAATTCTTGATTTTATACCTGTATAAAGTTAGGAATTAAAATTGTCAGGATTGCTTGCGCCGATTTATTTTAACAAGTTATCCACTTAATGGATGTTACCCACCACATATGGGCGGGTATATGCACCTGTCCCAAAAAACCCGCTTGACTTTGTCATTTTTCTTCATATCTTTGATCAAGACCTTGATCGACTTCCCTCAATCACAGGCTTGGACTCGTCGATCTGCGTCTTGATCAAACAATAATCCATTTTTCTTTACCCGGCTTATTTTGCAATCCCTTCATTCATGATGACTTTTCAAAGAACTAATTAATTTTCGCAAGCAATCCTGAAAAACATTGGACTTAATATAATGCATTGCTGCATAGCATATTAACGGTCTCGGGCTATGAAGCGTTGCGGTTTTATTGTTCTATCTTTTCAAGTTACTACTATCGTTAAAAAAAACTCGATGCTTTAAGTTTACCACCTCATCCGCAATGCTTTATGAGCCCGTGTTAGCGGTATGTGCTTTTTACTTTCTTCTTTTTTTTAATCAATCTTTTCAGTATGCGACACTGTCGATTGAAAATTCATAATTGTGAATTCCACCTCCTCTCCTTACTTCAAATGAAAATTTTGTCCCAGATTTTGAATACTCGAAAGACCTTAGTTCGTCATTTGTAATCTTTCCTGATGGTTTATCGTTTATCTTCAATATTGTGTCTCCTAACTGAATACCTGTTTCGAACGCTGGTGAAGATTCGTATAGCGAGTTAACGTATAGTAATTTCGAATCTGATGTTCTGTAAAGTTTCATGCCAAGGCTAAATGAATTATGCAGTTTTGAATATTCTTTATTTGGTTTTAGATAAAACATAGAATTACGATAATCGAAAATTACTTGAAATTTGCGGAAGAATTCATTGCCCAGAAATCCGATTTGCTGAGGAGTAATTCTAAAGTCCAGAATATTTACCTCTTCATTTTGGAAATTAAGAGAATCAAGTAAAGAAATATGGCTTGTGTTAATTATTTTACGCTTAATTGTCTTTTTGGGATTCCATGATAATGACCTGGTGTTAATTATTTTCAAGTCTTGAGGAATATTTACCGGTACAACGGCACCTTTATTATCTTTTAAAGCACGTTTGCCTGCCTGTAAGTATAAAAAACCAGGTGCACCAATATCTAAAACCAATTCCCCATTAAGCTTGATATTATGGTTTGTTGTAAATATTTCAACATCAGTAGGAACTGTGAAATAAGTTACTTGATTGCCAACAAATGGGAACGAAGCATATTGATCTTTAATGCTATCAAGTGTTCCTTGGGACAGTATTTTGAAATAGTTGTGTTCAAAATCCATTAAAACTATATTGTTTTCAAAAAACCAATATGCAGGAAAAAGTGCATCAGTATTTAATCCTGTTTTTGATAAATCAGCAATGTCAATACGCATATTGCCCCCAATGTTCATTCCCAAAGCACTGAATTGTAGTTCACCACTCATTTGACTGTTGATATTAATAACTCCTCCTGGTGTTACGGTTCTCCTTTTGGCTTTTTCAAAGCTAATTCCAAGTTTATCTTTATTTATACTGGTAAACGTGCTGTCAAACAATGGAGTTTGTGCCCCAGTATCGAATAATAGAGATGTTTCAACAGAATCGTTGATGATTGCTTTAACAATAATGTGTCTACCATTGAAATGAAATTTGTATGAATCTTCCGGGTAAATAAAAGGATTCTCTAATGTTTTATTCTCTTGAATGGTGCTTTTATTTGGAGAAGAAGAACATCCAGTCATTATTAGGAATATGACAATACAGATTATAATTCTCATAGTTGATAGTTTTTTCAATATACGTTTCTCTTTTAATTCAGCATTACCGCTAACTTGTTTATACTGCTCATGATGTTTTCATTACCCGCAAAATATTGTTGGGTAATGAAATGTATATGTGTTCTTTATATGTCAAAGTCCTCTATTGGATTCTTCACATTGCGTAGGCTCTTCGTGCTAACATGCGTGTAGATCTCTGTGGTCCTGCTCGACTTATGTCCAAGCATTTCCTGTATGTATCGCAGATCCGTACCCGCCTCAAGCAAATGCGTGGCAAAACTGTGCCTCAGGCAATGAAGGGTAAAGTTATGATTTTTTAAAACCTTTCCCAAATATCGATGGAAAATTTTTCCAAGACTCATCCCGGAATAAGGCTGACCGGGCTTATCTCCTTCGAATAGCCATTTTTCAGGCTTGTAGGCACGATAATATGTTACGACCAGCTTCATGAGCTTCTCAGGAACAGGCAACACCCGGTCCTTATTCCCCTTGGCATTCCTTACCGACAGGCTGAGGTCGCGCGAACTGAGGTCCTGCAACCGGATATTCAAAAGTTCACCTCGTCGCAGCCCAAGCGAATATACCATGGTCAGGGCCGCACGGTGCTTCAGGTTGCCAATCCCCTGCAACATCTCCCTCACCACCTCCTTTGGGATTACCTTCGGCAACGGCCGTCCCCTGCGGGGCCGCTCCAACTCTTTTAACGCAAAATTGATCCCAAGCATCTTCAGGTAAAACAACTTGATGGCGCTGATCACCTGGTTCTGGTAACTGGCCGAAAAGCCTTTGCCAATTACATGATAGTAGTTGAACTCCTCAATGTCCCTGATGGTGATCTCTTCAACCTTCCTATCAGGAAAATGCGAAAGAAATACCTCCAGCATCGAAGTGTATGTACTGATCGTCTGACCGGCATAGCGGCGCTGCTGCATCCATTGCTTGAATTTTTGTATTGATCTTTGTTTTTCAGGATACTTCATCTTGATTGGTTTTATATCCAATTCTCTTTCTTTTTGACTGTTCAACTTGTAATTGTTTTTCCTTTTCAAGTTGTTTGATGTATTTCAGTATTTCCAGGATCACCCCTTCATGTTTTATGATTGAACCTTCAGCCTTTTCCAGCCGTATTTCAATATCGCGCCGGCTAAGGAAAAATTCACGTATTTTAACAAATACTTCTATCAGCCGGATACTTACTTCTATGGCTCTTTCACTTTTAATCACATTCGCCGGCATAAATATGCCATGTTCCGTAAAGGCAAAAGGAAGTGACCTCCTTCCACCCCAACTTGAAATCGCAAAATGCGACTTCAGGTTTTCGAACTCCTCTTTTGTTAGCTGAAACATGAAAGCTTCCGGAAATCTGTCCATGTTTCTTTTTACCTGCCCGTTAATTCGTGAGACACAGATTTTAGAAGTGGCGCGAACTGAAATCTGTAAGTCGATCAATCCCGGCGAAGCCGGAGGGTATAATACCCCGTAATTATCCTGCGGAATTTGTTTACAAAGCTTGCTTTGGGGTTTAATACCCGTGATTCGCCTTGTCTCAACGCCATAAAGCCTGGCGATGTCATGATCGATCACGACTTTTTTCCCTCGTAGCAGTATGATCCTGTTTGCAATCGATTCATCAGGTATCAATGATCTGTCATCTGCCTTGTCCATGTATTAAAAATGTACTAATGCCTTCTGTCTGTTAATACCCGAAACCGCAAAATGTCACACCTTTTCTTTAAGAAAAGATCCCGGATCAATCAACACATTGACCATACAGAATTGTACATACAGAATTTTTCATCCTCCTCCGGGTTTCGACGGGCAACGGTCCAAACATATCCCTGTCTGGATTGTTAACAGCATGATAAAAATTACTTATTACTTTTGCCTGCCGGGAATTGTCCTGAAATCAAAAACCTTAACCTTTAACATATGAGAATGAGACCTTATCTTTTGCCAGCCCTTGCCCTGGCCCTTTCCATTGGCTTTTTGCAAAGCAGCGCACAGGATCAGCCGCAATCTCCGGCCATGATCTCTACTGCGATCTATCATGATGTGGTGGGTCCGCTGATTGATTTCCCCGCCCTGAGCCCGGAAGAACTGGCTTCCATGGCCGAAAAGGAAGCCGGCATAAAACGTAACCAGGACCTTAAGGTGCGGCATTACCCGTTTTACGAGGAAACCAGGCCGCAGGGGCCCGATCCGGGCCTGCAGTCGGAAACGGGCTCAAGGCGCGGGCTTACCTCCATCATCCAGCATTGGGCCGGGCAGTCGGGATTCTCAAATCCTCCTGACTGCAACGGAACGGCAGGTCCGAACCACTATATGCAAACCATCAATGTTAAATATACCATTTATGATAAGACGGGTACCTTGCTGGCCGGCCCCACCAACCTGAATACGCTTTTTGCGGGTGTCCCGGGCTCACAATATAACGACGGTGATCCGATCGTCCTTTTCGACGAACAGGCCCAGAAATGGCTGGTGGCTGAATTTGCGGGGGTGTGGAGCAACCCGGATTACATGCTGATTGCAGTCTCCCAGACCGACGACCCCACGGGTTTATGGGACCGGTGGTCGTTCGTGATGAACGGATTTCCCGATTATATGAAGTTTGGCATCTGGCGCGATGGCTATTACATGGGTACCAATACATACGCAGGTGACGACATCTATGTTTTCGAACGTGATGTGATGATTGCCGGAGGGGCCGGTCCGCAAATGGTGCAGTTCAACAACCCCTACAGGCCAAACAGCGGTTTTCATTGTGTGCTGCCGGTCGACAACGACGGTGCTTTTGCTCCTGCTGGAACACCCGGGATGTTCATTACCATCAATGACAACGCCTGGGGCGGCAGCGCCCAGGATCAACTTTGGCTCTATGAGCTGGATGTAGACTGGACAACTCCCTCCAACTCCACTTTCAGCAGGGTTCAGCAGATCAATGTGGCCTCTTTCGACAGTAACTTCGGCCCGACCTGGGAAAACATCCGGCAGCCCGGAACAGGCCAGAAACTCGATGCCATCCCGCAGGTGCTGATGCACCGTGCGCAATACCGTAATTTCGGCTCTTCACAACATATTGTCTGTAACCATGCCGTTGACGTGAACGGAGCCGACCAGGCAGGCATCAGGTGGTACGAACTGGACCATAACGGAAGCCAGTGGGAGGTGCGCCAGTATGGCACCTACGCACCCGATGGCGACAGCCGGTGGATGGGCAGCATCGCCATGAATGCAAACCACGAGATCGCACTGGGCTACTCCGTATCCAGCAACACCACATATCCGGGCATCCGTTACGCCGGGCAGTCGGCTGCCGAAAATGCCAATGCCACCGGCATACTCGATCTGGCAGAGGTGTCGATCTTTGAAGGGACCGCTTCCCAGACTTCCAGCGAACGCTGGGGCGATTATTCCAATATGGCCATCGACCCCGTCGATACCCATATTTTTTGGTTCACCACACAGTATAATATCAGCGGATCACAAAAAGGCACCCGCATCGCTTCCTTTGAGTTTGCCAGTGCGCCGCTTGCCGATTTCGTTGCCGATAAGCTTACGCCTTCCACCACTGATACGGTATACTTTACCGACCTTTCATCGGGCTCGCCGGTATCGTGGGCCTGGGATTTTACGCCTGCCACCATTACATATCTTGAAGGGACCTCGGCTAGTTCACAAAACCCGGTTGTGCGTTTCAACGCCCCGGGCTTTTATACTGTTGAACTGACGGCAACCAACAGTATTGGTCCGGGTACGGAAATAAAAGTTGACTATATTGAGGCCGGCCTGCCTTTACCCGCGCCGGTAGCCGATTTCGTTGCAAACAATACCAACCCGCTGACAACCGATACGGTTGCATTTACCGATCTGTCAACCAATGGCCCTGCTGCATGGGAGTGGACCTTCACCCCTTCAACGGTCACTTACCTGAACGGCACTTCATCCGCATCGCAGCATCCCTTGCTGCGTTTTGATGCCACCGGGTATTATACCGTGCAGCTTACCGCCACGAATAACGGCGGGTCGGGTACCGAAATAAAAACGGACTATATCCATGTAACGGAAGGAATGTCGGTGAGCGCCACCGCCAGTCCCGGCGAGATCTGCAGGGGAGAGTGGAGCCAGCTTGAAGCAATGCCCGCGGGGGGATCGGGGACCTATACCTATAGCTGGACATCCGATCCTCCGGGTTTCACATCCACGCTCCAGAACCCGCTCGTAACCCCTGAGGTTAATACACTCTACATGGTTGATGTTTCGGACGGCAGCCAGTTAGCCAGCGCTGCGGTTACCGTGGTGGTGAACCCCCTGCCGGAGATCATTCTTGGCGACTGGCCGGAAATGATCTGTAATGTCGGGGTACCGCCTGTGCAGCTGACTGCCATTCCCGTTGGCGGTGTTTACAGCGGCACGGGTGTCAGTCCCATTGGCGTATTTACCTCCTGGAGTGCTGAACTTGGATGGAACGTGATCACCTATACCTATGAAGACGATAACGGATGCGTGAATTCGGCCCTGGATTCCATTTATGTGGATGATTGCGTCGGGATTGGTGAAAATGATCGCCAAATGCTTACCGTCAATCTATATCCCAACCCGGGCACGGGTTTCTTTAAACTCGACAGCGAAAACGACATTGACAGGATCGAGATCATCGATCAGAGCGGCAGGATGGTCATGATGCGAAAGATCGGGGGGAAGAGCACCAGCATTACGGCCCTTCGCAGCAAAGGATTGTATTTTGTGAGGATCTATACGGCGGATGATGACGGCCGCCCGCTTGTCATCATCAGGGAGTTTATCATCCGCTGATAAATATTCCGGCGGCCGGTGCAGGCTTTGCTGCGGTGGCCGGATAAAGCTTTTATTCGTAACTTTGGACAATTAAAACGTTTGTCATGAAAAAATTCCTGATCCTGGTCGCGGCAGTGACCATCCCTTTTCTGTATTCCTGTGAGGAGGGTGATGAGATCATCAATCTGGGCGCCCTTACCGATGCCGAAATCATTGCAGGCCTGAAAGAGGCGCTCACGGTTGGAACGGACACGGCAGTCAGCATCGTTTCAAAAATCGATGGGTATTATAAGGATGCGCTGATCAAGATCCTCCTCCCGCCCGAAGCCGATATCATCGTTGATAACCTTGACAACCCTGTGTTGCAGGGCCTGGGGCTCGACCTTCTGGTTGAGGATGTGATCCTGAAGATCAACCGGGCAGCCGAGGATGCCGCCACGGAAGCGGCACCTGTATTTGTGGGTGCCATCACGGGCATGACCATTGCCGACGGCATCAGCATCCTGCACGGGGAAGATACGGCCGCAACGCATTATCTGCGCGTGAATACCTTTGGCGAACTGCATGATCTCTATACACCGAAAATGCAGAATTCGCTTGATAAGGAAATCGTGGCGGGAGTTTCGGCACAGGCTACCTGGAACAGCCTTACCGGGCAGTATAATACCATTGCCAATTCCCTGGTCGGGCAACTTGCCGGACTTGAACCTGTCAATACCGATCTGGGCGACTGGGTAACCACCAGGGCGCTCGACGGTCTTTTTGTCAAAATCGCCGATGCAGAAAAGGCCATCCGTGAGGACCCCCTTGCCAGGGTAACCGACCTGCTCAGGCGGGTATTCGGCTCCCTCGGCGGCTGACCAATGGCCTCTGATAAGGATTAAAAAAAATACGTCAGTACTGTTATGCCCGGTCCGGCAGGGGTTTCTCAGTAATCAATAAAATCCCTGAATAAGACCTGCAGGTAGGCTTTCCCTTCCCTTACCAGGCTGTCCTTCCTGTTTTCCGGTGCTTCCAGGTTGATGAAGCCGATGTTCTTATCCCACACATAATATCCGTATGGCCGGATCCAGCCCAGGCCGTTGTTGGTTTCATAGAAAACAAATTCAGGGCTGTAAGGATTGAAAAGATCGCGGCTCCAGCTAAACAACTCTGTATGGATACCCAGTTGTTTTAGGAGCGTGAGCGGAATGTCGGGCTGGGAAGAAAGCCGGCTTACCCTGCTTCCCCTGAACTCGTGCCTGATGGCATTCCCGTATAAAAGAAGCGGTATATGCCTGTAATTGGGAGAATGTACCGGCCAGTGACGGTAAGAGTTGTGGCTGTGATCGGCAAGGATGACAAAAAGGGTGCTGTCATACCATGCCGCCTGTGATGCCTTTTCAAGGTATTCGCCAAGGGAACGGTCCGAATAATAGGCGGAGTTGATGTAGTTGTTTTCGCTCCCGCCCCAGTCCAGCACATTTTCCATGGGCTGGTCGTATGGCGAATGCGAACTCAGGGTGAACACGACCGAAAAAAACGGTTGTGGCATATTTTTCATCTCCCCAAGGTGGTGGTTCAGTATGTACTCGTCGTGAATACCAAGCTTGCCGCGTGGGATCGAACGGGGATAGTCGTAGATCTCCATCATTTTTTCAAAACCTGCAATGCGCAGGTACGACTTGATGCCGCCGTACATCAGGTGCCCCCCGAAATAGAAGGAGGTATGGTAGCCGGCATCTTTCAGAAATCCGATCAGGCTCGGCAGTTTGGTTACCTTGTCGAGGTTATGCGTGATGGCTGTGATTGGGGTGGCCGGAAAGCCTCCGAATATCGACGACATGGCTTGTTCAGAACGGTTCCCGCTGGCATAAAAGGAATCGAAGAGAATGCCCTGCCCGATAAGTTTTTCAAATTCGGGAGTGATGCCCGCCTTCCCGTTCAGTGAATGCACCAGGTCGGCCGACCAGCTCTCGAGGAGGATGATCACGATATTGGGCCTGGGAATGCGCAGTATGCTTACGGTGGTATCCCTTTCGGTATAGTTGATATTCCTGACCATGGCCCTTGCCGCGTCGTCGTCAAAGAATTCGAAAGGGTTTTTGTCCATGAAGCGGTAATTTTCGAGGGTGCTGAAAGCAAACTGGTAACCCGAATTGACGGCCGCATGGTTCAGGATATGGTGCTGCGAATAATACGACTGGCTCTGTGTGATCGGGATGGCCTGAATGCCTCCGCGAATGCCAAGGAAAAGCAGGGCCGGCACCAGCACAAAAAAAGCGAAGGCGGCAGAAAAGTTTTTCTTCCCGCTAAGCGGTTTGCGGTAGATAAGGCGGATATAGAAAAGAAAAGAAAGGGATGAAACCAGGAGAAATAAAAGCAACAGGAGGATAAATTCAAGGGTTGAGGCGCTGCCGTATACTTCACCCGGATTTGCCAGGTAATGGAGGGCCTTGTATGGAAGCTTTGTCTTCCATTCACCGTAAATACCAAGTTCGGCCGTGGTTATCAGGTTGTAGGCGAGGATGATGAGGGCGGTATAGGCTTTGTTGGCCCGATCGATCCAACGGCTGTTCAGGAATATGCGCAGGCAAAGCAGGAAAAACGGCAGAAGCAGAATGTAGCAGGCGGTGCTGACATCGAGGCGGAGGGCATGCCGGAAAGATGCCATGATCTCAGCATTCCCTGCCCCGCTGATCACCAGAAGGTGCCGGTAATACAATAAAAACAAAACCCGGTTGAGTGCAAAAAAAAGCAACCAGAAAAGAAACTGTCGCACCAGCGAAGTAAAGATCCTGTACATCTTGTTATTGTTGGCGGCAAAGGTAAGAAAATGAAACAAGCATGAATACGATGGCAGCGTTTCATCATCAGCGGAGATTTATCAGAACATAGGCTCCCGGCCCTGGCCCATACTGGTTTTGAACAACATTTGCCGTAAAGAAAAATACATGTAACTTTGTGCATATTTAAACTAATGAAAAACAATTATATTTACGGCTTGTTTAATGAAGCTGATCCGGGTATTAGCAATTGAGCGGTCGATGTATAAGTAACATATTTAAGGATGATGATCAGAAAAGTGCTGGTTGCCAACAGGGGGGAGATTGCCATCAGGGTGATGCGTTCCTGCCGGGAGATGGGCATTCCCACCGTTGCTGTTTATTCCGAAGCTGACCGGCGGTCGATGCATGTGCGCTATGCCGATGAAGCATACTTCATCGGACCTTCGCCTTCGAATGAAAGTTATCTGGCTATTGATAAAATCATTGCCGCTGCGCGGAAGTCGGGGGCCGATGCCATTCACCCCGGATATGGCTTTTTATCGGAAAATGCCGGTTTTGCAGAGCGCTGTAAAGCTGAGGGGATCATTTTTATCGGCCCCTCGGCCCATGCCATACGTACCATGGGCGACAAGATCACGGCCCGCAAGACCATGATAGAAGCGGGCGTGCCGGTGGTGCCCGGCAGCGGGTTGATCAGCAGCGAGGAGGAGGCACTGGACCGGATCAGGGAGATCGGATTGCCGGTGATGGTAAAAGCTACCGCCGGGGGCGGCGGCAAGGGCATGCGGCTGGTGAGCAGCGAAAAAGATATCCTCGGTTCGCTAAGGGCTGCCCGGTCGGAAGCCAGTTCGGCTTTTGGAAATGATGCCATTTACATTGAAAAATACATTGAATCGCCCCATCATATCGAATTCCAGATACTGGGCGACCAGTTTGGAAACGTGATCCACCTTTTCGAGCGTGAATGTTCGGTGCAGCGCAGGCATCAGAAGGTGATCGAAGAAACCCCATCGCCGCTGATGACGCCCGCCGTGAGGGAAGAAATGGGCCGTTTCGCCGTGGCTGCCGCCAAAGCGGTTCAATACAGCGGTGCAGGGACCATTGAGTTTATTGTTGACGACGAACTGAATTATTACTTCCTTGAAATGAACACCCGCCTTCAGGTTGAGCACCCCATCACCGAGCGGGTGGTGGGCGTTGACCTGGTAAAGCAGCAGATCAACATTGCCGCGGGCATGGAACTGGGCCTGAAGCAGGAGGACCTTCAGCAGCATGGCCATGCCATCGAATGCAGGATTTATGCCGAAGACCCTGAGAACGATTTTATGCCCAGCCCGGGGGTGATCAGGCACATTACCGAACCGCTCGGACTGGGAGTGAGGCATGACGGCTATGTATACGAAGGTTATGAAATACCCATATATTACGACCCCCTCATCAGCAAGCTGATCGTATGGGCAGGCACGCGCGAAGAAGCCATTGCCAGGATGAAGCGGGCCCTCTACGCCTACAAGATCACCGGGGTAAAAACATCCATCCCCTTCCTGGAAAAGATCATGGAAACCCCCGACTTTGTCATGGGGAAATACAATACGCATTTTATTGAAAAGAACAGGGAGTTCCTGACTTTCCCGCCCGGGCACGACGAGAAGATGGAGGATGTGGCCATTATTGCGGCTTATATCGATTATCTCAGCCAGATTGAAAAGCCGGAGGGAAATATGATATCAAAGAACGGCGGCAGCAACTGGAAGTACTGCAGCCGCCGGGCGAAGTTTAACAGACTGTAAAGAGATGGCGACAGAAATAAAAATCAATGATCGTACTGCCCTGGTAGAAATACTGGGCAGGGAGGGTGAGCAGGTAAAGATCAGCATCGACGGCAAAACATATGATGCCGATGTGGTGATGGTGGAAAACGGGGTGTATTCCATCATCATCGACCAGCGATCGCATAATATTGAACTGGTCCGTTCCGGCAACAAGAGTTTCACGGTCAACACCTACTCCAAGTCATACCAGGTAGAGGTGGTGGATGCCGAAAGCAAATACCTGAAAAGCCGCCGTAAACTGGAAGGGCAGGATGACTCGGTCATCTCCTCGCCCATGCCGGGTAAAGTCGTGAAAATACTGGTGAAAGCCGGTGACCGCGTAAAGGCGGGCGATACCGTCATTGTGGTGTCTGCCATGAAAATGGAAAGTGAATACAAGGTTAAAAAGGACCGCCTGATCAGGGAGATCAGGGTGAAGGAAGGCGATACGGTAAAAGCCCTTCAGCCCCTGGTGATCATTGAGTAAGTAAAATACCCGGTTGCACAATAAAAAGTTTCCATATGTCGATAAAAAAGAAATTTGATGAATTTGCCAGTCGCGATAAACTGGCGGAACTTGGCGGAGGCGTAGAGCGCATCGAGCGCCAGCATCAGGCAGGCAGGAAAACGGCCCGTGAAAGGCTGGAGTACCTGCTTGACCCGGGTACATTTGTCGAGATCGACAAATTTATGACCCACCGCTGCAATGATTTCGGGATGGAAAAGAACAAAATCCCCGGCGACGGCGTTGTGTGCGGATACGGAAAGATTGACGGACGCCTGATGTATGTCTTTGCCCAGGACTTTACCGTTTTCGGGGGAACCCTGAGCAGGGCCAACGCCGACAAGATCGTGAAGGTGATGGACCTGGCCATGAAGATGGGCGCTCCCGTGATCGGCCTTAACGATTCGGGCGGAGCCCGTATACAGGAGGGCGTGGAAAGTTTAGGAGGATATGCCGATATCTTTTACCGGAATGTGATGGCTTCGGGCGTTATCCCGCAGATCTCCGCCGTCCTCGGACCCTGTGCGGGAGGTGCCGTATATTCGCCTGCCATGACCGATTTTATCCTCATGGTGAAGGAATCGAGCTATATGTTCGTTACCGGGCCCGACGTGATCCGTACCGTTACCCATGAAGAGGTGACCAAGGAAGAGCTGGGGGGCGCCACCACCCATAATTCCATTAGCGGCGTGGCACACATGATGGCCGACAGCGACGAACAGGCCATGATGATGATCAGGGAGATGGTGGGATTCATGCCGCTCAACAACATGGATGATCCCCCTGTCAGGCCGGTTACCGATGATATCAGAAGGGAGGATGAACGGCTCGATGAGATCGTTCCCGACGACCCCAACAAGCCGTACGACATGAAAGAGATCATCGAAACGGTGGTTGATAACAATAATTTCTTTGAGATCCAGTGCCAGTATGCCCAAAACATCATCATCGGCTTTGCGCGCATGGGCGGCAGGCCGGTGGGGATCGTGGCCAACCAGCCGGCATACCTGGCAGGCGTGCTCGATATCAATTCATCCATCAAGGCAGCCCGCTTCGTCCGCTTTTGCGATGCCTTTAACATCCCCCTCATCACCTTTGAGGATGTGCCGGGCTTCCTGCCCGGAACCGGACAGGAGTTTGGCGGGATCATCAAGCACGGGGCAAAGCTCCTCTACGCCTTTTCGGAGGCAACCGTGCCCAAGATCACCATCATCACACGAAAGGCATACGGCGGGGCCTATGACGTGATGTCGAGCAAGCATATCGGAGCCGATGTGAACTTTGCCTATCCCACCGCCGAGATCGCCGTGATGGGAGCCGACGGGGCGGTTAACATCATCTTCCGCGATAAACTTACCGAAGAAGAAAAGAAAAAAGCGGTGGCCGATTACAGGAAAACTTTTGCAAGCCCCTATAAAGCGGCTGAGCTAGGCTATATCGATGAGATCATTTATCCGAGGCAAACCCGTTTTAAGATCATTCAGGCACTGGAAATGACACAAACCAAAAGCAAGACCAATCCCCCGAAAAAACACGGGAACATTCCTCTTTAAAAATGTATGGGGTGTTGGGAACCGGAAGGTAAATGCGTTTGCTGACCGTAGGGCCGCATTATGTCAGAGTTCGTTTTTCATCTCCTGCATTACATGTTCCAGTGAATGGGTGATGCCTGAAACATATTGCTGCAGGGCCGGGATGTCGGTCTTTTCAACAGCCAGCTTTTCCAGCACGCGAATATCCGTTTGCAGGCCGTTGATCTGGAACAGGTCAATGCTCGATTTCAGTTTGTGGGCAAAAAACCGCACCTCGTCAAAATCGTTTTTCCGGGTATGCTCATTCAATGCATCCAGCATGGAAGGGATCTCATTCAAAAAAATGTTGATCATATTCCCCAGCTGTTGTTTGTCGTTGCCCAGGAACATTTTCACCTGGCTCAGATCGTATGGTTTGCCTTCCATGGTTCAGTTCGGTTTTGTTTCGGTTGCATTCAAAGCTTGTCTTCCTTGATCATCCGGTATATCGTTGATTTCCCTACATCCAGCTTGCTGGCTACCAGGGCAACGTTTTTATTGTGTTTATGAAGATAGTGGCTGATGATCTTCTTTGTATATCCCGCCAGGGTATCCTCGTGATTCAGGAAGCCCTTTTCCAGTCCTGTCCTGGGAAAAGAGATATCCCCTTCGTCAATAACATCTGTTTTGGCCATGACTGCGGCCAGCTCCACCACTGCTTTCAATTCCCTGACATTTCCCGGGTAGGGGTGTTTAAGCAGTTTCTCCCTCGCCGGTGAGCTGATTGTTTTCAGGGGCAGGTCGTTCTCGCTGCAAAACTCATCCAGGAAGAATTTGGCAAGGATCAGGATGTCGTTTCCCCTCTCCCGCAGAGGCGGCAGCTCAATGGGCAGTCCGAGCAGCCGGTAGTAGAGGTCTTCCCTGAAACTGCCCTTTTTGACTGCCCCGGCCAGGTCGCGGTTGGTTGCCACGATCACCCGGGCATCGAACTTAATGGTGCTGTTGCCGCCAACCCTGGTCAGTTCCTTTTCCTGCAGCACCCTCAGCAGTTTTGTTTGCATGTTCATGTCCATTTCGGCGATCTCGTCGAGAAAGATCGTTCCCTTGTTGGCCTGTTCAAATTTTCCTGCCCTGCGGGTATTGGCTCCGGTAAAGGATCCTTTTTCGTGTCCGAAGAATTCGCTTTCGATCAGCTCGGAGGGAACGGCCGTGACATTCACGGCTACAAACGGCCCGTTCTTACGGGCAGAATTATAATGGATGGCCTTGGCCACAAGGTCCTTGCCGGTGCCCGTTTCACCGAAAAGGCTGACTACGATATTGGTTTGCGTAGCCTTTTCGATCATCCCGAAAACATGGTTTATCTCAGGGCTGTTGCCCCTGATCACCTTGCGGAACTCGTATTTCTTTCCTATTTCGTTTTTCAGGTCGTTGATCTCCTGTTTCAGCTTCAGGTTTTCCCTGACCTTTTTCAGGCTGTTCCACAAGCGGTTTTTGGTTTCGCCATCTTTCACAAAGTAATCGTAGGCACCTTCCCTGAGAAGGTTTACGGCTGTTTTAATGTCTTCCTGCCCGGAAACGATCACCACCGGCAAACGGGGATCAAAAGCACGTATCTTCTGCAGTACCTCCAATCCCGACATGTCGGGTAAACTGTAGTCAAGCGAAATAAATCCGGGAGCAAGGTGAAGATTGTCGATGCAATCCCTGCCGTTGGTAAACAGCAAGACTTCATTATCGGGATTGAGCGAGAGGTGATAGCGCAGCATCTCCCCATAAAGCTTATCATCTTCGACGATAAACACCTTTAAAGATTCCATCATGTTGGTTTTGCCGTGATAAATATACGGCTATTTGCGCTGTTTTGCAAAAATTTCCTTTTATCGCATGCAAATCAACCCAAAGGCAAAATATTTATCAGTCGTTTATACGAAAAAACCATTTTCGGGTTACATGCTTTGTCAGGCTGCTGCCCCCTTCACCGGCAAACAAATGCAAATGGAGTTTGTTTCCGGTAAATACGGCAAAAATCTTAACTTTGCCGGCTTAAAGCGGCGAATTATGTTTAAGGTGATAAAATCCATTCGTTTATTCGTGAAATTTCTGCTCAGGCTGGTGCTTTACCTGATCGTGGCACTGGCATTTTTATATACGGTCGAATACCTGACGGCCCCTTATTATAACTTTCCCGAGGCACGTCCGTTTTCCGGCCCGAAGCTGTTTAACCCTTATGAAGGTGTTGACGGCAATCATTGGAGGAAGGGCAATTTCCAGGTGCAGTCCGAAGCCTGGCTGGGCATCACCGACGGGCGGAAGAACAGCAACGAGGCCATCGACAGCGTATACAGCCTGCTGGGGTACGATATTATTGCCATTTCCGATTACCAGCGCATCAACCGCCATGGCTCAGGGCTCCCTTCCTATATTCCCGTTTATGAACATGGCTACGGCATCCGTAAAAACCATCACGTCATGATCGGCGCACGCAAAGTGATCTGGCGCGATTACCCGATCTTTCAGAACATCCATCATAAGCAGCATATGCTCAACATCCTTCGTCCGACCAGTGAACTGGTGTTTGTTGCACATCCGAAGCTGAGGCATGGCTGGAAGCCCGGCGATATGGCCCGGATCACCAATTACGACGGCATAGAGGTGCTGAACGGATACCGTGTTTCCATCGAACACTGGGACGCCGCCCTTTCGGCAGGCAGGAACATGCGCATCCTGGCCAACGACGATGCGCACGACATCACCAACAGAAATGAGCTGGGAAATTATTTTAACATGATCCATTCACCGTCAATGAGCGGCGACAGCATTGTTGCGGCCATCAAATCGGGTCGCTCCTATGGCGTTTATGTATACAGGGTCTGGGATGAACCCATGGATGAAAAGATTGAAAAGGCACTTAACCTGCCGGTACTGACGGGCGTCCGGCTTGATGGAGATACGCTCCGGGTTTCGGTCAGCAGGGATGCCGCCATAATCAGGTTTGTGGGGCAGGGCGGACTGCCACTTGATTCGGCCCTGAACACGCGACAAGCGGATTATGTGATTCGTGAGGAAGACCCATACGTGCGTACCGAAGTGATTTTCCCAAACCGTACGGCTTTTTACCTGAACCCTGTGATCCGTTACGACGGCAACGACCCCTGGGCACATGAAATGGCCGTGATCGACCCTTACCGCACCTGGATGCTGCGTATCATTGGCTTTGCCACGCTCATCTTCATATTGCTGAATATTTATTACCTTCGGAAGCGTTTAATTAAAAGACGCAGCCGCTGATATGAACCGGGATAGGCTTTACGGGCGGGCCACGCTGATCCTGCTCCTGCTTTCGCTGGCGGCCAGGGCTTTCCTCGCCGCATTCCTGGAATTCGGTAATGATGAAGTCTATTACCGGACCTATGCCCTCTTTCCTGCGCTGAGCCATTTTGACCACCCCCCCATGATCGGCCTGCTGATACAACTCACTACCTGCAACCTTGCCTTCGACAGTGAGTTTTTTATCAGGTTGGGGGCTGTGATGCTGGGCACACTGAATATATGGCTGATCTACCTGATCGGTAGGAAGGTGCTTGACCGTGCCTGCGGCTTCTATGCAGCCCTGCTGTATACCTCATCCATATATGCTTTCCTGATCGCCGGAACCTTTATCCTTCCCGATACCCCACAACTTACTTTCTGGCTGCTTACGCTTTACCTCCTGCTGCATGCACTGACGGATCAGGCAGGCAGGCGGGCGGGGGGATACCTGCTCCTTGCAGGACTTGCTGCCGGACTGGCAATGCTTTCGAAATATACCTCCGTATTCCTGCTTACAGGGGCATTGATGTATGTGATGATCTACAGGCGCGCATGGCTGAAAAGGGGGGAACTTTACCTGGCGGGACTTATGGCAGTGATGTTGTTTCTGCCGGTTATTGCCTGGAACATTAGTAATGATTTTATCAGTTTTACTTTTCATGGCGACCGGGTGGGGTTTTTCAATGCCGGCCTGCGGCCGGATTTTTTCCTGACGGAACTGGGTGGCCAGGCTCTTTATAACAACCCGGTCAATTTTGTAATGGGCATCATAGCCATGATCGCCTTTTTCAGGGGAAAAAACTTTATTGGAAAAGAAAGCGGCCGCCTGATCCTGCTCATTGCATTGCCGCTTATCCTGATTTTCCTGTTTTTTGCACTTTTCCGTCATACCCTGCCGCATTGGACGGGCCCGGCCTGGACTACCCTCATTGTTTTTTCAGCCGCTTACATCCGCCGGCGTGAAATAACAAAAGGACGTGAAAGGTACTTCCCGCCGGTGATCGTGGCCTCCCTGGCTGTCGTGGTGCTGGTGATATCCCTCGGCATGCTGCAGGTCAGGTCCGGGCTGCTTTATTACGATAAGGGTACCCGGCCCGAAAACATGGGTGCAAAAGATGTGAGCCTCGACATGTACGGATGGAAGCAACTGGCTGACGGGTTCCGGCATACCGTTGAAAAGGAAAAGGAAAGGAAAGGCATCCCGCCCCTCAGCCCGGTCATCAGCCACCGCTGGTTTCCGGCAGCCAACATCGATTTTTACCTTGCCGGGCCGCTTGGCATCAGGGTGCTGGGGCTTGGAAGTCTCGACGGACTGCATAAATATGCCTGGATCACACAGGAAAGGGGTGGCTTTGAGTTGGGCATGGATGCCTGGTATATTACCGTGAGCCGCGACTTCAGAGATCCTGTGCCCATGTACGGCCCTTATTTCAGTTCGGTTGAACCTGCCGATACCATCCCGGTGTACCGGAATGGCCGGCATGTGATGAATGGCTTTGTGTATTACCTGAAAGGCATGAAAGAGCTTCCGGGCAACATCATTCCGTCTGAAAAGACACCCTGAACAGAAACTGCCCTGCAGGTGCATGGGTAGCCGGCCTTTTTCTTAACTTTGCAGCATGGAATCGAAAAGGCAACAACGAATATCCAGGCTTTTCCAGCGCGACCTGGGCGATATCTTCCGTGAGGAGGCGCGTCATCACTTTGGCGGGGCCATGATCACGGTTACCAAGGTACATGTAAGCCGCGACCTTTCCCTTGCCAGGGTTTACCTCAGCCTTTTTGCCACCCCCGATAAAGGGGAGTTGCTTGATAATATCCGCCGGCATGCCGGTGAGATAAAATATAAACTGGGGAACCGTGTCAGCAAACAATTGCGGTCGGTGCCGGAACTGGAATTTCACGAAGATGATTCGCTCGACTATATCGAACGGATCGAAAACCTTCTGGGCTGAGACGGGGTCTTTTCTTTATCCTCCGCCGTTCCTGCAAGCTAATCCCTGATGTTATAGGTATTGTCGATGAGCAGGGCAGGTGTGAAAGCCCCTGCGATCTTTTCCCAGGCAACGAGTTTGAAATTCTGGCTGATGATAACACCCCCTTCCTCATTTGACCCATCCTGGGCAATGAAAAAACCATTGGGAAAGCCGGCTCCCATCGCCATGTTGATCACGTCAATGCCGTCGGTATCTTCGGTGCCGTCGATACCGCCGGTCACTCCCTTAATGACAAAACTGCCAAGGTAATTGTTTTCGCCTGAACGTTCGTAAACGGCAAAACTGTTGTTTCCCTGGCTGGAGGCGATCAGGTATCCTTTTCCGCCTTCGGCGTAGTAAATGGTCAGGCCTTCAATATCGGCTTCCAGGTTATGGTTCGACATATCGTCGACCAGGGTCCTGTCATTGCCTTTACCCGGATCGGCAAAGTATTTCCAAATACCGTGTTCTTCCTCACCGATGTATAAAAAGCCCGATTCGTCGTCGGCCACACAGCCTTCGGTTTGCCCTCCGACTTCGAAAGACCTCACAAGGCTGGCGCCGACCATTCCCGCATCAGTGGCTTCGAGCAGCCATTGCTCCACCATGCCGCTTTTGCTGTTAACGATGGCATAATAACTTCCTTCGGTCTTATTGTGGTAAAGACAGAAGCCGTATACTTCATCCACGCCGGAAACGATCTCTTCGGCGGCAATGTTCTGAAGTTCGCCGCTTTCGCCCATAATCCGCATGATGCTGAGCGTGTTGTTCGTGCGGTTGCTGGCAGCAACAATATCAATTTTCTCGCCATTCAGCGGGAAATGATAGCGGACATCCACGTTGTTGACTTTTCCGAGGGGTGCAAAGAAAACTTCCCTGCCCTGCAGGTCATAAACGGCCAATCCGCGCTTTTTGTTGGTGCCAATGAGCAGGGATTTCTCCTGATTTTCGGGATGGATCCAGATGGCCGGGTCATCCGCTGCATCAGCCGTATCCCTGACCGGATCCGTTTGCATGCCGGCTGTGACCCCGAAGGCATGAAGCCCCTGCGTTTTATCAATGTTTTCTGTAGCAGCGCCCTCCTCTGTTCTGTTGACGCATGATGACATAAGAAAGAATGCCAGCGAAAGCTGAATGATCTGTTTTAAATATTTCATGGTATTTCGGGTTTTCAGGTCAGACTAAAAAAAAGCATCCCGGGCAAAATGCCCGGAATGCAAAACGTAAAACTAAGCGAATTATTTAGAGATGTCGAATTTAACGCCTGCCGTGATCCTGGCGTTGTAGTATTCGGCTTGCATAAGCCTTTCCCTCACGCCCTGGTAGTAACGCAGCGGCTGGTTTGTGAGGTTGTTGGCCTCAACAAAGATCCTGAATTGTTTGGTAAAGGCATATGAGGCATTCAGGTCGAGGTAAAAAACATTGTCGTAATAACGGTCGAAGAACGCTTCTTCTCCTACTTCGCCTGCCTCAACAAAAGCACTGGAGAAATTGGACGAGGCCCTTATGTTAAAGCCTTTGAATTCATAGCTAAGGGATGCATTCCCAGTATGCTTGGCCGAACCGGGCAGGGGCAGGTCCTCATCTTCGCGCCCGGGTACCAGGAAGTCGTCAACAGTGGAATTGGTAAAGGTGTAGTTCAGGAAAATGCCAATTCCTTTCAGTGCTCCCGGCAGGAAGTCGAACTGCCGCTGGAACGAAACTTCAACGCCAAGCAGGGTTGCCGAACCGCCATTGATGGGCTGGGTGAACACATCGTACACATTCCCTTCGAACTCATGATCAAAACGGGTCAGTCCGATAATGAAATCATCGATGCTCTTGTAAAATACACCTCCCGAGATGATCCCTACCGAGCGGAAATACCGCTCAACCATAAAGTCGAGGTTCATGGAGGTTGTGGGATCCAGATCGGGATTGCCTATCACGATCTCGTTGTCTTCCTGGTTTATCTCGCGGTATGGGACCAGGTCATAGTAGTCCGGACGGGCAAGGGAATTGGTCCATGAAGCCCTGAAAACGGTATTACTGTTCATCCTGTAATTCAGAAGCACGGCCGGCAGTGTGCTCAGGTATTTGGTTTCCTGTTCCGGCGTTTGTGTGATGGATTCATCACCTTCGGGATCAATATTGTGCTGGTAACCATAGGATTTGTTGATGGTATTTTCGAACCGGACGCCAAAAATACCGCTGAGGCGCTGGCCAAATTGCTGTTTCAGCATGATGTAACCGGCAAAAACTTCTTCGCGGGCATTGAAATTGCCGGCAAGCTGCTCCAGGTTTTCCTCAGCTTCATAAGCATCGTAGCCGTTTCCGAGCGGAAGACCGCCAAGATATCTTTCCGAAACAAAATTTCCGGCACTGTAATCACCGGCAAGGAAATTGTCCTTGCTCATATCAACCAGGTTGCCCAGCGCCCATGAATCAAAGCCATATTCGTCAACCGGTTCGAATTCATAAAAATCGTTATCCCTGACTTTCTTTTTAAACCTGTATTTCCCTCCGAATTTAAGGGAGTTCTTGAAATCGCCGCTCAACAGGGGAACTTCTATGTTCATCCTGAAGTTGGCATCCCTGTCTTCAGTCCACTGGTTTTCCTGTGTGAGTTCATCAATACCCCAGTAGTAATCGCCGTCATTGTCGGTCATATTGTTGAGATCGGCAAAATTTGGATCCAGGATTGAGATTTGTGGCTTTTCGGTGTCGCTGAGGTTTACACCCACCGGAATATCTTTACCCCTGTATGAAATATATCTTTCCTGCGGACGGTTTTCGGATGCACTGGCATATGAGAACGACCAGTCGAGGGCCACATTGCCGAAGAAGTGGTCGCCGCCGATGCTGGCAAACCTGGTTTTCTGGTCTTCGCGGCGTGCATTTTTGGTCAGGTTCGAACCACCTTTGGTTTCCCGGAGTATCTCACTGGTCCATCCGCCGTCTGTTTCTTCAATATCCTTATACCTGAGGCGGTAACGGTTTTCGTAGTCGTCGCGGCTATTATACATGCCGGTGAGGTAAATGGTGTTATTTTCATCGAATTTATAGTCGAACGACAGGGAGAGGCTGCGCCTGATGCGCTGGATAACATATTGCCTGACCTGGAAATCGCTTGCCCATACATCTTCGCCTTCGTCGAATTTCCCGTTGTCGTTGGCATCGTCATAATCCCATTCGGCTTCAATATCATCGGATCCCAGGTAATGGTCATAAATGGAAGCGCTGAACATGATCCCGATCCTGTCGTCGGCGAAACGATCGCCCAGGACGATTGAACCGAGCCAGATCGGCTTTTTGCTCAGTAAGTTCATGCCGGAGCCCAAAGTACCCGAAAGTCGGAAACCAACAGGCTGGCTCTTTGTTACGAGATTAATGGAACCTCCGATGGCATCCCCGTCCATGTCCGGCGTCAGGGTTTTATTTACTTCGATGGTTTGTATCATGTCGGAAGGGATAAGATCGAGTTGTACCGACCTGGTTTCAGCTTCTGCCGAAGGGATACGTTCACCATTGATCATGACTGAATTGTAGCGCGACTCGGTGCCCCTGATCAGTCCAAAGCGCGCTTCGCCCTGGTCGTATTCAACATTGATCCCCGGAAGTCTTTTGAGGGCATCGCCGATATTGGCATCGGGGAAACGTCCAACCTGGTCGGAAGCTACGATATTGGTAATGTTGGGGCTGTTGTTCTGCTGGTTCAGGGCTTTTGCCTGGCCCTGAAGGCTTGCCCCGATCTTCACTTCCCCCAGCATAATGCCGGGCTTCATCCTGAAGTTGGCCACTGCCACCCTGCCTGCCGTAACCGTTACGGTTTGGCGTTCTTCCTGGTAACCAATATAACTGATGCTGACTTCGTAAGTGCCTGCCGGTACATCCACAATGGTGTAATCGCCGTTTACATCAGTAACGGCACCCGTTTTCAGACTCTCGATGTAAACATTGGCTCCGGGCATTGCCAGGTTTTCAGAATCACTCACACGGCCTGCGATCTGGCCCCTTTGCTGGGCATGGGTAAGCAATACAGCCGACACCATGAACAGAAGTGTAAAAAGTTTTTTCATAGGGAAATGGTTTTGGTTTGAAATTTTGAAACAAAAGTATTCCCGGCTCTTCTTTGGTTGATTAACGAATGGTTAATTATTTCTTAATAAATTGTTAAGCGATTTCGCCGCCACGGCTTAAGTTCGTACCTTTACGGGGCATTTACAAAGCCGCATTATTTGAACTTCCCGCTACATATTGCCCGGCGTTACCTGGTTTCACGTAAATCACACAACATTATCAATGTGATCTCCGGGATTTCGGTTATGGGCATTACAGTGGGTACCATGGCCCTGATCATTGTTTTGTCGGTCTTCAACGGCTTCGAGTCACTCATTATCTCCCTGTTCAACTCTTTTAATCCCGATCTTGAGATCACGGTCGACAAGGGAAAGACTTTCACCCTGCAGGAGGTGAATGCTGGCGAAATAAAAAAGATCCCGGCGGTGCTCTATGTCATGCCGGTGGTGGAGGAGAATGCCTTGTTTAAAAACGGGAACAGGCAATATATTGCCAGGATGAAAGGGGTGGAGGATGATTTTCGCCGCATGACCGGCATCGAGTCGGCCATTATCGACGGCGAATTCAGGCTGGAGCAGGGACAACGGGCCTGTGCCGTTTTCGGGGCCGGCGTTTCCTGGCATCTTGGCGTAGTCCCCGGCGAATTCGCCGATAATGTTAGTATATATGTTCCAAGTCGCACCTCCGGTTTCAGGCCGGGTCTCGAACAGGCTTTTAACCAGGGGCAGGTCATCCCGAAAGGGGTGTTCTCCATACAGCAGGAATTTGATATAGGCATCGTGCTGGTCCCTATCTGGTTTGCAAGGGAACTGCTCGAATATGCGGATGAGGTGACAAGCCTGGAAATTGGTTTGACGGAAGGTGCCGATGCCGGCGCCGTCAAAACACAGGTCAGCAAACTGGCCGGTGAGGGTTTCAGCGTTAAAGACCGCTATGAACAGGAAGAAATGCTATACAAGATCATGAATTCCGAGAAATGGATCATCTTTGCGATCCTGGCATTCATCCTCATGATCGCTACCTTCAACGTGATCGGCACCCTTTCGATGCTGATCATCGACAAGCAGAAGGATATTGCCGTGCTGCACAGCCTGGGCGCAAACCATGCGATGATCAGGCGGATCTTTCTGCTCGAAGGTCTGCTGATCTCCCTGGCAGGCGCCGTTGCGGGCCTGATCCTGGGTGGCCTGATAAGCTGGTTGCAGCAGGAATTCGGCCTGATCAGCCTGGGAAAAGGCGACGGATCCCTCATCATCGATGCCTACCCCGTGCTGCTGAAATGGTCCGATTTCGCCTACGTTTTTATAACGGTTTTTGTGATCGGTTTCCTGGCTGCCTGGTTCCCGGTAAGACGGATATCACGGAATTACCTAAGACAACGACTGGCATGAAGATATTTCCGGCATATGCAAAGCCTTATGGCCCTGTCGATATTTTTCGGTCATTATATATTGTAAAATACATATCTTTGTCTGCCCTGAACTTCAATTAATCATACATATATGGATAACTCAATGAAAAAACTTCACCAGCTGCCGGCACGCAGGCAACTGATTCCTGCCGTGTTTTTCTTTTTCTTCCTGGTTTCCCTGGCCGGTGCCCGCGACATCGTTGTGGCCGAAGGCGGATCCACAAACATCGAGATCAAGGTAAATACATACGAAAGCCTGCAATTCGAAAACCACCTGCACCTTATCCGTACGATCAAGGTTGAAACGGAAATGGGGACATTTGCAGAATTGATGGTTCCCGGATATTCAGCAACACAACTGGTGGGGGCACCCAGGCTGCCGGTGAACAGGAAGCTGATCGAAATCCCTTTCGGAGCCGTTCCCGAACTGCGCATCACCGGATATGAGTTTGAAGAGTATGATCTCGCCGCCATGGGCGTCAGTTTTCCGCTGATGCCCGCACAGCCTCCCGCCCCCAAAGATGGCAGTTATATAGGTTTTGAATACAATGCGGCCGCATACGCCACCGATGCTTTTACAGATGCTCCCCTCCTTGAGATCGAGATACTGGGTATCATGCGCGGACTTCGCATTGCCCGTATCGATATCTCCCCCGTGCAATATAACCCGGTAAGTAATAAGATCAGGGTTTACAGGAATATTGAGGCAGAAGTGTTTTTCAGGGATGCCGATATCGGCGCCACCCTGGCGGAGAAAAAGAAGAGTGAAACGCCATATTTCAAAATTGCCGGAGCCTCGCTGCTTAACTATAAACCATTACAGGCTGCCTCCAGGGATACCATCACAAAATACCCGGTCAAGTATGTGATCGTATCTGACCGGATGTTCGAGGCCCAGCTCCAGCCCTTTATCGAGTGGAAAACAAAAAAGGGTTTTCATGTGGTAGAAGCCTATACCGATGAAGCAGCGGTAGGAAATACAACCGCGTCGATCAGGAATTACCTCCAGGGCCTTTACAATGCAGGGACCCTGGAAGATCCTTCCCCGTCGTTTGTCCTCTTTGTGGGCGATGTTGCCCAGATCCCCGCTTTCAGCGGAAATGCGGGATGGCATGTCACCGACCTGATGTATGTTGAATACACCGGCGATTATTTCCCCGAAGTATATTACGGCCGCTGGTCGGCAACAAGCCCGGCCGAACTGCAGCCACAGATCGACAAGACGCTTCAGTATGAACAATACACCATGCCCGACCCGTCGTTTCTCGATGAGGTGGTGATGGTGGCCGGAATGGACAGTGGCCATGGACACGACTGGGGTAACGGCCAGATAAACTACGGCACCGAAAATTATTTCAATGCCGCCCATGGCCTGACTTCCCATACATACCTGTATCCGGAGTCGGGCAATCACGCCGCCGATATCATCCAGAATGTCAGCGACGGGGTTTCTTTCGGGAACTACACGGCACATTGCTCCGCCTCGGGATGGGCCAGCCCTTCCTTTACCATCTCAAATGTGGCCGGGTTGCAGAACCAGGATAAATACGGGGTGCTGATCGGAAATTGCTGTTCTTCCAATGAATTTAACAACTATTGTTTCGGCGAAGCCCTCCTGCGTGCCGAAAACAAAGGCGCGGTTGCCTATATCGGAGGAACCAACAGTACATACTGGGACGAAGATTATTATTTCGGCGTTGGGGTAGGGGCCATCACCGAAGATCCACCCTCCTATGAAGAAACCACGCTTGGAACCTACGACCGGGCCTTCCATGATCATGGCGAGCCCTGGGAGGACTGGTACACCACAACCTACCAGATGATCTTTGCCGGTAACCTGGCGGTAACCGAAGGGAAGCCCGGGTCGGCAGAGTATTATTGGGAGATCTATTGTGTGATGGGCGATCCCTCGCTGATGTGCTATTTCGGCGTCCCCGACCCCATGAGCGTGACCTATGATCCCCTTATGCCGCTCGGCGCTACCTCCTTTACGGTCTATGCCGAGCCTTATGCCTACGTTGGTATTTCAAAAGATGGCATGCTGCACGGGGCTGCCCTGGCCGACGCCGCAGGAACGGCCGTTGTCGCCCTCGACCCCATCATGATCCCCGGCAATGCCGATGTGGTGGTGAGCAGGCAGAACAGGCAACCCTTCATCGGTACGGTCTTTGTCGATAACCCTGCAGGCCCCTATGTCGTTCTCTCAGAATATATCATCAACGACGATTCCGGTAATAATAACGGCCTGGCCGATTACGGGGAAAGCATACTGCTGGATGTTGAACTGGTTAACCTTGGCGGTACGGATGCTGCCGATGTGGAAGCCACCCTGTCATCAACGGATGAACATATCACCATAACGGATAATATTGCCCAGTGGGGCAACATTGCCGCCGGCGCATCCTCCATGCAGGCCGGTGCTTTTGCCTTCGACGTGCATGCAGTGGTCCCCGACCAGCACCTGGTCAGTTTTGGCCTCGACATTACCGGTGAAGGCAAGGATAACTGGTACTCCTCATTCAGCATACTGCTGCATGCCCCGGTGCTGGGTACGCTGGCAGTAACGGTCGACGACTCGCAGGGTGGCAACGGCGATGGCAGGCTCGATCCCGGCGAAACGGCCGAGATCATCATCCCGGTCCTCAACAGCGGCCACAGCGATGCACAAAATGCCATCGCCTTGCTCAGCAGCAGCAGCAGCGACATCGTCATTAACAGCGACAGCATGTTTATCAGCCTCATCGGATCCGATACTTCAGAAGATGCCGTTTTCAGCGTTAGCGTTAGCGATGATGTGAACCCCGGTACTTCCATCCCTTTCGAATTTATTGTGGATGCCGGTGGATATCTGGCAGAACTTGACTTTTTCCTTGTTGCCGGACAAATACCCGTACTGGTCCTTGACCTTGACCCCAACCAGAGTTCCGGAACGGTGATGAATACCTGCCTCGATAATCTCAGCGTGGGTTCGGATTATGCAACCAGCATCCCCGAAAACCTTAACCTCTATGCCTCCGTCTTTGTTTGCCTGGGCATATATAGTTCAAACCACGTTCTTTCGGCTTCAGAAGGGCAGATCCTTGCCGATTATCTCGACGGAGGCGGGAACCTGTACATGGAAGGCGGCGATACCTGGTTCTACGACGAGCAAACGGACGTTCATCCGTTGTTCGGGATCACGGGACTGGAAGATGGAAGTGATGACCTGGGCACCCTCCTCGGGCAGGAAGGCACCTTTACAGAGGGAATGCTCTTTACATATAGCGGCGAAAATAACTGGATCGATCGCATCGCCCCCAATGGCAGTGCATTTGCCATATTCAATAACCAGTTGCCACCGTACGGCACGGCGGTGGCAAACATCGGCAGCACCTACCGCACCATCGGTTGTTCACATGAATTTGGCGGACTCGACGACGGGGATTACACCAAAGACTACCTTATGTTCAAGTATCTTGAGTTTTTTGGTATCGATGCCGTATGGGTTGGCATGGAAGAAGCCTTTGCAACAGCTGATTTGATGGAGATCTTCCCCAACCCCGCCGGCAATGCGGTCAGCATCCGGATCCTTACTGCCGGAGCGGAAAACCTTCGCTTGTCGGTATACAACAGCACCGGGCAGGAAGTGGCAAGGCTTGCCGATGGCAGGATGGGCACAACAGGCTTGCTGGTATTCCGCCTCGAAACGGCTGAGTTGCCTGCCGGCCTTTATCATTGCGTGCTCTCAACCGCTACACAGAAAACAAGTAAAAAGATCGTAGTGATCAAATAAATGAATCCTTAAATAAAAGCTGAACCATATGAAAAAACTGATTTTCTTAATCCTCGCCTTTTCACTTGCAGGTTTTAATACCCGGGCAGGGAAAGGTTATGAAGTAACATACAGCCGGGATGACAATACCCGCGAATTGTCATTTACGCTTGGTGCTGTCAGCATCGATGAACGTATTGTGGATGGCCGGGTTTTTTCCGTGATCCGTTTCGAAGGCAATGTTTATACCCAACAGGCCGGATTTGCCGAACTGCCTTTCATCCATGCGGCCGTTATGCTCGAACCTGATAGGAATGTTGATTTGCGGATCGATGAATATGATTATACCGATATTCAGCTTACACATCCGCTGCTCCCCTCGCGCGGCGTAATATACCGTAACCAGGATCCGTCTGACATCCCTTATGTGATCGACCCGAAATCGCTTACCGATACCTGGTACCCCGCTGAAATGGCAAAGCATACCGATCCTTACATCCTCCGCGATATCAGGGGAACGAATGTGTATGTATACCCGTTTCGATACAATGCAAAGCAAAATGTGCTGAGGGTGTACCATAGCGTCCGGGTGTCACTGGTCCCCAATGCGACCCGGGCTGTAAATCCTTTGCTGAAACAGGGCACGGTTAAGTATGAGATGGATGCTGTTTATGCTTCGGTATTCATCAATTATGCGGATTATCGCGACGACCTGACCATAGGCGAAATGGGGGATATCCTCGTTGTTGTCACCGCCCGCGACGAGGATGCCATCGAACCCTACATTCAGTGGAAAAGGGAAAAGGGTTTCCAGGTAAGCAAGGAAGTGGTAGCCACAGGTACCAATGTCAACAGTGTGGTGCAGAATGCTTATGATGCCAACAATGATATCCTTTATGTGCAGCTTGTGGGCGACTGGGCCGATATCAAATGTAACACGCTTTACGGCGGATCCCCACCAATGGATCCCCAGATTGGCTGTGTGGTCGGTTCCGATGATTATCCCGATATCTGTGTGGGACGTATATCATCGGAAAACCCGGCACATGTCACCACACAGGTCAACAAGGTGATCAATTTTGAGAAATATCCCGACATGGCCTCCGACTGGTACACCGTTGCCACCGGGATCGGGAGCATAGAAGGGCCGGGCGATGACAATGAAATGGACTTCGAACACCTGGATGTGATCTATAATGATAAGCTCGAGCCTTTCACATATGATCTTTACAACCCCATTTACGAGCCTTCGGGAAGTATTTCAGACGTAAACGCAGCAGTGAACGGCGGAACCAGCGTGATCAATTATTGCGGTCACGGGTCACCCACATCATGGGGTACAACAGGATTTAACAACGGCAATGTGGCCGGGCTCAGCAATGGCGATAAACTCCCCTGGATCGTTTCCGTTGCCTGTAACAACGGTGACTTTCATACAGGAACCTGCTTTGCCGAAGCATGGCTTCGCAAGGACGGGGGCGGGGCGGTGATGTTCCTCGGCGGATCCATCAGTCAGCCCTGGAACCCGCCCATGCGCGGACAGGATTATTTTGCCGACCTGTATATCGGGGGATATGATTATTCTGCCCATCCCGGACAAAATGGGATCAGTACCACCGAAGGCCGGACTACACTGGGGGCGATCGTGTTTAACGGGCTGGTGCTGATGACAACGGAGGCAGGCAGCCCTTCCGACTGGGAAACGGCCAAAACATGGAACCTTTTCGGCGATCCCTCTCTACAGGCAAGATCTGATGTGCCTGCCGAACTCCTGTTGTCAAACAATGTTGTGATGGCAGGAATACCCTATACAACGAATATTACGACTTCCGGCGGCCCGGTGGGGAGCGCCATGGTCACCCTGAGCCAGAATGGTGAATATTACACCGGCCTTACCGATGATATGGGAAATATTACCATCAATCACAGCCTGATACCGGGCGATGCCCTCTTCGTGGTTACCGCATTTAATACCGAAACGATTTACGAAACCATTACCGTTGTCCCCTCAGGAGGACCATATGTGGTGTACAGCAGCCATACGGTTAATGACGAGTCAGGCAACGGCAACGGCTTATTGGACTATGGTGAATCGGTGATGCTGAGCATCTCGCTTACCAACGTGGGTTCGCAGGATGCCCTGAATGTGGAGGTGATCCTTTCAACAGCCGACGGATATGTTACCATTACCGATGGAACGGAAAACTACGGGACCATTCCTGCCGGGGGAACCGTTGAGGTAACGGATGGTTTTGCATTGACCCTGGCCGGGGATGTCCCCGACGGACACATGATCCTCTTCAACATAGAATCAACCGGCGAGGACACCTGGAACAGCAGCTTCACCGATATGGCGCATGCCCCGCTGCTGGCCATGGGCGCATACAGCATCGACGACAGCGGCGGCAACGGTAACGGAAAACTCGACCCGGGCGAAACGGTTACCATCAGCATCGACATCAATAATGAAGGAAGCGCTGATGCCTTCGAGGTAGAAGCGGTCCTCTCATCGGTCAGCATGTATATCACAATTGATGAACCCGCCCAGGTATACGGCGACATCGCCGCAGGCGATACCTCCGTGCAAAGTTATGAAGTGACCGCCGATCCCGAAACACCGGCCGGTCATATCGCTGAATTCCTTTTCGACATGAGCGCCGGCCTTGGCGTTGGCGGCGAAGACGAATTCAGCACCATCGTCGGGCAAATACCCGCCCTGGTCATCAACATGGATGGCAATAACAATTCTGCCGGGAGCATGATGGCTTGTTTCGACAACCTCAGCGTGGCAGCCGACATGGTGGCTGCATGGCCCGCCGACATGAACCTCTATTCATCGGTCTTTGTCTGTCTGGGGGTTTACCCCGATAACCACGTGCTGACGCAGGCACAGGGGCAGCAACTGGCCGATTATCTCGGGAACGGTGGAAACCTTTACATGGAAGGCGGCGATACCTGGTACTATGACCAGGCAACCCCGGTACACAGCATGTTCAACATACAGGGGGTTGAGGACGGCAGCAGTGACCTGAGCACCATCCTGGGACAGGCAGGCACCTTTGCCGAAGACCTGGAATATCCCTATACAGGCGACAACAACTGGATTGACAGGATCGCTCCGCTCGGTAATGCCTTTACGATCTTCAGGAACCAGTCGCCTGTCTATAACAATGCAATTGCCTATGATGAAGGAAGTTACCGTACCATCGGTTCCTCATTTGAATTCGGCGGATTGTCGGGGAACGGCTCCTTCATCGACTATCTCATGTATCAGTACCTGAATTTCTTCGGCATCGACGCCCTCTTTGTAGGAGTGAATGAGCAGGTATCTGAAAATGAAATATTCGGTCAGCCATATCCCAATCCCCTGTCGGGAAGTACTTTTTTGCCTTTTACGCTTCAGGGTGAAACCCTCGTCAGGGCAGAAGTATACCGGCTGAACGGGCAAAAAGTTTCAACCCTTGCCGACCAGAAATTCCCTGCCGGTGCGCATCAGCTTGAATGGGATGCCGCAGGCGGCAATGTGGCTGAAGGCATCTACATGCTGAGGCTGCTGGCCGGCGAACAGGTGATTACCCGCAAACTGGTGGTGATCAGATAAATGATTGCTGGGATCAATTCCTTAAGGAAATAAATGAAAAGCCTTGCCTGCATGGGCGGGGCTTTTTTTTGCCTGGTCTGGAATATTTGGTGATTTTCAGCCTCCTGATGGCCCTTTGCCTTCCGGGGCGCTTACCGGGAATTTTTTCCAGTTGATGAAAACCACGGTCAGCAGGGCAATGGCCCCCCAGGTATAAATGGAGATACTCCATAACTGGTCAAAAAATTCTTTTCCCACCAGGTCGTAAATGTTGCCGCCGGTCATCAGGCAGCCAGCGATGAACAGCCCTTTGGAAACATGGTTCATTTCCCTGAATTTAAGCATAAGGAAAGCCAGGAGCGGAAGGACAAAAATAAAGGCGTTGTAACTTGTGTAGGCCAGCAGTGGGATCATGGCTGTGAGGACTATGTACATGCGGGAAAAGCCCTCTTCGCTTTTTCGCAGGTAAAGGTGCCATAGTATCAGCAGTCCGGTGAGAAAAAGAAGGACCAGCTGGTACAGCATGAGCGGAAAACCCTGCGGGATCAGTTGGCTGAGCGGTGTGTAACGGTAAACGACTGAGAAAATGGTAAGGTTGCCCTCTGCCATGAGTTCCTGTTTACTCCCGAGCTCGAGCAGTAATTCGTTCATCCATGAAGCGTAAAGGCCAAAGAAGGTTTGCAGGTCACGGTAGAAAAGCAGGGGAGTAAAGAACAAGACTATCGAAAAAACGAATATCCAGAGGATTTCCCTGAACCTGCCTGTAAGCAGCAGGAGCGGAAGGAAGATCAGGGCGAAGGGTTTGATGAAGAGGCTGGCCGACAGCAAAAGCCCGGCCGGAATATGTTTTTGGTCAAGCATGAGACGGAGGGCAAACAGGTACATGCCCAGCAGGAGAAGGTTAACCTGCCCCAGGTGCAGTTCTCTGAAGAAATGTGTGCCCACGCTGAGCATGGCCAGCGTCAGGCTCAGGCTGATATGCCTGTTCATGCCTCGTGTGCCGGCAAAAAGGTGTTTCACGTTGAACAAAACGCTGCCCAGTAAAAAAGTAAGCAGGGTCCAGTATAGAATCCTGGAAGTTTGAAATCCTGCGGCTGCCACCGGAATAAAAAGCAGGGCGGCCGGAGGGGAATACTTGAAAACATAATGTTCATAAGGATCTTCTTCTGCTGAACGGTAAAGCTCTTCACCGTTCAGCAGGCGTACGGCTGCCTTCTGGTATACCTCCAGGTCGGGCATTTGAAAACGGCGGTTGACAAGTTCGGCCGTCAGGCTTCCCAGGCTGAGCAGAACAAGAAATATGACCCAGCCATGACCTTTAAGGAGGGATGATCTCATCAATTCAGTTTAATCTCTTCGGCCTGTATTACTTCATAGGTATCGGCATCGGTGATGATGACGATGATGCTGCAATTGGCTGCTTCCCAGTGATGATCGAGAACCGTTGAAAAGTCCTTGTTCAGGTTTGTGCCGGCAGCAGGGTTTTCGGCGAGAAATTCACCCCATGCGCCGTTCAGGGATGCCCGGAGCATATGGTTATGTTCATAATCCAACCAGTCGGGGGTTGGCCCGATGGAAGCATTTTTATTTTTTTGTGCGGAGACGATCCCGCTTTCGGTAATGAAAACGGTGACGTTCAACTGGCCGCTGATGTCGGTCAGAAATTCTGTGTGAACATGGATGTTTAGCTGGCGCGAAACAGCTTCGTATTCTGCTTCAATCTCAATGAAGGCTTCTGCGGGCAGGTCGACCAGCTCATTGACGGCGGCTTCCCAGGAGTCTTTGAACATTACCGTCGAGCCCTGGTAATCCCTGCGGTTGACCAGGCCGGTCGGGACGCCGACCGGCTGGTAATGACTGTATATGGTTGCTCCCTCAGCCGTTGTATAGTCGGCATCAAAAGGGGTATTTCCGGGAAGCGCGAGGTCGCCTGCGTGGATCACCATCAGGATCAGCTGCCCGTGAAATACATGCTGAAGATCATGCGCCAGCAAAGTGGCTTCAGGGCAGTTTACACAAAGATGCCCGGTAAATTCTTCAAGCAAAACCTTGCGTACCTTTTCAACGGGTACCGGTCCTGATCCTCCTGTATTTACCAGAAAAGGTTCATCGATCTTTTCACATGCGCCCAATATGAAACCCAGGGCCAGGATGATATGGATTATTTTTTTCATGGGTTCAGTTCTTCATATAGATTAAAAACTGCTGGAAATGCTCAGGGTAACCCCGTTGGATGCAGGTACCGTGCGGCATATCCCTCCTACACATATAAGCCCTTCGCGCTGCCGGCCATAGGAAAGGGAAATCCTCGTTGGCCCCTCAACAAAAGCCATTGCCGCCGAATAATAATGCAGGCGCATGTCTTTGGAAGGGTTCCCGTAATTGTACTCGTCATAGATCGTAAAAAACCACTTCGGGGCAATGCTGAACTCCAGCAACCCCATGATCCAGTCGCCGCGGTCCTGTTTGGAGAATAGCTGCTGGTACTCAAAACGCAGCGATTTGGTCGGGCTCAGCATATAGGTTATGTCGGCAATGCCGATGTTTGCGTAAATGGTCGGTTCACCGGTATGGTCTTCAATCACATCAATGTTGTATACCTGGTAGATGTATGAAAGGGTCATTTTCAGCTTGCTGCTGATCTTCCGGTTCAGGATCAGGTCAAAGCTTTCAAAATACTTGGGTTGCCCGATGGAAAAGAAATCGGATCGGTATCCCAGAGTACCGGTAGAGTCTACTGGAATGCCATCGGCCACCGGCTGTTTGTCGATGTTATAGATATTGGAATAATTGAGTTCTATGCGTGTACCGTATCTTCCACCCAGTTTGGTCTTTTTGGGAATGGTATAATTGAGTTGGGCCTGCACGCCCATTTCTCCCCTGGGTTGGGTGGCATAAGGATAGATGTTGGCCAGGCTGTATGCCTGCATTCGCGTAAGCGGGGGTAAGTAGTTGATGTCGAGTGCTTCGCCCAGCTCGCTGCTGCGCGATTTATAACTCATGTTGTCGATACGCTTTCCCGAGAGTGAAACCCCGAAACCTTTCTGTGAATATGAAAGGGTAGCCAGGAACGACTCCCCGTTTTTGTAGATATAGTTGTTGATGGCCGAGGGGTTATTAAACTTGTAAGCGTATTCAGTATTTAACTGAAATCCGCCCCGGATCAGTCTGAGCCGTGCAGCATAGGCAGCCACGTTTTTCGGAAGCTGGTATTTGTAGAGTACGGTATCGCGTACAAGTGTTTTATCTTTGACTTTTTCATAATTGCTGACAAAGCTTCCGCCCAGGATGACCCTGGTCTTTGCATCGGCCCAGGCGCCTATCAGGTCATTGATGTTGAACTCGGCATCGATGCCACGAACAATACCGCGGTTGCCGTTTGCATATGGTTCCCAGAAATAACGCTGTGTGCCTATCAGTCCTTTCAGCGTAACACCTTTAAACGGTTCCATGATGACCCGGGCGCCCCTGATGGAATTGTCATACCCGAGGAGCCATTCCTCGTAACTCCTCAATAACAAACCGTTGCCGAATTGCTCATAAAAATTGCCAATGGTAATGTGCAGCTTGCTGAAACGGTATTCGGCGAAATAATAGGGGATGCCATGCCCCTCGTAGCGCTCGTCAAAGCCGGCTAAAGGCGGGAGATAGGCTTCGTAGCGGAAGCCTGCCCGGAAATTCCCCGAACTGTAAAAGATGTTTCCATAAGCGTTCATCCTGAAAAGTTTGCCGTCGAGGGTCGAGTCGGTAATCCCCAGCTTTTCGTCGGACGCATAGTATTGCCCGTCGAACTGGAAACTTCCGCTTACGTTGGCATTGCTGATAAATTCCTGGGCATGCAGGCCGGAAAATGTGAGCAGAAATGCTGAGATCAGCAGGGCTATCGGTTTTTTCACTTTCATTTTCAGTTTTCTGGTTGGGTTGAGGCTGCTGTCAGTGCTCGTCTATTTCAACACCGGCAATGAGTTTGCGAACATTTTCGATCAGTTGCAACTCACCCCCTTCCGAAAAGGAAGTGTGTTGCCATACAATATTGCCCTCACCGTCGAGGATGACGGTATGAGGAATGAAATTCAGGTTCATCGCCCTGTAAAAGTCCTTGTTTATATCCAGCAGGATCTCATAATCCCAGTTGTTGCCGTCGGCGAAGGGCCTGACCTGGCTGCTCGACCTGGCATCGTCAATGGATATGGCTACGAGTTTCACGCCTGTTTCATCCTGCCAGTCGTCGTAAACATCGGCTATGGCATTCAGTTCCTTGATACATGACTTGCACCAGATGGCCCAGAAACTGATGATGACAGGTTTGCCATCGTTGCTGATTTCCGAAGTGCTGAATGTTTCTCCCGCGCTTGTCTTGAGATTTACAGAGGGGAGTTTTTGTCCTTTTAAACCTGCGCTCTGGGCGCTTACTGCCGCTGCGAACAGCAGTGATATAAAAAATATGCCGAAACTTTTCATGATAGATAGATTTTTAAGGGTATAACGGGGATCTCATTCGGATGATGAAAGTGTTTGTAAGTGCTGCTAAGCGTTAGATTCATATCAGGAGGATTAGCCAGATAAAAACGAAAAAACAATGCCAAAAGTATAAATAATTAATTATATAAATATCTCAAGTAAACGGGTTCTCGGATGCGGATGTATGCTGACCTGATCACAGGTGGCCGGCAACAGCAGCAGTTCGCCAGTTTTCAACATATCTGATCCATCCCGGTGCAATAACTTTGCCTCGCCATCAACGCATAGCAGGGCCACGAAAGAATCAATGCTGCCGTAGTCTTTCTCCATCCCGTAAGTGTTCAGTGTGATGAGGTTGGTCGTAAAATGCTCACAGGCGGCCAGCCTCACGCTTTTGTTTTCCGCGGCCGGATAATCGGTACGGTATTTTTCGTGCACAGCAAAATCGATGGCATCCAGCGCTTGTTCAATATGCAGATCACGGCTCTTCCCCTGGCTGTCGGTGCGGTCCCAGTCGTATATTCGGTATGTGGTATCGGAAGTTTCCTGGATCTCGGCCAGCAAAATGCCCGGGCCAAGGGCATGTACCCGGCCAGCCGGGATAAAAAAGACATCCCCCTTATTTACCGCTTCGTAATTCATGATGCCGGGGAGCGAACCATCGCGCAGGTGTAACTGGTATTGCTCCCTGTTAATCTTTTTGTTGAAACCGCTGATGAGTTGTGCATTCTCACCGGCCTGAAGCACGTACCACATTTCTGTTTTCCCGCGGCCTGACTCCCTCCTCGCAGCGAGTTCATCATCCGGGTGTACCTGTATCGACAGCCAGTCGTTGGCATCGATAAGCTTTACCAGCACCGGAAATTCATTGCCGTATTTTTCATATACAGCATCACCCACCAGGTCGTACATATAAACTTCCAGTATTTCGTTCAGGTCGTTGCCGGCCAAAAAACCGTTGCTCACCGTGCTGGTGCTGCCGCCTACTCCCGAAAGCACCCATGCTTCACCGCAAAGGGCAGGCGGATCGTATTCCGCTGGCATGAGCGACTTCATACGGTTTCCACCCCAGATCTTTTCCTTGAAGATGGGTTCGAATTTAAGCGGATACAGGCTGTTCATCTTTAATTTACCTATCTTTGATACCGGCAAAGATAAATATTTTCGTTGGATGCCTGATTGCCGGGCCTATATACATATCAATGAGGAAAATATGTGTTTTTTGCGGCTCCAGCCGCGGTATTAAGGAGGTATACGCGCACAAGGCCGAACAAATGGCCGTGGTGCTCGTTGAGGAAGGAATTGACCTTGTTTACGGGGGAGCAAGCATCGGTCTGATGAAATGTATCGCCGACAGGGTGCTGTCGCTTGGTGGCAGTGTGACGGGCGTGATGCCGGGGACACTGGCCCGGGAGGAGATCCTGCATGATGCCCTTACGGAAACCTTATTGGTCGATGACATGCAGCAACGGAAAAAGACCATGGAGGAATTGTCGGATGGCTTTATCATTATGCCGGGAGGCTTCGGGACCATGGACGAATTCTTTGAGATGCTGAGCTGGAATCAGCTTGGACTGATCAACAAACCGGTGGGTATTTATAATATTGATCATTTTTACGACCCATTGATCAATTGGCTTGATCATGCCGTGGAAATGAAGTTTATCCGCAGTGAACACAGGGCTAACATCCTTATCGATTCAGAAGCATCAGGGCTGATTGCCAAAATGAAGAACTACCGGGGGCTTGTTGCCGAGAAGTGGGTCGACAGGCTCAGGGAGATGGGTTATTAAACACGGGCAATGTATGGAAGCACAGTTTTATTCGGTCGAAGATGGCAAAGATGTAAAATGCCTGCTCTGCCCGCACCTGTGTGTGCTCCGGCCCGGACAGTCAGGCATTTGCCGCGTGAGGACCAATGTCGGCGGAAAGCTTGTCAGCGATAACTACGGATTGCTGTGTTCGCTGCATTCCGATCCCATTGAAAAAAAGCCGCTCTATCATTATTTTCCCGGCTCCCGTATCCTTTCGGCAGGGACGGTCGGCTGTAACCTTCGCTGCCGTTTTTGCCAGAACTATGAGATCTCCCAGACAGCCGTAAAGGATTACCCCCATCTGCACCCTTATACGCCGCAAGAGATCGTGGCGCTGGCAATCGCTGACAACGGCAATACAGGCATTGCATACACATATAATGAACCAACTGTATGGTATGAATTCGTGAAGGATGTGGCCTTGCCGGCTGCCAATGCCGGGTTGAAGAACGTGATGGTCACCAACGGCTATATCAATCCCGAACCGCTGCGTGAACTGATCCCGCTGATAAATGCTTTCAGTGTCGACCTGAAGGCTTTTACCGAAAACTTCTATAAAAGGCTTACTTCCTCGCGCCTGGCCCCGGTGCTTGAAACGCTCAGCATCATCAGGAAGTCGGGCAGGCATCTGGAGATTACAAACCTGCTGATCCCTGACGAGAATGACAATGAGCATGATTTCAGGGAGATGATGAAGTGGATACAGGGAGAACTCGGGCCGGAGACCATCCTTCATCTCTCGCGTTTTTTCCCGACATACAAACTCATACACAATGCTACCCCCGAAGCCTTGCTGCTGAAGTTTTATGATATCGCATGCGAATACCTCTCATTCGTTTATACCGGCAATACCCGGTCTGATGCCGGACGCAGCACCTGTTGCCCTGAATGCGGCGAATTGCTCATCAGCCGGCAGGGATATATTTCAACTGTGTTGATGCTGAACGGGAAACCGGAATGTCCCGCATGCGGCCGCAAGGTGCCTGTCGTGCTGGAAGATGAATAAGAAGAAATGCTTGACCGGGCAATTGTTTTGCATTGGCCGGTTGTTGACGGGCAGGGGTTGCGGCTATTGACAATATCCCTATTTTTGTATAATTAAAACCGCACATGATTATCATTGGAATTACCGGAACGCTTGGAGCAGGCAAAGGGACCATTGTCGATTACCTGGTAAGGGAAGAAGGCTTTGACCATTATTCCGTCCGCGCTTTTTTACTTCGTGAAATGCAGAAACTGGGGATGCCCCTGAACCGGGATTCAATGACCACACTCGCCAACAAGCTGCGTGCTGCCTACGGACCCTCATACATTACGGATCAGCTGTATGAGGAAGCGCTCGAATATGGCCATGATTGTGTGATCGAAAGTATCCGTACCCCGGGCGAAGTGACCGCCCTGAAACGGAACCCGGGCTTTTTCCTTTTCGCAGTGGATGCCGACCGTGAAAAACGCTACAAAAGGATCAGAAGCAGGGCATCGGAAACAGACCACGTCACCTACCGGGAGTTCGTTGCCAATGAGGAGCGGGAGATCGCCACCGGCGATCCAAACAAGCAAAACATCACTGCATGCATCGAAATGGCCGACCATACTTTCAGGAATGATGGCAGTGTTGCGCAATTGCTCGAAGAAGTGGGCAGGGTTTTACATGAAATAAAAAGCAGGATTGCCGATGGAAAAAGAAAATAAAGCACACGTACGCCCCACATGGGATGAGTATTTCATGGAACTGGCCAGGGCAGCGGCCAGGCGAGCCACCTGCGACAGGGGCCGCAGCGGTTGTGTGATCGTGCGCGACAAGCAGGTGCTGGTGACAGGTTATGTGGGTTCACCCAAAGGTCTGCCCCATTGCGATGAAGCCGGGCACCTCTTCAAGAAACTATACCATGAAGATGGCAGTATTACGCAACATTGCGTAAGGACAGTCCACGCCGAACAAAATGCCATTTGCCAGGCCGCCCGAAGGGGCATCGCCCTCGACAGGGGAACCCTGTATTGCAAGATGACCCCCTGCCGGACATGTGCCATGCTCATCATCAATTGCGGAATTGAGAGGGTGGTATGTGAGAAAAAATACCATGCCGGCACGGAATCTGAAGAATTGTTCCGGGAAGCCGGGGTACGGATCGATTTTATCAATGATGAGGTGGAGGAATATGAAAACCAGTAAAGATGGTTGTAATATGCTCGCCGGCCTTCAATGACCTGAATGCCCGCCAATAATGATCAATACCTGGGGGCTTCTCCCCAAAAGTTGGTATAGATCTCCGCATCTTCCCCGTATGATTCGATCTTCCCGCCATGGATCTTATAGGTGCAGCGCTGGCCGATGATCTCGGAAAAAACAATGTCGTATTCTTCTCCATGCTCACCGATCATGATCACCCTGGCCAGGTTCTGATGGTCCTTGTAATCACCAAGGTCTCCATGGCATACAGGGCAAAAAATATCAACCTTTTCCCCCTCCGAGAGCATAAAGGCCGAATGTGTGGCGGCTGAATATTCACCGAGTTTCGGACTGAGAAGAAGCAGCCCGGCCGGCCTTTGGGAGGGTTTGGCAAGCAAAACGATCTTTTTGTTCGGAACCAGCTGGCTCCTGCATTTGGGACAAATAAAATGATGTTCTTTCATGATGACTGCCTTTTGGGGATTGATACAAAATTATAACAACGGGCAGGAAAATGCAATGAAAAGGGCTGAAAACTTCTTGGGTTTATCCTTATTCCGGCATCGGGTTTGTTTTTACGGGAGTTGCTTATTATTCGGAAAAAACCCAGACACCGCCTCCGCCCCCTGAAGTGATGCAGCCCCTGATCATGCTGGAAGTGTTAAAGGGCATGGCAATATTCCCATGCCGGTCGATGGCGATAATGCCTCCGCCGGCGCCCATGGGCTTCAGTTTCCCCATGACCACCGAGTCGGCGGCCTCCGTAAGCGTAAGCTTGCTGTAATGCATCAGGGCCGAGATGTCGTGGGCAACCACGTTACGGATGAAAAACTCACCGTGGCCGGTGGCCGACACGGCGCAACTGCTGTTATCGGCATAGGTGCCGGCTCCGATGATGGGGGCATCGCCAACCCTTCCCTGCATTTTGTTCGTCATACCCCCCGTGGAGGTTCCTGCTGCCAGGTTCCCGTTCCTGTCGAGCGCCACGGCGCCTACTGTGCCATGCTTTTGTGTGCGTTCCTTTGCGTTTTGCAGGCTTTTCAGGCGACTTTCGGTAAAGAACCAGGTGGAGTCAACCATTTCGAGGCCATGCATGGAAGCGAACTTTTCCGCTCCTGCACCGGTAAGCATGACGTGTGGTGAGGCGGTCATGACGAGCCTGGCTGCCGTTATCGGGTTTTTAATGCTGCTTACGCCGGCAACTGCCCCGGCCTCCCGGTTCCGCCCATCCATAATGGAAGCATCCAGTTCATGGGTGCCCAGTTCGGTAAATACTGCACCGCGGCCTGCATTGAAAAGAGGGGAATCTTCGAGGAAGCGTATGACCGTTTCAACGGCATCGAGGCTGCTCCCGCCATTTTCAAGGATATAGCTGCCGGTGTCGAGCGCATGCATGATGGCTTGTTTATAAGCCGCTTCCTTGTCGGGAGAAATATTCTCGCGGGTTCCCCCGCCTGCACCGCCATGTACCGCCAGGGCCCATTCACTTTGTGTGGCCGGCTGTTCGGGACGTATGAGGTTGCGGGCAACCTCTTTGATATTGTATAATCCGAAAAGATGACCCGATGTGAGCAGGATGACAACCACGATTACCCAGCGTACGAAATTGGCTCCTTTTTTCACTGCCAGGCGTGAGGCCACCAGGGCTCCCACTACATTGCCGATGGTCAGTGTAAGCCCGTAGGCCCAGTTTACCTGGCCGTTGAACAGGAATACCATCAGGGCCAGCGGTGTATATATGAGCACGATAAATACCTTGAGGGCATTGGCCCTGACCAGATCGTAGCCCGCGTTAAATACCAGGGCGATGAGCAGGAAGTATCCCACTCCCATGTGAATAAAGCCACCGTAAACACCGATCAGGAAAAAAACTGCCACCTGCAGCATGCCCGTTCTTTTGCCGGCCGGGATCTCTTGCCCCCGAAGCCAGCGTTGCGGTTTATAGAGTATAAATACCAGCATGACCAGCATGATCACGGCGATGGCTTTCTCAAAGATGCTTTCATTGATGTCGACCGCAATATAGGCTCCCAGGATAGACCCCAGCAGGGCGGGAATGCCCAGGATGATGCCTTTTTTGGTATCCAGCACTCTTTGTTGCCTGAAACTGCCTGTAGCCGCCAGTGTCTGCACGGCGATGGCAATGCGGTTGGTGCCATTGGCAACGTTGGCAGGCAAGCCGAGGATCATGAGTACCGACAGGGAAATGATGGAACCGCCTCCCGCCAGGGTGTTGATAAAGCCTACCATCAGGCCGGCAACGATCAGTGAAACGATCTCTATCCAGTGAAGTTCCAAGGTGACAACTGATGTAATGTGCATGCAAATGTAATGAAAAATATTCCAGCCTTAAGGAATTCTGTGAAGGAACGATGGTTTCAGGAAAGCACTGTTTTCTTATTTTTTCAGCTTGTTACATTGCGGATCACCCTGAGCAGGTCATTGGGGGTAAAGGGTTTGCTCAGGTATTCGTCCATGCCGGCTTCGAGGCATTTCTCACGGTCGCCTTTCATGGCATTGGCGGTGAGGGCGATGATGGGTATTCCGGGCTTTTGGCCTTTATTCTTTTTTTCAGCATTCCGTATATGCGCCGTTACCTCGTAACCGTCGAGAACGGGCATTTGCACATCCATCAGTATCAGGTCATAATTCCCCGTTTTATACATGTCAACCGCTTCACGGCCGTTTGCGGCAATGTCAACCCGGTGGCCGGCATTGGTCAGGCTGTACTGGATGATCTTCTGGTTGATCTCATTGTCTTCGGCAAGCAAAATGTTTAATATCTTTCCGGCCGGCTGGATATCGTATTCCTTTTCCGTGTTTATGGCGTTTGCCGAAGGGGCTGTGAGTGGACTTTTGGAAAAAACGGCCGTAAACCAGAAAGTGGAACCTGTATCCACTTCGCTCTCCAGTCCGATGTCGCCTTGCATGAGCATCACCAGCCGCTTGGCAATGGACAATCCCAGGCCGGTACCACCATAATTCTTTGTGGTGGAGGTGTCGACCTGCGAAAAAAGCTGAAACAGGTTTTTCCTTCCCTCTTCGGAGATCCCGATACCGGAATCAATCACTTTTATCATCATCCTGACTTCTTCCCTGTTTTCTTCCGCCACACTTACATAAACGTGTACAAAACCTTTTTTTGTGAATTTCACGGCATTGTTCACCAGGTTAAGGATGATCTGTTTGAGGCGGGAAGGATCGCCGCAAATAACACGGGGTACATCGGGGCTGATAAAGGTTTTATAGTCAAGAGACTTTTCATCTGCCCTGATAAACATGATGTTCTCAATCTCTTTCAATATGTGTCTGATGTCGAAATCTTCCACCTCAAGCTCAACCTTGCCGGCTTCGATCTTGGATATGTCGAGGATATCGTTCACCAGCGATAGCAGGCTCCTGGTTGAAGAGACCAGTATGTCGAGGTTTTCTTTTTCCTGTGGCTGCAACTGAGCCTGTTTAAGGATCTCTGCCATCCCGATAATGCCGTTCATGGGGGTGCGGATCTCGTGCGACATATTGGCGAGGAACTCACTTTTTGCGCGTGTTCCTTCTTCGGCCAGTTCCTTGGCCCGCTCAAGTTCCCTTTCATAGATTTTCCTGGAGGTGATATCCCATGATATACCGACAAGGCCGATGATCTCACCCTGGTTGTCGCGGTATGGTGCCAGGTTTGTGTTCAGCCAGGTCTCCTGCTTATCCTTATAGATCACTTCTTCGATATTATAGAGCGGCAGGCCGAGATCGACCACCTCCCTTTCCATCTCGCTATACTGTTGTGCATCGTAGTTATGGATCAGATCCTGCACCTTTTTTCCCTTTATACCGAAAAAGGGCAGGTTCACAAAACGTTCAAAGGCTTTATTTACCAGTATGTAGCGCAGTTCCGTATCTTTGAAATAAACGAGTGCGGGAATGGTCGAAAGCAGGATACCCAGTTCTTCAGCCCTGATCTTGAGGGCTTCGTTGGCATGCTTCAGGTCTTCGGTCGTTCGCTTCAGCAGGGAGTTCAGCACGTTTTTATCCTTTAGCAGCCGCTCGAACTTAAAGCTCAACACCTGCCGCTCATGATCAATGGCATGCACATCCTGCAGGATCGCATCCCTGTGTTTGAGGAATTCCTCAAACGACCGGATGCCCTGGATGGTTTTGTTTATTTTTTTGATCCGTTCTCCCATTTGTGAGTGAAACGAGGCGGAAAGTTATGTTTTTTCCTTCATTAATACAAGCGTATATGTTTGGTTGTAAAAATCGCATTTACTGCCATAATTCGTGCCGATCTCCCCGTAAGTAAAGAAACCCGGGAGGGGTTTCCCCCATTTACCGGCCGGGTAAGAAAGTTCTTCGGTTATTACCGGGCCCAGCGCGAGGTGCCTGGCCACACACGAAAACAGAAGCATCACGTCGGCTTTGGGTTCCCTTGCATGGAACTGGTTAATCTGTTCACGGGTGCTTTCCATCACTTCAAAACCGGGGCTGCTGGAGAAACTGACGGTAGCATCCTGCGGGACTGACCCGGCAAAGATCAGTGACCGCGCTTTTCTGTCGACCCCCATCACCGCCCTGAGCGATTCCGAGCCGTCTTCCCTTTTTATGAGCAGCGGATATTCAACACCGATGGCAGGCAGGTCTTTGTCATCAACACTAAGGTATTTCTTATATACTCCCAGTGCCGGCTCATTGTCGATGCCGTATACCACATTGCCTTCTGCCCGTGTTATTGTAAGGTCTTTCCCCAGCCCGATCCAACCGCTGGTGGCCAGACCATGAACATCAACGCCCGCAGTGTCAAGTGCCATGACAGCCGCACCATTGTCGTAAACGGCGCTTCCCGAAAAAACGAATGTTTTCCTGAAACGGGTATCATCACCCGCCAGTCCGCCAAACATGATGGTATCGTCACCGGCCTTGTCGAGTATGCCGTTTATGAATTCCTGCCCGTCGAGGCCAAGCCCGCTGGCAAGTATGATAAAGGCCGGCTTTTTGAAAGCCTTTACACCCCAGCTTCCCAGTTCCTGCCCAAACTCAAATGAGTTGCGTGTACCCCTGTCGGCATGCCGGCAGGCGAAATGTTCCTTCCTGAGGGAAAGGAGTGTAACAACGGCAGCATCTTCGTAAATACTGCTGTTCCCTGCAAGTCCTGCCAGTATATTTCCGCTGGTACTGCATCCCAAAACCGGGAAACCGGCATCTTTAAATGCCTTCGACATGGCCCCGATGCCCTTTTTAACGGAAGTAAAAACAAATGCCATGGCCGGTTCAAACCCGCTTTCAACTGCTTTTTCGATTTCGGGCCTGATCAGCTCAGGGCTTTTAACAGTGAAAGGGTATGCTTTCATGACAACAGATTTAGTTTATACACCGTCACCCATAAATGACCCATATACAAATATACGATACAAAAGCGTACATTCCAACTTTCTGTGAACACATCCTGTCGGGCCTGTTGATTTTACCGCATCTGCGGTTTATTCAGACCAGGTTTTCTGCCGGCCAGGAATATGACCAGGAACAGGATGATGATGGCCGAAGGATACAGTAGCCAGGTTGATATGCCATAGGCGGCAGGGATGGTCCCTGCCAGCACGGATACGCTTCCCACGGTCAGGGCATATGGAAGTTGTGTACGTACATGTTCGATATGGTTACACGAGCTGGCCAGGGAACTGAGAATGGTGGTATCGGAAATAGGCGAACAATGATCACCCAGCACCGAGCCGGCCAGCACACAGGACACAACGTTGTAGAATATGAACATCGACTGCTCATATTCAAGTCCGTAACTTCCGGCGATGAGCCAGGTAGCGGGCAGGATCAGGGGATACAGTATGGCCATGGTGCCCCATGAAGACCCGGTGGAAAAAGAGATCAGCGCTGCCAGGATGAATGTGATGGCCGGTACCAGGTATGGCGAAAGCGACATGGCCAGCATGCTGTTGGAGATAAAGGTGGCCGTATGCATGTGCTCAGTCAATAAGGCCAGTGCCCAGGCCAGTACCAGGATGAGGATGGCCGTGAGCATGGTCCTGAAACCGTTGATAAGGCTGTCGATGCTTTTTTTCAGGCTCAGGATGCGCTGGCTTACAGTGAGCAGAACGGCCGCAAGCACTCCCGAAAGCGATGACCAGAGCAGGGCCGTATAGGAATCGGCATTGCCGATGGTTTGAGAGAGTTTTTTCCCGAACGACAGGCCGTCGTCAGACCAAACGGCATTGTCCCAGCCGGTATATACCAGGGCCGTCAGGGTGCCGGCAATGATCACCAGTACAGGGATTACGGCATTGAACCACCTGGGCCTGATGTTTTCGTCCAGATCCAGCTTGTTCAGTTCGTTCGAAAAGTCATTTCCGGCATCATCAACGATGCCTGTTTGACGGGCTTTCCTTTCAGCGGTGAGCATGGGGCCATAATCAACGCCCATGAATACGATCAGCAGAATGAAAACCAGCGTCAGGATGGGGTAAAAGGAATATGCCAGTGAATTGAAAAAAACCATGTATGCGTTCTCTTCCAGCCCGATCACATTGATGCCATCCTGTATGTAGCTCAGTTCGGCACCGATCCAGGTGGTGACAAAGGCGATGGAGGCAATGGGAGCTGCCGTGGAATCGACCAGGTATGCGAGCTTCTCCCTGGAGATCTTCAGCCGGTCGGTGACCGGCCTCATGGTGTTTCCCACCACCAGTGTGTTGGCATAGTCGTCGAAAAAGATGACGATGCCCATCAGCCACGTAATGAACTGCCCCGAGCGGGCGTTGCCGGCAAATCGCGACAGCAGGTTTACCACGCCTTTCATGCCGCCGTTGCGGGTTATGAGGTTGACCATGGCCCCGATAAGCATGGAAAAGATGATGATGGAAAGATGACCCCTGTCAAGCATGGCTTCGGGCAGGTAGGTATCGGCGATGGTAAAGACTCCCTGGAACAGGGCCGCAAAAATATTGCTGCCTGCATAGAAGTGCAATATGGTGGTCCCAATGAGCAGGCCGGCAAAAAGGGCCGAAAAAACTTCCCTGAAGATGAGTGCAAAAAGGATGGCGATCAGGGGCGGCAATATCGACATCCAGAGGGGGATGGGGGTGATCTTCTTTGAAAAACCGAAAGACCCGCATTCGAATGAAAGATCCTGCTTTCTGTAAAGCGTATGGTTGAACTTTCCTTTGCCGTTGCTGATCATCAGCCCGACAGTTTCCTCTCCAATATCTATTTCCAGTTCCCGGCCTTCCATGGCAGCGGCAAGTTCGGGCCGGGTGATCTCAATGCCGATGGTGAAGGGAATGTGCCGTACTATGACGAAAGGCAGTTCAACGGCCAGGTCGTTCTGCCCGATGGCCGGCACTTCTTCTGCCTTCAGGCTGAGGCTTCCTGCCAGCAGGACCGGGAGGAGGCACAGGTATAGGATTAATTTTTGCAAGACCCTCATCGGATTTGCAGGTAAAGATATAAAAAATGCGAAGGTCACCCTGCCGGATGTATTAACAGGGTTCAGGCCTGCAGGATTTCTTTGGCTGAGGCGATGATGCCTCCGGCATCGTATCCGCATTCGCGGTAAAGCTCTTCCTGTGTGCCGTGGCCGATAAAGCGGTCGGGGATGCCAAGCCGGCGGATGGTGTTCCGGTAACCACCGGCGGACTGGAATTCAAGGATGGCACTGCCCAGTCCGCCGTTTACGGTTCCGTCTTCCACGGTAATGATGTGGCTGTGGGTTTTCAGCGCTTCATGCAGCAATTGCTCATCCAGCGGTTTCAGGAAACGCATGTCGTAATGGGCTGCACTGATCCCCTGCTTTTCAAGTTCATCGCAGGCCAGGGATGCATGGTTCCCGGTATGCCCGATGGTGATGATGGCAAGATCTTTGCCTTCCCTGAGCTGCCTGCCTTTGCCGGGTTCCAGTCGTTTCATTGGCGTTTCCCAATCGGGCATAACGCCGGATCCCTTTGGGTAGCGGATGGCAAAGGGCCCGCTACCCGGGAGCTGGGCGGTGAACATCAGGTTTCGCAGTTCCTCTTCGTTCATGGGTGAGGCGATGGTCATGTTCGGTATCATTCGCAGATAGGCCAGGTCGTATGCCCCGTGATGGGTGGCACCGTCCTCGCCAACCAGTCCGCCCCTGTCGAGGCAAAGCACTACAGGCAGCTTTTGCAGGGCCACATCGTGGATGATCTGGTCGATGGCACGCTGGGCAAAGGTGGAATAGATGTTGCAAAAGGGAATGGCACCCTGTGCCGCCAGTCCGGCTGCAAAGGTTACCGCATGCTGTTCGGCGATGCCCACATCAAACACCCTTTCGGGCATGACCTCCATCATGAGGTTTAGTGAACTGCCCGTTGGCATGGCAGGGGTGATGGCCACGATCTTCCCGTTTTGCCGCGCCAGCTCGATGATGGTCTTTCCAAAGACTGTCTGGTATTTCCGGGGTTTTTTGCCGCAATCGTCCTTTTGGGTGAGCTTGCCCGTCTTCCTGTCGAAAGTGCCCGGCGAATGGTACACAACCTGGTTCTTTTCCGCTTCGCGAAAACCCTTGCCTTTGGTGGTTACCACATGCAGGAGCTTGGGCCCCCTGATCCGTTCCAGGTCGCGCAGGATCTTGGAAAGATGGACTACGTCATTGCCGTCGATGGGCCCGAAGTACCTGAAGTTAAGTGCTTCAAATAGGTTGCTTCTTCGCAGGATGGTGGACTTAACGGCATTACCGATCTGCTTGACAATGGCCCTTGTATTTTTGCCGTAACGCGTGCCTCCGCCCAGCATCAGCCATACTTTATCCTTGAACTTGTTATAGGCCTTGGAGGTGATCATATTGGCCAGGGCCTCCTTGATGGCACCTACATTTTTGTCGATGGCTATGCCGTTGTCGTTCAGGATCACCAGCAGGTTGGCATTTGACACGCCGGCATTGTTCATGGCTTCCACTGCCATGCCGCCGGTCATGGCCCCATCGCCGATCACGGCAATGTGCGACCTGCCGTTGTCTTCCATGAGAGCCGAGGCGGTGGCCATGCCCAGGGCTGCCGAAATGGATGTGGAAGAATGGCCGGTACCAAAAGCGTCATATTCACTTTCTTCCATCCGCGGGAACCCGCTGATGCCGCCTTTTTTCCTGTTCGAATGAAACACATCGCGCCGGCCGGTAATGATCTTGTGGGCATAGGCCTGGTGGCCTACATCCCATATAACCTTGTCGTAAGGGGTGTTAAACACATAATGGATAGCCACGGCCAGCTCAACGCAACCAAGGCTGGCACCCAGGTGCCCGGGATTGTTCGCGGTTTCGTCGATGATGAATTCCCTGATCTCACGGCATAGTTCAGGAAGCTGGTTTTCTTTCAGCTTCTTCAGGTCCGATGGGTCGTTGATCAGTGCTAACAGCTTTTCTGCCTCTTCGCTCATTTCTTTCAGCCGGCTTTATGGGATTGCAAAGTTAATATGAAACCGTTATATCAGTAAACACAGAACCATTATTGTTGGTTTTACCGCGTGTAAGTCCGGTTATTTGACCGGATGATATGATGAAATGCAATGTGGTTGGCGGATTGCAAAACACCGGATATCCGGGCTCAGAGTAATCCCAGTTCAAGACGGGCTTCGTCGGAGAGCATGTCCATGTTCCAGGGAGGTTCGAAGGTGAGCTCGACCGTGGCTTCTGTTACACCCCGTACTTCCTCCGCCTTCTGCTTTACTTCCAGCGGAAGGCTCTCCGCCACGGGGCAGTTGGGGCTGGTAAGGGTCATCAGGATATGGACCCTGCCTTCCTCCGCTATCCTGATCTCATAAATAAGGCCGATCTCGTAAATGTTTACCGGGATCTCCGGGTCATAAACCGTTTTTAGTTTTTCAACGATCTGCTTTTCTGTTTGCCCGGCATCCATTATCCGTTGTCTCCTTCCTGCTGTGCCTTGGTTTTGAATGCCAGCGCATAAAGTTTCATTTGCTTGACCATCGACATCAGCCCGTTTGAACGTGTAGGGGAGAGGTGTTCCTTCAGCCCTATCTTGTCGATGAACGAAATATCGGCATTGATGATCTCATCCGGCGAGCGCCCGCTGAATACGCGTATCAGCAGATTGACGATGCCCTTGGTAATGACGGCATCGCTGTCGGCCGTGAAAATGATCTTCCCGTCCTTCATGGAGGCATGAAGCCAGACCCTCGACTGGCAGCCGCTGATGAGGTAATTGCGTGTCTTATATTTTTCGTCGATCATGGGGCAGTTCTTACCCATATCGATAAGATGGTTGTAACGGTCCATCCAGTCGTCGAAACAGCTGAATTCACTGATGATCGTTTGCTGTATTTCTTCGATGGTCATGCGTTTGATTATTTTTAACTGAACATTTTCCTGGTCTGGTGTATGGCTTCCACCAGTTTGTCGATATCGTCCTTTGTATTGTAAATGGCCAGAGAAGCCCTGAGGGTGCCGGATATGCCGTAGCGATCCATAACAGGTTGGGCACAGTGGTGACCGGTTCTCACGGCGATGCCGAATTTATCGATGATGGTTCCGGCATCATAGGGATGTATATCGCCGATGAGGAAGGATAAGACCCCGGCTTTTTTCCTGGCGGTGCCGATGATCCTGACGTCCCGGATGGACTGAAGTTTTTTGGTGGCGTAAGCAAGAAGCCGGCTTTCATGTTCGTAAATATTTTCCATGCCGGTTTCTTCCAGAAAGCTGATGGCTGTGTCGAGCCCCAGCACGGCTTCCACGTTGGGGGTGCCGGCTTCGAACTTCAGGGGTATCTCATTGAAGATCGTTTCAAACAGGCTTACGCTTTCGACCATCTCCCCTCCGGTTTGATAAGGGTTCATGCTTTCGAGCAGGTTCATCCTGCCGTAAAGCACCCCAACTCCCATGGGGGCATAGGCTTTGTGTCCCGAGAAACAGTAAAAATCGCAGCCGAGTTCCTGCATGTCAACCTTCATATGTGATATGGCCTGGGCGCCGTCAACCAGAACCGGGACATTTTGCCGGTGTGCAAGGTCAATCATTTCCTTTACGGGGTTGATCGTACCCAGGGCATTTGATATATGTGTGATTGCCACGATGCGGGTCTTTTCCCCGAGCATTTTCCGGTAGGCCGGCATATCCAGCTCGCCATGATCGTTGAAGGGAACCACCCTGAGCCTGGCCTTTTTTTCGTGGCACAGCATTTGCCAGGGAACGAGGTTGCTGTGGTGTTCCATCCCCGTGATGATAACCTCATCACCCTGGCCGATAAATTTACGGCCGTAAGCCGCTGTTACAAGATTTATCGATTCCGTGGTGCCCTTCGTAAAGATGATCTCTTCTTTCTGCGGTGCATTGATGAAACGGGCAACATGTTCCCGGCAGGACTCAAAAGCCATGGTAGCTACCTGGCTGAGGTGATGGACCCCACGGTGGATGTTGCAGTTCTCGTTTTCGTAATAATGCGTAACCCGGTCGATGACACACTGCGGCTTTTGGGTTGTGGCCGCATTATCAAGGTATATCAGCGGTTTATCATGTACCTTTTTCCCAAGGATCGGGAAAGCGGTGCGCACTTTGTCAACATCAAATGCCACGATGAAGAATTGTTTCTTGCAAAAATACGATTATTTCCGGGAACCATTGCACGCTTTTTTCTTGTTGTTATATAGTACCGGATATGGGATCTTGTGATGGATCATCCGTATTTTGTTATATTTGAATTTTATTTCTGGAAAAGAATTATGATGGGTTTTTATGTCCGTTTACTGATCTTTCTGATCATAAATATCGGGGCACTTGGACTGGGAGGCTGGTTGCAGGGTGAGGGCGCCCGCTCGTCCTGGTACCAGGGACTGGATATGGCCCCATGGACACCTCCCGGCTGGGTATTTGGCCTGGCATGGACCTTTATCATGCTTTGCTTTTCCTTTTTTATGGCCTTTGCCTCCGACCTGAAGACTTTCAATCTGCTGATCCTGTTGTTTATCGCACAATTTATACTGAACACGGGATGGAATGCGGTTTTTTTTCGTTTCCACCTGACGGGTCCGGGCTTCATCCTTATCCTGCTGCTGATCTTGCTGGTGGGAGGTATCTTTTTGTATGGGGCGAAAAACCTGCAATGGAAAGCCTTGCTGGTACTGCCATACCTCTTATGGCTCTTGCTCGCGGCCTCGCTCAATGCCTGGGTCTGGCTTAAAAACTGATAAAAGGTCTCCGGTTATCATACCAATCTTAATAGCCATTTAACCCCAGGGGGCCCGGGGCAGGCCACCGGAACCATATTTATTCGTTTAGTCGATAAGCCGAATAACCCTTTAACCCTTTAACCATTTAACCATTTAACCATTTAACCCTTTAACCATTTAACCCTTTAACCCTTTAACCCTTTAACCCTTTAACCCTTTAACCCTTTAACCCTTTAACTCTTTAACCCTTTAACCATTTAACCATTTAACCCTTTAACCATCATTTCCCGGGGCAGGCATTTAGCCATGTAAAGCGGGATTCGTCCGATCAAGCCTTTTCATTTCACCACGCTTATGAATAGGCAGTCTTAAGAATTCATCCAATCATATTTGGAATTTCCCAACTTTTGTTACCGCTATCCGAATAAGGATACAGATCTGCCAGCTGCAGTCAGATTTTCGACATATCGATCTCGAAAAGAATGTCTTTATTCGGGCCTTCACAATGCAGGGCGCAGGTTTCACAAATATGCAGCTCTCCTTTCAGACGCATCCTGATCATGTCGTTAACCCTGGTCCTGAGCGCCTCGATGCCGATCTCCCTGACAATCTCACCCGCAAATGCATATAGCAGGAGCAGCCTTGCATTGGCTTCGCAGATCCCCCGCGAACGAAGGTAAAACATGGCTTCGGGATCCAGTTGCCCTGCGGTGGCACCGTGTGAACATTTCACATCATCTGCGTAGATCTCCAGAAAAGGCATGGCATGCGACTTTGCGGTATCGGTCATGAGAATGTTGCGGCTGTTCTGGAAGGCATTGGTCTTCTGGGCGTCTTTCCTTACCAGGATATGCCCGTTGAAAACGGCGCTGGCCTCTTCATCCAAAATGCCTTTAAAAAGTTCATTGCTGTAGCAGTCGGGACTGGCATGATCGATGAATACCTGGTTGTCGACATGCTGTGTCCTGTCCATGAGGTAAAGTCCGAATACTTCGGCCGAGGCACCTGCGCCATCCAGGATCGAGTGGGTATAGTTCCTGATCAGCCCCCCGTTCAGGGTGATGGCGGTTGATTTCATGCTGCTGCCTTTCATCTGACGGAACCAGGTGGTATTGATCAGTGTCGACTGGTTGTTGAGGTTCTGGAGTTTGTAATGTTCAAGCTTCGCTCCTTCATCTGCGAAGATCTCAGTGACGGAATTCTTGAACATGGCTTCCTGGTTGGTAGAGTCATCGCAGTGGACCATGGTCAGGCTGCTGTTTTTCCCCAGTACAACAAGGTTGCGGGTCTGGATAAAAAGCCCTTTGTCGCGGTTGATGATGCTGACCATCTGCAGGGGCTTGTCAACATGGGTGTTGTCAGGTACATAGATGAAAAAACCATCCTGTGCCATGGCCATGTTGAGTGCATGGAAACCGTCCTTGTCGGTACTTGCATGCCTTCCGTAATGGGCTTCGACGATATCCGGATATTTTTTCATGGCTTCGGCCAGACTGCCCGCGATCATACCGTTCCCGTATTCCCTGAGCGGATGTTTACGGTCTATGTACCAGCCGTTCAGCAAGGATATCTGGTCGGTTTCCAGTTCATGAATATTACATTTGAAGACATTGTCGATGCTGATATCTCCATGCCCCGGCTCAAAAAGGGTAGCGTATTCACGCTCAAAAGCGGGTTCAAGGTCGGTATTGCGCCACGATTCGAGTTTTTTGTGCGGGAATCCCTTTTCGGCAAAAAATTTCATGGCCTTGTCGCGCCGGCGGGTCACAGAGGGAAGGTCGTGCTGCGTGATCTTTTGCCTGTTTTCCACAAACAGGTGCTCGAGCCTGTCCTTCAGTATGGTACTTTTATTCATCATATTTTCTCCTAAGCCTGTTCCTTCCTGATCCAGTCGTAACCTTTGTTTTCCAGTTCCACAGCCAGCTCCTTGCCGCCCGACAATACAATCCTGCCATCGAACAAAACATGGACAAAATCCGGGATGATGTAATCGAGCAGGCGCTGGTAATGGGTGATGACAACAAAGGCATTGTCGTCCCTTTTCAAGGCATTAACCCCGTTTGCCACCACCTTGAGTGCATCGATGTCGAGGCCCGAGTCGGTTTCATCCAGCACCGAAAGGGTCGGTTCGAGCATGGCCATCTGGAAGATCTCGTTGCGTTTCTTCTCACCTCCCGAAAAGCCTTCGTTCACACTGCGGTTGGTCAGTTTTGAGTGTATCTCCACGAGTTCCTTTTTTTCCTCTAATCGTGCCAGGAATTCAGATGCGGTAAGGGGCGGAAGCTTCCGGTATTCCCTGATCTCGTTCAGGGCGGTACGCATGAAATTGGTAACGCTTACGCCGGGTATTTCCACCGGGTACTGGAAACCCAGGAATACGCCTTCGCGTGCACGCTCCTCGGGTGGCATGTCAACCATGTCTTTTCCCTTGTACAGGATCCGTCCCTTTGTTACTTCGTAACCTTCCTTCCCGGCGATGGCCAGGGCCAGCGTACTTTTTCCGGTGCCATTGGGTCCCATCACGGCATGCGTTTCGCCTGCCTGCACCTCCAGGTTCAATCCCCTGATGATCTCTTTTCCGTTGATCGCTACATGCAGATCCTCAATTTTTAACAACATTTCTTTATTATTAAACTTAACACTAACTCAATACTCAACACTTTATCCCACACTTCCTTCCAGCGAGATCGACAACAGCTTCTGTGCTTCCACGGCAAATTCCATCGGGAGCTTGCTCAGCACTTCCTTGGCATATCCATTCACGATGAGGCCGATGGCGCTTTCGGTGTCGATCCCACGCTGGTTGCAGTAGAACATCTGTTCTTCGGAGATCTTGGAGGTAGTGGCTTCATGCTCCACGATGCCCGAGTGGTTTTCGGTTTGTATATAGGGGAAAGTATGCGCCCCGCATTTATCGCCCAGCAGGAGTGAATCACATTGCGAGAAGTTCCTTGCGTTTTCGGCGCTCTTCAGTATCCTGACCAGGCCGCGGTAGCTGTTGTTGCTATGGCCTGCCGAGATGCCTTTTGAGATGATGGTGCTCCTGGTGTTCTTCCCGATGTGGATCATCTTGGAGCCTGTATCGGCCTGCTGGTAATTGTTGGTAACGGCAACCGAATAAAATTCACCAACAGCATGATCGCCCAGCAAAATGCAGGACGGGTATTTCCAGGTAACGGCCGAGCCGGTCTCCACCTGTGTCCACGATATCTTTGAATGTTTTCCCCTGCACAGGCCGCGCTTGGTAACGAAATTATAGATGCCTCCCTCGCCCTTTTTGTTGCCGGGGTACCAGTTTTGTACGGTTGAATATTTTACCTCCGCATTGTCGTGCGCAATGATCTCAACAATGGCGGCATGCAACTGGTTTTCGTCGCGCATGGGAGCGGTGCAGCCTTCCATATAACTTACGTAGCTGCCTTCCTCGGCAATGATCAGGGTGCGTTCGAACTGACCCGTGTTGGCCGCATTGATCCGGAAATATGTCGATAACTTGACCGGGCAACGCACCCCTTTCGGGATATAGCAAAAGGAACCGTCGCTGAAAACCGCCGAGTTCAGGGCTGCAAAATAATTATCGGTATAAGGTACCACAGAACCCATGTATTTCTTTACCAGGTCGGGATGCTTCTGCACCGCGTCACTGAAAGAACAGAAAATGATGCCGTACTTTTCAAGCGTTTCACTGAAGGTGGTCTTGACCGACACGCTGTCCATCACCGCATCCACGGCAACACCGGCCAGGCGTTTTTGTTCCTCCAGCGAGATGCCGAGCTTTTTAAAGGTTTCCAGAAGTTCGGGGTCGACTTCATCGAGGCTTTTCAGTTCGGGTTTTCTCTTCGGGGCGGCGTAGTAGATAATATCCTGGTAATCGATCTTCGGGTATTTCACATGCGCCCAGCCCGGTTCCTCAAGGGTTTGCCAGTGCCTGAAAGCTTTTAAACGGGCCTCAAGCAGGAATTCCGGCTCGTTCTTCTTTGCCGAGATATAGCGAATGGTGTCTTCCGTAAGCCCCTTCGGGGCCATTTCCATCTCAATATCGGTCACAAAGCCGTATTTGTATTCCGACTGCGTAACCTCATCAATGATCCTGTTCTTTTCGTCCTGCATATGTCGATGCCTTCAAAATTAGCCCTGATCCTTACATCCTGCAAAGTTAGGTTTTTTTGGTATTTAATTGTTTTGAATACCAAGACCTTTTGCAGCTCCGTTCTGGTCATTCTTTTCAACAATATAGGATTTGCTTTGTTCAGAACGGTGAATGATAAGGGGCTAACTTTTTATTATGTCATGGATAATTGAAATCCGATAACAATACTCCTTACTCCCCCTGAGCAGTAGCTTGCAACAGCATTTGGGCGTCAGGGATCCTTTTGCCAGGCAACTGTGATCCGTTTTGGGTGTGCCATCATAATTTTTGGTAAATTCGCATCATAATGCCAGAACCATGACCAACAACAGGCGCTCTGAGATATCGGAACTTGGTGAATTCGGCCTCATCGACCATCTCACGAAAAATATCATTCTAAAAAACAGCAGCAGCATTTGCGGCGTGGGTGATGATGCCGCAGTAATAAATAACGCAGACAGGATGACACTGGTCTCCACCGACCTGCTGGTGGAAGGCGTGCATTTTGATCTCACCTATACCCCTTTAAAACACCTGGGTTATAAGGCGGCGGTGGTGAACTTTTCCGACATCTTTGCCATGAACGGCGCGCCCGGGCAACTGACCGTGGGCATTGCCCTGTCAAACCGCTTTTCGCTGGAGGCAGTCGATGAAATGTATGAAGGGATCAGGCTGGCCTGCGAAAATTATAAAGTCGACCTGGTAGGGGGCGACACAACATCCAGCCTGAGCGGGCTGTTCCTTTCGCTGGCTGTGATCGGCAGCGCAACGGAGGAAGAGGTGGTATACCGCAATACGGCCAGGGAGCACGACCTGGTATGTGTGAGCGGCGACCTGGGCGCAGCCTACATGGGCCTGCTGGTGCTCGAAAGGGAAAAACAGGTGTTTAAGGCCAACCCCCGTATGCAACCCGAATTCGAAGGCATGGACTATATCCTCGAAAGGCAGCTGAAACCCGAGGCAAGGGCCGACGTGGTCGGGATGCTCAAGGGGATCAGCCTTAAGCCAACATCCATGATCGATGTCAGCGACGGCCTCGCATCCGATATCATGCATATCTGCAAAGGTTCAGGCCTGGGCTGCCAGCTGTATACCGACAAGATTCCCTTAGACCCGGTTACCATCAACATGGCAGCCGAATTCCGGATCGATCCCTACACCGCCGCCATGAACGGGGGCGAAGACTATGAACTGCTTTTCACCATCAAGCCGGACGACTATGAAAAGATTAAGGATATCAGCGGGATATCCGTGATCGGCCACATGACCGAGCCCGCCGCAGGCATGAACCTGCTAAGCCCCGACGGGTTTTCGGTCCCCCTGAAAGCAGGCGGATGGGACGGATTAAAGGATAGAAAGCCGCATAACGACTGATGCCCCGAAATAGTAAAAATACGTTGGCCGATGAAGTGAAGGTGCTGCCCGGAAAACCGGGGATCTATCAGTTCCTGGATGACGGGGGCAACATCATCTATATCGGCAAGGCAAAGAACCTTAAAAAAAGGGTGAGCTCCTATTTCAGGAAAGACCGGGAAACCGGGGGAAAGATTTCAGTCATGCTCAGGAAGATCACTGACATCCGACACATGGTGGTCGATACCGAACTTGATGCCCTGCTTCTCGAGAACAACCTCATAAAGAAATATCAGCCCCGCTATAATGTCATGCTGAAGGACGATAAGACCTTCCCCTGGATATGCATCAGCAATGAGCGGTTTCCGAGAATATTTCCCACGCGTAATATTGTGCACGACGGATCGGAATACTTCGGGCCTTATGCCTCGGTAAAGATGATGAACACCATCCTGGGACTTATCCGGTCGCTTTATCCCCTGCGAAACTGCAGGCTGAACCTGAGCCGGAAAAATATCGAAAACGGCCGTTTCAGGGTATGCCTCGAATACCACCTGGGAAACTGTCTTGGCCCGTGCGTGGGGTACCAGGATGAAGATAGTTACGACAGATCGGTGAAGGAGATCCGTGAGATCATAAAAGGCAATATCAGCACCATCATCGCCGAACTGAACAAGCTGATGATGAAACATGCATCCCTTTTCGAATTTGAAAAAGCGCAGATCATCAAGGAGAAGCTTGAATTGCTCGAGAATTACAGGAGCAAATCCACCGTGGTTAACCCGCGCATACATAACGTGGATGTGTTTTCGATCATCACGGATGAAAAGGCCGGATATGTAAACTTCCTCCGGGTAGTGAATGGTGCGGTGGTGCAGGCACACACCCTTGAACTGAGGAAAAAACTTGATGAAAAACCCGGGGAATTGCTGGCCCTGGCCATCGTTGAACTGCGGCAGCGTTTCGGCGACAGCAGCCGTGAACTCATCCTGCCTCTGCGCCTGCAACAGGAATTACCCGGGCTTAAGATCACCATCCCCCGGAGGGGGGATAAAAAGCAATTGCTTGATCTCTCCGAAAGAAACGCCAAATACTACAAGCATGAAAAACAGAAGAAACTCGACCTCACCGATCCCGAACGGCATACCCGCCGCATCCTGGAAAGGATGAAAACGGATTTGAGGATGAAAACCCTGCCGGTGCATATCGAGTGTTTTGACAATTCAAATTTGCAGGGCGATTATCCCGTGGCGGCCATGGTGTGTTTCAGGAATGCAAAGCCCAGCAAGAAGGATTACCGGCATTTCAATATACAGACAGTGAAGGGCCCTGATGATTATGCCTCGATGCAGGAGATCATACACCGGCGCTATAAACGGCTGCTGGAAGAAAAAAAGGAGCTCCCGCAACTGATCGTGATCGACGGTGGCAAGGGGCAGCTCAGCGCCGCCCTGAAAAGCCTCGAAAAGCTCGGACTGAGAGGAAAGATCACGATTATCGGCATCGCCAAGAAGCTGGAAGAGATCTATTATCCCGGAGACCCGCTCCCCATGTATCTCGACAAGACATCCGAAACATTGCGCGTGATCAGGCACCTGCGCGATGAAGCCCATCGCTTCGGCATTACCCACCACCGGAAAAAGATGGAAAAAGGCACCATCCGTACTGCGCTCACCGGAATAGAAGGTATTGGCTTCGGCACAGCCCAAAAACTGCTGTGGAAATTCAAATCGGTTAAAAACATCCGTGAAGCCAGCGAGGAACAACTTGCCGAAATAGCAGGAAAGGCAAAGGCTAAGATCGTTTTCAGGCACTTTCATGATAAGACCTGAAATCAAATATCCGGAAACTTTAAGTTTGAACCCGGGTGGATATGTTCTATTTTTCCTACTTTTGGATTCTCTTCATATTCGTTAACCAAAAAAAAACATCATGAAATTCTTATCTTACTTCCCGCCAAAAGCATTGTTTCTCTTACTGGCAATCACACTCATTGCGCTTACACCCGAAGTATATGCCCAGAAAAAGAAGAAAAACGATGAAGGCAATGATACCATCCGTTCATCACAGGTGAGCGGCCTGAAATGGCGCAGCATCGGCCCCGCCTTCACTTCGGGCCGTATTGCCGATTTTGCGGTGAACCCCGATAACCCCGGCGAATACTATGTGGCGGTGGCCTCTGGCCATATTTGGAAGACCGTGAACAACGGCACCACCTTCACACCGGTTTTCGATAACTACGGCGCCTATTCAATCGGTTGCCTGGCAATGGATCCCCATAACCATCATGTTGTATGGGCCGGTACGGGCGAAAACAACCACCAGCGGGCATTGGGCTACGGAAATGGAATTTACAAGACACTTGACGGCGGGAAGAGCTGGAAGAATATGGGATTGAAAGAGTCGCGGCAGATCGGTAAGATCCTCATCGACCCGCGAAATACGGATGTGGTTTACGTGGCCGCCGAAGGTTCCGTTTGGGGCCCCGGAGGGGAAAGGGGTTTATATAAGACGACCGACGGCGGTGAAAACTGGGAACTGCTGCTTGAGATCAGTGAGCATACTGGCATTAACGATATGGTCATGGACCCGCGAAACCCTGATGTGATCTACGCTTCCTCGGAACAGCGCAGGCGTCATGTGCATACCAAGATCGGCGGCGGACCCGAATCGGGCATCCATAAGACTACCGACGGGGGCAAAACATGGAGAAAGTTACGCTCAGGACTGCCGGGGGGCGATGTGGGCGGCATCGGACTGGCAATTTCCCCCGTTAACCCCGATATCATATATGCCATCATCGAAGCCGAAGGAGAAACCGGCGGCTTTTTCCGCTCATCCGACCGCGGGGAATCATGGCAGAAAATGAGCGGCCATCATTCGAGCGGCCAATACTACAACGAAATATTCTGCGATCCCGTTGACGTTGATAAGGTATATTCCATGGAAACCATCTCCAAGTTCACTCTCGACGGGGGAAAGACATGGAGCAGCATGGGAAACAACCGCCGGCATGTCGACGACCATGCCCTCTGGGTTGATCCCGCCAACACAAAGCATTTTATGATCGGGGGCGATGGCGGGGTATATGAGACCTTCGACAGCGGACAAACCTATATCTTCAAGTCGAACCTTCCCGTAACCCAGTTCTACCGGGTCAACGTTGACAATACCCTTCCTTTTTACTGGGTATACGGCGGCACACAGGACAATAACAGCATGGGAGGCCCTTCACGTAACCTGAGCGCCAGGGGCGTGAGCAGTTGCGAATGGATCGTCACCCTCGGCGGCGATGGCTTTTTCCAGGCCATCGACCCCCTGAACCCCGACATCGTATACTCGGCTTACCAGTACGGGAATATTTTCCGGCACGACAAGCAGAGCGGGCAAAATACCGGCATCAAGCCGCAGCCGCGCAAGGGAGAGGATACCTACAAATGGAACTGGAACACCCCCTTCATCCTGAGCCCCCATTCGCCCACGCGTTTGTATATGGCCGCCAACAAGGTTTTCAGGAGCGATAACCGGGGCGACCGCTGGGAAGTGATCAGCGATGACATTACGGCACAGATCGACCGGAATACCTGGCCGGTCATGGACCGTTACTGGGGCGTGGATGCCGTGGTTAAGGATGTGTCAACCTCGCTTTTCGGAACAGCCGTAAGCCTGGCCGAATCCACTGTGAAGGAAGACCTGCTTTATGTCGGTACTGACGATGGCGTGATATCCGTAACGGAAGATGCCGGCATCAACTGGTTCAGCATAGACAAATTCCCGGGTGTGCCCGAATATACCTATGTGAGCGATATCCTTCCCGATAAGTTTGACGAAAACGTGGTATATGCCTCCTTCGACAACCACAAACGCGACGATTTCAAACCCTATGTCCTGAAAAGCACCGATAAGGGCAGGACATGGGTTTCCATCAGCGGGAACCTGCCCGAAAACGGGACCGTCCACACCCTCGAACAGGATTTTGTAAAGCCGGGGCTGTTGTTTGCGGGAACCGAATTCAGTGCGTTTTTCAGTATCGACGGCGGCAATACCTGGACACAACTCAAGTCGGGGCTGCCATCCGTAGCGGTGAAAGATATGGTGATACAGGAAAGGGAATGCGACCTGGTGCTGGCTACCTTCGGGAGGGGATTTTACATCCTCGACGATTACTCCCCGCTGCGCCTGCTCGAGCCCGCCCTCTTTGATTCAACGGCTTATCTTTTCCCGGTGAAGGATGCCCTGATGTATACCTTTACGCGCGACCGATACGGCGAGGGATCCATGCCCTATTATGGCAGCAATCCCGATTTCGGGGCCATATTTACCTATTATCTGAAAGAAGCGCCGAAAACTCTGAAACAGATACGAAAGGAAAAGGAAAAGGATCTGATCAAAGAAAAGGCACCCATCCCGATACCGGGCATGGATGAATTGCGGGCCGAGGAAAATGAGATCAAACCCTATCTTATCTTTACCATCAGGGATGAAGAAGGCAATGTGGTGCGCAGCATCAATAAACCTGCTTCCAAAGGCATCAACCGCGTTTCGTGGAACCTGAGGTACCCCTTCCTGGGCAATGTAAGGCTCAGGAATGATCAATTCAATCCCCTTGCCGGTGAACGCGACGGCGTGGCGGTGATGCCGGGTAAATACCATGTGAGCCTCTCGCAATGGGTGAGGGGTGAACTTACCGAACTGGCCGGCCCCGTTGAATTCAATGCCACTGTACTGAACAATGTGACCCTGCCGGCCCCCGACAGGGCCGAATCACTGGCCTTCCAGGAGAAAACGGTGAAACTGAGCAGGGCCATGTACGCTGCACAACAGCTGAGCGGCGACATGATGAAACGTGTTCAGTATCTCAAACAGGCCCTCATCAACATGCCTGCCACCCGCTGGGACCTGATGGATGAAGCCAGGGCCATTGAGAAGGAACTGGATGACATCCTCTGGACCTTTAACGGACAGCGGCCGGTTGCCAGCAGGGAGGAAAACCTGCCCGCTCCTCCATCGCTCAACGAAAGACTCAATGCCCTGGTCTATTCCCACTGGAATTCCACATCACGGGTTTCCGAAACACAGGAGCAGATGTATGATATCCTGACAGAGGAATTTCCCCCGTTGCTTGAGCAGATCAGGATCATTGCAGAAGTAAGGCTCAAAGATCTCGAGCGGGAACTTGATGCAGCAGGCGCTCCCTGGACCCCCGGAAGAATACCTGAATGGAAGGAGTAAGTATGACGTAGCCTGTAAAACCGTACTTTTATGCGCTCCCGTCATGGTCCGGGCGATTGGCAAAAAAAACCGGGATTATTTAAGAACCCGATTAAACATTTTTCCTTTATTGTTGTCATACTAACCTAATTTGTTTTACAATGATGCGCAGAAAAATTGTGGTGCTTGTTTCAGTAATCGCCATACTGGTGCTGTCTTTCATGGCGATGGGCTATTTTGCCGGCATGAAGGAAGCTCCTGAAAGCATGGTTCCCGAAAACAATGCCCGCCGGGTTAAAGCCCTGCCGGTTTCCTATGGTCCCGTGAACTATTCCATCGTCTCAACGGGAAGGCTCGGATCGCAGAGCTATGTTGATGTTATTGCGGAGGTGCAGGGCGAGATACTCCCCGGGAACATCCCGCTGAAAAAGGGCCAGCGGTTCAAAAAAGGTGATCTGCTTGTCAGGATCTATGATGAGATCAGCCTGTACAATCTCAGGGCCGCCAAAAGCCGGTTCCAGAACAGCATTGCCAATATTCTGCCCGATTTCAGGATCGATTTCCCGGATGATCATGCCATGATAAAGGATTTTTTCGACCGGATAGAGATTGAAAAACCCCTGCCCGCCCTGCCGGAGATCAGCTCCGAACAACAAAGGATATTCCTTGCCAGCCGGAACATCCTCAATGATTATTACACCATTCGAAGCAGCGAGATACAGCTCTCGAAACACCGCATTTACGCTCCTTTTAGCGGCACCTTCACGGATGTGATGCTGGAAGTGGGCTCCATTGCCAATCCCGGCAGCCGCATTGCCAGGATCATCAATACGGGCATGCTCGAACTGGAAGTCCCCGTGCCGGTACCGGATGTAAAGTGGATCAAGGCAGGAGACCGGGTAACGGTCAGCGCTGAGGATACACATGACGAATGGCAGGGGAAGGTGGTGAGAAAAGCCGATTACGTTGACCGCAATACCCAGGCAGTGAGTGTCTTTATCAGCGTTGAAAACAGTGCCGCAAGCCCGCTTTTTGAAGGCCAGTACCTCAAGGCTGTCTTTGGTGGAGAGGTTACGGGCCAGGCCATGGAGATCCCCCGACGGGCAGTCTTCAACAGCAACGAAGTTTTTATCGTGTCAGGAAACCTTATCCGGAAAGCCACGATCAACATACTCAGGATCAACCAGCAGACCATCATCTTCAATGGTATCGAAGAAGGGGTTTTCGTGGTAACGGAACCGCTTGTCAATGTGGCTGAAGGCTCCCTGGTAGAGGTTTATTAAAAAATGGTATCAACAGCAATCAATACCGGGCCATGATAAAGAACATCATTACCGCATTTGTTAAGTACCCTTTCTATGCCAATCTTATTATTGCCATCCTGCTCCTGGCCGGGGGCATGGGGGTACTGAGCATGAAAAAATCCTTCTTCCCCGAACGCTCCACACGCGAGATCGTTGTAAGTGTTGTGTACCCGGGGGCTTCGCCGGTTGAGATGGAGGAAGGCGTGACCATGCGCATCGAAGAAGCCCTCAGGGGTATCGTAGGTATTAAGGAAGTGAACTCCACTTCATCCGAGAACTTTGCCGTGGTCAGGATCACCACCACCGGCGATTACGACATTGATGAAACACTGATGGAGGTGAAGAATGCCGTCGACGGGATCACCTCTTTCCCTGTTGATGCCGAAAAACCGATCGTATACAAGCAACGCAACGTTACAAATGCCATTTTTATGGGCCTTTCAGGCGATGTTGATCTGCTGACACTGAAAAAATATGCCGATGAGATCGAAAACGACCTGTATAACAGCGGGGTGATGTCGCAGATACAGGTTTCGGGCTATCCCGAACTGGAAATTTCGGTGGAGGTGTCGGAAGAGGACCTGCTGCGGCATCAGCTTACATTCAATGATATTTCCCGGGCCATCGCCCTGAATAACATAGATATTTCTGCCGGCATGATCAGGTCCGACCAGGAAGAGATACTGATCCGCTCCCGCGCAAGGAAATATGACCCCGACCTCATCGGGGAGATCATCCTTCGTGCCGATACCGACGGCAGGTTCCTCAGGATACGCGATGTGGCGGAGGTGAAAATGAAATTCGCCGATGTGGCCAGCGGGGGCTTCATGAACGGGAAACAGAGCATTTCATTCCGGGTTTTTAAGCTGGGGGAAGAAGACCTGGGTGCCATTGCTGATTTCCTCTACGACTATGTGGAAAAATTCAATGCAGGGAATAATTCCGTTTCACTTGAAATCACCTATGATTTCCTCGACATGCTGGGCGAAAGGCTTAACCTGCTTTATCGCAATGGCGGTATCGGCCTGTTGCTGGTGCTCATTTCCCTTGGCTTGTTCCTGAACCTGCGCCTGTCGATGTGGGTTGCCTGGGGCATCCCGGCCTCCTTCCTGGGGATGTTCCTCGTGGCATCGGTGTATGGCGTTACCATCAACATGATCTCCCTCTTCGGGATGATCCTGGTAGTGGGTATCCTGGTCGACGACGGCATCGTGATCGCCGAAAATATCTATACCCATTACGAGCGTGGCAAGAGCGCCCGCAGGGCTGCCATAGAAGGCACCATGGAGGTGCTGCCGGCCGTGACCACTTCCGTGCTTACCACCATCATTGCCTTCACTCCCCTGCTGTTCCTGCAGGGACGCATGGAGATGATGTTTGAAATGGCTTTTGTGGTCATCTTCAGCCTGCTCTTCTCCCTGCTCGAAGCCTTCTTTGTGCTTCCGGCACATGTCGGATCCAAATGGGTCCTCGGAAGAAAGAGCGGGAAAAGCAGGTGGATGAATGTCAGGCGGAGCCTCGATAAGCTGATGAATTTCATGAAGTACAGGATGTATGCACCAAGCCTTCGCGTGGTGCTGCGATGGAAGTACGTTATGCTGGTCACGCCCGTTGCAATGATCATGATCACGGCTGGATTGTTCCGCGGCGGCGTGATCCGTTCCACTTTCTTCCCGGCCATCCCATTCGACTTTTTCAATGTCAATATCGCCTTCACCCCCGGCTCGGGCGAAAAAAAGACCTTTGAATACCTGAACCGTTTCGAGCAGGCCATGTGGGAACTCAACGAAGAGATCAGGGAGGAGTACGATTATCCGGAAGGGGTGCTCAACTATACATTTGTCAACATCGGCAGTGCGTTTAACGGGCAGGAGACCGGTTCCCACGCAGGCAACATATTTGTATTGCTGCGCAAGCTTGAAGATGCCCCGCTGAGCAGTTTCGAGATCGTGGAACGCCTGCAGGCAAAGATCGGGCCTGTCCCCGAAGCTGAAAAGTTTACCGTTGAGGGCATAAATACCTTCGGCATCCCTGTTTCGGTAAGCCTGCTGGGGCGCGATCTGGAAGAACTAGCCCTTGCCAGGGATTACATGATGCGGGAAATGGGCAATATCAAGCTGCTGAAAGACATCAACGACAACAATGCCATCGGCAAGCGGGAAGTGCAGCTCGAACTGAAACCCAGGGCATACTTCCTGGGGCTGAACCAGAATGATATCAGCAGCCAGGTGCGATACGGCTTTTTCGGCGGGCAGGCCCAGCGGCTGCAGATCGGGAAGGATGAGGTGCGCGTATGGGTGCGCTATCCGAAGCAGGATCGACTCACACTGGGGCAGATGGAAAGCATGAAGATAAAAACACCCCGGGGAGATTATCCCTTGCTGGAACTGGCCGGCTATGAGATCAGGCGCGGGCCGGTCAACATACAGCGCTTTAATATGTCGCGGGAAGTGCGCATCAATGCCAACCTTGTTGATCCCTACGCTTCGGTGCCGCCCATCCTTGAGGAAATACGCACCAACATCGTTCCCGGCATGCAACAGCTTTATCCCGGCGTGAAGGTTGAATTCCAGGGACAGCAACGCGACAGCGACGAAGCCATGGACGACCTGGTTAGATATTTTGGCATTGCCTTTATGATCATCATTTTGCTGATCATGATCCATTTCAGGTCTTTTTCGCAGGGAAGCATCATCCTGATGATGATCCCGCTGGGCTGGCTGGGCGCCGTCTGGGGGCATGGCATAGAAGGTTACCCGGTTTCCATGCAGAGCGCCTGGGGGATGGTGGCCCTTTCCGGGGTTATCATCAACGATGCCGTGGTGTTCCTGTCAAAATACAATTCCCTCCTCAGGGAAGGAAAAACCGTTATTGATGCAGTTTTTGAAGCAGGCCTGGCCAGGTTCAGGGCCATCGTGCTCACCACCATCACCACTACGGTTGGCTTGTATCCCATCATCATGGAAGGAAGCTTCCAGGCACAGTTCCTCATCCCCATGGCCATTTCCCTGGCCTATGGGGTAATGATAGGTACGGCTTTTATACTGATACTATTTCCCGTGCTGATACTGGTACTCAACGATATCAGGATGGTGATGCACAGGATGTGGACGGGAATGCGCAAAAAACCGGAAGAGCTTGAGCCGGCCATTATTCACAGCAAAAGAACAGTTGACTAAATGATCCCTCGAAAAATAAAGACCATGACATGTGCCGCAATACGGATCCTGTTTGCGTTCACGGCCTTAATTATGCTGAATTCCCGCCTTGTTGCACAGGAAGAGGTTCTTGACCTCAGCCTTGGCGGTGCCCTGGCCGGGGGCCTTGAAAGCAACTACCAGATCCTGATCTCGGCCGGGAACGTCAGCATTGCCGAAAACAACGCAAGCTGGGGCGCCGCCGGGCTGTTTCCTTCCATCAGCATCGGCGCTTTCCAGTCGAACCGTTATGATGAAGCCGATAACCGGAACATCCCCGGCCAGCGCGACCGGTACTACACAAATTTCATTACTCCCTCCCTGGCCCTTAACTGGAAGCTTTTCAGCGGCTTTTCGGTTCATATGGCAAAAGATAAGCTCGATGCCCTCTATGAATATACCGAAGGTTATGCAACCATCGTGGTTGAAAATACCTTACAGGGCATTGTGCTGGCGTATTATAATGCCCTGCTGCAGGAAGAACTGCTTGCGGTGACCGAAGAGGTTATGGCTCTTTCCCGCGACCGTTACCGCTACATGACATACAGGCAGGAATTGGGCAGTTCCCTGACCTATGATGTGCTGCAAACCCAAAATGCTTACCTCGAAGACTCCGCCACCAACCTCCTTCAGCAACTCAATGTGAAAAATGCCTATCTGAACCTCAAACTCCTCCTCGGAGAAAAGAGGGATATACAATACAGGCTGACCGATGAGTTTTCCGTGGAATTGTATGAGCTTTCGCTCGACTCCCTGCTTTTTGCCATGAAGGCCGGCAACAATACCCTGCGCAACCAGTATGTTAACCAGGAAATCCTGAAAAAGGACGTGCAACTGGCCAAAAGTGCCATGTACCCGGTATTATCGATGAGCGGGGGAATCGACCATACCAATTCAAGGATCAGGTTTACGGGCGATGACCCTGCCTACTTCAGCAACTTTGATTATTATGTCGGGTTTTCATTGAACTTTAACCTTTTCAACGGGGGCAATGTCAGGAGAAACATCAAGAATGCCAGGATCGGCGAACAGATCGGACAACTCGAAACCGAAGAGATCGAAATCACCCTGACCAACCTGATGAAGAATTACCATAAACTTTACCAGATCCGCAAACAATTATACCTGGTGTCAGTGGCAAACCTCGAAACGGCAAAGCTGAACCTGGAGATCTCTGCGGATAAATTCCGGGCGGGAGCCATCAACTCATTCAATTACCGTGATGTGCAGGTTTATTACCTGAGGGCCGCCGTCGAAAAGATCAGGTCGATATACAACCTCATCGATATACAAACGGAGATCCTGCGCCTGTCGGGGGGCATCATTTCAGAATATTAGGCTCAGGCTGGCAACTGCCCATGCCCGATGGGCAGATCCGGGGGGTATTTGCCGCGCCTTGCCGGTATCGCCAAAAATTAGCATCTTTGCGAAAAGCCTGAAGCATTGGTAAGACCAAAAAAATCACTGGGCCAGCATTTTCTCACCGATCGTAATATCGCGGCTAAGATCGTTGCGGCCCTCCCTGCCGAGCCTGCAGCACTGGTGGAGATCGGCCCGGGAACGGGCATGCTCACGGAGTTGATCCTGCAAAGGGGCGTTCACCAGACCGTCTTTATCGAAACCGACAGCGAAGCCGTTGATCACCTGCGCGATCGTTTCCCGCATGCTGCCGCTCAGATCATTCATGCCGATTTCCTGAAGTTTGACCTGCGAAAAATCCCTTCTTCCAGTTACCAGATTGCCGGCAACCTTCCCTATAATATTTCCGGACCGGTTTTTTTCAGGATACTGGAAGACCGTAACCGCATTGCATCGGCTGTGCTCATGATACAGAAAGAGGTTGCCGACAGGATACGCTCGGCCCCGGGAACCAAAGTTTACGGAATTCTCAGCGTATTGCTGCAGACATGGTTTGATGTCGAATACCTTTTTACGGTCTCCCCCCACGTTTTCTATCCTCCCCCCAAAGTAACATCGGCCGTCATTACTTTGCGCCGGAACCATATCACCGGCATCGGATGCAGCGAGGCGTTTTATATCAAGCTGGTGAAAACGGCTTTCAACCAGCGCCGGAAAACATTACGGAATGCATTAAAGGCACTGCTTTCGGGGAAAGATACCGGGACAGTCGATACTTTGTTATCCAAAAGGGCCGAGCAACTGGGTCCGGCAGATTTTATCGGACTGGCAAAATTTATTGAAAGTTCCTGACGGCCGGTTTTTTGTTGGCTGAATTATCCCTTGAATCCGGCTTGCAATGATGACAGGAAGCGGCTTTTTCAGACATCATCCCCCCGGAGGGTCCTGAATTTCCGGCGTGCTTCCATGGTAAAGACACTGCCGGGGTACCGGGTCAGCAATTCACGATACAGCTCCATGGCCTTTTCCCTGTCGCCGAAAGCTTCTTCCTGCAGCTGTGCCCGCCGGAAGAGCGCATCATCGCCCAGTATGTCGTCGGGATAGGAAAGACTGATCTGTTGCAGCAGGCTGTCGGCCAGCTGGTAGCGCCCTTGCCGGATCATGATCTCCGCCTTTTTATAAAGCACCTCATCAAAGAGCGGATGCCATGCTGCCAGCGTGTATACCGAATCGAGCATCTGCAGTGCATCCTCATACCTGTTCATGTAAAACAGCAGTTCCGCCCTCGAGAAAATCTGCAGTCCGGCATAGGTGCTGTCGGCCTCTATGTTGTCGCCGATAAAAAGCGAAAGCTCAAGGGCATCGTTGGCAATAAGTTTCGAGGTGGCTGATTTCAGCACATCAAGCTGCGCTTTGGCCCATTCAAACTCACCGATAAAATAGGTAAGCCTGGCATTTTTCAGTTTTGCCTCGTGCCCGATTGGCTCATTTTTGAAGGTTTTTTCCACCTGTGAATACAGCAGGGTGGCTTCCCATACCTCATCCATGAAAAGGTAAATGTCGGCCAGTTCGAGCTTGCATTGTGCCCTTCCAATGCTTTCGGGCCCCGGCACTTCGATGGCGGTGATCAGGTTATGGATGGCATCCTCTTCTTTTCCGAGATGAAATGCCTGCAGGTGTGCAAGGTCCCTGAGCAGCCGGATGGTCCGCTGCTGGATGCCGAACTCTTCAAGGGCTTCGAGGTATGCTTCTTCCAGCTGCAGCAGTTCAGCTTCCCCAATCACAATGTTGTTGGCGATCTGCTGGTACCGGGCTTCGAGAAAACCGATCAGGCCGTTAAGATACAGGGGGCTGTCTTTGCCTTTGTCAAGGATGTAGCGGTAGGCTTCGATGGCCGATTCAAAGTCGCGGTTGGCCTGCGCCAGTTCGGCAACCCCAAGCACACGGCTGCCGTCCTCACTGAAACGCCTGTCGAGTGAACGGGCCTGCACAAAGGCAAAGGAAAAATCACGCAATTGCACCGATAGCCACAACAGCATTTCATTCAGGTATATTTCATCGGGCGATTGCTGGTACCTCACCAGCAGGCTCTCGCGCAGGAGGTCGGGAAGGATATTTTCTATGTCGCGGGCAAAGGCATTCTGAAAACGGTTCTGCACATCTTCAATGGCTTCGGGGTTTTCGGAAAGGTGGTCGAGATAGGTTTCAAGCATTTCAGGATAATTGCCATTGCGCTCGTACATGGTGGCCAGCTCGATGCTGAAGGTATACTCGCCTTTTAACAGTTCCCTTCCGCGAAGATAGGCCCTGATGGCATAATCATTTTGCTGGCGCATGAAAAAGAGGTTGGCCGTTTCCTTCACGCCATGGATGCTGGCCGGCATCCTGCCGATCACCTCCTCAAATTTTTTCTGCGCCTTGTCGTACTCCGATGCCCTGCCGTATACAAAGCCCAGGTCAACATGATAACGGAGCTGGTCGGAATTCTTGCGGAGGTGCTTCCTGACAAGCTTTTCGGCTTCACTGTACTCCCTCAGCTCAAGGAGTGAATACAGGTAATAGGTGTAATTGATGTGGCTTGGTTCCTTGTCGTACAGGACTGTGAACATTTCAACGGCCTTTTCGTATTCACGGTTTTGGTAATACTGTATGGCCAGCCTTTGTTCTTCCCTTGTGCTTCCTGCCTGTTCCTGCCTCAGCGGACTTATCTCTATCTGGGCCCGGAGCACGGCCGGGGCTTCTGCCAGCAGCAGCGCCAGGATGAGGGTCATATGTTTAAAAAACTTCATCGGTAAACAGATCTTTTGCAGTGGGAATAACAATCGTTTCAGGAGATGATGTCGAAACGGGTGTAATCCTGCAGGGCTGAGGGCACCTTGATGCCATTCTGCTGCTGGTTGTTCTCCAGCAGGGCCGCCACTACCCTTGGTAACGCCAGGGCGCTGCCGTTTAGTGTATGGGCCAGGCGCGTTTTACCATCACTGTCCCTGAAACGAAGTTTCATCCTGTTGGCCTGGAAGCTTTCGAAATTCGATACGCTGCTCACTTCCAGCCATCGCTTTTGTGCAGCGCTGTATACTTCAAAGTCGTAGGTCATGGCCGATGTAAAGCTGGTATCGCCCCCGCAAAGCTTCAGCACGCGGTAGGGCAGTTGCAGCTTTTGCAGCAGGGAGGCCACGTAGGTGCGCATTTCTTCGAGCAGGTCATATGATTTTTCAGGGTGGCTGATCTGTACGATCTCCACCTTGTCGAACTGGTGCAGCCTGTTCAGACCCCTCACATCCTTTCCGTAGGAACCGGCTTCGCGCCTGAAGCAGCTTGAGAAGGCCACGTTCCTGACGGGCAGATCGGCATGGTTCAGGATCACATCACGGTAAATGTTGGTAAGCGGGACTTCTGCTGTCGGGATGGGATAAAGCCTGTCTTCTCCGATCAGGTACATCTGTCCGTCCTTGTCGGGAAGCTGTCCCGTGCCGTAGGCCGAGTCTTCATTTACGAAGAGCGGGGGTTGATATTCGGTGTATCCGGCTTTGAGGGCTTCATCAAGGAAAAAGTTAACCAGTGCGCGCTGGAGGCGGGCGCCCTTCCCTTTATAAAAGGGGAAGCCGGCACCGGTGACCTTGGATCCGAGATCAAAATCGATGATGTCGTATTTCGTGGCCAGTTCCCAGTGGGGCAGTGCGTCTTCCGGAAGGCCGGGGTCGAAAAAGGCCGTTTCAGCCACTTCGTTGTCGTCGGCACTCTTGCCTGCCGGAACCCCCGGGTGGGGAAGGTTGGGCAGCAGCAACAGTTTATTCTGCAAGGTGGTTTTTATGTTTTCGAGATGGCCGCTCAGTTCATGGGTTTCCGCCTTCAGTTGGGTGGAGCGTTCTTTCAAGGGAGCGGCTTCGGTGGTTTTGCCGCTTTTGAAGAGGTTGCCGATATCCCTGGCAAGGATGTTTGCTTCGGCCAGGCCGTCGTCGAGCCTTTTCTGTGTTTCGCGCCTGTCCCTGTCAAGTTCGATGATCTCGCTCACCAGCTTTCCGGCATCGAAATTCTTGATGCGAAGCAGGCTGATCACACGTTCGGGATTTTCTTTGATGATATTCAGTTGAAGCATGCGATTTTTTTTCAAATTTATTAAACAATACCACGCCGTTGCCTTTTTACCTAAACAAAAAATCCTCTCGGGCAAGCCGGAGAGGATCCAAACATGAAATGATTTAACACCTTGATCTATTTATCCTCGTCTTCCATTGTGATAATACTCACATAGGATTTGTTGTTCCTTCTTTTCCTGAACTCCACCTTGCCATCGGCCAGGGCGAAGAGTGAATGGTCTTTGCCCATTCCGACATTGATACCCGGATGATGGACCGTACCGCGCTGGCGGATGATGATGTTCCCGGCCTTGGCAAACTGCCCGCCGAAAATTTTAACGCCCAGTCGTTTGCTTTCTGATTCACGACCGTTGTTCGAACTACCGGCACCTTTTTTATGAGCCATGATATTTTATTTTAAATGATGCAAAATTATTTATCGTCTTTCTTTTCATCAGCCTTTTTGGCTTTTGGGGCAGCCTTCGGCTTGCTTTCCTTTTTCGGGGCTGCAGCCTTCGGCTTGCTTTCCTTTTTCGGGGCTGCCGGTTTTTTGGCTGCGGTTTTTGCTGCAGGCTTTTTAGCTGCCGGGCTTGCTTTGGGAGCGGCCTTTTTTACAGTTGTGGTTTTGTCCGCACCGCTGCTTTCCTTTTTGTCTTCAACTGCCGGAACGGCTGTTTTTTCTTCCTTTTCGACCTTCGATACGGGAGCCGATTCAAGGATGCTGTCGATGACCAGGCGCGACAAACACTGCCTGTGACCGTTCATCTTCTGGTATCCCTTTCTCCTCTTTTTCTTGAAAACAAGAACTTTATCACCTTTCAGGTGCTCCAGGATCTTTGCCCTGACCAGGGCATTCTTTAAAAACGGGGTGCCAACACTGACCTTGCCGTTATTGTCGATCAGCAATACCTCCGAAAACTCAACCTTGGAGCCTTCTTCTCCTTCAAGCCTGTAGACGAAAATTTCCTGTTTCTCCTCGACTTTGAACTGCTGCCCTGATATTTCAACGATTGCGTACATTATTGTTTCTTTATCCGAATCTTTCAAAAATGGAGTGCAAAATTAGAAAAAAAATTCATAGTACAAAGGTTTTATATATTTTTTTTATTTCTGCGCCCGTTCGTGTTGACCATATATACCCCGCCCAGTATGAGGATGATCCATATGATATAATTCCAGCTGAATCTTTCTCCGTCGATGATGCCCCAGAGAATGGCAACAATGGGGATCATATAGGTGACGGAGGCGGCAAAAAGTGCACTGGTCATCTTGATGAGCTTGTTGAAGAATACCAGGGCAAGGGCTGTACCCACAACTGCCAGTATGGCAATATAGCCCAGCCCGGCCCGGGCCGCCCCGCCTTCCGCCATATAAGCAGTAAAATCAGTAAACAGAAAGAGGTAAAGAATGACCGGCGGACCGATAAAGAGAAAACTGAAACTTGTGATCGAAACAGGATCAAGCGCTGCCAGGTGAACTTTGATGATGTTGACGGAAGTGGCATAACAAATGGTGGCAATCAATACAAAAACGGCAAAGTTGAAATTCATGACAAAGCCGCCTTCGCCGCTGAAATGGATCAGCCCAACGGCCCCGCCGAGGCCGGCCATAATGCCGGCAATCTGCAGCCACCCGGGCCGCAGCCTGAAAAACATCAGCCCGATCAACAATGTGAATAGGGGTGTTAATGAATTCAGTATCCCTGCCGTATTGCTGTCGATGCCGGTTTGTGCATACGCAAAAAGAAATGCCGGGGCGGCATTGCCGGTCAGCCCTACCGCAATAAGCGGTATCCAGTGCTTTTTCATGACCCTGCCGGTACGGAAGATTGCCGCAGGGAGCAGGACTGCGAACGTGATGATTATCCGCAGTGCCCCAACAACCGCACTGTCCTGATCAAAGCCCTTCAGCCCCTGCTTTATCAGGATAAAGGAGCTTCCCCAGGTCAGCATCAGGCCGATCAGGATCAGCCAGGGAAGATATGTGCGTTTTTCGAGCATCTTGCCGCACAAATGTATGGATTATATTGAACGGCGGATATCCCTTATCTTTATGCTCCATCTCCGGATTCACCCGCAAAAAGGCAGGCCTGCAGCAAACACTCATGCAATCATTCAGATAAATTTGTCAATGTTTCAAACCTTATTATTATATTTGCATTGATAATCCTTTATTAGTAACTTAAAACTCTACAGCAATGAAAAGAACCTTTATCCTTTTCCTGGTCGCTGCATTCATGGGCGCTTCTGCTTTTGCCCAGAGTGTGATCTATCAGGATGACTTCGAATCCTACGATGTGGGTGATTACCTTGCCCTGGAATCACCCGACTGGACTACCTGGAGTAATAACCCCGGATCGTCCGAAGATGCACTGATCAGCGACGACTATGCACTCAGTCCCACGAAATCAGTGAAGATCGATGGCGTTACCGACCTGGTTTTGCCGCTTGGCGACAAACAGAACGGCAAATTTGAGATTGCTTTCAGCTATCTCATTGAAAGCGGGTATGGCGGTTATTACAACCTTCAGCATTTTGAAGCTCCCGGAGTCGAATGGGCCGTTGAGGTTTATTTCGCCTCCGACGGAACCGGCGAGATCCTTACCGATGGCAACACCACACCTTTTACCTATACACCTGCAGCATGGCTCGATATTGTAAATGTCGTTGACATGGATGAAGATGTGGCAGAGATTTGGATGGATGGCGTGATGATACACACCTGGCAATGGAGTACGCAGTCGAGCGGCGGTGCAGGCGCAAACCAGCTCGGCGGACTTAATGTTTATGCCGGCGCCCCGACAGGCGACAGCCCGCTTTATTACCTCGACGACGTGCTTTACCAGCAGATCTTCGAGGCGCTTGATTTCGAAGACTTCGAATCGTATACTGTGGGCGACTATATTGCCGTGGTCAACCCCGACTGGTGGATGACCTGGAGCAACAATCCCGGCTCTTCGGAAGACGGCCTGATCGTTGACGATTATGCCTTCAGCGGATCAAATTCAGTGGAAGTCGACGGTGTTACCGACCTCATCTATAAGCTCGGCGACAAAACCGCCGGCGAATTCGCCGTGAACTGGATGTATTACATCCCTTCCGGAAATGCAGGTTATTATAATTTCCAGCACTATCAGGCTCCTGGCGTTGAATGGGCCATCGAAGTGTATTTCAATGCCGACGGAACGGGCGAATTTGTCGTTGACGGGGCAACCGTTAACTTTTCATTCGACCATGATACCTGGCTCGATATCGACCATAATATCGACCTGGATAACGACCTGGCCGAAATGTACCTCGACGGTGTGATGATCCACTCATGGGTATGGAGTTCACTGGCCAACGGCGGTTCCGGTGCCAACCAGCTCGGCGGTGTCAACTTCTACGCAGGTGCACAGGGATCGGACGTTCCCCTTTACTACGTCGACGATGTTGAATATAAGCAACTGGGCGGCTCTACCGATCCCGCCATCGAAGTCGATCCGATGGTACTCGAAGAAACCATTGCATCGGGAACCACCAGCGATCAGAACCTGACCGTTTCCAATGTGGGCGGTGCCGACCTCAATTATATGATTTCCGTGGTTTATGATGTTACGGATACCAAGGACGAGGTGATCATCCCGGCAGGCAGCAGCATGATCTTTGCCAAAGGCAATGCCGGCTTCGAAATGATCGAACTTCCCAAACCGGGCGGTGCCGCACCGGCAACCGACGATGTAACCCTGAATTACGACGGACCGAACAACAGCTCAGTGGGCCTGACAGCACCCGGTGCGTGGCAGGCTGCCGCAAAATTCCCGGCATCCATGGTAAACCAGTATGCAGGCATGGAATTATATAAAGTCAGGGTCTTCATCAACGACCCGGTTCCTGCCGATGACCTGGCAGTAAGGGTATACGGGATGAACCTCGATTACCTCCCGGGCCCCATGCTCGCCGAACAGGCTTTTACCCCCCTGCAACTCGACTGGAACGTGATCACACTCGCAACTCCCATCCCCGTTACGGGTGAAGATATCTGGGTTGCATGCTATGTGAACCAGACCACCCTCAGCCATCCCATCGGAACGGATGCCGGCCCCGCCGTATATAATGGCGACTGGATCAGCACCGGGCCGGGCTGGGGACACCTCGCCCCCGGCATTGATGCCAACTGGAACATCCAGGGCATACTTACCGGTACACCCATCGAAGGATGGCTTTCCGTCAGTCCCGAATCGGGAACGGTAATGGCAGGCGAATACGATGACGTAACCGTCAGCTACGACGCTACCAACCTGCTAGAAGGTGTGTATACGGCAAACCTGGTTTTCAATACCAACGATCCGCTGAACCAGTTTATGGAAGTTCCGGTAACCCTGACCGTGGAAAGCGGCATCGGCATCGGCGAAGACAATGCCGGCCGCATCGAAATGCTGGTCTACCCGAACCCGGCCATCAACAAAGTAAATGTACAGTCGAACCTCCTTATCGAAAAACTGAGCATTTATAATCATATCGGCCAAACCGTCAGCGAAATGAATGTCAATGAAAAAGCTGCCAGCATAGATGTAAGCGGCATAGGATCCGGCGTGTATTTCATCCGAATGGAAACCGCAAACGGCTACCTTACACAAAAACTTGTGATCAGGTAATATCTTTAAGGTTATATTATTTCTGAAGAGGCTGTCTCAAAAGGGGCAGTCTCTTTTTTATTAATGGTTTTCTGTTGAT
>CAZHFC010000015.1:0-77065 GCA_964531985.1 uncultured Bacteroidales bacterium
AATCATCGAATCACCGAATCAACAGTGTTTTAGTGTTTCAGTGCTTGCCCCGAGACCTCGGTGGTTTCAGTGTTTCAGTGTTTCAGTGTTTCAGTGTTTCAGTGCTAAATATTCGTGAGACTGCCTTTTCATTTCGCTTCGCTCATAAAAAGGCAGTCTCACGAATTTAACCATTTAACCATTTAACCATTTAACCATTTAACCATGTAACCCCCGATTCTCGGGGCAGGCATGTAACCATGTAACCATGTAAAGCGGGATGGTGGCACGGGGTTCGGGGAAATGGACAATCTTCCGCGCAGCGGAAGTGCCCGCCGGGTTATAGCACTCGCTGTTTGAGGAATTATTGACAATTTGCCAATTTGTCTGTTCAAATTATCCCGCGAAAGCGGGATTTATGAAAAAAAGGTCGAAATATTTAAACTCAAATGAATTAGTGGTATCTTGCATTACCTAAAACCTTATTCCATGAAAACAAGAATTTTACTTTTAATTCTGGTGACAGGGATTTTTTCAAGCGCCAGGGGTCAAAACACCATTGAATTGACCTTTATCGCTTTCGACAGCATCGCTTATGTGCAGCTTGACAGCATCAAGATCATGAACCGCACCCAGGGGGGTGAAACGGTACTTTATTGGCCCGATACGGCGTTATCCATTTACTATGTTGGAATGCCTGATATCTCCAAAGGAGACAATTCATTCCAGGTTTTTCAGAATTACCCCAACCCGGTGGCAGACCAGACAACCGTTTCGCTGTATGTTCCTGAGAAGGATAAGGTCAGCATCACCGTGACAGATAACCTGGGACGAATGATTGTTCAAACTGAAAAGGTTTTGGATAAAGGAAAACATTCTTTCAGGTTCAGTCCCGGTGGCGGGAACCTGTATTTCTTCACTGCCCGCTGGCAGGGACAGGGCCATAGTATCAGGATCCTGCAGGCAGGATTCCATTCCGGCCGGACTGCTACGCTGGAATACACCGGCAGTGAGGATTATTTTCCACAGCTTAAGGCAATAGAAGATATCCAGGATTTCTCCTTCAGTCCCGGCGATGAACTGCTTTATATCGGCTATGCAGGGACCTATCAATCCGGCATGCTGGATTCCCCGGAGGAAAACACCACCTACATCTTCCGGTTCGACACCAACATCCCCTGCCCGGGAACGCCCATGGTGTATTATGAAGGACAGGTGTACAACACCATCAAGGTCTTCAGCCAGTGCTGGCTGAAGGAAAACCTGAATGTAGGAACAATGATCTCTGGAAGCCAAAATCAATCGGACAATGGAATAATAGAAAAATACTGCTACGAAAACGAACCCGACAGTTGCGCCAAGTACGGCGGCCTCTACCAGTGGAACGAAATGATGCAATACACCAGCCAGCAGGGGGTACAGGGTATTTGTCCGCCTGGCTGGCACCTGCCCACCGACGAGGAGTGGAAGGTGCTGGAAGGGGCGGTGGACAGCCAGTATGGGATTGGTGACAATATGTGGGATAATTGGGCTTATCGTGGTTATGATGCCGGGGCGAACCTGAAGACCAGCAGCGGCTGGAGTACAATTGGCAACGGCACCGACCTGTTCGACTTTGCAGGTCTGCCAGGTGGCTATCGCAACTCCTTCAGTGGTTTCTTTGTAATGGTTGGCATCGGTGGCAAGTGGTGGGCATCGTCGGAGGCCTCTGGCATGTATGCATGGAACCGTGGCCTCAGTAACACCATGAAAGTGGATCGGCAGTACAACCTCAGCATCACCAAGGCTGCCGGTCTCAGCGTTCGCTGTTTGAGGGATTATTGACAATTTGACTATCAACCGGCAACCAGTTGTTCTGATCCTTGTACCTGGTAACTGGCGACCATTTTCCGGCGTCAGGTATCTGAAATGGACGATGCCGAATGGACAATCTTCCGCGCAGCGGAAGCGGTTTATCCCGAACGAAGTGAAGGATAGCTGTTTGTGAGCGGGATTTCCATTGCTTATCCCAGCATTCCCGAGCTGATCAGGATGAGGAAGGTTGCGGCAAAGGCGATGATGGCGTATAGTTCGGGGAATACGGCCAGGATCATGGTTTTCCCGAATACGTTATAGCCGGAGCCAATGGCTGCGATACCATTGGCACAGATACCTCCCTGCCGGATGGCGGAAAACAGGGCCACCAGCCCCAATGCCAGGCCGGCGCCAAAAATGGCCGCCCCTTCGAGGATGGTCAACTGATCGGTGATCACACCGCTGGAGTTGATCATGAAGAAACCCGCAAAACCGTACAAACCCTGCGTGCCGGGCAGGGAGCTCAGCAGCATGTAATTCCCGAAGGCTTCGTCATTCTTCTTCAGTGCACCCAGTGCGGCATTTCCTCCCATCGACACGCCAAAGGCACTTCCGATACCGGCAAGGGCAATCATCAGACCCATCCCGACATAAGCTAAAATCAAAGCTAGTTCCATAAGATAATCTCCTGTTTGTTTAATGAATACTTTATTTCGTTTCTTTCATATTCCAGTTTCAGGATGAGCATTAGCCATCATCCTTTTTGTGTTTCCTTCTTTCTGAGCGGGTCATAACCCAATCCCCCGCCTGAAAAGCCCGCGTTCTTGTAAAACTCCACAAAGGTCAGACGCATGGGGTGAACAAAAGCTCCCAGCGAAGCCATGAAGATATTCAAGCCGTGGCCAATCAGCAGGATAATAATGAATATCAACTGGCTGACAACAGGCAGGCTGCCGCTTATCTGCACCGCCAGGTCGTTGAAAACATAGCCCAGGATGGCACTTGACACACCGAGGGCAAAAAGGCGGATATACGAGAGCAGGTCGCCAAGCACGCCGGTAACAATGGAGTATACGCTCCACAGCCCTCCGCCGAAGTTGACCAGCACATTCTTTCCGGGATTGTTCAGGAAAAGGATCATAAAACCGGAAACGGCCAGCAAGGCGTAAAATAAGATGTCCGGCATGCCGTTCTCATTGCCGGAACCGCTGCCGAGCAGATAATATGCCAGGCTTCCCAAAATGAGGATGATCCAGCCGATGGTGGACCATGCATACCTGATGCCGTTTTGTTTTTTAATGTTGACCACCTTGATGACCATGCCGTATATGATCTGTATGCCTCCGAGGATCAGGGCAAAATAGAACATCTTGACCGATTCGAGCATATAGCCCCTGAGGTGGCTCAGCCAGGTGAGCCCTCCCCTGTCGATGACCTCTATGAGGTTGATGCCGAAAAATGTCCCCGTCAGTGCGCCAAATACCACCGTGGAGCCTCCCAGCCATTGCATCAGTGTAAGGATGGGTCTGATGGAAGGGCTGACCTTTCTTTTGAACAGGGTAGCCAGGATGAGGAAGAGCAGTCCGTAACCGGCATCGCTGAGGCAAAAGCCAAAAAAGAGCATGAAGAAGGGCGCAAAGAAGGGCGTCAGGTCCAGTTCGCCGTATTCGGGCAGTGAATACAGTTTTCCGATGGGTTCGAAGAGCCGGCTGAAGGGACCGTTTTTCAGCAATACCGGCACTTTTTCACCGGGGCCGGGATCGGCGGTGAGAAAATAAACGCCCTGTCCGTCGAGGAATGAATCCAGTTCCTTCATGCGCTCCACCGGCACCCAGCCTTCGAGGATCATCAGGCGTTCATCGGCCTCCCTCGCCGTATTGCCAACGGCAAGGTCAAATGCCACCTTGTCGTCGATGCGCAGTTTTTCTGCTTCCAGAACAGGGATGAAAGCACGTGCATTTTCAGCAAAAAAATCTTCAATCTCCCTGATGCGCTCTTCCAGGGTCCGGATCTCCTCCATGACCTCGCCGGCATCCCTGACAGGCACCTTCACCTCTTCCGCTTCAATATCAATGGTTGAACCTTCCTGCTGAAAAATCACGAAATATACCTGTCCTTCGCCCCTGCTGATCTCTTCGAGATAATATTCGGATGACCAGTCCGGATCGAATTTCTTATCGGAAACAACAAAAAAGCGTACCTGAAGCCCCTGGTTGAAAAGTTTGGCAATGAGCGACTTCGAAAACTCACCCCAGGGTTTCAGGAAATGCACGGTTTTTTCAAGCCCCGTGATCTTTTGCCTGGCGCTTTCAATTTCAGTCTGAAGGTGCATGACCTCATCGAGTATCTCGCCGGCCCGGCGGGCGGTCTTTTCCGGGCTGTCCTTTACGGCCTTCGACTTCAGGAACCTGACGGCTTTCTTTATCTGTTCGGAGCGTTGTATCCGCTGCGATGTTTCTTCGTCGGGGGCCGCCTTCCGGTCGATCACATCCAGCACGCCCAGCTTCTGGAGTTCTTCCAGGAAGGGCTCAAAATCCGCATGATGGATCAGGAAGGAATATTTTTTCATGGGGATGATCATCAGGCTGCCTCCTCTTTTTGTTTTTCCATACGGCTTTTAACAATTTTCTGGGATGCCTTTGAAAGGTTTTCCTCATCTTCCATAAATCGTTTGATTTTCAGGATAGCCTCTTCATAGCCCGGTATCTGAACCTTTTCGTAGAGGTTCACCTTTTGCGTGGTCTTTTTCCTGGCATGTTCGAGCAGTTCGGTTTTGCGTTCATACACTTCCCTTTCGATGGCGATCCGGGCCAGTTCTTCCACAATCTTCATCCCGTCCATAAACCAGGAGGGATTGTTAAAAACACTGAATTCCCTGATGATGAATTCCACATTTTGCAGCACCGGCGTTTTCACACCGGCAATCTTTTTCACCATCAGGTTAACGTCTTTGATGCCAAGCAGTGTGGGGTCAAACTCATTCCACAGCCTGAGGGTGCCTTCATTTTCCTGTATCTTCTGTTCCAGTTGCCTGTTCAGCTTCCGGGCTTCATCCCTGGCCTTTTTCACTTCCACCCTGAGGGCCGACTCCTTGTTTTTGAGCGTAGGGAGTGCATTTTGCCTTACTTTCAACTGCTTGTTAAGCTGTTGCAGCGAGGTTTTATTATAATGGAATTTGATAGCCATAATTCAGATCGGCAATTAAAGTAATTGTTTAAGCATTCTTTCCTGGCCAGTATTTATCAACCATTTCCTGTTTGATCCCCACTTCGTCGGGTTTAAAATATTTATCGAACAGTCCCCATGTTTTATCCAGCATCTCATCGGCACCGAGGTTCACGTCGATGGCCAGGAGGTCGTTCGAATATTGTTTGGCAAAATCCAGCGCCCGCTCGTCGAAGTCGGTCAGGTCGAAGCCGTTTTCGAGTTTCGTTTTGGCGTTGGCTGCCTCGGCATATAGCTTGATGGATGCGTTCATTACCTGGGCATGGTCTTCGCGTGTATCCTTGCCGATCACGTTTTGCTTGAGGCGCGAGAGGCTCCTGAAGGGGTCGACCACCACCTTGGCAATATCGGTATCGCGGCGCAGGAACAACTGTCCTTCGGTGATATAGCCCGTATTGTCGGGGATGGCATGGGTGATATCGCCGCCCGAGAGTGTGGTCACTGCGATGATGGTAATGGATCCTCCATCGGGGAACTGCACGGCTTTTTCGTAGATTTTGGCAAGGTCGCTGTAGAGGGATCCCGGCATGCTGTCTTTGGAGGGGATCTGGTCCATCCTGTTGGAAACGATGCTGAGTGCATCGGCGTAGAGGGTCATGTCGGTGAGCAGCACCAGCACGGTTTCGTTCTTTTTGGTTGCGAAATATTCGGCCGCCGTCAGGGCCATGTCGGGTATCAGGAGGCGTTCCACGGGGGGGTCGTCGGTGGTATTCACAAAGCTGATAATGCGATCGAGGGCGCCGGCATTGTCGAAAACATTTTTGTAAAAAAGGTAGTCGTCGTTGGTCAGCCCCATCCCGCCCAGGATGATCTTATCGGCTTTTGCCCTGAGGGCCACGATGGCCATCACCTGGTTGTAGGGCTGGTCGGGATCGGCAAAGAAGGGGATCTTCTGCCCTGTCACCAATGAGTTGTTCATGTCGATGCCGGCGATGCCGGTAAAGATCATCTTACTGGGTTTTTTTCTTTGCACCGGGTTCACCGAGGGACCTCCAATTTCGATCTCCTCCCCTTCCACGCGGGGCCCTCCGTCGATGGGATCGCCGAAGGCATTGAAGAACCTTCCTGCCAGGTCATCGCTCACCTTCAGCGAGGGAGCCTTTCCGAGGAAGGTGACCTCGGCATTGGTGGGGATGCCTTCGGTGCCGCCAAAGACCTGCAGCGTTACATGGTCGCCGATGATCTTGACCACCTGTGCCAGGCGGCCGCCGATCAGGGCCAGTTCCTCGTTGCCCACATCGGTGGCATGCAGCGAACAGGTTGCCTTGGTGATCTGGGTGATTTTGGTGTAAACCTTTTGAAATGCCTGAGTTTCCATATTCAATACTTTTGAGGTGCCGCGGGTTTTTATGCCTCCCCGGCCACCTTCCTTTCATTTAATATTTCTTCGAGTTCCGCCTCGAATTTCTTAAACTGCTCCGACTCAAACTCCGAATAGTTCATCTGCTTGAGCACATTGATCATCCTCCTGAAGTATTCATTAACCTCCTCGAAGTTTTCGAAATCATAATCTTCTTTCACGATCCGCATGATGACATCCATCATATAGCGCTGACGCGCGATGGGTGTGGAGGCATCGATATCGTCGAAAGCATCCTGCTGCAGGATCACAAAGTCAAAGACTTCCGATTTCCAGTATCGCAGGTGGTAGTCGATGGGCACGCCGTCGTCGCCCAGGATATTGATCTGCTCATAGGCTTCCTTGCCCCGTATGAGAAGGTTTTTGGCATACAGGATCTGCCCGAGCCATTCTTCCGAAATGTTTTCCTTCAGGTATTCGATAAATTCGTCGTATTCGAGGTATTTCGAATAGCTTTCGATGGGGTCTACGGCCGGGTACCGTTTACTGTCGGCCCTTTGCTGAGATAGCGCGTAGAAGCAGCGTGCTGCCTTTTTGGTCGATTCGGTAACCGGTTCCTTGAGGTTTCCGCCGGCAGGCGAAACGGCCCCGATAAAGGTGATACTTCCCGTTGTGTCGCTGTTCAGGTAAACATATCCTGCGCGGGAATAAAAATTGGAGATGATGGCCGGCAGGTCCATGGGGTATGCATCCTGTCCCGGGAGTTCTTCCATCCTGTTCGACATCTCCCGGAGGGCCTGTGCCCAGCGCGAGGTGGAGTCGGCGAGCAGGAGTATCTTCAACCCCATCGAGCGGTAGTATTCGGCGATGGTCATGGCCGTGTAGACAGATGCTTCGCGGGCGGCCACAGGCATGTTCGAAGTGTTGGCGATGATGGTGGTACGCTCCATGAGTTTACGCCCCGTACGCGGGTCGTCCAGCTCCGGGAACTCAGTAAAGATGTCGACCACCTCGTTGGCGCGCTCTCCGCAGGCAGCCACGATGATCATGTCGGCCTCTGCGTGTTTCGACAGCGCATGCTGCAATACCGTTTTACCCGTTCCGAAGGGGCCCGGGGTGAAGCCCGTACCGCCTTCCACGATGGGGTTCAGGGAGTCGATGCAACGGATGCCTGTTTCCATCATTTTAAATGGGCGCGGCTTTTCGCGGTAGGCCCTGATGGCGATCTTCACCGGCCATTTCTGCATCATGGTCACCTGGTGTTCATTGCCTTCATGGTCGGCAATCACCGCGATGGTGTCAAGGATGGTGTATTCGCCTTCGGCAACCACCGACTTCACCGTATACTTTCCATCCAGTTTGAATGGCACCATGATCTTGTGGGCAATCCAGTTCTCGGTAACCTCACCCAGCCACGATCCCGCCATTACCTTGTCGCCGGGTGTTGCCAGGGGCCTGAACTTCCATTTCTTATCGTCTTCCAGGGCCGGTGTATATTCGCCCCGCTTCAGGAAAACATCCTTCATCTTATCCAGGTCGTTTTGCAGTCCGTCGAAATTCTTCGACAGTATGCCGGGGCCAAGGGCAACCTCGAGCATGTGTCCGGCAAACTCAACGCTGTCGCCCGTCCTCATGTTACGGGTACTCTCAAAAACCTGGACATAGGCGCTATTTCCGTTCACCTTGATCACTTCCGCCATCAGCCGGGTATCGCCCAACAGGATAAAGCAAATCTCATTTTGCGACACCGGGCCGTCGACCTCAACGATCACCAGGTTAGAAATAATTCCGTTAACTTTTCCTTTCGTCATTATGATATCGGTATTTTGTAATTAATCCTATCTGATCACTCCACTTCCCGCTTCTTCTGCTGAATGCCGGCAACACTGAATTCGCCGGGAAGCTCATAACCCTGATCGAGCTTTTCGAGCAATTCGCCGAACAATCTCCTTCCTTCATTTTCATCGAGTTTCATCCAGCGGTCGGCCAGCATGAACTGCAGAAAGAAGCCAAGTATCTTTTCAATGGTAAAATAGTTGAAAAAGGTGTTTTCATCTATCCATTCCCAGTCGACCCGGTCGAGTGCCTTTTCACGGGCCAGGAGGTTTTCGTTTTCAAAAGCCTGCAGCACCTTTTCAACTTCCGGGAATTCTCCCGAGATGCCGAAGTCGCGGGCATTGCTCCGCAAAAGCTGGTTGCTGATCCCCTGATCTCCCGGCAGGTGATTTTCCGCAATCAGTTCATATTTGCGGCTGATCAGGGCCGTAACCAGGGCACGCTTATTAAACTGGTAAGTAAACCACTTTGCGAGGAATTCATTCTCCATTTGCATCCCGTATGCATAATAATACTCTTCGAGCAGGGTTTCCCATAGCATTTCGGACTTATCCCGCTGGTTTTCCTTATAGTCGGCAATGAAGCGGTTCATGTATTCGGGCAGGCTGCCGTCCTGGTTGCGTATTTGCTCTTCGAGCAGTTCCTGCGAAAAGTTTCCCCTGTCATCGAATCCGGCCTCTGTTTTTTCGAGGAGGTTAAGCAGGTTGGCATTATCATGTTGAAGGAAGAGCACATTCAGCAGGTCGAGGTCGGCTGATTGCAACGCACTCCCGAAGTCTGATTTCAGCGCAGCGGGCGTGGTTTTAAGCCTGCCCTCATCGAGCAGGAGTTCAGGAAGTCCGGCAACCAGGTAATGATATTGTTTTTTCAAAGCTTTTCCTCCTGCTTATTCCTCAAAAAGAATTTTCCTGGTACGTGGACGAAGGTATTGCATGAAGAAATTCCGGAAGTCGTCGTCGGTAAAGCTGATCCTGAAATGGCCGTCGGCGGGGCCGATCCGGAAGCCGCTTTTGACGCCTTCATCATAGTCGATATCCAGGCCTGCGCTGAGCTGTCCGGCCACTTTGCCCTGCAGGAAATCGTCGAGCTTTCCCCTGTCTTTTTCGGGCAGGAGCAGTGAAACATCCCCGCCGCTCTTGTCGATCTTCTCCCAGTTCCCGGCGATGGCCAGGATGATCTTTCCGATAAACTCCTTATCGTCGAAAGCTTTGCCGAGGGCTTCATCAATGCTCTTTTGCGAAACCAGTTCCACAAGTTGCTGTTTCAGGGCATTGGTGGCCTGCCGCGAGGAGAGGGTCAGCTCTGACTGCACATTCTTTTTGAGTTCTTCAGCCTCTTTCCGGGCATCCTCCACGATACGGGCTGCTTCCTTTTTGGCATCTTTCACCAGGGCTTCTGCCTCTGATTTGGCCTTGCCGACGATCTCGTCGGCGTCTTTTTTTCCTTTTTCAAAACCTTCCTGATAGATCTTAGTGGTCAGTTCCTGAAGTTTGTCGTTCATGCCTGCTGGTCTTAATATTAAATATGATGTGGGATTCCTGACGCGTGTTTTCCACCCCACGCCGAACGCCGGCAAAACTACAAAGAAATTCCGAAATGGATCACCCCGATTACAATAACTTTTATCTGAAAAAACGCATATATACTCATTTGATCTCAAATACCATGGAATCTCTGCGCCTGATCCTTTTCACAAGAAGCCGGAAAAACACATCCTTTTTGCTGTCTGATTTTGCAATGATCCCGGCAGCTTTGGCAAAATCCCCTTTTTCCCTGTACATATTTGCCAGGTAAAGCGGGTCGGCGTCGCCGCCTTTGATGTACAGGAACATGAGCCTTTCAAGATTTTTTTGCATCAGTTGCCTGTAGCTCATGAACAGGCGCCGGTTCATCCTGTTATGCCTGATGGCTTCCAGGATAAGCCGGGGGCGAAAAGGAGGCATCCATCGCCTGCGATACCTGAGCAGGTCATTCACCGCCCACCAGAGCCGTGTGCGCAGGTATGCTTCTTTTTCATCTGAATCGTGAAAACCATCATCCAGCAGGCCTTTATAAAAGCCGATGCGCTGCAGCTGCCTGTTGTCTTCAAAATCCCACAGATACTCGTTAATGTCCCCGGCAAAAGGGAGACCGGCGGATGCTTCCCCGTGATCACCGCCGGGAAGGATGGCATCATTGCGCCAGAAAGGCCGTCTGCATTCAACACAAATGCTGACCATCTTTTCATCGGGAATGCCATTGTCAGACTTACCGTCGGAATAGTTTTCGGAATGGAATACGGTGTACGACATCAGTTCATAGTCGCTCATCAGGGAGCCGCAATGGGGGCATTTTGTCACGATCGGGTTTAAAAGTGTCATGAATGCGTCTTTGCCGGTAAATGTAAGAATTCTCACCTGTTTGCCCGGAACTGGCCGTATTTTTTTATATTTGCCCGCAATCTTTCAAACATCATTCATCAAGGTGGACAGTACCCAACAAGCTACAAGCCTCTATTCGGGCCCCCCGCTGCTTTTGATCCTGGCAGGCATGATCCTGCTGCTGGTGATCCTGTATTTTGTACGAAAGAAACTTTACCGCCTCGACATCTATCTCAGCAGTAAGTCGGGACGCGGCATTGGTTTCAGGGAAAGCCCCTGGCATGTCAGCGGGTCGTTCATACTCGGCCTGCTGTTCAGCCTTTCGCTCTTCCTGAGTTCCGGAAAATGGGAATCGTTCAACCCCTTTTCCTTTCATGGCCCGGCAGATGCATCCGCCTGGCAGTGGCTCGGCATTTTCCTGCTGGCCGCTTTCACGGGCATGGCCGTGGTAGTGGCAATAAGAAGTTACAGGCTTTTCAGGGCCAGGTACGGAACCATCCGGTCGCTGGTGATACTGCCCCTGATGATCATTTATTTTTTCGCGGGAATGTACACCGCATTGTTTTTTCTTACGCTGCTGGCCCTGTATCTTGTTTACCGTTTTTACATATTGTTTTTCGGCCGCCGCCGCGGCCTTTTAACAAGATAATCGATTGTTATGCTGAATTTCATTCTGTCATTCTTCGGACTGCTGGCCTCCGTATTCCTTATCTCCCTGTCGATCCGTTACGGTTTGCGGTTTGCCTCCGTTTGGGACGGGTACATCGCCTCCCGCCGGAGGGGGAACGGCCGGGCTTATAACTGGTATTACCGCATTCCCTGGTCGGCAGGCGTGATCCCCGAATATTTCTTTTTCCTGGTAACAGGCCCGAAAAACTATTTCAGCACCAACTGGTGGGCACTTCGCACGGGTGCCTATATCACGGCTTTGCTCTTTATCGCCCTGCTTTTCAGGAACAGCATGGCGGGGGATTATTACCAGCTGATCCTGCCGGAACAAGGGCTGAATGTTTTACTGAGCGGCAGTTCAGCCATATGGTTCATGAACATCATCAACCTGCTGTACCTGGCCCTTTTCAGCCTCATCATTACCGAAAGCATACGAATGCATGGCTGGTATGCCCCTGTACGGATTATTGTTTTCACCGTACTAACGGTGATGATGTCGGCCGTAACTTTGGCCACCCTCTCGCTGATCATTATTGTCAGCATTCTTTATGTCTTATTCAAGATCCTTATGTTTTTCTTTTCGGGAAAAAGGAAAAAGGGAGTTCCCGACGACAAAAATGAGAGCCTGAGGGGAACGCTGAGCAATGGTTTCCGTGCCTTCAGGGCTGAGCTTTATGCATGGGAAAGCGAAAGAAAGACCGTGCCGGTTGTAACGGAAAAGAAAGACCCCCGCCCGGTCATCAAGCGCAGCAAGCCAAAAATTGTCCGAAAGCCGAAACCACGGGCCGATGACATTCCCAGGTTTCACCCCGACTGATAAAGAAGCATGAAAACACGGATCGAAGGATTAATACACCGGCTCGACCTCCTGATCGGCAGCGGCATGGCCCACTGCCATTTCAACGATCCCGCCAACATGGAGGTGGTTGCCTCCTTTGAGGATGAATACGGTATCAGGCTTCCGGCCTCTCACAAGGCATTTCTCGCCTACTCCAACGGGGGGATGATCGTGAACGACAGCCTGGCGGGGATGCTCCGCGAGGGCGACTTTGAAACGGCCGCCTGGAATGCCAATTATCTGCTCGGCATTGAGGAAATTGCCGAAGCATATCATTCCCTTGCCGCCAGGCACAGCGATTCCCTGCCGGCCTGCCCCTATATTCCCTTTTGCAGGTCTTCAACGGGCGAATACCTGGTATTTGTCCATACGAGGGACGGGCATGCCGAGTCGCCGGTATTTGACGCCTTCCACGAAGAGCCGCCGGAAAGCTGGGGCTTGGTTGCCGGCGATTTTACCGGCTTTTTCGAGTGCTATCTCGATAAGGCCGGATATCCTGAAATGATGGGCGACGAAAGCAAGGGAGCCGCCGCCGCATATGTCAGGGCGCCGGTGGCTGCATCTGCAGACAAAGAGGAAAGCACTGAGGAGATCATCCGGCGCACCACCGCCACACTGGAAGAAAAGCCGGAAAATGCCTGGGCGCACATCGAGCGGGGCATGGCCTATCACGACAGTGGCATGATGCCGGAAGCGCTGGAGGAATTCAACCGTGGCATCGCCCTGGACAGGAACCAGGCCTTCTATTATTTCAGAAGGGGGCACCTCATGCTTTCGGAGGGATTATCGAGGGATGCCCTGATCGACTTTGACATTGCCGTAAAGCTGGAGCCCCGCGATGCCCTCTACCTCAATTGCCGGGCAGAGGCCCTGGCACGGCTTAAGAAGTTCAGGGAAGCACTGCGCGATCTGGAAGAGGTGCTGCGCATCGACGAGCGGGATATCCTTGCCTATCTTCTCAGGGAGAACATCTACAGGGAGCTGGGAGAAGATGCAAAAGCCGATGCGGATGCCCGCATGATCGAAAAGCTCACGGAGGACGAATAATCCTTTATCAGCCGAACTTATAGCCAATTCCCTTTTTTTCGGTCTTTTCACCGCCGGGCACAAATTCCGCCACATCCTTCAGGGTGAGTGCCGAGATCACTTTTTCGGTCCGTTCTTCCCTGCTGAGGTCTGCCATCCGAAGCTCATGGTTGCGGAAGCTCTTCTCGACAAGCTTCCTGATCGAGCGGGCATTTCCGAAGAACTTGTTACGATTGGCGTAAAGGTGTGCGATATATGCCTTCAGGTGCGCGGCCGCCTCCTGATCGGCTTTCACGCCTTTGGCGGCAAACATATTGACCGCGATCAGCCAGAGCTCTTCTTCCGAAAAATCCTCAAAATGGAAGGTGCGGTCGAAGCGCGACTTGATACCCGGGTTGGATTTGATAAACTCCTCCATATTGTCGGGGTATCCGGCCACGATCACGGCAAATTCGCCCCGGTGGTCTTCCATCTCCTTGATGAGTGCGGCAACGGCCTTTTTCCCGAAGTCGTCGCCTCCCCTGCCGCCCTGCCCTTCGGTGATGGCATAGGCTTCGTCGATGAACAGTATGCCACCCATTGCGTTTTTAACGAGTTCTTTGGTTTTGAGTGCCGACTGTCCGATAAAGCCTGCGATGAGATCGCTGGCATCGGCTTCGACGAGGTGCCCGCGTTCGAGCATCCCGAGGGCCTTGAAGACCTTTCCGATAATGCGTGCCACGGTGGTTTTTCCCGTGCCCGGGTTACCCATAAATACCGAATGCATGGAGAAAGCCCTGAGCACATCCCTGTCCATCTCACGGTAGTAGCGGGTCAGACGCACCAGTTCCTGCATCTCCTGCTTGATGGAATGAAGGCCCGTAAGCTCGTTCAACTCGGCCATGGCCTGGTCGAGCAGTGCTTTGTCGACATCGAGATCCAGCCTTTCTTCCGTCCTGCACGCCGTGGTGTCGACCACATCCTCACCGCCGATGGTTGTCAGCAGTTCCCTGGTAAGCTTCTCCGGATCATAGTTCCGCACCAGCCTGATGCCAAGGTTCATCTTGGCTTCGTCGACCAGTGAATGTGCAAGCCTGGCGTTGCCGAAGCTGCGGTCGCGCCTGCGATAGGCATCCGTCAGGATCTTCTTCATTTTGACAATGGCCTGATCAGAGAGTACCACCTCTTTTTTTCGTGCCGCAAACCCGGCTATTTCCACCAATTCGGCCGGGGTATAATCCTCGAAATGATAATAATTCCTGAAACGGGATTTCAGCCCCGGGTTTGAATCCAAAAACCGCTCCATCTCCACCGGGTAGCCGGCCACCATGATGGCGATGTCGCCCGGTCCGTCGCTCATCTCCACGATGAGGGCAGCCACGGCTTCGGGCCCGAAGTCGTTGCTGGTATGATCCTTGAACAGCATATAGGCTTCGTCAATGAACAGGATCCCGCCACGTGCCTTTTCAATGGCTTCCTTTGTATCCTTGCCTGTTTGCCTTACGTAACCCGAGATCAGGTCACTGCTTTCCACGGCGTGGACATGCCCCTTGGAGAGCAGTCCCATGGAATGATAGATCTGCCCCAGCAACTTCACCACCGTGGTCTTTCCCGTACCTGGATTTCCGGTAAACACGCTGTGCAGGTGAATACTTTCGTCATCTTTCAGCCCTTTTTCGCGGCGGTACTGAAGATAACATACGTAATCGACATATTCCCTTACCTTCTTCTTGATATCCTTGAGTCCCACCAGCATGTCGAGTTCTTCGAGTATCTCATTCAGCGGCCTGTCATTGATCTCAATGCTGACTTCTTCTTCCGCCCCCGCGGAATTATCCGTATCCTCATCCACCTCCACCTCATCATTATTATCAGCAACCGAAGGCCGGGAGTTGTGCGGAAGGCCGCGATGCCCGTAAAATGCCGACACATCCGCATTGATGAGGGCTTCGTAATCGCTCAGCCTTTCAACCTTTTCATCGCCCACGGCAAAAGGGATCATGGCAACGACCTGGTCCATAAAGACGACTTCCACGCGATAATTATCATGTATCCATGAATTGCCGGCAGCGCTGCCCCAGCCTGCCGAAATGGTAAATGATTCGCCCGGTCCCAGTTCGGGAGTGATATATCCCAGGCTGTCGCTCACCCCCACCAGCGTACCTGTATCGTCGTAATACCTGAAGAGGAGTTCGCAGAGCCACTCATCCGCCACATTGTTGATGAATTTGAGCTCAGACATGATATAACGCGTTTCCTCTTTCGGGAAACCCTTGAGGTAGACTCTTTCCGCTTCGGGGAGGTCGCCCTCGGGTGCTTCGTAAGTCTTCAGCGATTTTACCTCAAAATACGGATTCTCCCCCGGGCCAACCCTGCCTGCATCCTCAATATGGAACTTCGCCGACCCGACGAGTTCGTTATCCATATATACCTCCCAAATGTAAGAACCCTTTTTCCAGTATTGCCCGTATTGAGCGTTTCCCCATCCGAAGTCAAGGGTCACGATATTCTGGTCTTTGGTGATGGTATACTTTTTTTTGTCGCTGCAATGCTGATGGGTTTTTTTGTCGCCATCAAGGGTATGGGCCTGAAAGGTGATCTCAGTGCGCCAGTCCTCCTCATCGAAAAGTTTATTATAAAACTCCAGGGCAACACTCAGGTAGTTTATTTCGCTCTGGTCGAACACACGCCTGAATTTTTTCCGCTGGTTCATCACCCGGTCCCATGCATAGGTCTGGACGCTTTTGATCTTATATTTGTCATTCAGGGATTTGCCTGCCATAATATCTGCTTTTCTGTGTTTGGATTTCGCCGGTGCCACCGGCCTGTATTTCCCTTGTCATGAAATAAAAGCCCCAAATTTATAAAAATAGGCGTTACAACGACAGTAATACGGAATGATAAATATGCAGTTGCGAAGGCCGGGTTAGGGGGAGGCTCACCGCCGGGGTGTTTTCACATTCCGGCAAAACGGGTTGATCGACGGAATGCCCAAAAGCCTACCTGATAAACAACAGTTCACGGTATTTTGGCAGCGGCCATAATTCGTCATCCACCAGGAGTTCGAGTTTATCGACATGCCGGCGTATTTGTTCAAAATACGGCATCACCTTAGTGTTATAGGCGGTGGCGGCTCCTTCAAATGAATCAAGCCTGTTGGCAATTTTTCGTTCCTCCAGCATGGCATCCACAAGGATTTTGACCTGGCTGATATGTTCGGATATCTCCTTGATGGTTTGCAACTGGTTGCGCGATAACTTCACAAAGGTTTTTGAATCGAGCACTTCGCTTAGCCCTTTAGCGTTTTCGATCAGGGTATTCTGATAGCGGATGGCGATCGGAATGATATGGTTTTTGGCCAGGTCGCCGATCACCCGTGACTCGATCTGTATCTTTTTAACATAATTTTCGAGTTTTATCTCATACCTGGCCAGGAGTTCACGGCGGCTCAGCACCTTGTGCCTTTCGAACAGCACCATGGTCTGTTCGGAAACAAAGGCCCTGAGGGCTTCCGGTGTAGAGGAAAGGTTTGACAACCCTCTTTTTGCCGCCTCTTCGGCCCATTCATGGCTGTATGAATTCCCTTCGAAGCGGATCCGTTTCGATTCAATGATGTATTTTCTTAATACCTGGTAGATGGCTTTGTTCCTGTTGATCTTTTTCCTGATCAGTTCATCCACCTCGTTTTTGAAGGATGCAAGCTGGTCGGCCACGATCAGGTTGAGCACCGTCATGGCATTGCTGCAGGTATCGGCTGAGCCCACTGCCCTGAACTCAAACTTGTTGCCGGTAAAGGCAAAGGGTGAAGTCCGGTTCCGGTCGGTATTGTCGGCCAGGATTTCAGGGATTTTGGGAATATTGAGGTGCATTTCGAGCGGTCCTTCGGAAGGCAGTTTTCCGTTAACCTTGCTTTTGGCGATCTGGTCGAGGATGCCGGAAAGGTGAGAGCCGATAAATGCGGAGATGATGGCCGGGGGCGCTTCATGCGCTCCCAGGCGCAGGTCGTTGCCGGCCGAAGCAATACTGGCGCGGATGAGGTCGGCATGCTTGTTGAAGGCCATCAGGATATTTGCCAGAAAAGTGATGAACCGAAGGTTGGAGCGGGCATCTTTACCGGGGCTCAGAAGGTTGATGCCGGTATCGGTAGACAATGACCAGTTGTTGTGTTTTCCCGAGCCGTTCACCCTGGCGTAGGGCTTCTCGTGCAACAGCACCGTGAGATCGTGGTTTCCGGCCACCTTTTGCATGATGTGCATCACCAGCTGGTTATGGTCAACGGCCAGATTGGCTTCCTCATACACCGGTGCACATTCGAACTGGTTGGGAGCAACCTCGTTATGCCTTGTTTTCAGAGGAATTCCCAGGCGATGACACTCGTATTCGAATTCTTTCATGAATTCCTTGGCCCGCGGGGCGATGCTGCCGAAATAATGATCAGACAACTGCTGGTCTTTGGCGGAAGCATGCCCGAAGACCGTCCTTCCCGTAAGGAGCAGGTCGGGCCGCGCCATATACAGCGCATTGTCGACCAGGAAATATTCCTGCTCCCAGCCCAGGGTGGCAACAACCCTGTTCACGTCCTTATCGAAATACCGGCACACCGCCGTAGCTGCCTTGTCGATGGCATCCAGGGCACTCAGCAGCGGAGTTTTATAATCGAGCGCCTCGCCCGTATAGGAAACAAATACTGTGGGGATACAGAGGGTATGATCCATGATGAAAGCGGGGCTTGTCGGGTCCCAGGCCGTATAGCCCCTGGCTTCAAAGGTATTGCGGATCCCTCCGCTTGGGAAGCTTGAGGCGTCCGGTTCCTGCTGTATGAGCTGCCCTCCCTGGAAATTCTCAATGGCTTTGCCTCCCTCAAGGGGATTGATGAAAGCATCATGCTTCTCGGCTGTAGCACCTGTAAGCGGATGGAACCAGTGTGTATAATGGGTGGCACCCTTGCTCATGGCCCAGGCCTTTAGCGAAGCGGCAATCTGGTCGGCCATCTTGCGGTCGATCTTCTCACCCAACTGCATCGAACGGATCACCTGCAAATAGGCATCGCCGGGGAGAAACTCCTGCATGGATACCTGGTTGAAGGTCTGCTCGCCAAAATATTCCGAAATTTTTCCGCCGGGTGGCTGAAACATGACCGGCTTGCGGTTAAGGATGATCTCCAGGGCCTTGAATCTGATGTTTTCCATAAAGGGATTTTTGAATTGAACCGGCCACATCCGGCCACGCTTGTCATTAATCATTTATGTGCAACCGGAAACAGCCATCGTTTAACAAACTGATGCGGTTTTCGTATGCGAAAATATCTATAACCCAAGATATGTGGGCCTAAATTTTTTCACTTTTTATGAACAAGCAGCAAGCCCGTAAAGGTCAGGAAGCCATTGACAAGCAGCAGTTCGAATCCGAAGTCGTACCCCCCGAAAAGCTGTTGGTCATAAACACTCAGGAGGTAACAGATGGCCGGCGACAGGATGGCGATAAGAGGGACGTAAGCATCCCGCACGCTGTATCTGGTAAACAAGCCGAAGGCAAACATACCGAGGAGGGGTCCGTAGGTATACCCGGCTATGGTGAAAAGGGCGGATATCACGGATCTGTCGTTAATGGTGTTAAAGCCGACAATAACAAGGAATACGACAAACGAAATGGCGATATGAACGGCATAGCGCATCCGGGTTTTCCGGCGGGCACTGCCAGCCATGTTGCGGTCGATGCCGAGGATATCGACCGAAAAGGAAGTCGTGAGGGCCGTCAGGGCGCTGTCGGCACTTGAATAGGCGGCGGCGATCAGACCGATGATGAAGGTGATGCCTGCCGCAGGCCCAAGATATTGAAGGGCTATGAGCGGGAAGAGTTCGTCGGTGGTACCCATGGCAGGAAAGCCACTGATATGGGTGCTGTAGATCCATAATACGGCCCCGAGGCAAAGGAAGAGGAAATTGACAGGCACAAGTGAAAAACTCAGCCAGTAAACGTTTTTCTGAGCATCGCGCAGGTTGCGGCAGGAAAGGTTTTTTTGCATCATGTCCTGGTCAAGGCCGGTCATCACGATGGCGATGAACATCCCTGCCAGGAAATCCTTTACCACGAAGTGGCGGTCCTGCCAGGCAGTGATGAACATACGGCTGTATTCGCTGTTGCTGATCTCCCTTACCAGGTCGGGTAAGGCCCAGCCCATCTCACCCGAAATAAATACCAGGGTCAGTATCACGGCAAGCAGCATAAAGGTAGTCTGCAGGGTGTCGGTCCAGACAATGGTACGGATGCCACTGCGGAAGGTATAAAGCATGATCAGGATGATGAAAAGGGCCACGGTTGCCTGAAACGGGATGCCCCAGGCATCAAAAACAAATATCTGCAGCACGTTAACCACCAGGAACATCCTGAAGGAAGCCCCAATGATCCTGCTGATCAGGAAAAAAACGGCACCGGTCTTATAGGACCAGAATCCCAGTCGCTTTTCAAGGTAGGTATAGATTGAAGTTAGCTGCAGCTTATAGTATATGGGCAGCAACACCCTGGCGATCACGAAATAGCCGAGCAGGTATCCCAGCACGATCACCATGTATGAGAATTGGGTATTTCCGACATCACCCGGTATTGATATGAAAGTGACCCCGCTGAGGGAGGCCCCGATCATCCCGTATGCCACCACATACCACGGCGACTGCCGGTTTCCGAGGAAGAACGTTTGATTGTCGGACCTGCCTGATGTCAGAAAGCTGACGATAAAGAGCAGCAGCGTGTATACGGCAAAACTGGTGAATATTAGCGTCGGTGTCATGCTGAAGGTCTGATAATGGCCGCAGGCGAAATGTTTATACTATTGAATGAAAGGGTTTTAAGCATTCGGCTGGAGGCCACTGGCAGGGGCCGCAAGCGAAACGTTTATGTTATTGAATGGCAACATTTTAAGCATTCGGCTGGAGGCCGCTGGCAGGGGCCGCAAGCGAAACACATATGTTACTATACTAAAGCGTTTTAAGCATTTGGCTGGAGGCCGCTGCCAGCGGCCTCCAGCGCCTGCCAGGGGCCTCCAGCCAAAACTCATAACAAGGCCCGGTAAAAAGCATACAAAGAAACAAAATGATAATCGTAAGATCCAGGCAGGAAGCGGCCGGCATTATCCGATATCAGCACCCGCAACATGCCCAGGCGTGATCCAAACTCCAGATCAGTCGGCATATCCCCTGCCATAACCGAAAATCTGAAATCAATTTCCGGAAAATCACGTTTCGCCAGCATGGCCATCCCGGTGCCGGGCTTCCTGAATTCATTCCGCTCCCCTTCAAGGTGAGGGGAATGATAAACGGCACTGATACTGCCACCGGCAAGACCTATTCCGGCCTGCATGAACCGGTGCACCTCCTCAAGGTCATCCTCTGTCATCAGGCCCTTGCCGATCCCCTGCTGATTGGTGACAATAACAATCCGGCCAAAGATACCCGACAAACCCGCAATAGCCTCTTTTGCCCCTTCAATAAAGCGGAACCCACCCGGCTCTTTTACATAATCTCCCGGCAAGCGCTCATTGATCACGCCGTCGCGATCAAGGAAAAGCGTCCAGCGACTGTCAAAAGTGTAATCCTTCAAAGGCGGTCTGTGCTTCTTCATAATCATCAGGTATTCCAATATCAAGAAAATAACCGAAACAGCCAAAACCAAACATCTGCCGTTCACGATAAAATTTTTCAAGATAGTCCTTTTCGAGACTGAATTTATCAGGCATATCGAGGCCGGAGAAAATTTTTACATCGAATATATAAGTGCCTCCATTCACAAAGCCAATCCCGGTTTCATCACCCTTTTCGGCAAAGCCGGTTATCCTGTTTGCTTCATCCCTGCTTACCCTCCCATAGCGGGAGATATCGGCCAGCTTCCTGACGGCCATGGTAAGCTCGGCCTGCTTTGCACGATGGAAGTTGGCCATCTTGCGAAGATTGACATCAAAATAGGTATCGCCGTTGATCACATATATATTGCTCCCTTTTGCCAGCTGCATGGCTTTTTTCACGGCACCCCCGGTGCCCATGGGTTCATCTTCGACGGAATAAAGCAATTCCATATCCATGAAACGATTGCCGAAATGATCTTCAATAACCGTATGCATGTATCCGGCAGCCATGATAACCCGTGTAATGCCCCAATTATTCAGGTAAGCAAGCAAAAATTCAAGAAACGGCCTTCCGGCCACGATTGCCATGGGCTTGGGTATCCCGCAGCCGATCACTTCCCTGAGCCTGCTGCCCAGCCCGCCCGCCAGTATGATGGCTTCATTGATCATTTTCCGGATATTAACGGCCGTAAATATAGCTGATTTTTCAGAATACCAGCCCGGCTCTCCTTCTCCGGCCGTGATATTTCCTTCCTATGCCTGAACGGAATGGGAATATTTTTTACTTTTAATCAAAATTATTTCAATGAGAGTTAAACTTATCTGCTGTATACTACTGTTATTCCCCGGCCTGCTGAACTTCTTCCTTTCCGGGCAGGAGCTATCATATTCCGATAAACACGGACTGATGCTGAAAAGTATCGATATTCCCGCTGAAGGCAGGGTCCGCCTGCCCGAAGTCCCTTTGTTCAGCTTTATGATGAATGGAAAAAAGTATGTATCGGCAGGTATTCCCGTATCCATGATTGCCGGGCAAACCCTGCTGGTCTTCGAACATGGCATCATTGCCGGTTTCCGGATAAGCGGCAGGATGTCGGCAGTGATCGAATTCCATAACAAGGGCAATGACACCGTCATCATCGAAAACGTCATTCCCTTCGGTGGCGATCCGGGCCATACCCATATCACCTCCGCCGGTCCCTGGTCGCTGACCCGGGCGATGCTACACAGGCCCGGCTGCGGGCCGGTGGGCGTGATCCTGCCCGATAATGCCTGGGAACTGGGGTACGGCAGTTTCGAAGCAGGCAAGGGCATCTCCCTTTGCGGCCTGTGCCGGCGGCATGAGGTTGAAAAAGGAAAAAAGCACCGCTACGAAACACATCTTTACCCGGGAGGCAAACTCCTATACCGCTTTTACTTTGATATCTACGATGGTCCATGGCAAAACGGAATTAAGAAAGTATTTCAGGAAAAATTCCTTTACGACCTGGAGCAATTCGACAACACCTTGTTCGAAAGGGAGGACCTGCAGTGGGTTCGCCATGCCTATGTGGCAGGCCTGAACTTTTCCTGGGACCGTGACTTTTACGACAGGGATGCCGGACGATACAGCCTCCCTCAGTATCTGGAAGAAGGGGAAAGGCTTTTTGGCGGATACGACATCTACGCCATGTGGCCTACCTGGCCGCGGCTGGGGCTGGATGAGCGCAACCAGTGGGACCTTTTCCGCGAATTGCCCGGTGGATTGCCTGCCCTGGCAAAGATGTCAGAAGAATTAAAGGAAAACGGCACCCGCTTCTTCGTCTGTTATAACCCATGGGATGAAAGCAGCCGGGAAGAAAACCATTACGACGGCATAGCCGCCATCATTGAGGCCACGCAGGCCGACGGCGTTGTGCTCGACTGCAGCGGCAAATCCAACGAACGCCTGCAGCTTGTGGCCGACAGCATCAGGGAGGGGGTGGTCATGTACAGCGAAGGCATGGCCGTGCCCGCCGACATGCCCGGCATCGTGGCAGGAAGGGTGCACGATGCCATCTATTATTCGCCTCCGCTGAACCTAAACAAGCTGATCAAACCCGATTTTGCCATTTTCAGGGTACTCCAGCTCTGCGAAGGCGATCTGAAGCGCGAAATGGCCATCTCCTTTTTCAACGGCTACGGCACCGAAATCAATTCCATGGGCCCCGGCAGGCCCGGTTCAGGCAAAGACGACCTCCGCTTCCTCGGAAAAACAAGCATGCTCCTGCGACAAAACTCCGGCAACTTCCTGTCAAAGGACTGGACACCTCTCCTGCCTGCCCTTGCCGACAGCGTATGGGTGAACGAATGGCCCCTCCCGCATAAAAAGATATTTACCGTCCTTTCTTTACTGCCCGATGGATATGATGAAGCCCTGTTTGAAATACAGCCCGAAGATGAACGCCACTATGTGAGCCTTTGGCACCACCAGGAGATCGAAAGCATTGAGAGGAACGGCAAGCATTACATCCCCGCCAGGCTGCTGCCTTACGACCCTGCTTACAGGAATACAAGAAAAGAAGGCAGCATCGACTGCATTGCAGCCTTTCCGGAATTACTCAAATTCAGTGATGCCGGCCATAAACTGAAAATCTCGGCTGAACAGGGCGACAGGGTCAGGATATGGCGGTCGGATGCCGCATATGGCATGCCCGTCAGAGACTATCCGGCTTCCGCCGAACCCGTTGGCATTGATGGCACCTGGCTGGCAGGCGAAAGTAAGATCATCATACAATTGTTCAGCGGGGATGAACTGATCGACGAAAGGATTTACCTGGCGGATAAAGGAAAACCATGGCTCGTTTCCGAAACGGAGAAAACAGGGTTCGATATTAGTAAAGAAGGAATGGCAAGAATTGATGGAGGAAAATATTCTTTTAAGGCCGTTAACAACGACCGCTTCATTCCCTATCCCGGCCCGCCAGAAGCGATCGACACCATTGTACACGACTTTTACATGGACATTTACCCGGTGACCAACCGGCAATATGCAGTCTTTCTCAGTGAAAGTGGATACTGCCCCTCCGATACCACGAACTTCCTGAAGCACTGGAAAAACAATGCCTGCCCTGATTCCATTCAAAACCACCCCGTTGTTTATGTTAGCTACGAAGACGCCATGGCCTATGCCAAATGGGCAGGTAAAAGGCTCCCTGCAGAACTGGAATGGCAATACGCCGCTCAATCCGGCTACGGCCTTGCATGGCCGTGGGGCGAAGCCTTTGAGGAAGGGAGATGCAATGATGCCCTGGGGAAGACTACCGCGGTGGATGCATTTCCGGAAGGCGCCAGCCCTTTCGGGATCATGGACATGACAGGCAATGTATGGCAGATGACCGGCGATAAATACGATAACGGCTCCCACACATTCATCATCATCAAGGGCGGCAGTTTTCACAAACCCGGATCGAGCTGGTGGTACATACAGGGCGGGCCTCAGCCCCCCGAAAGGCAACAGATGCTGCTGCTCGTCAGCCCCGGTTTCGACCGCAGCGCAACCGTAGGGTTCAGATGTGCCGCCGATATTTAATGCGGGATTTTGACAATTATGCTTTATCTTTGCCTGTGAAACGACAGCATTGAGATGAAACCCACCGCATTAACCGGTAAATGGTACAAGAAGTCCTGGAAAGGACTTTTCGAATGCTGGCTGTTTTAGCCTGCATCCCCTTATCCGGATCCTATCTCCTCTTTTTCCGTCAATATTTACCAATGTACGCAACTGTTTTTAACATACAGCGTTTTTCCGTCCACGACGGCCCCGGCATACGCAGCAGCGTTTTCATGCAGGGGTGCCCGCTGCATTGTGCATGGTGCCACAACCCCGAAGGGATTGCGCAATATAACGGAAACGGCCAGGGCGAAACCCTTCCGGCGGGTGTAATGACGTACAGCCCGGATGAACTCATGGAAGAGCTGATGAAGGACCATATCTTTTATGAGGTATCGGGGGGCGGCGTTACTTTTTCGGGGGGTGAGCCCCTGCTGCAATACGGCTTCCTCCTGGAGATGCTAAAAAGTCTTGAAAAGCAAAACATCCATACCGCTGTAGACACTTCAGGCTATGCACCGGCGGAAGTCTTTGAAAGCGTTTGCAGGCATGCCGGCCTCATCCTCTTCGACCTCAAGCTTATCGGCGAAGCCTCACATAGCACGTACACGGGAAAGGACAACAGCCTTATACTCGATAACCTCAGCCGGCTCCTTCAGGGCAACACCGATTTCCGGATCAGAATACCCCTGCTGGAGGGTATTACGGCCCGGGAGGACAACCTTCGCCAAATAGCAGCGCTGCTCTGCGACAGGGGTCCCATTCATATCGACCTCCTGCCCTATCATGCTTTCGGGATCCACAAAAACCCTCAGGCTGCCGCGAAAGCGGAAGAACAGGGATTCAGGGCTCCGGACGAGCGACGGATCCAAGAGATCAGGCAGTTATTCGGATCATACGGACATCATGTATAAAGCGAAGGATATAAAATGAGCATGAATAAACGCATCGAAACATTAAGGAAGAAAAGCCTGGAGGCCGTCCCGTACATCTCGGAGGAACGCGCCCTGCTGATCACCCGTTATTATCTTATTGACCGTGACCGTGAAGCTCCCGTTGCGGTGAAGCGTGCCGGGGCGCTCAGCTATATCCTCGACAATAAGGAATTATGGATCGGAGACCAGGAACTGATCGTTGGAGAGCGCGGTCCCGGCCCCAAAGCCACCCCCACCTACCCCGAGATCTGTGTACATACGGCAGAAGACCTGCAAGTGCTCGACAAGCGCGAAAAGGTGTCGTTCAGTGTTTCCCGCGAAGCCGCCGGAGCCCTTACCGCTGAGGTGGCCGGATACTGGCGGGGACGTTCGATGCGCGAAAAGATCTTTGCGGAGATGAGTGATGAATGGAAAGAATGCTACGCAGCAGGCATCTTCACGGAATTCCTCGAACAGCGTGCCCCCGGCCATACGGTGCTCGACGGAAAGATCTACAATACCGGCATGCGCGGCTTCATCGAAAAGATAAACAAGGCCCTTGCTGCGTTGCCCCTGCTGCCCGACGCTGAAACCCGCGAAAAACGGGATAATCTCGAAGCCATGGCCCTGGTGGCGAATGCGCTCATCCGCTACGCGGAGCGGCATGCCATACAACTCGAAAAGCTGGCTGCAGCGGAAACGGATCCGGAAAGGCGATCAGAGCTGAGGGAGATGGCCCGCAACTGCCGCCACATCCCGGCAAACCCTCCCGAAAATTTCTGGCAGGCGCTGCAATACTACTGGTTTGTCCACCTGGCGGTGATCACCGAGCTCAACCCCTGGGATTCATTCAATCCCGGCCGCCTCGACCAGCACCTGCTGCCCTTTTATGAACAAGGCCTTGCCGACGGCAGCCTCAGCCGCGAAAGGGCCAGGGAGCTGCTGCAGGCCTTCTGGATCAAGTTCAACAATCACCCCGCCCCGCCGAAGGTGGGCATCACCGCCAGGGAAAGCAACACCTACACCGACTTTTGCCTGATCAACCTGGGGGGACTGACGGAGGAAGGCAATGACGCCGTAAACGAGCTGACCTTTCTCATCCTGGACGTGATCGAAGAGATGCGCCTGCTGCAGCCGGGAACCATGGTGCAGGTCAGCGGCAAAAGCCCCGACAGCTTCATCGACCGTGCCCTGAAGATCATCGGGACCGGCTTCGGGCAGCCTTCGGTATTCAACACCGACGCCATCATCGCCGAAATGCTCGGACAGGGAAAAAGCCTCGCCGATGCCAGGGCCGGCGGCGCCAGCGGCTGCGTGGAAACAGGCGCCTTCGGCAAGGAGGCATATATCCTCACCGGCTATTTCAACCTGCCCAAGGTGCTCGAAATAACATTGCATAACGGGACCGACCCGCGAAGCGGCAGGCAACCCGGGCTGCGCACCGGCGATGCCGCCGGATTCGTCAGCATGGAACAGCTGTGGGAAGCATTTGAAAAGCAGTTGCGGCATTTTGTCGATATCAAGATCGCCGGCAATAACATCATCGAAAACCTTTATGCAAAACACCTCCCTGTGCCTTTTCTTTCGCTGCTCACCAACGACTGCATTGCCGCAGGAAAGGACTATAACGCCGGGGGCGCCCGCTACAATACCAATTATATACAGGGCGTGGGGCTGGGCAGCGCCACCGACATGCTGTCGGCCATCAGTCATCATGTTTTCAAGAGCGGGGAATATAGTATGAAAGAACTGCTTGGCGCCATGGCTGACGATTTCCGCGGACATGAAGCCCTGCGGAAAAAGCTGTGGCTGGAAACGCCCAAATACGGGAATGACGATGAAGCCGCCGACATTTTGATGAAGCGGCTCTTCGGGATCTACCACGGGGCCATTGACGGCCGCCCGAATATGAAAGGCGGGCATTACCGCATCAACCTGCTTCCTACAACCTGCCATGTGTATTTTGGCAGCGTGACCGGAGCCACCCCCGATGGCCGGCATTCCGGAAAGCCCCTTTCAGAAGGCATCTCGCCCATGCAGGGCGCCGACAGCAGGGGCCCGACGGCAGTATTGAAATCGGCTGCAAAGGTCGATCATCTGCGAACGGGCGGCACACTCCTCAACCAGAAGTTCACACCGGATTTTTTTCACGACCCCAAAGGCATGGAGGCTGTCAGGCATCTCATACGGGCGTATTTCAGGATGAACGGACACCACATACAGTTTAACGTGGTTGATGTCAAAACCCTTGAACAGGCACGCAAGCGCCCTGAAGAATACCGCGACCTCATCGTTCGCGTGGCGGGATACAGCGACTATTTCATCGACCTGACGGAAGAACTGCAGGATGAGATCATCCGCCGGACCGAACACCAGGCAGGCGGTGGTCAGGGAAGCGAATTGTAATAATCGAAAAGCCTGACAAGGTCAGCCCGCTCCCTCAGCCGGAGCTTCTCCTGCTTCATAAAACTTTCAATCTTATCCCTTCCGGACGGAAACATTTCAAGCACCGCCTTTTTTCCCGGATGCAGCAGGGTGGCAGGCGGCTCCCCCATGTCCACATAGTAATCCTCCAGGCGGTATAATTTATCGTTGGAAGGATCACCGTCGCCATCGTCGATCCTGTATTTGATATACCGTCTGAGCAGCAGCCTGCAGCGGTCGCCGCTCAGCAACTCGAACCATCCTCCCGCGGCGCGGTAGCCGGGCCTTTCAAAATCGCAAAACACGAAACGGCGGCCATCCGTTTCCAGCATGCTGATCTCGTAAGGATCGCCAAAGGAAAAGGTATCGCCGGCGATGATGGCTTCCATCTTACGGCTGTAGAGATTGAAGCGGAATTCCCCCGCCAGCACGGAGCTGTCGGCCAGGATGACCCTGCCCTCTTTCCAGGCGGGATCCAGGTAGATGCCACTGGGTTCCCCGTAATAGCGCATGGGCGCATAATTCGCTCCGCCATCCATGAGTTCCGTCATCGGGACATCAGCATTCACCTCCTTCAGGGGAGAAGAAATCCGGCTGTCGCCGGCCCGGCCTTTCACAAAGGCTTCCTGCTGGGCATGAAGGGCAGTGATCATGGAAGTCAGAATCAAAATGAAGGTAAAGAGTGTCTTCATAGCGCTCCTTTCTTTTCGTCACAATATACAAAAAATCCGGCAAAGATGCAAGTAAGCGCAACGGCCGGCCATCTGACAGCCATCTTTTTTTATTACCTTGGCCTCCTGATTAATCCAAAATCCCATGATCAAAAAAAACATATTGTTTGCCGGCCTTGCCCTCATCATGGCATACAGCTGTGCCCAAAACGGCAGGAACAACATTTTGCTGATCGATGAAAACGGCAGGAACGATAACGAAATCCGGCAGATCCTCCGCCATCACTCCGTTGAAAACGGCCCTGTCTTCGACCGCATGGCCCCGGATGAAGACCATGGCACTGAACGCTACGGGCGTTATGACATCATATGGATCCATGGCAGCGACACGGCTGCATCGCCCCCGCAATACGACGCAGCGGCCCTGCTCGAATACGCCCGTGGCGGCGGCAGCATCCTGCTCACGCAGCACGCCCTCACTTTTCTGAATCTCAGTGGAATTGAAGAAGTACCCGTGCAAAGGCGCAATAAGGCTTCCGAAGACAATGGCTACGGCCGCATGCTGGGTTTCCACGCTTTTCTCCATCATCCCCTCTTTGATTCACTGCACGGAGGCGCCTATATCCTGAAGCCGCCCCGCGACACCGTGCTGACCCAATACGGCTTTTTTGACGATGCCATTCCCCTGAACGGGAAAGTCGTGGCTGTCGACTGGGACTATATCTTCCTGCGCGAAAACACCAAGCTGATCGTTGAATACGCTTACGGAAAGGGAAAGATTCTGGCTGTCGGGGCCTATTTTAATCCCGGCGGCCCGAATCTCAACCATGCGCATTACAGGCTGTTCTATGATAATATTTTTTCTTACCTGAAAGGCGAAGAAAAGCTGTCGCCCGTGCATCACTGGCTATACGATGATCCGTCGATAACGCCCATTGCGCATGTGATGATGCGGCAACTGCTGCCCCCGCCCGCCGTGAAATGGAATTCCCATCCTTCCCCACTTGACCTTTCCAGGGAAAAGGCCACCAATAATTACTGTGAAGCGGCCGGCCGCCGTCTGCTTGTGGCCGCTTACGAGCCTGAGGGTTTCTTCGAGCTGTGGGCACATCCTTTCATGGCTTTCCGCGATTACCGGCTGACGCTGTATTTCGGTGATGAAAAGTTCAGGGCGGGGGCCGATGTGATGCCCTCCGTCATGATCAGCCCTGCTGCGGTAACACGCAGCTACCGTTTCCCCAACGGCGCCCTGCTGAAGGAGGTCATGACAGTGCATCCCGCTAAGCCTGTGGGTGTGATCCATTATGAGTATGAAGGGCCGGAGGCGAATATGCTGGTCACATGCCAGAGCAATATGCGGCTGATGTGGCCCTATTCCGGAAACGTGCTCAAAAACCTGCAGCATGCCTGGCAGCCCTCACTGAATGCCATGGAGGTGGCCGCTCCTGAAGCCGGACTGCACTGCTTCATAGGCTCCGGCAAACTGCCTGCGGGCAGGTATTCCGGTCACCCGGATGAAGCCGCAATAATCCATGGCGGGGGCGATGCACTCCCGCTGAGCATCGAATTGACTGCCGACACAAACCGCGGTGTCATGATGGCCATGCTGTTCAGGCTTGACAGCACCGACTGCCTCGACATCGTATTCGCCGCAGGCAGCGAAGGCCGCGACAGCCTGGCTGCTTCCTACCTTGAAGCCCTGCAGGACCCCTTTAACATCTATCGTAAAGCCGCCGGACATTACCAGGATCTGGATCAGCGGATGCTTCAGATTGTGACCCCCGACGAAAACTTCAACCGTGGCTACGCGTGGGCGCTGGCTGCCACCGACCGCTTTTTTGTGCGCACCCCCGGGCTGGGCACCTCCCTTGTAGCCGGCTATAACGGCACCGACCGCGGCTGGGACGGCGGACATGCCGTAAACGGAAGGCCGGGCTACGCATGGTATTTCGGGAGGGATGCCGTATGGAGTGCCTTTGCCGTGCTCGACTACGGCGACTTTGAGGGCGTGAGAAACATCCTCGACATGCTGATGAAGTTCCAGGACCTGAACGGCAAGATATTTCACGAGCTGAGCACCTCCGGCTTCGTACACTACGATGCCGCCGATGCCACCCCCCTCTTCATCATCCTTGCGTCACGCTACCTGGCCCGCAGCGGCGACCTTGACTACATCCGCGATGCCTGGCCGGCCATTGAAAAAGCCATCGGCTACTGTTGGTCGACCGATACCGACGGCGACATGCTCATCGAAAACACCAATGCAGGGCACGGCTGGGTGGAAGGGGGGCACCTCTTCGGCTCACACAGCTCACTCTACCTGGTATCATGCTGGGCCGAAGCACTGCGTGGCGCCGCATATATGTCCAATGCCCTCGGACTGCCGGATGTCGCATCAGCTTATGAGCGCGACAGCAGAAAGGTGACCGGCATCATCAACCGGGAATTCTATAATGCCGAAACAGGCTTTCTTTACCAGGGGGTATTCAGTGACGGCACCTACCACAGCGGGGAGTCCATCCTGCCATCCATCCCCATGTACTTCGGGCTGATCGATGACGACAAGACCCGGCGCATGCTCGAAGCCTGGTCGACGAACGATTTCAGCTCCGACTGGGGACTGCGCATGCTGCGGCAGTCCAGTCCGCTCTTCCACCCCCGCGGCTATCATTCGGGCAGTGTATGGCCCCTCTATACCGGCTGGGTGGCCCTTGCCGAATACCGCCACGGCAGGCACCTGCAGGGCTTCGGGCATATCATGCAAAACCTCGACATCTACCGCGACTTTGCACTGGGTTACCTGGAAGAGGTGCTGAACGGCGAAAGCTATCAGCCTTCGGGCGTCTGCCCGCATCAGTGCTGGTCGCAGACCATGGTGCTGCAACCGCTCATCGAAGGGATGCTGGGCCTGGAAGCCGATGCCATGGAAAAAAAGTTGCTTTTTGCGCCCTCCATCCCCTTCGGGTGGGATAAGACCGAAATACAGAACATACGTATGGGCAACAACCTGCTTGCATGCTCTATGGAGCGGGGGACAGAAACAACAGTATATTCTTTCGAAAACCGGGGGGATGCAGTCACGATCGACTTCCGTCCCCTCTTCATGCCGGGCACGGAGATCCTGAGCCTTGAGGCTGATGGCATGCTCATCCCCTTTACCGTCAGCACCGAAGAACAGGGGGTGAGGGTAAACAGCCTTATCGATTTGAGCGATCATAAAGAAATGCGGTACACCCACCGCGGAGGCATTGGCCTGCTGCCCCACCATATGAAAGCCGGTGCCGGGGAAACATCCTCCGGATTGCGGATCATCAGCGCAGGGATGGATGGCAACAGCTACATCATCGAAACGGAAGGCGCTGCCGCCATGCGGTACCAACTGGAAATGACCTGCAATATGGATGCCGAAGTAACGGCCGACGGCGCCGCATTGCAGCGCAATGGCAACAGGCTTCTGCTGACAATCGACTTCCCGGCCATGAACAGGGGCTATATGCGAAAAACCGTCACCCTGACATTTCAACCACATAAGAATTGAAATACTGAAAGATATTTTGATAATTTTATCCCCTAAAGAAAATATTTTATCATGAAAACAATCGGTATTATTGGCGGCACCACCTGGGTCTCAACGGTTGACTATTACAGGCTGATCAACCAGAAGGTGAACAAGCGGCTCGGCGGCAACCATTCCGCCAGGATCATCCTTTACTCCGTTGACTTTGCCGATGTGGTCAGGTACAAGGCCGAAGGCAATGACGACGCCCTCAAGAAGATGATCCTCGACGCGGCCAACAAGCTGGACTATGCCGGGGCGGAATGCCTCCTGCTCGGAGCCAACACCATCCATATCATGGCTGGCTTTATTCAGGAACGCATTCCCATCCCCCTCATACACATCGGTGAAGAAACGGCAAAGGTGGTATCCGCACAGGGCATCACGAAAGCTGGTCTGCTTGGCACAAAAGTCACCATGGTGAAGGATTTTTACCGCGAAAAGCTGGCCGGGCATCAGATTGAAACCATCATCCCCGGCATCAGGGACCGCGATTATATCAACCGCACCATTTTCGAGGAATTCAGCAAAGAAATATTCACAGCCGAAGCAACGAGCCGTTACAGGGAGATCATCGGGGAACTGGCCGAAAAGGGTGCCGAAGGCATCATACTGGGATGCACAGAGATCCCCCTGCTGCTGAAGCAGGAAGATTTTGACATCCCCCTTTTCAACACCACCGACATCCATGCCGAGGCGGCCGTAAATTTCGCGCTTTCCTGACCAAACATCCCGCCTTATGACAAAAGACCACCTTGCCTGGACCATGACCATGTTCGGTACTGCCGTGGGGGCAGGCATCCTTTTTCTTCCCGTAACTGCCGGCCTGGCAGGCCTTGTCATACTGCTGCTGGTAACCCTCGTGAGCCTTCCGGCGGTATACTTCGCCCACCGCAACATCGGCATCATGCTTACCGAAGCAAAGGGCGGGACGGACTACAGCGGGGCCGTCAATGAATTCTTCGGCATGAAAGCAGGGCTGTGGATCAACCTGCTGTTCTTCGTAACCCTGTTTATGCTGCTGATCGTTTATTCGAGCGGTCTCAACGACGACCTGGGGGCCTTTATGTGCGATACGGGGGTTACGGATAAGGACTTCTCCCATTCGCCTTTCCTGAGCCTGCTGATCCTTGCGGTGCTCATCGCGGTAATACGCATCGGCGAAAAGGTCATGCTCAGGTTTATGAGCTTTTTTACTTTCCTGCTGGTATTCATGCTGCTGGGCGTTTCCATCTACCTCATCCCGCAATGGAACCTGAGCGGGATCACGCATATCCACGGTTTCCATGCGCAGGCTGAGCACTTCCTCCTGCTTTTTCCCATATTCATACTGTCGTTCTCTTATTACCCGGCCCTTTCCAGCATGATCATCGCCTTTAAAAAGCAGGGACTGGATAAAAAGCAGGTGCTTGGCCGGAGCAACAGCATTGTGATGTTGTCCATGCTGTTGTTATTTATTTTTATCATGTTCTTTGTAATTTCCTGCGTTTTTTCGCTGAACCATGAAGCCCTTGACAGGGCGATAAGCGAGAACCTCTCCGTGCTCACCGTACTTGCCGAAGAGTCGCAGGGTTCACCGCTGGCCTATGCCGGCCCGCTGATCAGCCAGCTTGCCCTGATCACCTCCTTTACCGGCACCTTCCTGGGAGCCAGGGAGAGCATCCGGGAGATACTCAAAGACCTGCGCGAGACCAGCCTGAAAAACCCTGCCGGGATCTTCAGGGTGATGGCTTTTGACGACCTGCTGCTGGCAGTCTTCCTGCTGGTAATATGGGTGATCACCATCCTTCACCTCCCGATCCTTGATGTGCTGGGCGAGGTGGTTGCCCCGCCCATTGCCTTTTTCCTCTGCATCATGCCTGTGCTTATCATCTACCGTGTAAGGAAGCTGAAAAGGTACAGGGGCCTTGCCACCGTCTTCACTTTTGTGACCGGCTGCCTCATGCTGTTCTCCTACCTTGCCGGAAAGCTGATCTGAGGGGATCACTTCATGCGGATGGCACGCAGGGGACTGATCCTGCTGATGATGTCGCTGGGGAGCAGCAACATGAATGTACAAAGAAGGATCGTTCCAAGGTTCAGCAGGACAATATTGAATACCGATAGATTGATCGGGACGGCGGAAACATAATAGGATTCGACCGGGAGGGGGATCAGCCCGAAATGCAATTGCAGCAGGCAAAGCCCGATGCCAGCCACATTCCCCCAGAACATGCCCACCGCCGTGATGTATATGGCATGGAAAATGAAGATCATCTGTATGCTGCGGTTCCGGGTTCCTATGGCCTTGAGGATCCCGATCATACTGATCTTTTCGAGTATGAGTATGAGGAGGGCCGAAATGATGGAAAACCCGGCCACCAGCAGCATCAGGTTCACGATCACCACCACGTTCATATCCTGCAACTGCAGCCATTCGAAGATCTGCTGCTCGCGCTCCTTCACGGTTTCGGCCATGAGGTAGTAGCCAACCGAGGTTTTCACCACCTCCCCCATCCTGTCGAGCCGGCTGAAATCGTCGACAATCACCTCGAAGCCGCTCACCATATCCTCCGGCCAGTTGTTCAGGCGCCGGATATGCCGGATGTCGGCAAACACATAGCGGGAATCAAAATCTTCCAGCCCGGAGTTGTAGATCCCGGTAATATTAAATTTTCTCCCCCTGGGCTGCCGTTCGCCCTCGGTGACGAAATACATGCGCAGGTCATCGCCCAAAGAAAAACCCAGCCTGCGGGCCAGGTGCGACGACAGCAGGATGTCGTTTGAAACAGTATCGCCCGAATAGTCAGGCATCACCCCTTCCACCAGCCATCTTTCCAGCCTGCTCCAGTCCTGGTCGGCCCCTGCCCCTTTCACGATCACGCCTTCGATCTGTTCATCGGTCTTGATGATGCCCCCTTTCATGGCAAAGACCTGTATGTGGCTGATGCCGCTGACGGTGTCGAGATGCGGGTAAAACGGCTGGTTCATGAGCACGGGAGAGGACTCGAGCGAATTGTTGAAATCATAGCTGGTGATGGTGATATGGGCCGAAAAACCGGCAACTTTATCCCTGATCTCACGCTGGAATCCCGTGAGGATGGCCAGGGAGACGATCATCACGGCCAGTCCCAGTGCGATGCTCAGCACGGCGATGCGTATGGCCGGGGCCGAAAGGTTGTGTTTCCCTTTCCGTATCACGCGCCGCGTTATAAAAAGTTCGAAATTCAAGGTTTTTCGGATGATTGCTTCCGCAAATTTATTAAATTTAGCCCTTGGATGGCATTTCGCGTCCATAATCACAGGCAATACGATCAGATAATGTCAATTTTTTCATTTCACGCGTCCCTCAGCCGCCGCCTGTATGTACTTATTCTGGCCGGTCTTCCCTTGCTGCCGGCCTGTCAGCCTGCCGGTCTGCAGGATGGGGGCAATACGGAGGCTGCACTGATGAGCGGTGCCTGTCAGCCTTCCCTTTACCTGCCGCTGCTTGAAGGCAGGCGCATCGGTTTGATTGCCAACCATGCATCCATGGCCGGGACGAGGCACCTGGCCGACAGCCTGCTTGCGCTGGGTGTTGACCTGCGAAAGATCTTCGCGCCCGAGCATGGTTTCCGGGGGCTTGCCGATGCCGGGGAGCACATCAGGGACGGCCGCGACACGGCCACCGGCCTGCCCGTGATATCCTTGTATGGCGCCAGGCGCAAGCCGGCGGCAGAAGATCTGCAGGATCTCGACCTCCTCCTTTTCGACCTGCAGGATGTGGGTGCGCGCTTTTACACCTACATCTCCACCCTCAGCCTGGCGATGGAAGCCGCCGCAGCGCAGGGCCTTCCCCTGCTCGTGCTCGACCGCCCGAACCCCAATGGCTTTTATATTGACGGTCCCGTGCTCAGTGAAGCATATGCCTCCTTCGTGGGCATGCACCCCGTGCCGGTGGTATACGGCATGACCATCGGTGAATACGCCCTTATGGTCAATGGCGAATACTGGCTTCCCGACAGCCTTCAATGCGAATTGCTGGTGATCGGGTTAAAGAATTACGACAGAAACCGGATTTACCCGCTGCCACAGCGGCCTTCACCCAACCTCCCCGGCTGGCAGGCGGTCTACCTCTACCCCTCCCTCTGCCTTTTCGAAGGCACCGTGGTCAGCGTGGGCAGGGGCACGGCTGAACCCTTCACCATTTACGGGCATCCCGGATTAAAATCCGGCACTTATACCTTTACCCCATTTCCGGCGCCGGGCGCGGCCCACCCGCCCCTCGAAGGGCAGGAATGCCATGGCTACCGGCTCGGCGACTATGCAGAACAATACCGGGAGCATGAAGCGCACCTCAACCTGGAATGGCTTTGCAATGCCTACCATGAACTCGGGATGGGCGATGACTTCTTCAATGCGTATTTTGATAAGCTGGCCGGCACGGATGTGCTCAGGCAGCAGATCATGAAAGGCCTCAGCCCCGAAGCCATAAGGCAAAGCTGGGCCGGCGAACTGGAAGCATTCAAAGGGATAAGGAAGAAATATCTTCTTTATGAAGATTTCTGACAAGCTGCCTGCCTCGTGAAAAGGCACTTGTCCTAATTGGTCTTTCCCGGATATACCTTCAGGGCTTCCGCCAGGCATTCCATGGCCTTTGTGAGGTCGGCCGTGTTCAGCACATAGCTGATCCTGACCTCATCCAGCCCCCTGCCTTTGGTGGAATAGAAGCCCGATGCCGGGGCGAGCATGACTGTGGCATTGTTGTACTCAAAATCTTCGAGCAGCCAGCGGCAAAAACGGTCGCAATCGTCAACGGGCAGCCTGGCCACCACATAGAAAGCGCCTTTGGGGACGGGGCAGTATGCGCCGGGCATGTTGTTGATGGCTTCCACCACAACATTCCTGCGCGCCAGGTATTCTTTACCCACCGCCTCGAAATAGCTGTCGGGCGTGTCGACGGCCGCCTCCGCCGCCACCTGCCCGAAGGTGGGCGGGCTCAGGCGGGCCTGTGCAAACTTCATGGCCGTGCGCATCACCTCCCTGTTCCTGGAGATCATGCACCCGATCCTGAAGCCGCAGGCGCTGTAACGCTTGCTCACCGAGTCGATCATGATCACATTGTCTTCGATGCCTTCGAGATACATGGCCGAGTATTGGCTGTGGCCATCGTAGCAGAATTCCCGGTATACCTCATCGGTGATCAGGAAGAGGTCATACTTTTTCACGATGTCGCGCAGCACCTCCAGCTCTTCCCTTGAATAGAGATAGCCGGTGGGGTTGTTGGGGTTGCAGATGAGGATGGCCCTGGTGCGTTCCGTGATCGCCTTTTCGAATTCGGCGATGGGCGGAAGGGCGAAACCCGATAAAATGTCGGAATAGATGGGCACAACCTTTACCCCGGCATTGATGGCAAAACCATTGTAGTTGGCATAGAAAGGCTCGGGGATGATGATCTCGTCGCCATTGTCGAGGCAGGTGTTCATGGCAAAGAGGATGGCCTCGGAGGCACCCGCTCCCACGATGATGTCGTCAGGCGTGAGCATGATGTTGTACCGTTTGTAATACTCGCACAGCTTTTGCCTGTACGACAGTATGCCTGCCGAATGGCTGTAGGCCACTGTTTTCTGGCTGAAATTCCTGACAGCATCGAGGGCAACGGCCGGCGTTTCTATGTCGGGCTGCCCGATGTTGAGGTGGTAAACCTTCCGTCCCAGTTTTTTTGCTTCATCGGCATACGGAACGAGCTTGCGGATGGGTGATTCGGGCATCATCTGCCCTTTTTGAGAGATCTCAGGCATGGCGTTTTGATTTGGGATAATAAAAAAAACCCGGCATCGCTACCGGGTTGTGATATTATTTGTTTACCGGTGCGGCTCCGCTGGTTTCCTTTTCAGGCATCACCTCTTCGGGTGCCGCAATAACCTTTCCTTTTATCTGAAGCCTCACCGGGTTGTTGGAGGCATTGCTGTATATGGTGACCGATTTATTGATCGGGCCCAGCCTGTTGGTGGTGTAACTTATCTTGATCACATCGCTCTTCCCGGGGAGGATGGGCTGTTTTGGCCAGGTGGGGACGGTGCATCCGCAACTCGATTTCGGCCTGGAGAGGATGAGCGGCTCCTTGCCGTCGTTGGTGAATTTAAACTCACAGGTACCATCGGAATTCTGCAGTATGGTGCCATAATCGTGAACGAGTTTTTCAAAGGTGATGACCGGTGCATTGGGATTGGCAACCGGTTCTTCAGCGTTTTGCGCACTCAGGCCCGAAAGGGCAAAGGCGAAAACGGCAATCATGATCATTGTTTTTTTCATCGCAAATAAGTTTTGATGATTGTTGTTATAAGGCTACAAAGTTAATAATAATTGATATGAGCCGTTTAAATTGGCCATAAATTTATATCATTGCAAACAAAAAACATTCCAAAGTAAGACACTGATATGAAAACGACCCTGATCTTCATTATTATCGGCGCATTTGCCCTGCTGTCCTCATGCAACCGGGCATCGCGCCCCGGCACTGCCGAAACGCAGCAGGCCGTGGTTTCCGCTCCGGGCCCGCGCGCCATCATCTACCGGACCCATGCCGATTACCTTGACAAGGTACCGGTGATCCTCAGCAGCGACAAAAGCGCGCTGGTATCCTTCCCGGCCCCCTCTGACCTGAAATACCAGGGCCGGCCTGCCCTGCCGACGGAACTTGCCGGCGGCTTCCTGCTCGACAACCGCGGGATCAATGAAAACGTGGCTTTCATCAGCATGAGCTATGAAGAATATATGGCGCTGAAGAAAACGCCGGAGGCCGCTGAGATCATGGCCATGATCATCGACAGCGACCCGCTGGAGGTAATGTACGACTGCGGGCTGAAACAGCAGTATGCCGGCGACCCGGAAAGCCTCAACAGCCTGATCCTCGAAGAGGACTTCAGCAGTTTCAGGAAACTGAAATAAAATCCCTGCCGGCCCGGCGGCAAGGCAAGCCCCTGCATTTGCAAACAGCCTTGCCGTCAGGAGAATTTCCGGAAATATACTTTTTATCGATAAAGCATGAACATGATCCCCTGAATCGGATGCCGGGCAAAAAGAATATAAACATCCTGACATTGCTGATATTGCTGTCGGCAGGCTGCATCTTTACAGGCATCCCGCTTCGCGGTCAATATATCTTCAATGTGCTGAACCGTGAAAAAGGCTTTCCTTCCGACGAGGCAGGCAGTATCATGAAGGATGCCGACGGCTTTATCTGGGCGGGCACACGGAACGGGCTGTGCCGCTACGACGGAAGTGAAACCCATATACTCAGGCACAATCCTGCCGACAGCAATTCCATATGCGACAACAACGTGACTTCGATACTTCAGGACCGCGAAGGCCGTATATGGGTGGCCACGGGCAGGGGCATCAGCACCTTCATGCCCGGCGAAAAACACTTCAGGCATTATTTCCATGTGCCCGGCGACAGCAGTTCTTTGACGAAAAATAAGGTGAAGTACCTGCTAGAAAGCCGCTCGGGCCATATCATCGTCGGCACCGATGCCTATGGCATTGATGTGTACGACCCGGAAAGCGGAACCTTCACCAACCATTTGCCATCCGGACAGATCACGGTGGATCAGCCCCGTTTCATCAACACCCTGATCTGCGCCGGCACGGATCCCGGCAACAGCCAACTGATCTGGTTTGGCAGCCAGCTCGGGCTGTTGAGTTTCAATATCCTTACATCCGAATGGCGGCACTTCCCGCTGCTTGCCAACAATGCCTCCGACCCCGGCCTATACACTTCCAGGGAGAACATCATCAGGGACCTGCTGGCCGACGATTCCGGCAAGCTCTGGCTGGGTACCTGGGGCGGCGGCCTCTGTCATCTCGACCCCGAAACGGGCCTTTTCACAATATATAAGTATGAAAGCACCGAACCGGTGAACGGTTACCGGAACAACATCAACGGGATCGGGAAGAAGAACCAAAACGAACTGTGGATACTTGCCGAGCACAAAGGCGTGGCATCCTTTGATATACAAAGCGGTGATTTCCATTTCATAAGGGATCCCGGAACGGGAAGACCGCCGGAGATCAGTCCGGGCGCCATGCTTACGGATGATGAAGGCTTTCTCTGGATCGCCTCCCGCTCGGAAGGGCTGTTCTATTCATGCATCCGTTCCCATCAGTTCGGCTGGCTCGGGATTCCCGGCAATATGCGTGACCTTGCCCCCGACCCTGAACGGGACGATATCCTTTATCTTTCATCGTACCTGCCCTACGGCTCACTCATCACGCTCGACACCGACAGGGAACAATACACGAAAACTGACTACCGGCCCGTTTTCGACGTGAATGAAAACCATTTCATGAATATCCTGCCGATGGATGGCGAGACCTGGCTGGTTGAATCCTACGACCTTTACCGCCATGACAAAGAGCAGGGGAGCATCGCGCATTACGAGGATTTCAACCCGCGCCTCTACACCAATCCCGCGAACGCGGAAGTCCCGTATTTTATCAGCGCCTGTACATCACCTGCCGGAGAACTCTGGCTGGGAACAAAATTTAACGGGATATTCAGGATCGACCCTGCCGCCCGTACCACCATCCATTATCATTTCCCGGATGAAAGCGGGAATATATATTTCAAGGATTTCATATTCTGTCTGTTTCCCGACAGCCGGGGGCACATCTGGTATGGCAGTACCGCCTTCGGCTATTACGATCCAGCCACGCAGGCATTTGTCAACCTCTCCTTTTCCAATGACTTCCCCGAAGCGCCTGTCAGGACGGAGTCGATCAGGTCGATCACCGAAACCCCCGGGGGGCATATCTGGCTGGGCACCGAAAACAACGGCATCATGGTGATCGACCCCCGCGAAGCCCGTTTTGTGGCCGCATATACCGAAAACAACGGACTCCAGGGCAGCCTGGTGAAGAGCATGGCTACCGACAGCCGCGGGCATGTATGGGCCGTTACCGACAAAGCCCTGAACCATATCGATCCGGAAAGCGGAAGCATCCGGAGCTATGACGAAAACTACGGGCTTAGCAGCTTGTTCCGCTGCAAGGCCTCCCCCGGAGGCAGGCTTTTCATCAGTAACAGCGGGGGTATTTACCGCTTTTGCCCCGACAGCATCCGCAGTTACAGCGACAGTGCAAGGCCTTATTTCAGGTCATTCCGGATATTCGACCATGATATTGACCTCGGGCAGGCCGTAAAAGCGGACCGGCATATAGGGCTCAGTCCCGACGAGAATTTCTTTTCGATCGAGTATGGCGCACGCAATTTCCTGAAGCCGGAAAAGACTTTGTTTTCATACAAACTTGAGGGGCTCGACGAGCAATGGATCAATGCAGGAAGCCGTAAATATGTCAGCTATACCAACCTGCCAGGCGGCAGTTACGTTTTCAGGCTCAGGGCGTCGGCGGGCGGAGAGCATTTTGAGGAGATCACCCTGCCCCTTCACATCGGCACACCGTATTATAAAACCACATGGTTTTATACGGTTACGGTCATCCTGTTTTTGTTCTTTTTATACAGCCTCCACCGTTACCGTATGGCACAGGTAAAGAGCCAGGAAAGGATGCAGACCAGATACAACAAGCTCATCAGCGAACTGGAGATGAAGGCCCTGCGGTCGCAGATGAACCCCCACTTCCTGTTCAACAGCCTCAACAGCATCCGCTGCTATGTGCTGAAAGAAGAGTTTGACAACGCCACCGGATATATTACCAAGTTTTCGAAGATGCTGAGGCTCATCCTGCATAACTCCCGCCAAAACCTGATCACACTGGCAGAAGAACTGGAAACACTGCGTATATATATTGAGTTTGAGCAAATGCGTTACGATAATCAGTTCAACTACCTGGAAAACATAGCCGCAGATGTAAATCCCGCCGGCATCATGATACAGCCCATGACCATGCAGCCTTTCGTAGAGAACGCCATCTGGCACGGGCTCATGCCCAAAGAGGGTAACAAGCAGCTTTCGCTGGATATCCGGCTGGAAGGCAGGGTGCTGATCATCAGCATTGAAGACAACGGGGTGGGCAGAAAGCATCCGGCAACAGACAGCAATGGAAGCGGCATCGGAGAGGGCAAATCATACGGACTGCAGATCACGGGCGAGCGCTTTGCCATCATGGAAAAGATAAGGGGGAAAAAGTCGGGCTATGAGATCACCGACCTCTTTGATGAAGAAGGAAAGCCTTGCGGCACCCGCGTAAGGATACATTATGAGATTTAACCCAAGGTAAGATGGAAATAAAAGCAGTCATTGTCGACGATGAAAAGCACAGCCTGGAATCGACGGAGATCCTCATCAGGAAATTCTGCCCCGGCATACGTATCACCGGCCTTGCCGCCTCTCCCGAACAGGGCATTGAGCTTATCGACAGCCTGAAACCCGACCTGGTATTCCTCGACATCGCCATGCCCCGCCTCAACGGTTTTGAACTGCTTCAATCGTTAAAGTACAGGGATTTTGACCTTATCTTCACCACTGCTTACAATGCATATGCCATCAAGGCTTTCAGGGTGAATGCGATCGACTACCTGCTGAAGCCCATCGAAGCGGAAGAGCTGGTCGGCGCGGTGGAAAAGGTCCGCCGGCGAATGGAAGATGCCAAAAAGCTGCACAGTGCAGACCATATCATCCGTAACCTGGAGGATTTGGGAATGAAGCGGTCGCGGCTGGCCCTGCCGGTTGAAGGAAAGATCGTGATGCTCGATCACGAACAGATCATCTATTGCGAATCGGACGGCAACTATACCCGCTTGTTCCTTACCAACGGCGGGAGCATCATGATCAGCCGTACGCTCAAAGACATTGACGATATGCTTCAGGGCCCCGGCTTCATACGCATCCATCATTCCTACCTCGTAAACATCAGGCACGTGAGCCAATACCTGCGCGGCGAAGGCGGAGCGGTCATCCTCAGCAACGGAATACACCTGCGGGTTTCACGCAACAGGAAAAAGGAACTGCTGGCGGCCCTCATGCAGGAGCCTCCTTCCCGTCAATAAGGCGTTTTCTTCATTTAATAGGATAAAGCCGCCATTTATCATGCTTATCCCGTCAACGGATAAATGGCATGTTTTAAATGAATTATTAAGCATAATTTGGCCTGTTCAAAGACACCAATCCTGTTCAAAACAGCTTTAAAAATGAAAAACACTTATAAAAGGCCCGTCATTATCATTACGGGCATCATCATTATGCTTTCAGCTTTCAGCATCCGCGGTTACTCCCAGGGAGTGGCCATCAACAGCAGCGGGGCGGAGCCCGATCCTTCGGCCATGCTCGACATCAGTGCAACCGACAAGGGTATCCTGATCCCCCGCATGACGATGGCCGAACGCAATGCCATCAGTTCACCCCAGACCGGGCTGCTCGTCTTCCAGACCGACAATACCCCCGGCTTTTACTACAATGCCGGCACACCGCCGGCCCCCGGCTGGCAGGCCGCCATCGGACAAGGCGGGCACTGGACAAACAGCGGTGGCAACATCTACTACAACAGCGGCTATGTAGGCATCGGCCTGACCAACCCGGGTTACCAGTTGCATGTGAACCAGATGATGAAAGCTGAAGGCGGTATCTTCGGGGATGGTTCCAGCAGAGTCGCTGTGGGATATGACTTTTGGGGGGGCGAAACAGGCCTTTATGACTGGGATGAAGACAAACTCATTGCCGGGAGACTTGTAGCAGGCACCGTTTACCAATACGGCGGCGAACCCCATTCCAGTGAGGGTCTTTTCATTGACAACGGCAACGTGGGCATCGGTACCGATACGCCCGCCGCCCTGCTGGATGTGACGGGCGACGCCCTCATCTCGGGCCTCACCATCGGTACCGGGAGCAATCCGGAAACAACCAACACGGCCTTAGGCAGGCAGGCGCTGCAAACCAACAGTATTGGAGTGCGGAATACGGCCTCCGGCGCCACTGCCCTGAGAGATAATTCTGGCGGCAGCTGGAATACAGCCACGGGCTACAGCGCACTTGCCCAGAATATCGGCGGAGGAAACAATACCGCCATCGGAAACCAGGCGCTGGCCCTCAACGAAACCGGCAACTACAACACCGCTGTGGGCAGCACGGCGCTGTACTTCAACAAGGGGCGCTCGCGCAGCACGGCCATCGGCCACGAAGCCATGCATTTTGCATTCAACGGTTCGGCTGCGGTGGATAGCTACAATACCGCCGTAGGGTTCGAAGCGCTGCGCGGCAATTCCAATCCTGTCAATAATTCGGGGCAATACAACACCGCCCTGGGCGACCAGGCGCTCCGGTCAAACCGTGATGGCAGCCGTAACACAGCCACTGGCCGCGGGGCGCTGTACACCAATACCAGCGGAGAAAACAACACGGCCACGGGCCAGCAGGCCCTGTACCTGAATACAACAGGCACACATAACTATGCGGGTGGAAGCCAGGCGCTTTACAACAACACCACAGGCATTGCCAACGTAGCTGCCGGTTACCGGGCGGGCTACGGGATTACCGAAGGCGACAACAACATCTTTGTAGGTTACCAGGCAGGCCACGATATCACCACCGGCAACGACAATATCGTTATCGGAAATAACATTACGGCTCCGCTGCCCGCCGGCGACAAGCAACTTGTGCTTGGCGCACAGGAACTGCTCTACGGCGACCTCGACAACCTGTATATCGGCATAGGCACCACAAGCCCGGCCGCAAAGTTGCACGTAAACGGCACCGGCCCGGGCGAAGGAAATGTGGTGTTTGCCGGGGAATTTAAGGCCCTTCCCGGCGATCCTCCTGTATCCGGGGCAGGCACACGCATGATGTGGTATCCTGATAAAGCGGCTTTCAGGGCCGGAGATGTTACAGGTTCAAATTGGAACAAAGACAGTATCGGCAATTATTCTGTGGCTTTAGGATATAATACAAAAGCCATTCAAGACTATGGCATTGCAATAGGCAACGAAAACGTTGCCAGAAATATCGGGTCAATTGCTTTAGGTTCATTTCTGAGGTCAGCAGGATACAGTAGCCTGGCAACCGGACACAACACAACTGCATCGGGGCATTACAGTTTTTCAGGTGGTTTTAACACGAATGCACAAGGCGATCACAGCATGGCCCTAAATGCCTTTACAACTGCCTATTCGGCCTATGAAACTGTTATTGGACGGTATAATACACTTTATACCCCCCTGAGTACAACATTATGGAATAGTAATGACAGGCTTTTTGTAATTGGGAACGGCACTTCATCCATTTCATCAAGTAATGCCCTGACAGTTTTAAAAAATGGCAATATTGGGCTTGGCACCGACAGCCCCGATGTAAAACTCGATGTCAGCGGCGATGCCCGTATTGGCACCAATGGGGTTGTTATTAACGAAATCCTGCTTTTGGAAGGCACCTCCGGAAATGGGACAACCGATGTTTCATATCCAAGCGGTTATCATAAAGATAACACTATTATCCTTCATTTTCAAATTCTAAATTCGGTGAATTCCTGGGTGAGTGAAGGTGCTTATACTAATGGAAATCCTAATTCCATTTTATCAAACCTAACCGATGACGAAATTATGATCCTTCATCAGGGACAAAATGCAAGGCCTTATAAAATATTGGTTTTAAGAACGAATTAGGGAAGTCCAAAAGTTACTGTTGTTTCTAATGTTCAATAGCGGTATACTAAAATATCCTGAATTTTTTTTCAACATTTTTTAAAATATTGCTGAAAATGCGAGTCGGGAGTTACAAAATCAAATGAATAAGCGGCAGCCATTTCACCAAACACTTAAACCATCAATCCCTTTGTTATCCTTAATTTGATTAACCCTTTAAAATCAGCTTTTTCTTACGATCAAGGACAGTGACGATGTACTCCGGAGCCCCGGCTTCATACGCATCCATCATTCCTGCCTCGTAAACATCAGGCACGTGAGCCAATACCTGCGCGGCAAAGGAGGAGCGGTCATCCTCAGCAACGGAATACGCCTGCAGGTTTCACGCAACAGGAAAAAGGAACTGCTGGCTGCCCTCATGCAGGAGCCTCCTTCCCGTCAATAAGGCGTTTTCTTCATTTAATAGGATAAAGCCGCCATTTATCATGCTTATCCCGTCAACGGATAAATGGCATGTTTCCAAATGAAATATTGAACATAATTTGGCTTGTTCAAAGACACCAATCCTGTTCAAAAAAATCAAAAAAATGAAAAACACCATCAACAGGCACGCCATGGTCATTACTGGCATGATCATGCTACTTTCAGTTTTCAGTCTCCGGGGCTATTCCCAGGGAGTGGCCATCAACAGCAGCGGGGCGGAGCCCGACCCTTCGTCCATGCTCGACATCAGTGCAACCGACAAGGGCATCCTGATCCCCCGCATGACGATGGCCGAACGCAATGCCATCAGTTCACCCCAGACCGGGCTGCTCGTCTTCCAGACCGATAACACCCCCGGCTTTTACTACAATGCAGGCACACCGGCGGCCCCCGGCTGGCAAGCCGCCATCGGACAAGGCGGGAACTGGACAAACAGCGGTGGCAACATCTACTACAACAGCGGCAATGTAGGTATCGGCCTGACCAACCCCGGTTACCAGTTGCATATACAACTGATGATGAAAGCTGAAGGCGGGATCTTCGGGGATGGTTCCAGCAGAGTCGCTGTGGGCTACGACTTTTGGGGGGGCGAAACAGGCCTTTATGACTGGAATGAAGACAAACTCATTGCCGGGAGACTTGTAGCAGGCACTGTTTACCAATACGGCGGCGAACCCCATTCCAGTGAGGGCCTTTTCATTGACAACGGCAACGTGGGCATCGGCACCGATACGCCCGCCGCCCTGCTGGATGTGACAGGCGACGCCCTCATTTCGGGCCTTACCATCGGTACCGGGAGCAATCCGGAAACCACCAACACGGCCTTAGGCAGCCAGGCGCTGCAAACCAACAGCATTGGAGTGCGGAATACGGCCGCCGGCGCCACTGCCCTGAGAGATAATTTTGGCGGCAGCTGGAACACAGCCACGGGCTACAGCGCACTTGCCCAGAATATTGGCGGATCCAACAATACCGCCATCGGCAACCAGGCGATGGCCCTCAACGAAACCGGCAACTACAACACCGCTGTAGGCAGCACGGCGCTGTATTTCAACAAGGGGCGCTCTCGCAGCACGGCCATCGGCCACGAAGCCATGCATTTTGCATTCAACGGTTCGGCTGCGGTGGATAGCTACAATACCGCCGTAGGGTTCGAAGCGCTGCGCGGCAATTCCAATCCTGTCAATAATTCGGGGCAATACAACACCGCCCTGGGCGACCAGGCGCTCCGGTCAAACCGTGATGGCAGCCGTAACACAGCCACTGGCCGCGGGGCGCTGTACACCAATACCAGCGGAGAAAACAACACGGCCACGGGCCAGCAGGCCCTGTACCTGAATACAACAGGCACACATAACTATGCGGGTGGAAGCCAGGCGCTTTACAACAACACCACAGGCATTGCCAACGTAGCTGCCGGTTACCGGGCGGGCTACGGGATTACCGAAGGCGACAACAACATCTTTGTAGGTTACCAGGCAGGCCACGATATCACCACCGGCAACGACAATATCGTTATCGGAAATAACATTACGGCTCCGCTGCCCGCCGGCGACAAGCAACTTGTGCTTGGCGCACAGGAACTGCTCTACGGCGACCTCGACAACCTGTATATCGGCATAGGCACCACAAGCCCGGCCGCAAAGTTGCACGTAAACGGCACCGGCCCGGGCGAAGGAAATGTGGTGTTTGCCGGGGAATATAAGCTCATTTCACCTGTAGGAGATCCTCCAGTATCCGGGGCAGGCACGCGCATGATGTGGTATCCTGATAAAGCGGCTTTCAGAGCCGGAATGGTGGACGATGATGAATGGGATAAGGCCAATACAGGTGATTTTTCTGTTGCCATAGGTGTGAACACAAGGGCCTCAGGGGACGGTAGCGCAGCATTTGGATGGTTTACAAGTGCGGATGGAGATGCTTCTACAGCATCGGGCTATGTGGCTGAGGCTTCAGGACATTATGCCACAGCAATGGGACATAACTGCATCGCCTCAGGAGATGGTTCCACGGCCCTGGGATTTGGAACTGTCGCTACCGGATACGCTTCCACGGCAATGGGGTCGAGCACAATAGCTTCAGGACTTTACTCCACAGCAATGGGACGTGAAACTGAGGCTGTGGGAGATTACTCCACGGCAATGGGATATCAAACTCTGGCTACGGGATACTATTCCACGGCAATGGGAGGTGGTACCCTGGCCTCAGGAGAAGGTGCAACGGCAATGGGGGCTTGGTCAAATGCTTCAGGATCCGCTTCCATCGCAATGGGGCATGCATCAGAGGCATCAGGAGATTATTCAACAGCAATGGGATCGCTTTCTAAAGCAGTTGGAGAAAGTTCCTTTGCTATCAACCTTTCAAACATTGTCGGTCCTGATGTCGGCGCAAACACCTTTCAAATTTCAGGTGCCGCATCCATCGGCGGCAACGTAGCCTGGACCAACTACAGCGACAAAAGGCTCAAGAAAGATATTGAATACATAAAGCCGGAGGATAACCTTCAAAAGATCATGCAGCTCAATGCCGTGCGTTATCGCTGGAAGGAACACGACAATCTGCTTAACCTCGGCTTCATTGCCCAGGATGTGGAAGGCATCGTGCCCGAATCGGTCCGCTACGATGAAGCGAACGACATTTACAGCATGGAATATACGGCCATCATCCCCGTGCTGGTGGAAGCCATGAAGGAGCAGCAGGCCACGATCGTAAGCCAGCAGGCCCTGATCGGTGAACTCATGCAAAGGGTGAAGGCCCTTGAGGAAAAGCGCCGGGATTAGCCGCTTCTGAGGGCAACAGGCGCCACAGGCGCCATGCCGTTTATTCATTAAGCCGATTCCCGGCACCGGAAACCCGGGTCGGTGGTTCAAGCCGGGGATTAATGCCATTTATTCTTAACTTTGGTCCCTGCCGGGAATACAAAGGATACTACATGCTTTGTATCTTTGCATGAAAAGACCAACGATGGCCGTTGCCAAAAAATTCGGTGCCTTTGCGGGTGTGTTCACCCCATCCATCCTGACCATACTGGGTGTGATCATGTACATGCGCCTTGGCTGGGTGGTGGGACAGGCAGGCCTGATCACGGCACTGGGCATCATCCTTCTCTCGCATGTCATCTCCGTTTCCACCGGCCTCAGCATATCGAGCATCGCCACCGACAAGAAGATCCGCACCGGCGGCATCTACTATATATTGTCGCGCAGCCTGGGGCTGCCCATGGGCGGGTCGATCGGCATCACCATGTTCGTGGGGACCTCCCTCAGCATTGCCTTGTATATTATCGGTTTCGCGGAGAGTTTCCTGGGCATTGAAATGATCAGGGAAATGACCGGCCTGGGCGACGGCATCCGCGATTACCGCATCCTGGGGACCATCATGTTGTTCGTTCTCGCCTTTATTGCCTATATCAGCACCTCATTGGCCATAAAGGCGCAGTTCTATATCATGGGAGCCATTGTCCTTTCGCTTGCTTCCATTGCCGCCGGGCTGTTTTCGGGCAATGCCGGCGAAACCGCTGATGTGGCCCTGCTGCCTGTAGCCGGCGGGGTTCCCGTAACCACCGTCTTTGCCGTTTTCTTTCCTGCCGTAACAGGCTTCACCGCCGGTGTGGCCATGTCGGGTGATCTGAAGAACCCCCGCAGGAGCATACCCCTTGGCACCATGGCAGCCATCGGCACCGGTCTGCTTGTGTACGTGGGCCTTGCCGTGGGCTTTGCCCTTTTCACCGACCGGGGGCTTCTGCTCACCGACAATAATTTTCTGATGAAAATTGCCTGGTCATCGCCGCTGGTGGTGGCCGGGATCTGGGGCGCCACCCTCAGTTCGGCATTGGGCGGCATCCTTGGCGGGCCGAGGATACTGCAGGCCATGTCGCGCGACCGCATCACCCCAAAGCTATTCGGCAAAGGCTTCGGCATCAACAACGAGCCGCGCAATGCCCTGCTCATGACCTTCCTCATCGCCGAAGCCGGCATCCTCATCGGCGAACTCAACGTGGTGGCCGCCATCGTTACCATGTTCTACATTGCTGCATACGGCTTCATCAACCTTGCATTTGCGCTCGAAAAATGGGCCAGCGCCGACTTCCGGCCCGGCTTCCGCATATCCAAATGGGTAGGCATCATCGGGTTTGCCGCCTGTTTCGGGGTGATGTTCAAACTCGACACCCCGGTGATGTTCCTGGCCATGATCATCCTGGCAGGCATTTACATGTATATCCGGCGCAAAAAGCTGGAACTCGACTTCGGCGACGTATGGCAGAGCGTGTGGTCGTCCATCGCCCGCAGCATCCTCCACCGCATCGACCGCAAAGGCATAGAGGAGCGCAACTGGCGGCCCAACATCATCCTTTTCAGCGGCGGAAGCAAACAAAGGCCCCACCTCATACAGTTTGGCAAAGACCTTGCCGGCAAACAGGGTTTCCTCTCAAACTTCGACCTCATCCTCAACGCCTCCTCAAACGTTTTGTTCAAGAAACACCAGCAATCGGTCGATGATGAATTCAGCCGCGAAAACTCAGGCATCTTCACCAGACGGCATGAGTGCAAGGACGTGTACGAAGGCATCGAAGCCATTGCCAGCACCTACGGCTTTTCAGGCGTGGAGCCCAACACCATCCTTTTCGGGTGGGCCCGGCAGAGCCAGGACCCCGTCCGCTTCGCGAAAATGGTCAGGACACTGTCCATGCTCGACCTGAACATCCTCATGATGGACTACGACAAGGATGTGGGTTTCGGGAAACGGGAGATCATCGACGTGTGGTGCCGCGGCGGCGGAAACAATGCCAACCTGGTGCTCGCCCTGGTCAAGTTCATGTGGATGTCGGAAACATGGAAAAACGCCCGGGTCAGGCTGCTCATCATCAACCCTTATAATGATGACAAGGAGATGCTCACCGCCGACCTGGAACAGGTGCTGGAGGAGGCACGGATGGAAGCGGAGATCAAGATCATCAACAACCAGATAGAAAAACGTCCGGTCACGGAACTCATCCAGATCGAATCATCCAATTCCGATATCGTCTTTCTCGGGGTTCCGGATATCAGGGAAGGTGAAGAGCAGCACTATGTTGACCAGGTAAACAGGCTGTGCACCAATGTCGGCACAGTGGTACTCGTCAAGGCATCCTCCTATTTCAAGAACCTTGAGATCGGCCGCGACAAGGAGGTGTACCGGCTTGAAAAAACCGGATTGTCGGATGATGACCTGGAACTGGTGGTCAGCCGGCGGATCAGGATCCCCGAGATCACATACCCGCAGGATATTACGGCCGCCGCCCACCTCCGCAGCCTGTTCAATGCCGTGAAGGAGATGAACGAAGCGGCCTTCGCCGATCACATCTTCGACCTTTTCAACCTGAACAGGCAGGTCTATCCCGAAATCGTGGAAAGCGCCAATGCCGTGCTTGCCCGGCTCAGGGCGCAGGCCCTTGGGACCGGCAAGAAAAGCGAATGGAAAACCGCCGTTGTTAAAGCCTTCGGGGAGATCTTCGAACAATGCCTGACGATCACCAAAGAACAGGAAGAGAAGGTTTTTGAAAAACAGGGGGAGATACTCGGCGAGATGATTGCCCACTACCGGCAAAGATGCCTTGAAGTGAGGGAAAATGCACCGGGGGCTTTCATAAGGGAACTCATGCCCGGAGCGCTGCGCATCAGGCGGGGCGACAGCCTTAAAACCATCCTGTTAAAGGTCAGGAAAAGGCTTACGCCCGGCAAAGACGGCAAAAAAACACAAAAAGTGCATTACGGCAAGCTCGTGGCCGCCTACTTCGACAACCCTGTATTTGCCGAACTCACCGGTGTATTGCAAAACTGGGGCATGATCAGCCTGCAGCAAATGATCAAAACACACGGGCTTAATAACAAGATCTTCGACACCTTCTTCCTGCTCTTCAAGGCCGAAAACGGAGAAGAGGCTGCAAAGCTGACAGACGAAAGGATGGCCAGGCACCGCGAATACATTGAACAGATTGACAAGCTCAACGAGGCTTCCCTGCAGACCTTCTACAACCTGCTGCTTAACAAGACCTTTTTCCTTGTCAGCCTCATAGGCCGCGACCTGGAAGCGGTGAACATCAACGGGGCCATCGCCGCCGCCCGGCGTTCGGCGAGGGAACAGAAAGAAGCGGCAGCGGTCTTCGGCTCCATCCCCGCAAAATGGAAAAAGAACCAGCAAATGCTCAACAACTACACAGGTCTGGAGATCATGTTGTTCGATTTCATCATCGGGGGCATGAACATCCTCGACGGTCTGCATACCTTTCTCGGCAGGCAGATCGACCGCCATTACCTTGACAGGCTCAGTGGCATCGAAGCGGCCGCCGGGCATTCAACAAGGATCTACCACGACCTGCTGGCCGATCTGATCAACGGCACCGATTCCGTGGCCTTTGAGCAGGTATGCACTGACAAGCTTGACCGCAGTATGGAAGCGCTCAACGCGCTCAGGGCCGGATTCATTGAAAAGATCGAACTCACCGACCGCCGCGTTTACGACAACTTCAAGGCAGATCAGTTTACGGGCCATGCCGGCACAAGCCTGCGGATACGCAAACTGCTTGATTATGTGCTGCAGCGGGAGTTCATCCTGCCCATCGAAACCGTGGGAGCGGAAACCATATCCTGGTTCAGGAAAGAGATGGAAGAAACCCTGCAACAGGCCGGGGAATGTAAGGCCGTGGCATCCATGCTGAAGAACGACCGCAGCCTCGTTTCCGGGATGCCCGGCTTGCAAAAGTATACCGCGGCCTTCGCGGTGCAGATGTCAGAGGCTGTCAAAAACAAAACCCGCCTCCTCAACCAGATCAGGGAGCGCAGCAATGCCCTGGCCGACAAGTTCTCGCTGCATGCCGTCACGAAGCGGCGCGACCTGCTCAGGAAATTCACCCGCTGACCGCTTCCCGGCCGCTGCTATTCATAAATATTCTGAATTGCCGGCTTTCGGCCGCGGAATTTCAAATTTTTCTATTTTAGCACGGGAATACAAACCGGCCTTTCTGACAGGTTTCCGGCTAAAAATCAATAACTCCTGTTATCCGCCAGGGATAACAGCCAAGAAAAGCATTATGATCACAAAAGCGATTACCGATCCTGAGAGCATTGTTGTTGTGGGGGGGTCGAACGACATCCGCAAGCCCGGCGGCAAGGTGCTGAAGAACATCATCGACGGGGGTTACCGTGGCGGCCTGTATGTGGTAAACCCGAAGGAGGAAGAGGTTCTGGGGGTTAAGTGTTATGCCGATCCGGCCGGGCTTCCCGCTGCAGACCTGGCCATCATGGCCATTGCCGCCCGGCACATTCCGGGCACGGTTGAACTGCTGGCCCGCGACAAAGGCACGCGCGGCTTCATTGTTCTGTCGGCGGGTTTCAGCGAGGAGGGCGAGGCCGGCCGGCTGCTTGAGGAGGAGCTCGTCCGTATCGTCAACAGCACCGGCAGCAGCCTCATCGGGCCCAACTGCATTGGCGTGCTCACGCCGGCCTATCACGGGGTGTTCACCATGCCCATACCCCGGCTCGACATGCAGGGATGCGATTTTATCAGCGGCTCCGGCGCCACGGCCTGCTTCATCATGGAAGCCGGCATCCCCAGGGGGCTGCCCTTTGCCAGGGTGTTCAGTGTGGGCAACAGCGCCCAGCTCGGGGTGGAAGAGATCCTGAAATACATGGACGAAACCTATCAGGATGGCGTAAGCCCGAAGGTGAAACTATTATATATTGAGAACATTGACAAGCCTGCCATGCTGCTCAGGCATGCCGCATCCCTCATCAGGAAGGGCTGCCGCATTGCCGCCGTCAAGGCCGGCTCCTCGGAGGCGGGCAGCCGTGCCGCCACCTCCCATACGGGTGCCCTGGCCAGCTCCGACACGGCCGTCGACGCCCTCTTCGCCAAAGCCGGCATCGTACGCTGCTACGGGCGCGAAGAGCTCATCAGCGTGGCCGGCATATTCATGTATCCCCGTCCGGCCGGGAAAAGGATGGCCATCATCACCCATGCCGGCGGACCGGCGGTGATGCTGACCGATGCGCTCTCGGAAAACGGCATGCAGGTGCCGCCCATCGACAACGAACATGCCGGCAAGCTGCTGGACGGGCTGCACCCCGGATCCTCGGTGGCCAACCCCATCGACTTCCTGGCAACGGGCACGGCATCGCAACTGGGCACCATCATCGACTACTGCGACCGGAAGTTCGACGAGGTCGACGCCATGGCGGTGATCTTCGGCACGCCGGGGCTCTTCCCCATCGACGACGTGTATGAGGTGCTGGACGAAAAGATGCGTGCAAGTGCCAAGCCCCTCTATCCCATCCTCCCCTCCACCCTCACCGCCGCCGGGGAGATCAGAACCTTTATAGAAAAAGGAAGGGTGGTATTCTCCGATGAAGTGGTTTTCGGGAAGGCACTGGCAAAGGTGATGAACACACCCGCTCCCGCCCTGCAGCATCCCGAGCTGCCCGCCATCGACACCGTTGCCGTGCGCAGGGTGATCGACGACTGCCATGGCGGCTACATTGAGCCGGGGCAGATACAGGCCCTGCTGGATGCTGCCGGCATTCGGCGCATTCCCGAGATGCTGGCCTCAGACGCGAAAAGCGCCGTGCAGGCGGCGGCCGGCCTTGGCTACCCGGTGGTGATGAAAGCCGTGGGACCGCTACACAAATCCGACGTAGGCGGCGTGATCCTCAACATAAACGGAGAAACGCAGGCGCGGCAAGCCTTCCGGAGCATCATGACCATCAAGGATACCCATGCGGTGCTCATCCAGCCCATGGTGAGCGGCACGGAGCTCTTCGCCGGCGCCAGGCACGAACCCAAATTTGGTCACCTGATCATGTGCGGCATGGGCGGCATCTTCATCGAAACGTTGCGCGACGTCAGCGCCGGGCTGTGCCCCATCGCACGGGATGAAGCGCTGGCCATGATCCGTAAGCTGAAAAGCTATAAGATCATCCAAGGGGTGCGCGGACAAAAGGGCGTGGACGAAGAAGTATTCGCCGAAGTCATCACCCGGCTGTCGGCCCTGCTCATCGCCGCACCGGAGATCAGCGAGATGGACCTGAACCCGCTCATCGGTAGCGGAAGCACGGTCATCGCGGTAGACGCCAGGATCCATGTCGGCAAATCATAAACAAACATGCTTTTATGATCATAAAAATCATTGTTATCGCCCTTTATGCCCTGATGATCATCCTGGTCGGGATTGCAGGGATGCGCAAGACACGTTCCTTTAACGACTTCTTCCTGGGCGGCGGGAAGGTGGGGCCATGGATGACCGCTTTCTCATACGGCACCGCCTATTTCAGCGCCGTGCTCTTCATCGGCTTCGCCGGTAAGATCGGCTGGAATTTCGGCTATTCAGGGCTCTGGATCGCGCTCTTCAATGCCCTGGCCGGGGTATTGCTGGTATGGGGTCTCTTTGGATGGAAGATCAAGCGCATCGCCATCGAATACAAGGTGAGCACACTCTGCGAGTACCTCGAAAAGCGCTACGAAAGCCCTTTCATGAAGCTCAGCGGGGCCCTGGTCATCTTCATCTTCATGATCCCCTATTCTGCCGCGGTATTCATGGGATTGTCGTACCTTTTCACCTCCAACTTCAACCTCGAATACTGGCATGCACTGCTCTTCATCGGCATATTTACGGCCACCTACATCGTGCTGGGCGGCTATAAGTCGATGGCCATGATCGACATGATCTTCGGCTTCATCATGACGGCGGGGGTCATCGTGCTGTACTTTTCCACCGTCAGGGAAGGTGGCGGTATGGCAGCCATCACGGAAAGTCTCCGTAAGATTGACGGCGGGCTGGTGACGGCCAGCGGCCCGGCGGGCTTCTGGCCGCTCTTCTCGCTGATCTTCCTGACGAGTGCGGCCCCCTTCGCCATGCCGCAACTGGTACAGAAGTTCTATGCCATCCGCGACCGCAAGGCAGTACGAACGGGGATGATCGCCTCCACCCTCTTTGCCCTGCTGATCGGCGGCGTGGCCTATTACATCGGTGCCAGCACACGGGTGTTCATCGCCCCCGGCGACCCCGCCTTCAGCCATGTTTTCCAGTCGGGCACGCCCATCTACGACAGGCTCATGCCCGAGCTGCTCTCCAAGGTGATCCCCGCCTCGCTCTCGGTGCTCATCCTGCTGCTCATCCTCTCGGCCTCCATGTCGACGCTGGCGGCGCTGGTGCTCATCAGCAGTTCGTCGGTGACCAAAGACTTTTACCACGGGTTTATCAACCGGAATGCCGGCGACGGCACGCTCACGCGGCTGATGCGCATTTCGAGCGGCTTCTTCGTGTTGTTGTCGGTGCTGCTGGCCTGGCTCGACTTCGACACCATTGTCACCATCCTCGGCATCTCCTGGGGTGCTTTGGGCTCCTTTTTCCTGGGTCCTTTCATCTGGGGCATGCTGATGAAGCGTGCCGGCCGGACCGGCGCCATCGTATCCGGTTTCGGCGGGCTTGCCACCTGCCTCATCCTGTATGCCGCCGGTGAGCCATCGCCTTCGGCGGGAACCATCGGCATGCTCACCTCGCTGGCACTCAACCCGCTCGTCAGCCTGATATTTCCTAAACCCCTTGCCAGCCGTGCCTAAATGCCTGCCGACATATATGCTCGTGGCAATCCTGCTCAGCTCCCCGAAGCTGTTTGCCCAGGAAGACGCTGAGGAAAAGGCCGGCTGGGGCATTCGTTTCAGCGGTTTTATAAATGCGCAGGCCTTCTTCGACAGCCGTAAGATCGTTGAATCGCGGGCGGGCATGGTGAGCCTGTACCCCGCCCCCGCCGCTTACGATGCCGGAGGCCGCGACCTTAACGCCCGCGCCGGCTTCAACCAGGCGGCCATGACCACCCGGCTGCGCGGCAGCATCAGCGGCCCCGGTGCCCTGGGCGCCAGCCTGAGCGCCGTGATCGAAACAGACTTTACAGGCTCCTCCAACGCCGACAACAACGGCCTGCGGCTGCGCGAGGCATGGGTGGGCCTCGACTGGCCAAGGGCCTCGCTGCTCATCGGGCAGTACTGGCACCCGCTCTACCTTCCCGAATCAAGGCCCGGCACCATCGGGCTGAACCTGGGCGCACCCTTTCACCCCTTTGCAAGGCATAACCAGCTCAGGTTCACCTGGAAGACAGGAGATATCAGGCTGGTGGCCGTGGCGGCCTCCCAGCGCGACTATGCCAGCGACGGTCCCGCCGGACGTTCGCCCAAATATCAGCACCATGCCGTGATCCCCAATATGCACCTGCAACTGCAATGGAATCCCGGCGAACACCTCTTTGGCTTCGGGATCGATTATAAGGCCATCCAGCCCCGCCTGGCGGTGGAAATGCCCGGACAGCAGGCACGCAGGAGCAGAGAAAAAGTGGAGTCGCTGGCCGCTACCGCCTTCATGAAGCTCGACTACCCGCGATTTTCAATAAAATGGCAGGCCGTGGCGGGGCAAAACCTCACGGAATTCATCATGCTGGGCGGCTATGTGGAGAAGAGGGTCGACAGCCTGCAGCAGGTGATCACCTACACGCCCACCGCCCAGCTTTCGGCCTGGACCGACATTGCCACCAAAGGCAGGTCGTTCCGCCTCGGGCTCCTGGGCGGCTATGCCGTCAACCTCGGCTACAGCGGGCCTGTACAGGGCGTGTATTACGGCATGGGCGAGGAAGTGGCCTGGCTGTACCGCATCTCGCCCCGCGCCGAATGGCATAGCGGCAGGCTCATGCTCGCCCTCGAACTGGAATACACGGCCGCCGCCTACGGAACGCCCGACAAGAACGGACTGGTAAGGAACACATATGTAAAAGGGAATCTGCGAAGCCTGCTGGCTGCATTCCTTTTCTTTTAAGAATAATTTTTATATTTGGCTGCTCAATCCGGATAATTATGAAAGATACACCCATCAACCACCACATCGTTACCCAGAAGATCATGGAAAGCCCCATTGAGAGCGTTGGAAGGTCGACCATCAGGGACATCAAGAAGCTGGTCGACGAGATCGAGGCCGCTACGGGCGAAAAGTATATCAGGATGGAGATGGGCATCCCGGGCCTCCCCCCCGCCAAGATCGGCATAGAGGCCGAGATCGAGGCACTCAGAAAAGGCATACCGGCCATATACCCCGACATCTTCGGCGTGGCCCATCTGAAGAAGGAGATCTCGCGCTTTGTGAAGCTGTTCCTGAACATCGACGTGAGCCCGGAAAGCTGCGTGCCCACCGTGGGCTCCATGCAGGCCGGCTTTGCCACCTTCCTCACCGTGAACCGCATGAAAAAGGGTAAGGATACCACCCTCTTCATCGACCCCGGCTTCCCCGTGCACAAACAGCAGCACCGCGTGCTGGGCGCCAAACAGGAATCGTTCGATGTTTATAATTTCCGGGGCGACAAGCTCAGGGACAAGCTGGAGTCATACCTCAGCAAGGGCCATATCTGCAGCATTCTCTACAGCAACCCCAACAATCCTTCATGGATCTGTTTTACCGAAAAGGAGCTGAAGATCATTGCCGAGCTCGCCGACAAGTACGATGTGGTGATCCTGGAAGATCTGGCCTATTTCGGGATGGACTTCCGGCAGGATTTCTCGAAACCCGGGGAGCCTCCCTACCAGCCTTCTGTTGCGCATTATACCGATCATTACATCCTTTTCATATCAAGTTCGAAGGTATTCAGCTATGCCGGGCAGCGCATCGGCATGATGGTGATCTCCGACAATCTGTACCAACGCCGTTTCCCCGACCTGAAGCGCTTCTACACTTCCGACCAGCTCGGCTACGCCATGGTTTTCGGATCCCTTTACGCCCTTTCGTCGGGCACCGCCCATACCCCGCAATATGGCCTGGCTGCCATACTCAAAGCCGTTAACGACGGCGAATATGACTTTCTGGAAGTCGTAAAGGAGTACGGGGAAAAGGCCAAAATCATGAAAAAGCTCTTTACCGACAACGGTTTCAGTATCGTCTACGATAAAGACGAGGATGAGCCCATTGCCGACGGTTTTTATTTTACCTTTTCCTATCCGGGGCTTACGGGGGAAGAACTGCTGAACGAGCTGATCTATTACGGCATCAGTGCCATCTCGCTGGCCATCACCGGCAGTGAGCGGCTGGAAGGCATCCGCGCCTGCGTGAGCCTGGTCGGGCGCGAACAGTTCCCCGACCTGGAGTACAGGCTGAAGAAATTCAGGGAGGATCACCCCGTAAAATGATCCTGACAGGAACCGCCTCCCCTATCATTCCTGCATCTATCAAAAGCCTCTGAAAGCATCCCCGGCACACCGGAAATGTCTTTTTACATTTTTTTGTGTGACGTTTCTTGATTTTGGGTATTAACAGATAAATGACGTACTGCAGCCGGCAAGGGAGGTACTTCCTCCTTCGCTTCGCTCACTCGTCAGGAAGACCAGTAGAAGTAATGAACATTATCTGTTATGAAGGCAGGGAAGAGATATTGGGTGTATATCATGACCAACAGCAGTAAAAATGTGATTTACATTGGCGTTACTAACAATTTGACACGCAGGGTTCATGAACATGAGCGTGGGAATGAAAATGGTTTTTCAAAGAAGTACCGTTGTTATTATCTAATTTATTTCGAGGAGTTCAGAAGCATTAATCGTGCAATCAGAAGAGAAAAAGAACTCAAAGGCTGGCGCAGATCCAAAAAAGATGCCTTGATAAGTTCCTTCAATCCACAATTAAACTTTCTGAATAACCGGATAAAAACCAGCTGAAAGCATCCCCGGCATACCGGAAATGTCATTTTACATTTTTTTGTGTGACGTTTTTTGATTTTGGGTATTAACAGATAGATGACGTACTGCAGCCGGCAAGGGAGGTCCTTCCTCCTTCGCTTCGCTCACTCGTCAGGAAGACCAGTAGAAGTAATGAACATTATCTGTTATGAAGGCAGGGAAGAGATATTGGGTGTATATCATGACCAACAGCAGTAAAAATGTGATTTACATTGGCGTTACTAACAATTTGACACGCAGGGTTCATGAACATGAGCGTGGGAATGAAAATGGTTTTTCAAAGAAGTACCGTTGTTATTATCTAATTTATTTCGAGGAGTTCAGAAGCATTAATCGTGCAATCAGAAGAGAAAAAGAACTCAAAGGCTGGCGCAGATCCAAAAAAGATGCCTTGATAAGTTCCTTCAATCCACAATTAAACTTTCTGAATAACCGGATAAAAGTCAGCTGAAAGCATCCCCGGCACGCAAGAAATGTCATTAAAAACCAACTGTCATCCTGAAGGAGCGAAGCGACTGAAGGAGCGAAGCGACTGAAGGAGCGACTGAAGGAACAGCCAATAATTTATACCCATTATAAATTAGCTGCCCGCTTTTTAAATAAGCCGCATCCTCCCCATTCATTTTGCGAAAAATCGTACTTTCGTAGCACTTAATTTCACTGCATAAGATCAATCAATAAACCAGAAATTATGGCAAAGTTCAAGGGAGCGATCGTTGTAGACATTGACCGTTGCAAGGGTTGCGAAGTATGCGTTGGTGCCTGCCCGCACGATGTGATCGGCATGGCCAGGGAAGTGAACATCAAAGGCTACAGGTATGCCTATATGGTCAATCCCGAAGCCTGCGTGGGTTGCGCCAACTGCGCCGTGGTTTGTCCTGACGGCGTGATCACGGTTTACAGGAAAAGAGTTGATCAATAACACTGACAAATTATAACGATCATGGGCGAATTAAAGCTAATGAAAGGAAATGAGGCGATTGGCGAAGCGGCCATCAGGGCCGGTGTCGACGCCTATTTCGGATATCCCATCACCCCGCAGTCGGAGGTGATCGAATACCTGATGGCAGAAAAACCCTATGAGACCACCGGCATGGTGGTGTTACAGGCCGAGAGCGAAGTGGCTGCCATCAACATGGTATACGGTGCCGCCGGCTCGGGAAAGAAGGTGATGACTTCCTCTTCCAGCCCCGGCATCAGCCTGAAGCAGGAAGGGATCTCATACATGGCCGGCGCCGAGCTGCCGTGCGTGATCCTGAACGTGGTACGGGGCGGCCCCGGGCTGGGAACCATACAGCCTTCGCAGGCCGACTACTTTCAGGCCGTGAAAGGCGGCGGACACGGCGATTACCACACCATAGTGCTGGCGCCCGCCTCGGTACAGGAGATGGCCGACTTCGTTGCCAAAGGCTTCGAACTGGCTTTCAGATACCGCACTCCGGTGATGATCCTCAGCGACGGCCTCATCGGGCAGATGATGGAAAAGGTGGTGATGCCGGAATTCACGCCCCGCTGGACCGAAGAGGAGATCATCAAAAATGCACCCTGGGCCACCACCGGCAAACCCGCCACGCGCGAACGCAACATCATCACCTCCCTCGACCTCGACTCGGGAAGGCAGGAACAGCATAACCTGCATCTCCAGAAGAAATACAGGGAAATAAGGGAAAAAGAAGTGCTGTACGAAGAGATCATGTGCGATGACGCCGAATACCTCTTCGTCGCCTTCGGCTCCAGCGCGCGCATCGCGCAAAAGGCCATCAAACTGGCCCGCGACAAAGGCATCAAAGCAGGGCTGCTGCGCCCCGTCACGCTATACCCCTTCCCTACCGATGTGATCAAAAAGCTCTCGATGCAGGTAAAGGGCATCCTCTCGCTCGAGCTGAACGCCGGACAGATGGTCGAAGACATCCGCCTCTCGGTGGGATGCAACATTAAGGTTGAACACTTCGGGCGGATGGGCGGCATCATCCACAGCCCCGCCGAAGCATTACAGGCACTTGAAGATAAAATCATAGGAGGATAAGGCATGAACAAGGAAATATTATCAGACATCATCAGCGAAGAGAACCTGGTCTACAGGAAAACCCCGCTCATGACCAACAACATCCTCAGCTACTGCCCCGGCTGCGGCCACGGCACCACCCACCGCGTCATCATGGAAGTGATCGAGGAGCTGGGCCTGGCCGAAAAGACCATCGGCATCGCCCCCGTGGGTTGCTCGGTGCTGGCATACGATTTCATGAATGTCGACATGCAGCAGGCCGCACACGGACGCGCACCCGCACTGGCAACGGGCATCAAAAGGACATGGCCCGACAGGATCGTGTTCACCTACCAGGGCGACGGCGACCTGGCCGCCATCGGCACCGCCGAAACCATCCACGCCTGCAACAGGGGCGAGAACATCGTGATCGTATTCGTGAACAACGGCATCTACGGCATGACCGGCGGACAGATGGCACCCACCACCCTGCCCGGGATGAAATCCTCCACATCGCCCTACGGCAGGGATGTACACATCATGGGAAACCCCCTGAAGATCACCGAACTGATAGCAGAATTGCCCGGCACACGCTTTGTCACCAGGCAGGCGGTTCATACACCGGGGAATGTCAGGAAGACCAAACGGGCCATCCGCAAAGCCTTCGAAAACCAGCTGAACTTCAAGGAGGGGCTCAACTTCGTTGAGGTAGTGTCGAACTGTAACTCCGGATGGAAAATGACCGCCGTACAGGCAAACAAGTGGATGGAAGAAAATATGTTCCCCTTCTACCCCCTGGGCGACATCAAGGTTGACGGAGAATTGCTTAACAAATAAAAATGCAAGATTATGACTGAAGAGATCATCATAGCCGGTTTCGGAGGACAGGGCGTACTGTCGATGGGTAAGATCCTCGCCTATTCGGGCATCATGCAGGACCAGGAGGTGAGCTGGATGCCCTCCTACGGGCCCGAAATGCGCGGCGGCACCGCCAACGTTACCGTGATCCTGAGCGACGAACGCATCAGCTCACCCATACTCACCGAATTCGATACGGCCATCATCCTCAACCAGCAGTCGATGGACAAATTCGAAAAAGCGGTAAAACCGGGCGGACTGCTCATCTACGACGGCAACGGCATCAGCCGGCACCCCGAAAGGAAAGACATCCGCATCTTCCGTATCGATGCCACCGACGAAGCAGCCAAAATGGGCCTTACCAAGATCTTCAACATGATCGTGCTGGGCGGCTACCTCAAGGTAAACCCCATCGTTATGCTCGAAAACGTGATCAAAGGGCTGAAAAAGTCATTGCCCGAACGTTACCACCACATGATCCCCGACAACGAAAAGGCCGTTATGCGCGGCATGGAGATCATCAACCCCGTGGAATAGGAATACCCCTTCCACCCGGCCGCAACATCCATTCACCGGCATACCGGTACCGAAGACATCATTCCGTGCCTACTCCCCTGCCCGTCCCCGTCCCGCCGGGGCCGCATGCTAAAATTTTTATTCATTCAGGGCATATTTCCAAAACATATCATAACTTTACGCTTTGGCAATGCTGAAAAATCATGGCCCGGAAAAAACCGATCAGGATCCCTTCATTCTATGGCTTACGCATTTATTTGATAGCCAACATCCTTTTTATGTTCCTCGTTTTTCCCATTACCGGGGTACTCCTGATCAAACACGCCCCCGACCTGCAGAAATACCGGACGGGCGAATACAGTTTCATCATGCCCGACAGCATCCGTATCTCGCCCGACACCATTGCCTTGTCGTATAAAAATGTGCAGGACACAGCCGCCACAACAGATACCATCGCCATCCTTCCCATGGCGGAGGCAGACACAACAGACCGGCAAAAGGAGGCGCAAATCAATAAGATCAACGAAAGCGACCGCATGAGCATCCACTTTACGCGGGTGTCGTCGCTCTGGTCAAGGCTCATCCTCATCAGCTTCTTTCTGGGGTTTGCCTTTAACCTTCCCTTCAAGATATACCTCCGGAAAAAGAGAAAACGAAAAATTCCCGGCGAAAGATTGCGGAAATTCTGCAAGAAATACATCTTGAAAACACCCTTTATCAATGCCGGCATCCTCTTCGTCGCCTACGGCATAACCAGCGGGTTTATGCTGTACACCCTGCTGTTCCACCACGAATTCAACGAGATCACCCGCATGTTCTACCGGCAGTTCTTCTTCATCGTGGTGGTCTCCTCGCTGCTCACCCTGCTCTTCGTATATTTCTGGCAAAGGCACCGGGTACAGATCCGCTATATCGAGCATTTCTTTTCGCCGGAGGAGCTTCGCAAAAGGATCTTCAACCTGAAAGTGGGAAGGATCAGGAACAGGCTGTGGATCTCCAGCGCCATGACCACCTTCCTGCCGCTGCTTATCGTGCTCTTCTATATGCTCATCAGCATCACCAACGTGAACGAGATCATCGATGAACCCTTGAACGCCGACCACCTGAAGATCCTGATCGGCAAATATCTGGGCTATACCGGCGGGGCCGATATACAGGTGGGCGGGGCCCTGATCTACGTCAACCTCTTCGACACCTATATCATGCTGATCGGCACCTTTACGGGCATCTTCATCTCCTTCCTGTACATACTGATGTTCGTACGCTGGACCACGCAGGACATCGTGTACCCGGTGAAGGAGTTGCTGCTGAACATACAAAGGACCGGGCGGGGCGAGATGGAATCGTACAGCATCGTGCGCACGAACGACGAGATCGGTGAGCTCACGGAAGGCTACAACCTGATGAGCCGGCAGCTCAAGGACTATATAGAAAACATCAGCCGGATGAACGAGGCCAACGCCCGCTTTGTGCCGCGGCAGTTCCTGGAATTCCTGGGCAAGGACAGCATCGCCGATATTCAACTGGGCGACCAGGTGCAGAAGGAGATGAGCGTGCTTTTTACCGACATCCGCGATTTCACGGGTATCTCGGAGCACATGAGCCCGAAGGAAAACTTCAATTTCCTGAACAACTACCTCGGCTACATGGAGCCGGTGATCAGGAACAACCACGGCTTTATCGACAAGTTCATCGGCGACTCCATCATGGCCCTGTTCCCCGAAAACACGGAAAGCGCCATCAACGCCTCCATCGAGATGCGCATCAAGCTGGCGGAGTTCAACCACATCATCGGGCAGTTCGGGCAGGACCCCATCGACAGCGGCATCGGCATCCATACCGGCAGCCTGATGCTGGGCATCGTGGGCGGCGAGGGGCGCATGGAGGGCACCGTGATCTCCGATGCCGTGAACCTCGCTTCGCGCCTCGAAGGGCTTACGAAATTGTACGGATCGTCGGTGATCATCACCGAGGAAACGCTGATCAAGATCAGCAACCCCTCCGATTACCATTACCGTTTCCTGGATGTGGTGAGGGTGAAGGGTAAAAACGAGGCCGCCTATATCTTCGAGATCATCGACGGCGACCCGCCCGAAAGCAGGGAACTGAAGATCAAGACCCTGGATCTTTACGTGAAGGCCATCAGGCTTTACAAGGGCAAGGAATTCGGGAAAGCCCTGAAGGGCTTCGGTGAGGTGGCAGCGGTGAACCCGGCCGACAAAACCGCCCTGCTGTATATGGATCGCTGCCGGAAATTCATCGATTCGGGGCTGCCCGACGACTGGGACGGCATTGAAAGGTTTACCTGATCGCAGCCTCGTACACGAAGAGGGGTACAAACGACGTTATGTATGAAAGCAGAGGAACCCACATGGAATATCAAAAAGTGAAGGAAGACATCATCGGCAGGTTGCGGGCCGAACTCAACCCGCTCCTTGCCTACCATAATGCAGACCATACCCTCGACGTGCTGGAGGCCGCCACGCGCCTGGCCGGTCTCGAAAACATCAACGGCCACGATCGCGACCTGCTGCTCACGGCGGCCCTTTTCCACGATACGGGCATGCTGCAGACCTATGCCGGCCATGAAGAGGCCAGCGCCGAAATCGCACATGAGATACTGCCCGCCTATGGCTACGATACAGCCGACATCAACACCATCGCCGGGATGATCCTGACTACGCAAATCCCGCAAAGTGCAGGCTCACACCTTGAAAAAATGCTCTGCGACGCCGACCTCGACTACCTGGGCAGGGACGACTTCTTCATGATCGCACACCAGTTGCGCTACGAATGGAATGTGCTGAACTTCCGGCACACCACCCTGCGCGAATGGTACGAGCTGCAGATCGTCTTCCTCGAAAACCACCGCTTCTTCACTCAAACGGCCAGAAAGATGCGCGAAAGCACCAAAGCCGGCAACCTCAGACAGATCAAAGAACTCGTATGTTTTATGCAATATAAATAGATGCCGGCCCCAACCGGCAAGGTTTAATAAATCTTTCGTCAGTCCCAAAAAAATATTTTCTATATTTGTCTGGAATTATCCCCATAAAAAAAAACACAAAAACAGCCTACCATGGAAAGCATGTTAAAAAAAGTCATCATCGTCCCGACAGATTTTTCGGAAGTATGCAACAATGCAGTACAGCAGGCAGCCGGTGCTGCAAAGCTGCTGCAATACAAGCTGGTACTGCTTCACGTGATCGACAAGAACACCAAAGCCTTTCTGAAGAGCCAGGGCCAGGGCCCTGAGCATATCGACAAGCAACTGGAAGACATCGCCGCCGGCGTGATCAATGATTACGGCATTGATGTTGAAACCATTGCCCGGGAAGGCGACATCTTCACCACCATCAGCCAGGTGGCGGGCGAGGTGGATGCCAGCATCATGTACCTGGGAACCCACGGCAAGGTAGGCATGCAGAAACTCACCGGCAGCTATGCCCACAAGGTGGTGACCAGCTCGCCGGTGCCGGTGATCGTGGTACAGAAAAGAAAGTTCGAAGGGCCCTACCGCAGGATCGTATTCCCCATCACGGGTGATGCAGGCATCTGGGAAAAGACCGAATGGGCAACCCATATCGCCAGGCAGTTCAAGGCCAACATCATGATATACAGGCTGCCGGGCGAGGAAACAAAACACGCAGTGGAAGGCATCGCCAAACATTTCGACAAGAACGACATACACTATACGGTCAACGAATCCCCGAAAGCAAGCGGTTTCACGGCAAAAGTGCTCGAATTCGCCACATCCAACAATGCCGACATGATCCTCATCATGACCAATCCCGACAAAGGATTTACCTCCTTCATCCTGGGCAGCTACGACGAGGAACTCATGTTCAACACGCCGCAAATCCCGGTGATGCTCGTTAACCCGCGCGACTACAACTGGAAGAAGATCGTCCCCTATTAATGGACAGAAAACATTTCCGACGGGCTGCCATTTACCGGCAGCCTTTTTTTTAACGTTTCAAAACAGTGATTTTTTCCTATTTTTGCTAAGCCAGTAACCACTCAAAAACAAAACCATATGGAAAATCCCCTGCAAGACATTGTCATGGTACCCACCGACTTCTCAGAGACCTGTCAGAACGCCATCGATCATGGCGTGGAACTTGCCGAATACCTCAACTACGATCTCGTGATCCTGCATGTGATCAACCGCGAATCGAAAACCCAGCTCCGGAAAACCAACCAGGAAATCTCGCTGCTCATCGACAAGCTGAACGACATTGCCAACGACATCCGCGAGCGTTCCAGGGTCATCGTACAAACCATCACCCGCGAGGGCAGCATCTTCGATGAGATACACGGCACGGCAAAAGAACTGGGTGCCAAGCTCATGGTACTTGGAACCCACGGCAAGAAAGGCCTGCAGTACCTGGTAGGAAGCCATGCCCTGAAGGTGGTCACCAAATCGCCGGTACCCACCGTGGTGGTGCAAAAACGTTCCTTTATGCACGGTTACAAAAAGATCGTTTTCCCCATCAACAGCTTCACCGAAGCCCGGCAACAGGTGCAATGGACCATGCACATGGCCAAAACCTTCGGATCGGAGATCCTGATCTTCCGCCAGCCAAATACCGACCGCGACATTGCCAACAAGATAAAGGTGGTTACGGCCCAGATCGAGGAAGCTTTCAATAAGAATGGGATACAGTACTCGGTGAAGGATGCCGCAAGGAAAGGCAATTTTGCGGGGCAGCTCATCGACTATGCTGCCGCCGAAAGGGCCGACCTGGTGATGATCATGACCGATGCCGACATCTTCTCGCCCGACTTCAACGCCGGGGCATGGGATGAAAAGATGATGTTCAACAAGCCGCAGATACCGGTGATGTGCATCAACCCCCTGATGACCGGGAAGGTATACTACGAATACATAACGCTGATCTGATCAGGCCCTGCCCGGCAGTGGCGCAGCCGTCGCGGCCATGGACATCCGAAAAAAAATACAGCATGAATGGGATGCGCGGCCCCTGCGCCTCATCCTCCTTCTGGCCATTCTCACACGCCTGCTTGCCGTGGTATTTTCGAAAGGCTTCGGCTGGTTCGACGACCACTTCCTGGTGATCGAGGCGGCGCAGTCGTGGGTCGACGGCTACGACTACAACCGCTGGCTTCCGGGCAGCGAGGGCAACGAAGGCCCCACGGGGCATAACCTCTTCTATACCGGTCTCCACTACCTGCTATTCAAGCTTTTCAGCATCATGGGCCTTGAGGGCCCGCAGGCGAAGATGTTCGTGGTGCGCCTGCTCCATGCCGCACTCTCGCTCACGGTGATCCTATTCGGCTACAGGCTCAGCCTTCAGGCCGGCGGCAGGCAGGCCGCCCGCATGGCAGCCCTGCTGCTGGCGGTGATGTGGTTCTTTCCCTTCATCGCCGTGCGCAACCTGGTGGAGTTTGCCTGCGTCCCCTTCCTGCTGTGGGGCACCTGGCTGCTAAGCCGTGAAAGCGACAGCCGCAGGCGGCTGCTGTACGCCTTCCTGGCGGGACTGCTGCTCGGGCTGGCCTTCTCCATCCGCTTCCAGTCGCTGATATACGCCGGCGGCATCGGCCTCGCCCTGCTCATCACGGGCAGGTGGAAGGAAGCCCTGGCCACGGGAGCCGGCATCATCACGGCGGCCTTCCTCTGCCTGGCCGTGATCGACCTCTTCATCTGGGGGTACCCATTCGCGGAGCTGGCCGAATACATCCGCTACAACATGCACCACTACGGCGAATACATCACCGGCCCCTGGCACCGCTACCTGCTGGTGATCGTGCTGCTGCTGGTCCCGCCCGTGAGCCTCTTCCTGCTCTTCGGCTTCTTCTACGGCTTCATCAAAAAGCCAAAACAAAACCTGCTGATCTTTCTTCCGGTGATGATCTTCCTGGCCTTCCACTCCTATTTCCCGAACAAACAGGAAAGGTTCATCCTTCCCATCGTCCCCTTCATCATCACCGCCGGCACGGCGGGATGGTACCTCTTCCTCGAAAAGAGCGGCTACGGCAGGCGCTTCGGCAGGATCCTGAAGGCCAAATGGGCCTTCTTCTGGGTGGTGAACCTGGCCCTGCTGCTGGTGATCAGCACCACTTACAGCAAACGCTCCAGGGTGGAGAGCATGAGCTACCTCTCCCGTTACGACGACATCCGCCTCATCCTGGTCGAGAACAGCAACCGCGGCAGCACCAACCTCCTGCCCATGTATTACCTGGGGCAATGGGTGCGCTATATGGAAGTAACGCAGGAAAGGCCTGCCGCCTCCATCCCCCCCTGGTTCACCGAAAACCCTGAAAACGCCCCATGTTTCTTTATTTTCGAGGGCGATAAAAGGCTGGATGCGCGCGTGGGCGCGATGAAGGCCCTTTTCCCTGAGATGGTGTACGAAACCCGCATACGTCCGGGCTTCATCGACAGCATCCTGCACCGGCTGAACCCCGTGAATGAGAACCAGAATGCGTATATTTACAGAAACAGCCGGCATTACCCCGACAGCAAGCAGACAAGGCCATGAGGACGGAAGAAGCCAGGAAACGGATCAATGATTTGCGGGATGCGCTGAACCGGCACAACCACCTCTATTATGTGCAGGCGGCGCCTGAGATCAGCGACTATGAATACGACATGCTGATGGAGGAGCTGCTCAGGCTGGAGGCGGCCTGCCCGCAATTTTCCGACCCGCACTCCCCCAGCCGGCGTGTGGGCGGCACCATCACGAAAGAGTTTCCCGCGGTGCGGCACCGCACCCCCATGCTGTCGCTCTCGAACACCTATTCCCGTGAAGAGATCATGGAATTCGACCAACGGGTGCGGAAGTCGCTGGGTGATGCGCCCGAATATGTGTGCGAGCTGAAGTACGACGGCGTGGCCATCTCCGTGACTTACGAGGGCGGCCGCTTCGTGCGTGCCGTGACCCGTGGCGACGGCAGCCGCGGCGACGAGGTGAGCAACAACGTGATGACCATCCGCAGCGTACCCCTGCGGCTGCAGGGCGACTACCCCCCTGTGCTGGAGGTGCGGGGAGAGATATACCTTCCGCTCGACGGCTTCCGCCGCATCAACGAAGAGCGTGAGCAGGCCGGCGAGCCCCTTTTTGCCAACCCGCGCAATGCCGCCGCCGGCAGCATCAAGATGCAGGACAGCGCCATGGTGGCAAGGCGGCCCCTCGACTGCATCTTTTACCATGTGCTGGGCGAAGGGCTGAAGGAACAAAGCCACTACGGCAACCTCATGGCCGCCAGGAACTGGGGCTTCAAGGTATCGGAATATATCATCCGGACCCGCGAAACACAGGAGATCTTCGCCTTTATCGACGAGATGGCAGCGGCCCGCGGCCAACTGTCGTTCGACATCGACGGGGTGGTGATCAAGCTGAACGACTACCGGGCGCAGCAGGAGCTGGGCAGCACGGCCAAGAGCCCACGCTGGGCCATCGCCTACAAGTTCAGGGCCGAACAGGCCGTGAGCCGCCTGCTGTCGGTAAGCTACCAGGTCGGGCGCACCGGCGCCGTCACCCCCGTGGCCAACATCGAAGCCGTTCCGCTGGCCGGCACCATCGTGAAACGCGCCAGCCTTCACAATGCCGGCATCATGGAAGGGCTCGGCCTGCACGGGGGCGACCTGCTGCGGGTGGAAAAGGGCGGCGACATCATCCCCAAGATCACCGGCGTGGTACCCGAAAGCAGGGTGGCCGCCGCAAAGCCCGTCCGCTTTATCAGCCATTGCCCCGAATGCGGCAGCGGGCTGATACAGAAAGAGGGCGAGGCCGCCCACTACTGCCCCAACGAAAAGGGCTGCCCCCCGCAGATAAAGGGCAGGATCGAACACTTCATCGGCCGCCGTGCCATGGACATCGACAGCCTGGGCGAAGGAAAGGTGGAGATACTCTACGACAAAGGCCTCATCCGCGACCCCGCCGACCTCTACCACCTGAAGATGGACGACATGCTGGGGCTGGAAGTAAGCTACCCCGCCGAAGGCGACGGCAGGGAGCGCCGGGTGAAGTTCAGGGAGAAGACCTGCCGGAATATCCTCAACGGCATCCGCGCCTCGCTGGAAACGCCCTTTGAGCGCGTGCTCTTTGCACTGGGCATCCGCTACGTGGGCGAGACGGTTGCAAAGACCCTGGCACGGGAGTTCAGGTCGGCGGCGGCACTGGCCGGGGCAGACACGGAAAGGCTGGCGGCCGTGCACGACATCGGCGAACGCATCGCCGCCTCGGTATACAAGTATTTCCGCGATGCGGACAACATCAGGCTGCTGGAAAGGCTGGCGGCCGCCGGGCTGAAGATGGAGATGGAGGATGACGGACAGGAACTGCCGCAGGTTTTACAGGGCAAGAGCTTTGTGATCAGCGGCACCTTTGGCGGGCATTCGCGCGAGGCCATCAGGGAGATGATAGAAGCCTATGGCGGCCGGAACAGCAGCAGCCTCTCGGCACGCACCGGCTTCCTCCTGGCCGGGGAGCAGGCAGGCCCCGCCAAGCTTGAAAAAGCGCATACGCTCGGCATCCGGGTGATCGGCCCCGGCGAGTTCTTCGAAATGATCGGCAAAGAAGCGCTGGGGTAAGCCCGGGCAGCTCCCGCATCCCGGCCGGGATGGTCAGTCCCGTATATTTTCTTTCACTGCGCACCCCTTATCTGAGATCCGCAAAAAAAAAGAGGCAGCCGGCCTGATAGGAGCCGGCTGCCTCTTCCATGATATTTAAAAATATGATTATTCGCTGATCCTCCTCTTGCGGGCATTGTAATACTTGCGCAAGCCGTACCCCAACGCCAGCGACACCAGCAGCACCAGTCCGCTGCCAATGGGAGCGCCACCGATGAACACATGTCCGCTTGACGGGCCCGGCGGGGGCGGCGGGGGCGGCGGTGCCGCCATGAGGCTGCCCAGGGGCAGCAGTACGAGGATGAATAAAATGAGAATCAATACTTTTTTATTTTTCATGACCGGAAAATTTAAATGCCTTATGCTGTTTATTTTCTATTGGTTACTTTGATATCAGTACTTTTTCGGAATACACCGCCTTGTCGGTGATCACCTTTACCACATAATAGCCTGTCTGGTCGCTCACGTGGAAGCGCAGCGGGCTGGCATTCACCGTGACCTTATTGACCAGGAGGTTGCCCATCATATCATAGACCAGCACTTCGCGGATGCGTTGCTCGCTGTTGTTCACGATGATGGCATCGGAGCGGTGGCTGTAGATCTTCACAGGCTCAACACTCAGATCGTCCACGCCAAAGGCCTGATCAAAGAAATGCAATACAAAACGGTCGTAGGGATCGGCGGGTGAAGCGCTAAACCCGTAGTTTTCGCCGCTTCTCATATCAAACCAATCAGCCCCGGGGAAACTCTTGTCTTCAAGCATGATGCTGATACCGCTGTAGAAACTTTCCAGAAACTCGGTACCGAAGCTATAGGTTGCTTCCGCTCCTGCCTTGAAAGCCAGCGGAATGCTTACCAGTTCGTCCTCAAGGGCAGGCCTCACGTCAATGGTCAGGTTCTGCCCATCGGAGCTGACAGTATAGATTTCGGTTGCCATTTCAGCATATACGCTGGGCCAGTCAAGTGCATCATAGCTCTTCTCGTAGGCATTCGTCACGGCTTCGTCATCCATGAAACGGATATAGAGTTCATCCTGTGTGCCGTTTCCGCCCTGCGTATATAATCTCATATAATTCATATGATCTTCCTTCAGGTAAGGCTGGTCGTTGTGAACCCTGTGTGTGGTTTCCACTTCAAGGCTGGTGGCGGTTCCGGATTCAATGAAGGCCGATTGCCCCAGCTGGATGTACCTGCAACTCAGGTTGCCTGTAGTGGTGTTGTGTACATATGAATAATAATTGCCAAGTGTTTCGTTCCAGATATAAACGGCATCAACCACACCACCGCTATTAAGCGGGTCTGTAATGATTAATCCCCAGTCGATCGGTGAGGGATAGGGGTTACCGACCAGGTTCATCACCCCGGCGGTGATCGGGATGGAGATATCTGCAGCCAGGATATCGTCGGTGAAGTAATTTGTCTGAGCCACATTGTTATTGTATGTACTCAGGATGAAGCCATAGCCCAGGTCGGTGGGGCGGGTATAGGCATAGATGTTTTCCCACTGGTTGGTGGTTCCGTTATACTGGAAGGCGTAGCTTTGACCCGGTATGAGGTCGAAATCCTGCAACACCTGGTTGGCCACCGGGGCGGCCACCTGGTGGAAGTAATAATCTGCTTCCACCACAGTATTTTCGGCATAGTACCTTTCCACCCCGTAGGTTCCCGCGCCGCTTAGGAGGTTCGGGATCAGGGAGCCGGTGCCTGTGGCATCGGATTGAATTATCACACCTTCTGGAATGGGGTTTTCGAGGGTTCCGGATACCGTAAGGCCGGCGCCCGGCGCTATGCTGAGGTAGGCGTCGTTAATTGACGTTGAACTTTGATCATGAACCCTTACAGTACTAAGAAACGCATATGTTGCCTGAGGAGCTGTAATAGATCCGGTACCTTCCCATATTGAAGCATTTAATGAACCAGTAGTAGCATCAGGATTCAGAGGAGTCCAGGAATTATTACTATAAACTGCACCAAGCCATAAAAGATTTAAGTCTGCATCGTATAGGTTGGGAATATTGTATAAAATCGGTCCTGCTACTGTGAAATTCTGGTGAGACTGTTGGCCATCCATCGTAGACTGGTCATAGACTATTTCTGCATCCTGTGTATTGTCAGCAATAACTATCGAGATTCTTAACCAACTTGTGAAACTCGTGGGGACTTCATTGAAAACATTTTGATTAGTTGAAGTTCCAAATGCAGATGTAGTTCCGACTACCAATCTGTTCGGCTGATTATCTGTTGGGCCTCCTATATTATAATATGGGAAGCCTGCTACTAGTTCACCTTCTGCCAAGGTTAACTTTTTGACCGAAATCTTTCCATTAGTAACAATACTTGAACCAAAAGCATTTGATGGATAAGTAATTGCCAAAAAAAGATTCCTGTGAAAAGTTCCTGCGACATTGCATCTTACATCAACATCAAAAACAAGGGAATCAGGATCAACACCTGGGTTCGGTCCATAAGCAATTTTTGGGTTGGTTATCCTGAATTCAACAGTTTGCCCGACAAGTTGATTCTGAGTAATAACTATTGCAATTATACTCAGTAATAATATCAATTTTTTCATGTTTATAATTTTTTCTATATTATTCAATTGACAATATTTGTTATTCAGGAATTGATGAACCTTTACCATAATTTGAATACCATAACACATCCATATCGTTTGGGAAAACATTGCCATCCATATCGAAGTCTCCACCTGAATATCCATTGAGGCCATAATCTGTATACCAAATTACATCAACATCATTTGGAAAGATATTTCCATCTCCGTCGGCATCACCAGACATCAATCCCCAAACTGCAGGAGTAGAACCGATCAGTTTTGCGCCCGAACTTTCCTGATAAATAGCTCCAGAAATAGAATAATCATATTCAAATAAGCCATTATCACTGATCGAGATTGAATTATTTGAAATTACACCCATATGATTTCTATGATAAAGCACTACATAAATATTATCAGTGACAGGGGTTATGCCATCAACCCTAATTGGCGATGAACCATCGGTGGAGACTAAGCTTCCATCTTGTTTAATAAAGCATGCAACAGTTCCTAAAATCTTGGTTCTGTTGGCAACACCAGGTGAAGTTCCATATCTAACTTGAACCAATATCCAATCTACCACTCCAGAGGGTATACTGGTTACGCTTTCAGCACCAGTATAATACCAACGCGGTGTTCCGAGACCGTAGTATGGGAGCGTTACATTGTATGGCTGGTTTAGAGGAATAAGGCCTTGAGTATTTAGATTTACATTCATTTCGTTTGTGGAGGTGCTATAAGGTCCTTCAAGATAAGCTTTCAGATCAAAAACATAAGCCAACCTACTTGCTCCACTCCAATCAGAGAATGAAGCAACATTGGATGCAGTAAGCGTGTTCCCACTTGAAATATCATAATTTATCCAGCTTGGGTCGACATATTGCAGGGTATAGAGGTTTGCCTTGTCGCCTGTAACGTCATCATCCGTAAAAGTAAAAGTAAGATCACAATCCATGTCTGTAATTCCTGCACTGCCGAGTGACCAGTATCTGCTGAGGTAATCGTCAGCCGTTGGAATGTCGGGATGCACGGCATTGCTTACCCTGACGGAAGCGTATGCCGAATTAAAGGTGCTTGAATTAAAGTCAATGACTACCGGAGAATACTCAGCCGTACCGGTATTGTCGCCAATCGTGAAGGTCCAGGCAGCAGGATCATAGGTCCCGTCGGAAAATTCTTTTATCACTTCCCCGCTGTTGTCGGCTACGATCATATTACTGGCGGAAGGCGTTCCGGCCACAGCCGTGGCTGCGGTGCCGAACACCAAATTATTGGTGCCGATATCTAAAAGGCCGGAGGTGAGCGTCATGGTCCCATCCACCCTGGCATTGTTCCCAAGGTCGACGCCGGCGGCGTTATTAATGGTAAGCCCGGTAAATTCGCTGGCCGAGCTGCCGGCGATGCTCTGTGCGGCGGTTCCGTTAAAGACGAAGGTGCCGCTGCCCAGGCTGGCGGTGCCGTTGTTGGTAAAGCCGCCCTTGAGCGATACGGTACCGTCGTTGTCGAGCGTGGCGCCTGTTTCTATGGTCACATTGGAACTCACCACCACGCTGGTCCCTGTAGAGACCTTCATGGAGGATCCGTTCTTGATGACGATATCAGCAAAAGCCGAACTGAATTGAAATGAGAGCAGCGCGATAAAGATCATCATGCCCCCCCATAAAAGTTTTTGCTTTTTCATATGATGCATTTGTTTAAAGGTATCGTAATTCATCGCAATTTAATAAAATCTGTGCAAAAATACAATGTTTAATTATTAAAAAAAATCGCATATCGACAAAATAACAAATATTTAACGTTGCTCACCATGGGACGATGGCTTGTTTCGGCATAGGAAAAACGCTCATTCTTGTGAAGTTTCCCGCCGGCCGCGTCCTCCGGTCACTTGCCCCGGAATGCGCTAAAAACGCGCTGTGCGTTGCAGGTTCCGTTTTTATCCGCTTTTGTGTTTTCATCTTTAACACTTACCAACAAATAAAAGGCGGAATGGTTTGAAACGCTTTCAAATAATCAAAGAACAAAGGCAGGTTGCGAGTTTTTGTGTGTTTTTACAGCATGCCCTTCACCTGAAAAACAGCCGGTATCCCTGTTGGTCACACGCAAATCCCAATCGGTTTCAATTCAGGTAATCCGGTGATCCCACCTGGCTTCAGCATACAAAAGAACCGCAAACGGGCTGGCTTATAAATGATAAGGCCTGTTTTGTCTGACCAGTAAGGTGCCGGAAATAAAGAAGAGGGTTTGAATGAATGCTCAAATATACGAAAGATTTCGATAAAAACAAGTATTTTCTCCAAACCCGCGCATATCCGGTTTCCCCTTACACCCGTAACTGCTCCCCGGCCCGTTTTTCCGGAATAAACCGCAACCCGGGCCAAGACGCCCGGGTTGTATGGGCAAGTACGATATTTAAGAAATTAGAAACCCGAATCCTATAAACTTAAGGCATTACTCCCCATCTGGTTTATCGCTAACCCAATTGGTAATGGCGAACAAACGTTTATATCAACCCGCATAAAAACCCTCCCGCCGGAATATATCCGGAAGGAATTTCCTGCTCTCGCAACAGACTTGTCAAAGAACCCGGGGCGCTGACCGGGCGGGAGGCCGCAGCCTCCCTCCTCCTGCCCTTCCGCACATGCCTTCCTGATCAGCGAGCCAAAGATATACACAAGGTACCCGGCAATGCAAATTCTGCACCTAGACAAACACTGGACAGCGGCGGAAAGCAGCGGGGATGAGGGGTTTCAGGGTTTCAGTGTTTCAGGGTTTCAGTGTTTCAGTGTTTCGGTGTTTCAGGGTTTCAGTGTTTCAGTGTTTCAGTGTTTCGGTGCCTGCCCCGAGAACTCGGTGATTAAATGGTTAAATGGTTAAATGGCTAAATGGTAATTCGTCCTTTAGACTAAACAAATCACCGAAGCACCGAATCAACAGTGTTTCAGTGCTTGCCCCGAAACCTCGGTGGCCTGCCCCGAGAACTCGGTGGCGACACGATTAAACTGCTAAATTGTTATGCTGATTC
>CAZHFC010000016.1:0-76845 GCA_964531985.1 uncultured Bacteroidales bacterium
CTGAAACACTGAAACACTGAAACACTGAAACACTGAAACACTGAAACCATGAAACACTGAAACCATGAAACACTGAAACCATGAAACACTGAAACACTGAAACCCCGAGTAATCGGGGCAGGCCACCGAGTTCTCGGGGCAGGCACTGAAACCCCGAGTAATCGGGGCAGGCCACCGAGTTCTCGGGGCAGGCACTGAAACACTGAAACACTGAAACACTGAAACCACCGAGTTCTCGGGGCAGGCACTGAAACCATGAAACACTGAAACACTGAAACCACCGAGTTCTCGGGGCAGGCACTGAAAAACCCGAACACTCATCCCGTTACCCATATCATACCTCAAGATTGCTCATCTCTGTTGTGATGGAGAAGTCGTAGTCGGGATATTGATAGATGGGCATGACTTTTTCGGTTTGCGAAACCGAATAACCGTAGATCGATTCGTATTCGGCGGGATCTTCACCCAGTGCCTCCATCTGATGCAGATAGGCGGTGACGGATTTAGACTCTACAATGAGCACTTTGCCCATTTTTTCGATAATGGGGCTGTGCCTCCTGGTTTGATCGTGATCGAAAAGCAGTATCCTTTTCCCGCCAGGCGTAATCCCGATGGTCTTGTAGGTAAGGCTTTTACCTACGCCCGGCAGGTTCAGCACGTTGCGGTCGGTAGCCACGAAGGGCAGCCCTGCCTTATCCATGATATTTTTTAGTATATCCCTGCTTTTACGGGCATTCAGCCCGATGTCGCTGATCTCGTCAATATATTCGTCGGGGATGATGCCGTGGATCTTCTCCTGCATCTGTTCCTGAACGGCCCTTTCGTTGGTCGCGAAATTGGCGGCATTTTCGCGAAATCCCTTTACGGTAAAGGTATAATAGGGGAGTACCCCGATCTCACTCAATACCTGTCTCAGCTTATTGGTGTGTCCGCGCTTTGATGCCCCGGCTGTAAATACCTGCTGGTTGGTGACGATCCAGCCGGCCGACTGCAATCGTTCGATTCCCCGGCGGGTAACGGGCGTGATCTCCATGGCTGTTTCGAAGTGTGTCTGGATCACGAACTGGTTGAAGCCGATCTTCATGGCTTTTTTCCTGAATTCGCCCAGTATGGCGGCCAGTTCAAGCGTGATGCGCTGAGGCAGGTATACCGGCAGCCTCGTACCCAGCCTGATCCGCCTCATCTCGGCATATTTTTCCCCTTCGGGCCTTTTTTTGTTGTCTTCAATCTTTTTCAATGCCATGTTGTAAACGGCTTCCAGGACGAATTCGAGCGACTGGTCGGAAGCCATCAGTGCGTCACCGCCGGTAATGAGGATATCGCGCAATTGTGAATCATGCCTGAAATATTCCATGAACTGCTCAAGACGTTCAGGCCAGGATGCTTTTGGCTTAAGCCGGTTTAGGTCGAAGTTCAGGTTGCCGCGCTGGAAGTCGTACATCCGCTGGCAGGAAGAGCACAGGCCGGCACAGGCCCTTCCCATATTATTCGGGATGAGTATGGCCACTTCGGGATACCGCCTGTGCATCGAATGGCTGGATGGCAGCAGCCAGCCTGCGGCATTGGGCTTTCCGGGTTCAACAATGTCTTCCTTTTCCCAGGCTACGATGCCGCCGAATTCGTTAATGAGTTCCCTGCTGTAAAATACATATTCGCGAATGGCATAGTCGCTGCCCCGGAGGTGCCTGGGCGGCCTCACCAGCAGCAATGAAAGGTAATGTGGGTTGACAAAGGTGGGAATGCCCGATTGTTTAGCCTTGCGGAGCAACTCCATGGTTTTTGCCGAGATGGAAAAGTCGAGCATTTCATTGAGCAGTTCAGGGTCGCGCACGGCGAAACGAAGATGAAAGAGCCGTGTTTGCCACCATTGCAGCATCATGGTATATTTTTCGTCGAACGACATACCGTCTTCGAAATAATATTTGGCATCTTTGATCCTGCCTGCATCGATCAGGCTGATAAATTTCCGGATGATGCGGTCGCGGTTCTGGTTACGGATGGCAACAATTTCGGGGTCGAGACCCGAAGGATGCCGCCCCAGCCACTCCATCACCCTTGCCTTTGAAGGAAAACTACGCTGCAGCTTCCCGTTAAACTGCCTGAAAAGCATGATCATGTCGTGGATAAAGTCGATCCGGTAAACATATTCGCCCTTTTTCACCGCCAGGAAGAGTTGTCCGAAAGGATCCGACACAACATTCTTCTGGCTCAGGCTGGGATCCTGCACCTTCATGCCTGCATGCACAAGGTAGTCGTGGATGCGTAATGCCGCCATATCCTTCCAGCTCAGCTTTTTGAAATCCCCGGCACCCACTTCACCGCTCAGGGCACAATTCCTGAGGGCGGGACGGGTTTCAATATACTCCATGACCCAGGTCCTTACTGCCGCTTGCATCGCCCCGGCATCTGCAGAATCACCGATGATGGCGCGAAGTCTGACATTCTCATCCAAAAGAAGTTCAGTCAGTCCCTGGATTTTATTCATAGTCATAGCTGGTCGTTTTATTGATTACGAAATTCCGGTAAACAAAAAAAATTTCTGATTGTTATATCAGGTAATCATGAAAGAAAACCGATTTTTCAATAAATTTGTTAAAAATCAGTTTGTTAGAATGATTTTTTTGTTTGATACAACAAAAATAAGCATTTTTTCTGAAAAATCCAAGGCCGGGACCCGGCGGTTTTCAGCCTGATGTTTTAATAATCTTTTAAACTTAACAAGATGTCGAGAGGTTTTTTTCAGGTACCACAGGCTTACAATGAGCCCGTTAAGGATTATGCACCGGGAAGCCCGGAGCGGAAGGAACTGCAGGCAACCATTGCGGAGTTCAGGTCCTTTCAGCGCGATATTCCCATGATCATAGGCGGAAAGGAGGTGCGCAGCGAGAACAGGCTGGGCATACATCCGCCCCACGACAGGAAACACACGCTGGGTTACTATTACAAGGGCGACGCAACGCATGTGACCCGGGCCATTGATGCCGCACTGGAGGCCAGACCTGCATGGCAGGCATTGTCGTGGGACCACAGGGCTGCCATTTTCCTGAAGGCGGCCGACCTGGTTTCAGGGCCCTACCGTGCAAAGATCAACGCAGCCACCATGCTTTCGCAATCCAAAAATGTGTACCAGGCCGAAATTGATGCTGCCTGTGAGATGGCAGACTTTTTCCGCTTCAATGTGCAGTACATGGTACAGATCTATAAGGATCAGCCCATCTCTTCAAGGGGGGTATGGAACCGTGTGGAGCAGCGACCGCTGGAGGGTTTTGTATATGCCATCACCCCTTTTAATTTCACATCCATTGCAGCCAACCTGCCGGCGGCACCGGCGCTGATGGGAAATGTAGTGGTGTGGAAACCCGCCGAAACCCAGGTGTATTCGGCTGCCGTGATCATGGATATTTTCAGGGAGGCAGGGCTTCCCGATGGAGTGATCAACATGGTGATCGTTGATGGTGCCGCAGGCGGGAAGGTGATGTCGAGGCATCCCGATTTCGTGGGGGTGCATTTTACCGGCTCCACCGAAGTATTTAAAAAAGTATGGAAGGCCATTGGCGAAAACGTGATGCTCCACAACACTTACCCGAAGATCGTGGGCGAAACGGGTGGCAAGGATTTCGTTATCGCGCATAAAAGCGCCAATCCGGTACACCTGGCCACTGCCTTGTCGCGCGGAGCCTTCGAATACCAGGGGCAAAAATGCTCGGCGGCTTCCCGTGCATACATTCCCAAAGGAATGTGGCCAGTGGTGGAGAAAAGGCTGAAATCCGATCTTGGAAGTTTCAGGATGGGCGGCCCCGAAGATTTCTCCAATTTCATCAATGCCGTGATCGATGAAAGCGCTTTCGACAAGATCACGGGATACATCGACAGGGCACGTGCAAATCCCGGCACTGAGATCATTGCCGGGGGGACCTACGACAAAAGCGAGGGTTTCTTCATCAGCCCCACGGTCATACTCACCAATGACCCCATGTACGAATCGATGCAGGAAGAGATCTTTGGCCCCGTGCTGACCATCTACCTGTATGATGACGAAGCCTATGAGGAAACACTCGAACTGGTCGACAAAACATCGCCCTATGCCCTTACGGGTTCGGTATTTGCCAGCGACCGTTTTGCCATCGATCTGGCCATTAAGAAACTGGTAAACGCCGCGGGTAATTTTTACGTGAACGACAAGCCGACGGGAGCCGTTGTCGGTCAGCAGCCTTTCGGTGGCGCCAGGGCTTCGGGCACCAACGACAAATCAGGGTCGTACCTGAACCTGATTCGATGGGTGTCGCCAAGGACCATCAAGGAGAACTTCGATCCGCCGGCCGATTACCGTTATCCATTCCTGGAAAGTGAATCTCCGGGAAAATGATGTTATGAACAGGAAGAATGGAGGATAATTTCCCGCGCCGGCGGAACAGGCAGTTACTTTTTGATCACATATTTTTTCCTGACCGGAGTTGAATGTGTGAATGAATGCCTGTTCGAAGGCGATTTGTAGGACTTGATCCTGGATGACCGGTCATAGCTGATCCTGGATGTTGATGAATACTTTTGCTGCGTACAGGAAGAGGTTGAGAACATGAGCAGCATGAGGAATGTCAGGGGAAGGATAACCAGAATATATTTTAAATACTTCATGAAAATATTTTTAAAGTATTGGCGTTAATTGGCGCTGTAAATTTAACGAAAAAAAAGCATATACTGTATATTTGAATCACATAAAAAGCATCCGTCGCGGGTTTGATCCGCTTTCTTCCGGCCATTAGCCCGCAGGATATCAGACTGACAACCAATTGCTTTTGATAAATTAAACAACTATACCATGAAACACAAAATCAGCAGTAACTGGAAAAATGATATGTCGTTCGAGGCAGAAGTCAACGGATTTCGCATCCTTCTCGATGCCGATGAGGGCGTAGGCGGAAAAGGGCAGGGGCCAAGGCCCAAGCCGCTCACCCTTGTTTCCCTGGCGGGATGTACGGGTATGGACGTGATCTCCATCCTGAAAAAGATGCGCGTTGAGCCCGCCTCCTTCAATATTGAAGTGGAAGGCGAACTCACCGAAGAACACCCCAAATACTACCAAGCCATCCATATCCGGTATGTTTTCGGAGGAGAGGGCCTGCCTGCCGACAAGATCGAGAAAGCGGTAAATCTCTCACAGGAACGCTACTGCGGTGTGAGTGCAATGTTGTCGAAAGCTGCCCGTATCACGCATGAGATCGTGATGGAGTAGCGGTCCCGCTATTCCCTTTTTCACGGATCAGAGAAGGATATCGTTCAGTTCGCTGATGATCATGGCCGTGGCTCCCCAGATAATATGTCCGCCGAGGATATAGGCAGGAACGGTGATCTCTTGCATGCTCCTATGCGGAATGGTGATTTCCTGCAAACAATCCTTTCTGCCGAAAACACTGATATCCGCAGTAAGTATCTCGGCCACTTCGGCAGGCTCGGGCCTTAGCACGGGGGTGCCGGCAAACCACCCTGCCACAGGAAGAACGCAGAAGTTGCTGGGCGGAATGAAAACAGGGCTCAGTTGCCCGAGTACCTCGATCTTTCCGGTTTCGATGCCTGTTTCCTCTTCCGCTTCGCGTAAGGCGGTCGTAACAAGATCACCGTCGGAATCTTCATATTTCCCCCCGGGAAAAGAGATCTGCCCGCTGTGCACGCCGTCATATTCCACCCGCCTGATCAGCACCGTATTTATGAGTCCCGTTCCGCCACCGTAAAAACAGATCAGCACCGCCGCCTTTTTTGCATTTTCCGGATAGGGTTTCCCGGTATATTCCTTCCTCCTGAATGCCGGCAGCATTTTAAAATGCGATTGAGTGCCCGGCAGCCTGCCCCTGAGCAATGTCCGCAAATTTTCCCGAAATGTCTCGTATTCCCGTTCCATAAAGCTGCAATCAGGCACAAAAGTAAGGTTTTCGGGTTAAACGAAACGCATGGGAAAATCACAAACGGTCTTGCCTGAAAGCAGAAACAAGACATGCATTCGTCAAGGTGAAAAAAAAATTGATGCTTTTCCGGGATTTATTATTAATTTTAGCATGAATTTTCAGCCCATGGTTAAGGAAAGACAGGAAGCATCGGGTAATACGGATGAACTGATGACAAAACGGAGGGTGTTGATCCTCTACAACGACGATCACAACACATTTGACCATGTCATCAATACGCTTATCGAAATATGCGGGCATGATCCCCTGCAGGCCGAACAATGCACGCTCATTGTACATTATAAAGGAAAATGCAATGTCAAAAACGGTTCTTTTTCCGAATTGAAACCCATACATGATGAAATGGGTAGACGCGACCTGACAGTCGAAATCTTATAAACTAAAAACAATAACGATGTTCTGGTTGGTGGTACTTACGCTGATATTGATCGGGCTTGCATTTCTCCTTTTGGAGATACTTGTCATACCCGGCGCCGGCGTTGCCGGGGTGATCGGATTCATCCTTCTCGGTGTCGGCATCTGGCAGGCATATGATTATTACGGAAGTACGACGGGTCACTGGGTTCTGGTCGGCACCATTGCCGGTACCGTGATCCTGCTCGTCGTATCCCTTCGGTCGCGGACATGGAAAAAAGTGATGCTGAAATCCGCCATCGGCGGCCGTGTCAACCTTATTGACGAGGAAAAACTCAAACCCGGCGACGAAGGCATCAGTGTTTCCAGACTTGCACCCATGGGCAAGGCCATATTCGGCGAGGAATATGTTGAAGTCAGGACATCAGGCGGTTACCTGGATTCAGGTACGGCCATCGTTATTGAAAAAATTGAAGACCGCAAAATTTTTGTTAAACCTAAAGAACAGTAAACATGGACTCTCAAGTATGGATTGTGATTGCCATCGGTTTCGGAGCGCTTTTCGCCCTTTGGCTCATTTTTTATTTTATCCCGGTAGGATTATGGTTCAAGGCACTGGTTTCCGGTGTCAGGATATCATTGCTGCAACTGGTATTCATGCGCTGGAGGAAAGTTCCGCCCCCCATCATTGTGAACAACCTCATTGCCGCCACCAAAGCCGGCCTGACACTCAACAGGGACGCCCTTGAGGCGCATTACCTTGCCGGCGGAAAGGTTAAATCAGTGGTCAATGCCCTCATCTCTGCCGACAAGGCGAACATGGAACTCGACTTCCAGGTAGCCACGGCCATCGACCTGGCGGGAAGGGATGTGCTTGAGGCCGTCCAGATGTCGGTAAACCCCAAGGTGATCGACACACCGCCGGTCACCGCCGTTGCAAAGGACGGGATACAGCTCATCGCCAAGGCCAGGGTCACGGTAAGGGCAAACATCAAACAACTTGTCGGCGGGGCCGGCGAAGAAACGGTACTAGCCAGAGTCGGCGAAGGTGTCGTATCATCAATCGGCTCAGCCAATTCGCATAAGCAGGTACTTGAAAACCCCGATTCCATCTCACGCGTCGTACTTGAAAAAGGGCTCGACTCCGGTACAGCCTTCGAGATACTTTCGATCGATATTGCCGATATCGATATCGGCAAGAACATAGGCGCCGTCCTTCAGATGGACCAGGCCAATGCCGACAAGAATATCGCCCAGGCAAAAGCTGAGGAAAGAAGGGCCATGGCCGTGGCCAGGGAACAGGAAATGAAAGCCAAGGCACAGGAAGCCAGGGCCAACGTGATCCAGGCCGAAGCGGAAATCCCCAAGGCCATTGCCGAAGCATTTCGTTCCGGTAACCTTGGCGTGATGGACTTCTATCGCTATAAAAACCTGATCGCCGACACCCAGATGCGCGAATCCATTGCGGATAAGCCCGAAGGGGACGCAAAGATCAGCGACGATGAATAACGGATCCCATTAACCACGGCCTGCCATGGCCGAAGATGCTTATCCCTGCTTCCCCGGCCCGGAAGCAGGGATATTTTACATACTTTTGCACCTTCATTTACCCGGCTGAATTATCGATGAACACCCCCGGCAACACCAACGACCCGACCGCTCAGGCCTTCGGTTCCCTGATGGAAGGCTGCCGTGGCTTTTGCAGCCGGCAGGAACAGGATGCGATCCAAACTGCCTTTGGGCTGGCCGTCAGGGTTCATGGTGATCAAAAGGCAGATAACGGCGAATACCGGATCGCACACTCCTTAAAGATCGCCAGTATTGCCATGGAAGAGATCGGGCTGGGCGCAACTTCTGTTATCGCGGCACTGCTGCACGATGTTGTAAACTGCAGCGAGATCACCATTGCAGAGATCAGGGACACCTTTGGCGATACCGTTGCCAGCCTGATTGAAGAGTATTCAAAACTCTCAAACCTGAACACGAAAAAGATCGATGTAAATTCTGCGAAGTTCAGGAATCTCTTCATGACCATCGTCGACGATATCAGGGTGATACTGCTGAAACTGGCCCACCGGGTGCACGATATGCGAACGATCACGGAATTGCCCCCTGCGAAGCAGGAAGTTTTCGTTGCCGAAACAGAACACATATACCTGCCGATCACCCACAGGCTGGGCCTGTACAGGATCAAAACCGAACTCGAGGAGCGGCTGATGCATTACACGCATCCTGCAATATATGCCGAAATAGCCGAAATGATCAGGGAAACCGATACAAAGCGAAAGCTCTTCATTGAAGAGTTCACGGCACCGATCAGAAAGGAAATGTACAAACAGGGGTTTGACTTCGACATTCTGGGAAGGCCGAAATCCATTCATTCCATCTGGCAGAAAATGAAACGCCAGCATGTGCAGTTCGAGGAAGTTTATGACCTTTTTGCCATCAGGATCGTGATCAACGGTAAACCTGAAAACGAAAAAACGGATTGCTGGAAAGTATATTCCATCGTAACCAATATTTACCAGCCCAATCCAAAACGTTTGAGAGACTGGATCAGCACACCCAAAGCCAGCGGATACGAATCGCTGCACACCACCGTGCTCGGTCCGGGCAATCGCTGGGTAGAGGTGCAGATACGCAGTGCCCGCATGGATGAGCATGCTGAAAAAGGACAGGCCGCCCACTGGCGCTACAAAGGTTTCGACAGTGGCGACGATTCACAATCATGGCTGAACCAGGTCAGAGACATCCTCGAAAACCCCGATCAGCTCAATTTCGACAGCAAGGAAAGCCCGATGAAGACTTCGCCATCCGGCAAGATTTTCCTTTTCACCCCCGACGGGGACCTGAAAGAACTTCCCCGCGGGTCGACGGTTCTCGACTTTGCCTATGAGATCCATACAAGGGTGGGAGACCAGTGCAACGGAGCAAGGGTTAATAATAAGATCGTGCCGATCAGGCACGTACTCAATAACGGCGACAAGGTGGAGATCATCACGTCCAAAAGCCAGACCCCTAAGCTCGACTGGCTGAAATTCGTCATTACCACAAAAGCAAAAAACAAGATCAAGCGCTCCATCAGGGAAATGAAGTTCAGGGAATCGGCCGAAGGAAGCGACACCCTCCGCCGCAAACTGAAAAACTGGAAAATCCCTTTCAGCGATGAGGTGATCGACAGGCTGGTGAAACATTATAAGTTTTCCAGCGCCCTCGACCTATACAGCCTGATAGCCTTTGATAAAATTGACCTGAATGAACTCAGGCAGGTATTGCTCGATAAAGAGGAAAGTCCCAGGGAAAAGGCCGAAACGCAGCGTGAAAGTACCGACAGGAGTAAGGCTGCCGGGGATGATCAATACCTGCTTATCGACAACAAGCTCGACCAGGTCAATTTTCACCTGGCGAAATGCTGTAACCCCATACCCGGCGATGAAGTGCATGGGTTCGTCACCATCGGAAAAGGCATCAGCATCCATCGAAAGAATTGTCCCAACGCCAAACGCATGCTCGAAAAGTACGGTTACCGGCATATCGACGTTAAATGGAAAAGCAACGAAGAAGGAACAACTTTCCAGGCAACCGTCAGGATCACGGGTGATGACCGCATTGGCATGCTGGGCGAAATAACCAGTGTGATCTCAGGCAACCTGCGCGTGAACATGCAATCGATAAAGGTCGAAACCGGCGGAAAAACCTTTACGGGTTTCATACGGCTCACCGTCAGGGACAAAAAACATTTTGATGAGTTGATCCATAAACTATCGAAGATCAAAGGGGTATCGAAAGTTTCCCGGATCGATTGAGCATATCCCGGATGGCTTTTCATCCTTTTTTGCAGGCTGCAGCCCGGGAAGCATATCAGGCAGCAAGTTAATTATTTGTTAATGCAAAAAACAATTGGCGGTTTTTATTGTTTACTCTTAACAATAACCGGAATCACAACAAGTAAGGATACGGTTGCTGTCAGTAAACCTCTAGCGGGAGGTTCATGCACCCCAAAATGCAAAGAGATTATAAATTTTGATGCAGAAAGAGGAAAGGGCACGGCAAAGTATCGCACTTACGGCAAGTTCTTTTAAAGTATATTTTCAAATCAAAGAGACAGACTATTACCTTTTCTTTCCTTTCTTTAATTCTCTATTGGTTTTTATTCGTGATCGGGGTAATAGTCTTTTTAAAGCGGCGGCCAAAAACCGCCGCTTTTTTTTATATTTTTGCCATAAGTGCATCTCCGGAAGAAGCAAATTGTTTGCCGGACAGGACGCCTCACCTAAGCTGAAAACCATGGCAAGGAAGTTTTTCCCTTATTTATTGTTCATATTGCCGCTTGCCTTTTCATGCAAGAGATATGCAGACCCTCCTGAACACACCGTGTTCCGCTACAATGAGGCGGCAGGCATCAGCTCCCTTGATCCGGCCTTTGCAAGGGATCTTGCCAACCTGTGGGTATGCAACCAACTTTATGACGGGTTGGTATCGCTCGACGAGAAGCTGCAGATCAAACCTGCCGTTGCACACTCATGGCAAATTTCCGACGACGGCAAAACCTATTCTTTTTTCCTGAGGGACGATGTGTACTTTCATGATCATGAGGTTTTTGAAGGAGGCAAAGGGAGGAGGGTCACCGCACACGATTTTGTCTATTCCTTTTACAGGATCTCCGATCCAAGGACTGCATCGCCCGGTGCCTGGGTCTTCAGTCACGTGGCCGACAGCGGTTTTTCGGCAGTGAACGACACCCTGTTCCAGATCAGGTTGAAATATCCCTTCATGCCCTTCCCGGGTCTGCTCACCACCCAGTACTGCAATGCCGTTCCGCGCGAAGCCGTCGAAAAGTATGGGCGTGATTTCAGGAGCCACCCCATCGGCTGCGGCCCTTTTCAATTTCAATACTGGAAAGAGGGCGTGAAGCTGGTACTGCGCAAGAACCCCGTCTATTACCTCTTTGATGATGACGGAAGGCGGCTTCCATACCTGGAGTCGGTTAGTATATCCTTCCTGATCGACAAACAATCTGCCTTTCTGCAGTTCATACAGGGCAAACTGGATTTTATGTCGGGGATTGATGCAAGCTACAAGGATGAATTGCTCACTCCCGACGGGCAACTGCATCCGGCTTACCGCGACCGCATCAGGCTGACAACCCAGCCATATCTCAATACAGAATACCTGGGTATACTGGTTGATACAAGCCAGGAAAAGCTAAGGGGGAACCCACTGGCCGATAAGCGCATCCGGCAAGCCATCAGCTACGGCTTCGACCGCCGGAAGATGATGCGCTTCCTGAGGAACAATATCGGGATACCCGGAAGGGGAGGGTTCATCCCGGCAGGCATGCCCGCTTTTGATACCGGCTTTTCCTATGGCTATTCCCATGATCCCGACAGGGCATCGCAACTACTCCGCGAAGCCGGTTTTCCCGATGGGGAAGGGCTTGAAGCCATCACCCTGACCACTTCAGCCGAGTACCTTGACCTGTGCAAATATATACAGCATGAACTGGGCTTATTGGGGATCCCGATAAAGATCAGTGTCAGCCCGCCCGCCGCCATCAGGGAAATGCGCGCCCAGGCAAAGATCCCATTCTTCAGGGCATCATGGGTAGCCGACTATCCCGATGAAGAGAATTACCTCTCACTCTTTACAAGCACGAATTTCTGCCCCGCAGGGCCAAACTACACACGCTTCAGCAACGCCCTGTACGACAGCCTGTACACCACCGCCCTTGGAGTGACCGATGATGATGCCCGGCACACCATTTACCGGGCCATGGACAGCCTGCTTATGAAGGAGGCTCCCGTGGTGATCCTATACTATGACGAAGTATTGCGATTTACGCAGAACAAGGTCAGGGGACTGGGCAGCAACCCTGTTAACCTGCTCGACCTCACTTCTGTCAGCAAGGAGGAGCGGGAATAGTTTTTGATGATCAGAGCATGAGCGTGAGCCCGTCGTAAGCCGGGAATACCCCTTTTGGCAACATTTTAAGGGTTTCTGCATGCGTACCCATCATATGGCTGATGTGCGTGATAAATGCCTGTTCGGGTTGCAGCTCCCTGATCACTTCCAGTGCACCTGCCAGGTTAAAATGCGATACGTGCTTCTCCCTTCGCAATGCATTGATCACCAGTATCCGGCTGCCCCTGATGCTATTCATGGATCGGGAAGGAATTCCATTACAATCGGTAATATATGTGAAATCACCGATACGAAAAGCCATCACCTGCATGCGCATGTGCAACACCCTGATGGCTTCAACGCTTACCCCTTTTACCCTGAAAACACCCGGACCGATCTTGTTCAGCAGGAAACGGGGAATGCCCGGATAGGGATTATTGCCAAAAGCGTAGTGGTAATCGCGCCGGATGGCCCTCAGCGTTTTTTCCGTGGCATAGATATCAAGCGGTTTACCCTGCAGGTAATTGTATGCCCTCAGGTCGTCCATGCCCCCGATATGGTCTTTGTGGCCATGGGTGATGAGCACGCCATCGAGGGAGGGGAAGGGGTGTGCAAGCAATTGCTGCCGCAGGTCGGGGCCTGCATCGATCAGCAGGTAGCGGCCCCTTGTTTTCACCATGACCGACGACCGCAACCTGCGGTCGCGGGGGTCATCCGAACGGCAAACAGCACAATTGCAGCCGATCACCGGCACCCCCTGCGACGTACCCGTACCAAGAAAAGTAATCTCCAAGAGAATGTATATTTTTGTATTATTGTTGCGCCAATATAATAAAAAAACACGGAAGCAGTATGACATTTGTTTCAACAGACATCAGAAAGATCAGCGGCAACTTCGTGCAGTTGATCGGCTACGACTGGATGCTCATCACGGCCGGAAAGCCTGATGATTACAACACCATGACGGCGGCCTGGGGCAGCATCGGCTTTCTGTGGAAAAAGCCTGTTGCCATGATCTTTATCAGGCCTCAGCGCCATACTTTTCAATTTGTTGAAAAGTATGATGATTTCAGCCTGTGTTTCTTCGACAAACATTACAGGCCCGTTCTTGATTTTTGCGGAAGCCATTCAGGAAGGGATACCGACAAGGCCGGCGAAACCGGGCTCACTCCGGCAATGTCCCCTTCGGGGATCATATACTTTGAACAGGCCCGCATGGTGATCGAATGCCGCAAGGTGTACTTCGACGATATGAAACCTGCCCGTTTCCTCGACGATTCCATCGATAAAAACTACCCTTTAAAGGACTATCACCGTATGTACATCGGGTTCATAACGGACTGCAGGATAAAACAAGCACAAGCGTAAAAAAAGGTTAACCTAAAATCGTATCTTTACATCCTTTCACGAATCTTTATTAATACAGTGGGATTCTTTGTAAAAATCAGGAAATATGCGGGATTTTGCAGGCTCAGGCGTGAATCCTCAAAGGTGTTGCGGGAGAAAAGGACCGTGGGGCTTTCAAAAGCCAGGAATATCGGGCTGGTGTATTATCTGCCCGATGAGGAGTCGTACAGGACGGTCAGCGCCTTTGTGAAAAAGCTGCAGGAACAGGGAAAGGTCGTAAAGGCACTTGCTTATGTCGAAAACCGCAGGCTCACCGGGCTGTTTCTGCCTAAATTGTCATACGATTTTTTTTATCCCTCGGGGCTGGGCTGGAACTACAAACCCAGAACCCTGCGGGTAAAGGATTTCACGGACACTCCCTTCGACCTGCTTCTTGACCTGAGCCTGGCCGACAAACTTCCCTTGCTTTTCGTAACCGCCATGAGCAAGGCTAAATTTAAAGCCGGGATGCAAAGTGATGCCAGGAGCCGCCTGCTCGACCTTATGATCAGCCTCGACAATAAAAAAGGCCTGCAGGACCTCATTGAACAACTTGAACATTACCTGAATATCATAAACGGCAAATATGAAGACTAAAACCATCCAGGGTACCGGTGTGGCCCTGATCACGCCCTTTCACAAATACGGAACCGTCGACTTTAGCGCACTTTCGAAACTGGTCAGGCATACACTTGAGGGTGGGGCCGACTTCCTGGTGGCCCTCGGGACAACCAGCGAAGCGCCCGTGCTCTCGGCAGATGAAAAAAATGCCGTGCTCAATCACATAATAGAGGAAACGGAAGCAAAAGTGCCGCTTATTGCAGGCATTGGCGGAAACAATACACAGCAACTGGTCGACACCATCCGTTCTATGGATTTTGAGGGGATCAGCGGCCTGCTTTCGGTTGCACCCTATTACAATAAACCGCGCCAGAAAGGCTTGTATTTTCATTTTAAGTCCATCGCCGCCGTGAGCCCGGTACCGGTCATCCTGTACAATGTGCCGGGGCGCACAGCCTCAAATATCAGTGCAGAAACCTGCCTGAGGCTGGCCAGGGAATTCGATAATATCATAGGGGTGAAAGAAGCGTCGGGGAACCTGAACCAGGTGATGCGGATCATCAGGGATAAGCCTGAGGGTTTTTCGGTCTTGTCGGGCGATGACGTGCTTACCTATCCGCTGATGGCCCTCGGTGCTTCCGGCGTGATCTCCGTTGTGGCCAATGCCTTGCCGGCAGCATTTTCGAAAATGGTCAACTTCATGCTGAATGGGAAATATGCCGAAGCAGCCCCTATACACTATTCATTGCTTGAGATCATGGATGCACTTTTCGAAGACGGCAATCCGGCCGGGATCAAGGCAGCCCTCGATCACATGGGCATTATTAAGAACAATCTGAGGCTGCCGCTGGTCAAGGCCAATAAGGGCACCTATAACAAGATCGCCAGGCTGATCAACGAGCTCCCTGGCAATATTTGATGGCACAGGGCGGGTTTCCACGGCAAAATCATATTACCTTTGTAAAGTCCACATTAAACTGCTACGAAATGTTCAAAAGAGTCATTTTTGTCATAATGCTGCTCGCAGGCCTTTTCCAGTTGCGTGCACAGGATAGCGCGGATCCTTTTTCCGGCAGCCCCGAAGTTTATTTTACCTTCCATGCCGTCGACAGGCAGGAACTTGAGCATCTGACCCGCATGGTTTCCATCGATCATGTCAGCGATGATCTGCAGGTTTTTGCCTATGCAAACAGTAAGGAATTTGATGAATTCCTCTCTCTGGGCATGGCATATCGTATCCTTCCTCATCCGGGGACACTGATCGAGCCCGAAATGCTTGATGAAGTGAATGTAAGGGGGATTACCGACTGGAATTTCTATCCGACTTTCGATGCCTATACAGACATGATGTACCAGTTTGCCGAAGACCATCCCGACCTCTGTGAAGTTTTCAGCATCGGCAATTCATACCAGGGTCGCCCCCTTCTTGTTGCCAGGATATCAGACAATGTCGGCGTGGCCGAAGGGGAACCGGAGTTTTTCTATACATCCACCATGCACGGGGATGAAACGACCGGGTATGTGCTCATGCTCCGGTTGATTAACTATCTTCTTACGGAATACGACAACGACCCGAAGGTCACCATGCTGGTAAACGAACTCGACATCTATATCAATCCCCTGGCCAATCCCGACGGCACATACAAGGCAGGCAATTCGAATATTTACGGGGCTATCCGCTATAATGCACACAATGTAGACATCAACAGGAATTTTCCCGACCCGGAAGACGGTCCCCATCCCGACGGCAATGAGTGGCAGATAGAAACCATCCATTTCATGGACTTTGCCGAAACCCGTAACTTCGTGATGAGCGCGAACATCCACGGCGGTGCCGAAGTATGCAATTATCCGTGGGATACCTGGGCTATACTGGCTGCCGACGACAACTGGTGGATCCATGTTTGCCGGGAATATGCCGATACGGCACATTATTATTCCCCCCCGGGATATATGACCGGCTTTAACAACGGCATCACCAATGGTTATCAGTGGTACACCATTTCCGGCGGACGCCAGGACTACATGAACTATTTTCAGCAGTGCAGGGAATTCACACTTGAAATATCCAACACCAAACTCCTTCCTGCCAGCCAATTACCTGCATTCTGGGATTATAATTACAGGTCGTTCCTGAATTATATGGAACAGGCCCTGTATGGGGTGAGGGGCAGGATCACCGACAAATCAACCGGCCAGCCGCTCGAAGCCGAAGTTTATGTGCTGAACCACGAAGCGGACAGTTCATGGATCTACTCGTCACTTCCCGAAGGGAACTACCACAGGCTGCTGGCTGCCGGAACCTACAACATCCGTTACAGTAAGCCCGGATATCTTCCGCAGGTATTCGAAAATGTGGTGGTTAACAACCGTCAGCCCACGATCATCGATGTGGAGCTGGTGGATGCGTTTTCGTCCGTTGATGAAATGGATGAAAGAATGGTTAAAATCTATCCGAATCCCGTTACCGCTGCCTTCATGAAAGTCACATCCGGTTACCCGGCCGATTCATATACCATATGGAATATGTCGGGAGAAATACTTATGCATGAAGAAACAAAGGGCGAAGAGATCCTTTTTGTTGACGTGAGCGCACTGCCGGCCGGAACCTACATTATAAGCCTGTTGCATGACGGAAGGCAGATGAAGGGCAGGTTCGTCAGGCGATAAAACCGGATGAATTATCAGAAACGCTTCTAACCGAAAGGTATCCCGACAGCCAGCACAAACCTGTACAATATGATGAACAGGAGGACAGGCAGGATCAGCCTGATACGCGGGCCGATGCCGATCTGCTCATCTTCAAAATACAGCGCAGGGTAGAAGCGGGAGCTGATGATAACGGACAGGATGGTGATGAACATGATATACATCACCGTCATGTCGTAAAGCAGTATCTCGGGAAACATCACGGCACCCACCAGCAGACTGCCTGCCAGGAAGGGAATGATCAGCTGCGCCCATAAAAAGCTTCCCTGCATCCGTTTTTCGAGATGCGAATAGTAGCTGTTGGCCGAGATCAAAAACGACCTTGCGCTGAATACCCCCATCAGTATGAGGGCAAGGATGGAGATAATGGAGAATATAACCTTTTCGGTATCGGAGAAATAAGACCAATCGAGGGCATGGCCAAGCCCTTTTCCAAAGATGCTTCCGGTAAGCAGTGACCCGAAAAAGGCATTGAAACCGTGCAGGGCTCCCCAAAGCAGGAACAGCTTGAACAACCCGCGGCCGGTGCGTAACTGCGCAAACAATATGGCCATGACCACACCCAATATGCCGCTGATGATGGGCCCCGAAGAAAAGATCATCTTTACGGAATCGCCATACCATTGCTCCGGCTTGACAAGCCATACCACTTTATGATAATACAGGATTGAATGGTAATTGAAGAACAGGCCTGAAATGACCGATGTGACCAGCCCGATAAAGAATATGAACAGGTAGGAGGCAACGAAAAGAAGGGTCGAATGGAGGGCGATGACAACAAATTCATTGATATTTTCCCTGTTTTCGGCGGCATGTTTCAGCAGACGGGGAAAATGCAGGGGGTTCAGGCCCCTGATAAACCTGAGCGTGTTATTTGCGCAGGCTTTCATAAAGAAACGTAACAGGCGTATCCTTCTTCTTTTGCGGAATTTCCGCAATCTACGCGCTTCTTCCCGGAGAAGATCCTTTTCCTGTGCGTGGCTGCCTGCCTCTTCCTTCAGTCTCTGCCTGCGCTCCCTTTCAAGGTTTTTTTCTTCGGCCCGTTTCAGTTTTTTTCTATTGCGTTCCGCCTGAGTGTCGGCCAGGCGTTTCTTCCTGATCGTTCTTTTTCGCGTCAGCCTTTCTTCCTTTTCCCTGTTTGCCTCCAGCCGATGTTTAACCGCCCTGCTTTTCCTTATATGGCGGAGGTAACGCAGCCGCCGGTATATGCGGTAGGGGAGGGAATATTTCTTTCGTGATGCCATGCAGGGGTTACTCCATGGCAAATGTATGAAACGAAAGCGAAAGATCTTTGTCCTGAAGAAAGAAATTCTGATAAAAATCCGGGGCATCCTCACGCAATGTGAATAATTCCGGAGCCCGTGCCCGGAAAGGAAGTGTTTCAGGTCCTGCCTATGTCTTCGAAACAGCTTCCTTCATTTCGCTGCTGTAAAGGCCCTTGTCGAGCTTTTCCTTTACTTTGGTGAAGGCATCGATGGTATATTCAACATCTTCGAGTGTATGCACCGCCGTTGGGATCAGCCTGAGGAGGATGATATCCCTTGGCACCACCGGGTATGCCACGATCGAACAAAAGATGTTATAGTTTTCGCGCAGGTCGTATGTGATCTGGGTTGCTTCGGGAACCCCGCCGCTGAGGATAACCGGTGTTACGGGCGACTGCGTATTACCGAGGTTAAACCCCCTGGAGCGCAGGCCGTCCTGCAGGGCGTTTACGATGGTCCACAACTTTTCCCTGTGTTCGGGATTGCTGCGGACCATATCCAGCCGTTTGAGGGCTCCGAACACGATCGGCATGGGTAATGATTTTGCATAGATCTGCGAACGCATCATATATTTCAGGTAGCGGATAATGTCTTTGTCGCCGGCAATGAAGCCGCCGATCAGTGCCATGGCCTTGGCAAAGGTGCCGAAGTACAGGTCGACCTGGTCCTGTACGCCCAGATGTTCGTCGGTACCGGCGCCTGTCGGGCCCATGGTCCCGAACCCGTGTGCATCGTCAACGAGCAGCCTGAATTCATACTTTTCCTTCAGGGCGCAGATATCTTTCAGCTTGCCGAGGTCGCCCGACATGCCGTAAACGCCTTCTGTGATCACCAGCGTGCCGCCGCCCGTCTGGTCAGTGATTTTCCTGGCCCTGCCGAGTTCCTTCTCAAGATTGTCGATGTCATTGTGCGGATACACAAATCTTTTCCCGAAATGCAGACGCATGCCGTCAATGATGCATGCATGCGCTTCACTGTCGTAAACGATCACGTCCTTGCGGTCGACCATGGAATCGATGACGGAGACCATACCCTGGTAGCCGTAATTCAGAAGGTAGGATGATTCCCTGCCCACGTATGCTGCAAGTTCCCTTTCGAGCTGTTCGTGGTATTTTGTCTGCCCCGACATCATTCTTGCACCCATGGGATAGGCGAGTCCCCACTGTGCGGAAGCCTCCGCATCGGTTTTTCGCACTTCGGGGTGATTCCCCAGTCCGAGGTAGTTGTTCAGGCTCCAGACAAGCCTTTCCTTGCCCATGAACAACATTTTGTTCGAAAGTTCCCCTTCAAGTTTCGGGAACATGTAATATCCTTCTGCCTGGTCGCGATATTGCCCCAGGGGGCCGGGTCTGCTGAGCACTTTTTCAAAAATATCCACAGTAGTATGTTTTAAGTATTAATTTGGTTTTCTGTTGCAAAAATATGAAACCTTCGCATATTGGCGTATGTAAACAGAACAATATTGCAAGAAGTTATCCGCAACACCCGTCAAACCATAAAAATATAAGCATATTATTGATGCCTGGCTGAATTGTTCCCGTTCCTGATCAAGACTATAATAATCGCCCGGGAGAAACGTTTTTATTTCTCACTAAAATAGATTACTTTTGCGGCCATGTTAAAAAGCTGGATTATAACGGTATTGACCATAGTTGCGATCTTCGCTGCTTCCTGTTCAAAGCATTCCCGGATCATGAAAAATCCCGACAATGACGTGAAGTACGAAGCAGCCATAGATTATTACAACAAGGGGGATTATTACAGGGCTATCCAGCTTTTCGACCAGCTGATTGCCGTTTACAGGGGGACTGAAAAACTTGAAGACCTCAATTATTACTACGCATATTGTCATTATCACCAGGAAGATTATTTACTGGCCAGTTACTATTTCAAAAGATACGCCCAGAATTTTCCGAACAGCCCCAAAGCCGAAGAGTGCCTTTTTATGAATGCGTATTGTTACTATCTTGACTCGCCCAAATACAGCCTTGACCAGACCAACACCTATGAGGCCATCAAGGAAATGCAATTGTTCATCAATTTGTATCCCGATAGCGAACGCATACAGGAGTGCAACCTCATCATGGACGAACTGAGGGGCAAACTGGAGAAGAAAGCCACGGAGATTGCCATTCAGTATTTCAAAACAAGGCAATACAAGGCAGCGATCAGGGCACTGGAGATTGTACTGGAAGAGTTTCCCGACACCAGGAACAGGGAAGACATCTTTTATTACATCATGAAATCATATTATTATTTTGCCCAGTACAGCATCGACGACAAACAGGCAGAACGCTACCAGCAGGCGGTGGAATTGTACAACGACATTGTTTACCTTTTTCCCGAATCGAAATATATGAAGGAGTTAAACATCATGCATAAAAATGCCAGGGATAAACTCAACAATTAACAGAAAAAAAACGAACAGATGGATTATAAAAAAGTAAAAACCGAAACCACTGCGGTAACCCGCGATAAACACAGGTTTTACGAACAAACCGGCAACATCTACAAGTCGGTGGTGATCATGTCGAAAAGGGCAAACCAGATCGGACTGGAGGTGAAGGAAGAACTGAACAGGAAGATTGAAGAGTTTGCCACTACTTCCGATAACCTGGAAGAGATCTTTGAAAACAGGGAACAGATTGAGATTGCCAGGTTTTACGAACAATTGCCCAAGCCCAGCCTCATCGCCATTCATGAATACCTGAACGAGCAGGTCTATTTCAGGGATCCGCATGATGAGCCCCAGACAGAAACCGTTTAATCACAGCCGCTCCGGATGCTGAAAAACAGGAAGATCATCCTTGGGATCACAGGCAGCATCGCCGCCTATAAGATCCCTTTCCTTGTCCGCCTGCTGACAAAGGAAGGAGCGGTGGTTCAGGTTGTCATGACGCCTGCCGCCCGGGATTTTGTCACCCCCCTGACACTTTCCACCCTATCGGGGAACCCCGTACTCATTGAATCTTTCGACAAGGATGACGGGAGCTGGAACAGTCATGTGGAGCTTGGTTTATGGGCCGATGCCATGCTGATTGCCCCGCTCAGCGCCAACAGCATGGCAAAGATGGTCAATGGCATTGCCGACAACCTTTTGCTGACCACTTATCTTTCGGCGCGCTGCCCTGTTTTTTTTGCACCCGCCATGGACCTCGACATGTTCAATCATCCTTCCACGATTGCCAACGTTAAAAAACTGCAGGAATACGGCAACCATTACATCGCCCCCGCCGAAGGTGAACTTGCCAGCGGCCTTTGCGGAGCCGGCAGGATGGAGGAACCGGAGAACATACTGAGCATTCTGGAAAAGCATTTTGAAAAGGAATGGGATTTCAGTGGTAAAAATATTCTCGTCACCGCAGGCCCCACCTATGAAGCCATCGATCCGGTACGTTTTATCGGGAACCGTTCATCGGGACTCATGGGCTTCGCCATTGCCGGTGAATTTGCCGAAAGGGGGGGGGCAGTCACGCTGGTCGCCGGCCCGTCTTCGCTGCCGCTCGAAAACGAAAATATCAACAGGATCGATGTGGAATCGGCGGAACAGATGTACCAGGCATGCATGACACATTTTTCCGCTGCCGATATCGTGGTGATGGCTGCCGCCGTGGCCGACTACAGACCTGAAAAACCCTCCGCCGAAAAGATCAAGAAGTCTGAAAAACAATTGCAGCTCAGCCTCGTCAAAACACAGGACATCCTGGCCGAAATGGGCCGTTCTAAACGCAAAGACCAGTTTCTGGCCGGCTTTGCACTCGAAACACACAGACAGCTCGAATTTGCTGAGAAAAAACTCGAAAATAAAAACCTCGATCTCATCGTTCTGAATTCACCCAAGGACCAGGGCGCCGCCTTTGGTGTGGAAACCAATAAGGTGACCCTGATCACAAGGGATAAGAAAAAATTTGAATACGAACTTAAACTAAAGTTTGATGTAGCGACTGATATCGTAGATAAGATCAAGGAGTTAACCACTTAGAGAATCCTTAAGCAAACCATATTCCATGTACAGGAACATCATCATATCACTTCTTTCCATTATCATCAGCATTCAGGTGCATACGCAGGAACTTATGTGCGATGTGCAGATCAATACCCAGCAGGTTGAGGGAACCGACAAGAAGGTATTTGAAACTTTACGCCTTGCGCTTTTTGAATTCCTGAACAACCGGCAATGGACAAATTACAATTTTGGCATCGAAGAGCGGATCGAGTGTACCATTCTTATAAAGGTCAATAACCGGATCTCAAGCGATGAATTCAACGGCGAATTACAGATCGCCCTGAAACGACCCATTCATAATTCTGCCTACAATTCGACAACCTTTAACTATGTTGACAAGGATTTTAAGTTTAAATATGTTGAATACCAGCCCCTTGATTATGTCGATAATTCTTATACCAGCAACCTGACTTCGGTATTGGTTTATTATGTTTATATTTTTCTTGGGATGGATTTCGATTCCTTTACCCTTTTCGGCGGCACACCCTATTTCGAAAAGGCTGAAAGCATTGTAAATGCAGCACAAAGCTCCGGGGAAACGGGGTGGAAATCATTCGAAAGCCAGCGCAACAGATTCTGGCTGGTCGAAAATTTCCTGAATCCCTCTTACCAGCCCATCCGGAAATTCATGTATGAATACCACCGGCTGGGTCTCGACGTGATGTATGAGGATGCATACAAGGGCAGGGCAAACATACTGAAAAGCCTTGAATACCTCGGACAGGTCAAAGACGGATGGCCGAACCTCTACCTGCTCCAGCTCATTATGGAGGCCAAACGGGATGAATTTGTCAATGTCTTTTCCGAAGGCAGCGCCACCGAAAAAACACGTGCCATCAACCTGCTTAAAAAGATCGATCCCGCACAGTCGTCGACCTACGATGCCATTATGAACTAGAAGATCCGCCCGCCTTTTCCCTCCGGGCACTTTTCTTCCTGCATGCCAGAAATACTGCCCTGCCTTTTCAAACAGTTTGCATCTTGTTTTTTCAATATATGTATCTTTGCAGGGATACACTGCCTCCATAATACATGCTCAAACATTTAAGCATAAGCAACTACATCCTTATTCCGGAACTGGAACTGGACCTTTCGCCTGGCTTTACGGTAGTGACGGGCGAAACCGGTGCCGGCAAGAGCATCCTCATCGGAGCGCTTTCACTTATTTTGGGGCGAAGGGCAGATACGGATGTGCTGCTCGATGAGAACAGGAAGTGTATCATTGAAGGTGTGTTTAACATACGGGCTTACGGCCTGGAAAGTTTTTTTGAAACAAATTCGCTCGATTATGACAATGAATGCCTTTTAAGGCGTGAGATAAGCAGGCAGGGAAAATCAAGGGCTTTTGTCAACGATACGCCTGTTACACTGCCCGTGCTCAGAGCGCTTGGCGACATGCTCGTCGACATACACTCCCAGCATGAAACCCTGATGCTGAATGAATCGGGTTTTCAACTGGCCGTGCTTGACCAGTTTGCCGGCAATACAGCCTTGTTGCAGGATTATGAAAGTTGTTACGGGCAGTACCAGTCAGGCCTGGCCCGGCTTCGCGCGCTCAGCAGTCAGGAGGAACAAATGCGGGCAGAGGAAGATTTCTTAAGGTTTCAGTACGAGGAGCTGAACAGTGCTGCTTTGAAGGAGGGTGAGCAGGAAGACCTTGAGGAAGAACACCGGCTGCTTACCCACGCGGAAGAGATCAAAAGCAAGCTGTTTGAAGCCTTACAACACCTGAATGATACTGATACGGGACTTATCGACAAGCTACATGCCCTTAAGCAACTTACGGCCAGGATCGCCCCTTTTCAGGCTTCCATTTCCGACCTTCACGGGCGCATCGAAAGCGTGGACATAGAGCTGAAGGATATTGCCGTCGGACTGGAACACATCGAAGAGCGTATCCTGCTCGACGACAAGCGTCTTGCAGAAGTGGATGGCAGGCTGAATCTCATCAACGGACTGCTGCAAAAACACCGTCAGCACGATACGGCATCCCTGCTCGCATTGCGCGACGAATACGGGAGAAAGCTTGCCGGGCTCAGCTCGCTCGACGAAGACATCGGGCAGCTCCGGAAAAAGCTGGATGAAGAAAGACAAAAGCTGGAAAAACTTTCCGCAGCGCTTACAAGCAAAAGGCAGGATGCCATCCCGGGGCTCGAAAAAGGGATGGTTGAAGTGCTGGCCCGCCTGGGTATGGAAAAAGCCGTATTGAATATCCGGCTGGATAATACGGAGGAGTTTACTCCTGCAGGCTGCAACAGGGTAGAGTTCCTCTTTTCGGCCAACCCGGGCAGCCCGCCTGCCGCCGTGAGCAGGATCGCCTCAGGAGGAGAGCTCTCCCGCCTCATGCTGGCCATCAAGTCAATGGTGAACAGCAGGAGCCTCCTGCCAACCATCATTCTCGACGAAATCGACATGGGCGTGTCAGGCGATATTGCCGGGAAAGTCGGGAAACTGCTGAAAAATATGTCGGCCGGCACACAACTTATCGCCATCACCCATCTTCCGCAGATCGCCGGGTCGGCCGGCGTGCACTATAAGGTTTATAAAACCTCATCAGGCGAACGGACCGTATCGGGCGTAAGCCGATTATCGGAAGAAGAAAGGATTGGAGAAGTGGCAGCCATGCTCAGCAACGAAAAGGTTACAGCATCGGCCAGGGAAACGGCCCGTGAACTGCTCGGACTGAAAGACCTTTCATGATAAACGGCACTTTAGCGTTTAAAAAAATAAAATCCTGAAAAATGGCATATCAACTTTTAAAGGGAAAAAAAGGGATCATTTTCGGAGCCCTCGATGACAAATCCATTGCATGGAAAGTGGCTGAAATGGCCCGGGAGGAGGGAGCCGCTTTTACCCTGTCCAATACCCTCTCGGCACAGCGATTCGGACAGATCGACCAGCTTGCCGGAAAATGCGATTCCATTGTGATCCCGGCCGATGCCACGAATGTGAAAGACCTGGAAGAAGTGTTTGTCAGGTCCATGGAATTCCTTGGCGGAAAGGTCGACTTCGTATTGCATTCCATCGGCATGTCGATGAACGTGCGCAAAAAGAAAGTCTACAACGACCTCGACTATAACTTTTTTCATAAAACACTCGACATCTCAGCCATTTCTTTCCACAAAATGCTGCAGGTAGCCAGTAAGCTGGATGCCATCAGGGAATGGGGCTCAGTGGTAGCCCTGTCGTATATCGCGGCCCAGCGCACCCTCTATGCATACAACGACATGGCAGATGCCAAGTCGCTGCTTGAATCGATCGCCAGGAGTTTCGGATACATTTACGGACGTGAAAAAAAGATACGCATCAACACCATTTCCCAGTCGCCAACCATGACAACCGCAGGCAGCGGCGTACGGGTGATGAAAGGTCTGATGGATTTCACCGACCGCATGGCCCCGCTGGGAAACGCCGATGCCGAAGAATGCGCCGGCTTCTGTATCACCCTGTTCAGCGACCTTACCAGAAAGATCACCATGCAGAACATATACCACGACGGCGGTTTTTCAAGCATGGGCATGAGCCAGAAGGCCATGAGCATGTACAACAGGAGTTTTGAGTGCGACTGCCCCGATGACCCGCCTGTCGATTGAGGATCATCTTTCGCTTTCAAGGATATCTTCTCTGATCTTCCGCCTGAGCGGTTTTCGGCCAGGGATCACCAATACATTACGATTTCACAATCCATTACCAAAAATTTTGCGATATCTGTTCCGGATTTTTACTTATCTTGGCGGGGTATAAGCAATCACACATCGTTCAACCATTACTAACCGCAATAAAATTATATCTATGATCGGATTCGAACTTGAAAAAAAACACCTTGAGATCATCGAAAAGTACAAGGACTTTACCAACAGATGGATCATTCCACAGCGCATGAAATGGGATGAGCTTTCGGAATTCCCCTGGGAGATCGTGAAGGCTGCCTACGACGAAAAGATCATCAACGGCTCACTTCCTGTGGAATACGGAGGCAATGGCTTTTCCATTTTCGAGAGCTCTCTTTCGTCGGAGGAGCTTGGTTACGGCTGTACGGGCATCGGCATCTGTATCGATGCCAGTACCCTGGCGCTCACACCCACTTTTCTGGCCGCTACCGATGAGCAGAAAAAAAGGATATATGGCGAGATGTTTGAAAAGAAGGCTGTGGCCGCCTACGCCCTAACGGAGCCCATGGCCGGCTCTGATGTGCAGGGCATCCGTTCCACTGCCATCAAAAAGGGCGATAAATACATCCTGAACGGGCATAAGCGCTTTATCACCAATGCCGAGGTTGCTGAATTCATTACGGTCTTTGCCATGACCGATCCGGAGCGTGGCTCACGGAGCCTGTCGGCTTTCATCATTCCCGCCAACCTGCCCGGTATACAGATACTGCCAAGGCTGCAGAAGATGGGACAGCGCGCCTCCGTACAAAATGAGATCATCTTTACCGATGTGGAGATACCGCTTGATAGCCTGTTGGGGCAGGAGGGACATGGCTTTTTGATTGCCATGAAGACTTTCGACCGCACCCGCACCGGGGTGGCCGCCGCCGCCATCGGCAATGCACGCGCCGCCTTCGATCATAGCCGTGAATGGGCAAAAAACAGGGTGCAGTTCGGTAAACCCATTGCCGCCCAGCAGGTGATCGCTTTTATGCTGGCCGATATGGCAACCAATATTGAAGCCGCCAAAACCCTTGTATGGAAAGCCGCATGGGCTTATGATACCGGGCAGCGCGACTTCTCAAAACTCTCGGCCATGGCCAAATATTATGCCACCGATATGGCTATGCAGGTTACTGCCGATGCAGTACAGGTGATGGGAGGAGAAGGATACTCCCGCGATCATCCCGTTGAAAAGATGATGCGCGACGCCAAGCTTTCCATGATCTACGAAGGCACAAACCAGGTAAACAGGCTGGTGGTGTCGAAAAGCATACTCAAATAACAGGATTTATTTCCAGCCTGATAAATTGAGCGCCTCCTCCGGAGAAAGGGGAGGAGCCTTCTTTTAAAAGCGGTACCTGTTATCTTCTATAAGTTTATTCGCGATCCTCCTGCGGGCAGCCTTGGTGTTTACGGGCCTGGTTTGGGTAAAGAAGTCGATCCGTTCAAGCATCACCTCTCTTTCGCTGACCTCATCAGGAAGGGAGTTGATGGCGTCGTAGCCGGCCTTGCGGATGACAGCCCCCGCTTCGTAGATCACCACGTCAAGGATGTCATTATAGACTTCACCGTATTTGGGATGACCCGTTTCCTTCATCTTTTTTACCCGCAACATGGTTGATTCGGCGGCATAGGTTTGCATGATGACATCGGAAATATTGCAAAGCACTTCCTGCTCATTGAAAAGTTCCTTCCGGAAAGCATCGGTGGCCACTCCCAGCAGGAAAAGGGCAGCCTTTTTGAAATTGCCCGTGCACTTTTGTTTTTCTTCGTAGCAATTTCCGTCTGTGGCCGACTGTTCCGCTTCCTTATCAGATTTTTTAACCACATGTTGTGAATAACGCACCACATCGAAGCCGACGCGCAGGGCCTTTTTTATGGTAGTATCGGCAACCAGCAGGCGGTTGATCTCATTGGTGCCTTCGAAGATACGGTTGATTCGTGAATCGCGGTAGGCGCGGTCAACATCGGTTTCGCTTGAAAAGCCCATTCCGCCGTAGATCTGAACGGCTTCGTCAACCACGTAGTTCAGGGCCTCGGAACCAAAAACCTTGAGCAGGGCCGCTTCTATGGCATACATAGCAATGGCCTCAATGGTTGCCTGTGGTTTTTCCATTCCCTCCGCCATCAGTTTTCCGGCAGCTTCATCAATATTCTTACTTACCCTGTAAACAGCCGATTCGGTGGTAAAAGTACGGATAACCTGTTCGGCCAGTTTGTGTTTGATGGCGCCAAAATTGGATATCGGCTGCCCGAACTGTTTGCGTTCGTTGGCATATTGCACCGACTGGGAGATGGCCCTCCTGGAGGCACCAAGAACGGTTCCGCCCAACTTGATGCGGCCCATGTGAAGGATGTTCAGTGCGATCCTGAATCCACCGCCCCGCTTTCCAAGCAGGTTTTCAACGGGAACTTTTACGTCATTATAGAAGATCTGCACGGTTGACGATCCCTTGATGCCCATCTTGCGCTCCTCGGCGTTGATCACGATCCCCGGCCAGTTCTTCTCCACAATAAAAGCACTGTAAACCCGGTCGTTGTCGATCTTGGCAAAGACAGTCTGTATATCAGCAAAACCCCCGTTGGTGATCCACATTTTCTGTCCGTTGAGGATGTAGTGTTTTCCGTCAGGGGAAAGCACGGCCCTGGTCTTACCCGAATTGGCATCGCTGCCGGCATTGGGTTCGGTGAGGCAATATGAAGCCGCCCATTCGCCTGATGCCAGCTTGGGCAGGTAACGTTCTTTCTGATCTTCATTGCCGTAGTAAAGGATGGGCAATGTGCCGATGCCCGTATGGGCCGAATAGGCCACCGAAAATGAGTAGCCCGCTCCCATGGCATCGCTGGCCAGCATGGAGGTGACGAAGTCCTGGTCGAAACCGCCATATTGTTCGGGCAGCGAGATGCCCAGCAGGCCCAGTTCTCCCGACTTATATATCAGATTGCGCATCAGGCCTTCCTCCTGGCTGTCGATGCGGTCGAGCAGGGGAAAGATTTCCGTTTCGAGGAAGCCTTCACAGGTTTGAACGATCATATTCTGTTCTTCATTCATGTCTTCGGGAATGAAGATGTCGGTATAATCCGATTCCCTGATCAGGAATTCACCGCCACTTTCAATTTTATCCTTTTTCATAAGATCTTGTTTTGAGCCTGCAAATATATAACAAGCCGGATATAAATAAAAATATGGATGGCATGGTTTCTGCCAAATAAGGCAGTACGGGTCTGGTATTTATTTCTTTTTGGGCGGTGCGGGCTTGGCAGCGCTGGTGATCCTGACCTTCATCTCGTCCTTTTTATCGTCATAATCAAGCCTGATAAGGTCGTTTTCGTATACTTTACGTTTTATCAGCTCCTCGGCCAGTACATCTTCCACATATTTTTGTATGGCCCTTTTCAGTGGTCGGGCCCCAAACTGCGGGTCCCATCCTTTTTCGATAATATAATCCTTGGCCTTCTGGCTGATGCTGATCCGGTAACCCATACCGCGGATCCTTTCGTAGAGATGATTCAGTTCGATTTCGATGATCTTTTCGATATCCTCTTTTTCGAGGTTTTCAAATATCACCACGTCGTCGATACGGTTGAGGAATTCGGGGGCGAATGATTTTTTAAGGGCGTTTTCGATCACACCCCTGGCATAGGTCGATTTACCGGCTTTCTTCGCAGTGGTGGAAAACCCGACGCCCTGTCCGAAGTCCTTTAACTGCCGCGACCCGATATTGGAAGTCATGATCACGATCGTATTTCTGAAGTCGACCCTTCTTCCGAGGCTGTCGGTCAGCACTCCGTCGTCGAGGACCTGCAGAAGCAGGTGGAAGACATCGGGGTGGGCTTTTTCTATTTCATCGAGCAAGACGATGGAATAGGGTTTACGGCGCACTTTTTCGGTAAGCTGGCCGCCTTCTTCATAGCCCACATAACCGGGAGGAGCGCCAACGAGGCGTGACACCGCGAATTTTTCCATGTATTCGCTCATGTCGATACGCACCAGGGCATCTTCGGTATCGAAAAGGTACCTGGCCAGCATCTTGGCAAGATGTGTTTTACCCACGCCTGTGGGACCGAGGAAAATGAAGGTGCCAATGGGCTTGTTGGGGTCTTTGAGCCCGGCCCGGTTGCGGCGTATGGCTTTCACCACCTTTTTGATGGCTTCATCCTGTCCGATCACCGTTCCGGCCATATCTTTCTCCATGTTGATCAGCCTTTCGCTTTCGTTTGTCGCGATGCGCTGCACCGGAATGCCAGTCATCATGGATACGACTTCCGCCACGTTTTCATCGGATACCGTTTCACGATGGATCCTGGATTCTTCTTCCCATCTGGCCTTTGCCTGCTCGAGCTGGTTGTTGAGCTGGCGTTCCATATCTCGGTATTCGGCGGCTTCCTCAAACTTCTGGCTGTTGATGGCCGATGTCTTTTTGGCTTTGAGGTCTTCGATCCTGCCTTCGATGTCGATGATCTCGGCCGGCACATGGATATTGGTAATATGTACCCGTGAGCCTGCCTCGTCCATGGCGTCGATGGCCTTATCGGGGAGAAAACGGTCGCTCATATACCTGTTGGTAAGGTGTACGCATGCATGGACGGCTTCCCGCGTATATTTTACCAGGTGATGGTCTTCGTATTTGTCTTTGATGTTGTTCAGTATCTCGATGGTTTCTTCCGTGGTGGTGGGGTCGACCAGCACTTTCTGGAAGCGGCGTTCGAGGGCACCGTCTTTTTCAATATACTGCCGGTATTCGTCGAGGGTTGTGGCGCCTATGCACTGTATCTCGCCGCGGGCGAGGGCAGGTTTGAACATGTTGGAAGCGTCGAGGGAGCCGGAGGCGTTGCCCGCGCCCACGATGGTATGTATTTCGTCGATGAAGAGGATAATGTCGGGGTTCTTTTCAAGCTCATTGAGCACGGCTTTCATTCTTTCCTCGAACTGCCCGCGGTATTTGGTACCGGCCACCAGTGATGCCAGGTCGAGGGTTACGATGCGTTTCCCGAACAATGCCCGCGACACTTTTCGTTCGATGATGCGGCTGGCAAGGCCTTCGGCGATGGCCGACTTGCCCACGCCGGGTTCTCCGATCAGGATGGGGTTGTTCTTTTTGCGCCGGCTGAGGATCTGTGCGATGCGTTCAAGTTCCTTTTTACGGCCCACAATGGGATCGAGGCGTCCTTCTTCTGCGGCCCGGGTGATGTCGCGGCCAAAGTTGTCGAGGACAGGTGTCTTCGACTTCGAATCGGAAGGCTTGCGGATGCTGCTGCCAAACCCGCGGCCGCCTTCTTCCATTTCATCCTCCGGGGTGTCGTCGGAAAGTTCGTCGACCGGTTCAATTTTGGGGCGCATATGTTCACTGGCGGCGATGGAGTTGATCTCTTCCCTTACCATTTTATATTCCATTCCGTACCTTTTCAGGCTGCGGCTCACCAGGTTGTCGTCATCCTTGAGTATCGACAACAACAGGTGTTCCGTACCGATCAGGTCGCTGTTCATCGACCTGGCCTCCAGGTATGTGATCTTCAGCACCCTTTCGGCCTGCTTCACCACCGGCAGGTTGTCGATGCTGATATTCCTCTTTTCGGGGTTGATGATGGGCTTTTCGATCATTTTTCGGAGCTGGACGAGGTCCACCCCGAAATGCAGCATGATCTGCACGGCCAGGCCTTTTCCTTCGCGGAGTATCCCAAGGAGCAAGTGTTCCAGCCCTAAATAATCGTTTCCAAGCCTCAGCGCTTCCTCCCGGCTGTAGGCCAGTACATCCTTTACCCTCTGCGAAAATTTTGATTCCATGCTTTATGTTTCTGTCACGATGTTTATGCTTTACTAAATGGTAACAAGTGAACCACAGTCTCTGTTCACCGCCTGACATTTTCGTACATCCGTCAGGCAGGCTTGATCTTACCACCAGGTAAACACACTCCAAAGATACTTACATCGGCTTCGATAAACCGACATTTTGCAAAGATACTTATTAACAGAAATCTGTTAAAAATAATCAGGCCCAAAAATGGCTGAAATTCGCTAATTTTCACTACTTTCGTGACCTCTAAACAATACACGGAACAGCTTTTTAATAATAATGAACGGAAGATGAACGAAGGAGAAAAAATTATCAGGGTCAACATAGAACAACAGATGAAATCGGCCTACATCGACTATTCCATGTCGGTGATCGTTTCACGGGCACTCCCTGATGTGCGCGACGGGCTCAAGCCTGTTCACAGGCGGGTCTTATTCGGCATGCTCGACCTGGGCGTGCTCTCGAACAGGCCTTACAAGAAATCGGCCAGGATCGTAGGGGAGGTGTTGGGGAAATACCATCCGCACGGTGATTCCTCTGTATACGACACCATGGTGAGAATGGCACAGGACTGGTCGTTGCGCTATCCGCTGGTCGACGGGCAGGGCAACTTCGGTTCCATCGACGGCGACAGCCCGGCAGCCATGCGTTATACCGAGGCACGCATGAAAAAGATAGCCGAAGAAATGGTGGCCGACCTCGATAAGGACACGGTCAACTTTCAGCTTAACTTCGACGATACCCTGGAAGAACCCTCCGTGCTGCCGGCCGCCATCCCCAACCTGCTGGTGAACGGCGCCTCCGGAATAGCCGTCGGGATGGCTACCAACATGGCCCCGCACAATCTTACGGAAGTGATCGACGGCATTGTAGCCTACATCGGCAACAACGACATTACAATACCCGAACTGATGCAGCACATCAAGGCCCCCGACTTCCCGACGGGCGGGATCATTTACGGTTATGAAGGGGTGAAGGATGCATATGAAACCGGCAGGGGCAGGATCGTGATCCGCGGCGAAACCAGCGTGGAAGACATGGGCCACGGCAGGGAACGCATCATCGCCACATCCATCCCGTACATGGTGAACAAGGCCGAACTGATCAAAAAAACAGCCGAACTGGTCAATGATAAGAAGATAGAAGGGATCAGCGACATCAGGGACGAATCCGACAGGTCGGGCCTGCGTATCGTGTATGAACTGAAAAAAGGGGAGATCACCAACGTGGTACTCAACAAGTTGTACCAGTTTACACCCCTGCAATCGTCCTTCAGCGTCAACAATATCGCCCTCGTCAAAGGCAGGCCGATGATGCTGAACCTCAAGGATATGATCAGGCATTATGTGGAACACCGCCACGAAGTGCTGACAAGAAAAACCCGTTATGAACTCGACCAGGCCGAGAAACGGGCCCACATTCTTGAAGGACTCCTCATTGCCCTTGACAAACTCGATGAAGTGATCGCCCTGATCAGGGCTTCCCGTACGCCTGAGATTGCCAGGAACGGCCTGATGCAAACCTTTGAACTGAGCGACCTGCAGGCAAGGGCCATACTCGACATGCGGCTTCAGAAACTCACCGGCCTGGAAAGGGATAAGGTGCGTGAAGAACATAACGAGCTGATGGAAAAGATCAAATACTTCAACAGTATCCTTGCCGACGAAGGCCTCCGGATGAGCATACTGAAAGAACAACTGCTCGAAATAAAAGAAAAATACGGCGATGCCGACCGTACCAGGATCGAATATTCGGCCGACGATTTCAGGATTGAAGACACCATACCCGATGAAGAAGTGGTGATCACCATCTCACACCTGGGATACATCAAAAGGACCAAACTCAGCGAGTATCGCCGGCAAAACCGGGGGGGGAGAGGCGCTAAAGGAAGCAACATCCGCGACGAAGACTTTCTCGAATACCTTTTTGTGGCCACCAACCACAATTATATGCTGTTCTTCACCGAAAAAGGCAAGGTGTTCTGGCTCAGGGTCTTTGAGATCCCCGAAGGAAGCCGCACATCCAAGGGGCGTGCCATACAGAATATGATCAATATAGAACCCGAAGACAAGGTGCGGGCCTTCATCAATGTGAAAGACCTGAAAGATGAAGTCTATATTAAAAGTAACTTTATCATCCTCTGTACTTTAAAAGGAACCATCAAGAAAACTTCGCTGGAGGCCTACAGCAGGCCACGGCAAAACGGGATCAATGCCATCAATATCCATGAGGGCGACCAGTTGCTTGAAGCAAGGATGACCGATGGCAAAAGCGAAGTGATGCTGGCATTGAGGTCGGGGAGAGCGATCCGCTTTAATGAAGGGACTGTCCGCCCCATGGGCCGAAATGCAGCGGGTGTTAAGGGAATAAAACTCGGCGATGACAAAAACGATAAAGTGATCGGAATGATCTGCATTTCCGGGCAGGAATCGGATGTGCTGGTGGTATCGGAAAACGGTTATGGCAAAAGATCCGGACTCGACGACTACCGCATCACCAACAGGGGAGGTAAAGGCGTGAAAACCATTAATATAACCGAGAAAACAGGCAAACTCATTGCCATAAAGGATGTAACCGATATGGATGACCTGATGATCATCAATAAATCCGGGCTCATCATCCGCATGGCGGTCGAAAGCCTCCGGCTGATGGGACGCGCCACACAGGGTGTGCGACTTATCAACCTGCGGGATGAGGATGCCATTGCCGCTGTAGCCAAGGTCGAAGTTATTGATAATGATGAAATTGAAGAGGAAACAGCAGGAGGGGAGGAAGAAAATTAAGAAATGGCCCAAATGCCCTGCAGCCGGGGATTAGAAGGCTGATAGGGAATTCAGGGTGCAATCTGAACTGATAATTATGGCAGGAATTTTGGTATATTCGTTAAGGAATATATACTTTTGCCTTTATGAAATAAAACCAAAAAAAATTACAGTTATGAAAAAATTGATCATCCTGCTTTTCGCCATCGCGATGGTTTCAGGCCTGCAGGCACAAAACTCGAAACGGACAAGTGCATTCAACTACCTCAATAACGGGGTACTAGACAAGGCCAAGGAATATATTGACCCGACCATCACCCACGAAAAGACCATGAACGTTGCGAAAACATGGTTCTACAGGGGCAATATCTACCTGCAGATCGCACTGAGCGACAATCCCGAATACCGCGCACTTGACCCCAACGCTTTGTATGTTGCCTATGAATCGTATAAGAAGTGCCTGGAATTGGACGACAGGGGAGAATACACTGATTTTGTTTACCAGAACTTCCGGGTGATCGCCTCCAACTATTTTAACCAGGGTGTTGCCGCATATAACCAAAGTGCCTATACGGATGCTTCACAGTTTTTCCTCAACACCTACAATATTTCCAAAGATTTTGGTGTTACTGATACCCTGGCCTTGTCAAATGCAGCGCTATCCTATGACATCGCCGGCGAATCCGGGAAAGCCCTTCCCATATACCTTCAGCTTATTGAGATGGGGTATAAGGATCCCATCGTTTACAATGCCGTTGCCAACATCTATCTCAACCAGAACGATACCACGCTGACCGAAAAGTACCTGGTCGAAGGCAGGGCAGCATTTCCCGAAGATTACCAGTTGCTCATCACCGAAACGAACCTGTTTCTTTCCAGGGGGGAAAATGAAAAGGCCATCGACAACCTTTTACAGGCGCTTGAAACCGATCCGATGAACAAAACCATCTGGTTCGCCCTGGGCACGAATTATGAAAACACCGGCAACATTGACCAGGCCGAGGCAGCCTACCAGAAGTGCCTCGACATCGACCCTGACTACGCCGATGCCTATTACAATATGGGCGCCATGTACAACAACCAGGCTGCCGAGATCATGGAAGTTGCCAATGAACTGCCGCTTGATGCAGTGAAGGAATATGACGAAGCAAAGGCCCGCGCCGACACCCTGCTCGAAAAAGCGCTTCCTTACCTCGAGAAATCCGATGAGCTGAACCCCGGCAATCTTGCCACGCTGCAAACACTGAAACAGATCTATACCATCCTGAACCAACTCGAAAAGTTACAGGAAATAAACGATAAGATAAAAGAGATCACTCAATGATATCTTAAAGGCGATCACAGCCTGCACCAAAGGAGGGAAGATGTAGTTTTTCTCTCCTTTGATTTAAAAGGGCTATTTAACATAATATTAATTATGAGACAATAACAGCAAATTCCGTAATACGAAGTATTTAACATAAAACCAGTTATCGGGACGAAGTCCGATAACGACAGGTTTTATGTTAAGGAATTTGCTGTGATCACCACCATAATACGAAGCAATCAAAATAAAACCGGTTATCGGGACGCAGTCCGGTAACGGCAGGTTTTATGTTCAGGAATTTGCTGTGACCATCGCCCCAATATGCAGTATTCAATTAAACAGTCTAACCGGACGCAGTCCGATAACGACAGGTTTTATGTTAAGGAATTTGCTGTGATCATCACCATAATACGAAGCATTTAAAATAAAACCGGTTATCGTGACGCAGTCCGATAACGACAGGTTTTATGTTAAGGAATTTGCTGTGATCATCACCATAATACGAAGCATTTAAAATAAAACCGGTTATCGTGACGCAGTCCGGTAACGACAGGTTTTATGTTAAGGAATTTGTTGTGATCATCACCATAATACGAAGCAATCAAAATAAAACCGGTTATCGTGACGCAGTCCGGTAACGGCAGGTTTTATGTTCAGGAATTTGCTGTGATCACCACCATAATACGAAGCAATCAAAATAAAACCGGTTATCGGGACGCAGTCCGGTAACGGCAGGTTTTATGTTAAGGAATTTGCTTTGCCGTAATGACTCCGCAAATCCTTTCTCCCACAAAAGATCAACACCTTATCACTTCATTCAAAGGAAGTAATCTCCGCAGGAATGAATAATTTTATTAATTTCGAAAAAAACAATCCAATCATGAGTACATTCCTGGATCATTTAAAAAGCCTCATCAATCTGAAGCTGATAGAAACCGAATCATTCACATTATCGGTATCTAACATACTGATCGCGATCCTGGTTGTGATCATTACAATATTTTTCCTCAGGGGACTGAAGAAAGTTTTTAAAAGGCTGGCCAAAAGGGATGTTCTCGATCAGGGCACATCCCATTCACTCTTCCTGATCGTTAAATACCTGATATGGGTCATTATTATCGTAGTGCTGATCGACAGCATGGGATTAAAAGTTTCCATACTGATTGCCAGCACAGCAGCCCTGCTTGTTGGTGTGGGATTGGGTTTACAGGAGCTTTTCAAGGACGTTGCCAGCGGCATCATCCTTCTGGTTGAACGTACCGTTAAAGTGAATGATGTTGTGGAACTGGACAATGAGATGATCGGACGGGTGGTTTCCATCGGTCTCCGGACCTCAAAAATCAAGACCCGCGACAATGTGATCACGATCATCCCAAACTCCATGCTGGTAAACGACCAAGTCGTTAACTGGTCGCATATTGAAGACAGAACCCGCTTTCACGTAGAGGTGGGTGTAAAATACGGAAGTGACCTGGACCTGGTGACCCGGGTGCTGCTTGATTGCGCCAAAGGGCATCCGGGGATCATTGCCGATCCGGAGCCAACTGTAAGATTTGTGGATTTCGGGGAGTCAAGCCTTGATTTTCAGCTTTTTTTCTGGACAATTGAAACTTTCAGGGTAGAGAAAATCAAAAGTGACCTTCGTTATTTAATCGATAAGGCCTTCAGGGAGAATAATATAGAAATCCCTTTCCCCCAAAGGGATCTCTATCTGAAAAGCACACCTGACAGTAATCAAAAATCATAATGAAGGCAAAACCAGGAAAATGGCTTACAGATTAATATATGATAAAGAGCAACATCAATTTGCCGAACAAAAGATCATCCCTTTGTTTGAAGATGATACTATTCTTAAGGAAGCCTACAGTACAGGTACCTTGAATGATGTGAAAAAGGAAGATCAACTCCTGCTGTACCTGTCAGACCATCAGCTCAAAGACCTCTTGCCCCGGCTGGCTGGTTCAGGCATTATTGTGGCTATCCTCCCGCATCCTGATGCAAGAGAGGCATGCCTGGGCATGGGCGTAGACAGAAGCCTGAGCAATGCCATAAAGCACATATTAAAAGGGCAAACCCCGATCAAAACAGACCTGTTGTTTTGCAATGGTATGCCTGTTTTCAACAACATGGTGGTTGGTCAGACTTTTAAACTAAGCAGCGAAGGCATGTCCGACCCCGGCGGGTTTTTGAAGCGAAAACTCCGCCTTTTGGCGCGGTTTTTTAATATAAAGCCCTTCCGAGTCGATGTGGATCTTACAAATGAAAAGCACATAAAAACCTCCGTTGCGGGCATCGTGGTATCTGAACACCGGAAAAGTTCCCTCCTTTCCCGCTTGCTTTTGGATGATTCATCTGTCAGTGACGGGAAAATGCACGCGTTTTTTGTGAGCCCCCGCAGTGTAGCCGGGATGATCCGTTTTTTTGTCAGTTCATTATGGAAAACGAACAGGCTGCCTTCCTTCGGTGCGCATATAAAAACTTCACAGATCACGATCACTTTTCCGGGTGGCCCCAGGGATGTGTTGATCGACAATGAAGTGTCGAGAACGGAAAAACTCGAATTTCAGGTTGGAAAGAAACAAATTGATATTATTCCGGGAGCCTACCTGAAATTACCCGAAAGCTCCAATCAATCCGCCGAAATCTTCAAAATCAGTGCGCTGCCGACGGGTGAAACCGCCCATGTCTTATCTGAACACAAGCTTCCCCTGATCAGGCATGCTTCCACGGAGGAGTTCAAGGATCTGTTTATGGTACTGAGAGATAGTGCCCGCACAAAGAATTCTTACCTGGTCTTGATGGTGCTTTCAACAGTACTTGCAACTTTCGGTCTTTTTGCCAACTCCTCCCCTGTTGTTATTGGTGCCATGATCCTGGCCCCGCTGATGTCGCCCATCATCTCTCTCAGCATGGGGACTTTACGGCAGGATAAAAAACTGATAACAACCAGCATAAGCACGATCATGGCCGGGCTTGCGCTTGCATTTTTATTTACCGTATTTCTCACATGGTTAACACCGATAGAAACTGCAGGATCAGAGATCATGGCCAGGACACGTCCAAATTTACTTGATCTTGGCATTGCGGTGGTTTCCGGCATTGCCGGTGCCTATGCACATGCCAGGGAAGAAGTGGCAAAAACCCTTGCGGGCGTGGCCATTGCCGTAGCCCTGATACCACCCCTGGCAGTTGCCGGTATCGGACTAGGATGGGCCGACTGGAGCATCTTCGGAGGAGCGGTACTTCTGTTGGGTACAAACCTGGCCGGTATGGTGCTGGCGGCCGCACTAACCTTTATGTTTCTTGGTTTCAGCCCCCTCCGGCTGGCCGGTAAGGGGATGTTGATTTCGCTGGTACTGGTGCTGTTGCTCAGTATACCGCTGGCACTTGGGTTTAAGCAGATGGTACAAGAACATAAAATCATTAAACAACTTGAAGGATTGGAAACAGAATTTGCCATTATCAGGGATGTTAAGGTGGAAGAACTCTCCCCTGTTAAGATATCGCTGAAACTGGTATCGGAAGGCCCTGCCGGTGACGCTGACATAGAAATTATAAAACAATTGATTGAATACAAGGTAAAACGCAAGGTTGAAATTGAAGTGGTTACGGCCATTTCAAGAAAATAATTTTAGGATATCCCGGTTGCTTACCAAAAGATTGTTACTCAACTCGCCCAGGGTTAAGGCTTTAAACAAATTCATAGCGCTACCTGATCAATATTATCCTGTTCAGCTTTCATTCGCCTGCCTGATTTCGTATATTTACATCTGTAATGAACATTTTTTGTTAACCCAAAACTTCATCCATGAAAAGAAAACTACTTTTTGCAGCGGTCATTTTCTGCGGAACGGCCATGATCACGCTCACGGCGCAGAACAATTTTCCTGAGGGTTTTATCCCCTTCGAAATGCAAGAGATTCACCCGGATATGGGTGGAAATAACCAGGGGGGCGTGATCGGACAAAAGAGTTACGACCACACTGTGATCGGCACTACCTGGTATGATGCGCAGACCGTGAATTACGGCAATATCATGCCACGCATCTGGGCTTATGACGACGGCAGCGTGGGCGCCACCTGGATGTCGGCCGGCCCCGGCCTGGTACCCGAACGCGGTGCCGGCTATAATTATTACAACGGTGTAGAATGGGGCATCGGAGACCCGCATGTTGGTCCGGCCGAGCGCACGGGATGGCCCAATTACGCTCCCTGGGGTGCCGGCGGTGAGATCATCTCCCTGTACCGTTATATAGCCGGCGAAGGCCCCATCTGGATATTCAAACGTGAAGTGAAAGGCACAGGCGAATGGGAATTGGTTGAACTGACGGGCCCGGCAGGCACTTCGCTCGTATGGCATTCGATGATGACCAGCGGTGAAAACCACGAATATATCCATATCCTGGCCTATAGCTACGACCAGCCCGTACAGGGGCAGGACAATGCCCTGCTGTATTTCCGCTCTTCCGACGGCGGTGAAACCTGGAATCCGAACGGAATTATCATTGAAGGACTTGGCATCGGGTACCTCGAAACCATCAACGCCCTTTCCTATACCTGGGCCAATCCGGTTGGCAGCACCATCGCCTTTACCTATGGCTTCGACCGCTGGGGCGGATGGGTATTCAAATCAAACGACCATGGCGATACCTGGGAAAGTATCCTGGTAATGGAATCACCCTATAGTCCCTTCGATCCGCCCACCGATACCGATCCATACGGCGCAGGCATCGGAAGCTCTGCCATTGCACTCGACTCTGAAGGTAAAGCCCACGTGGTCTTTCCCAGGATGATGCAGGTATGGCAAGGCGGAGAATGGTTTTATTACCCCCTCAACAGCGACGGGCTGATATACTGGAATGAAGACAAAGCACCCCTCGACAGCACGATTATCAGTACCGCCGGGCTCGACAACCTGGCCGACGGCGGTTACCTCTGCGGTTATATATTCGGTTACGACCCCTCGGTAGGCGTTGAAATACCCAGCGGACAACCCAATTACGCCAACGCCCTCTGCGGTTTCCCGGTGATCTCGATCGATGCCCAGGACAATATTTTCATTTCCTCCAGCAATGTGGCACCCGGCTATACCAATGGTGAATTCCTCTATCGCCATATCATTGCCAACAGCTCTTTCGACGGCGGAAACACCTGGAACGGCATGATCGACCTGAACGATGAGATCCAGTTCATATTTTCGGAATGCGCATACCCGGCCATGGCGCCGGTGATCGACAATACCGTGTATTTTCTTTTCCAGGAAGACAATGTACCGGGTACTTTTGAGTGGCCCGGCGAACAACCCGAAGCAAATGAAAACAATATGGTGATGATGGAAGTCCCCAAAAGCGTGTTTGTAGGCCTGGAAGAGCCCGTAAACAGCCATGCTGCCTTCATGTCGTCACTCTGGCCGAACCCTGCAGCTACGGTCAGCCGTTTCACAGTTGACCTGGAGACTGCCGGTGGGCTGAACGTTGAAGTTTTCAATGCCGGCGGACAAAAAGTAATGCAACAAGACCAGGGATTGCTGCAAGCAGGGAAACATACCCTTCACCTGGACCTTAAAACACTCAACAGCGGTTTGTATTTTGTGAGGATCACGGCCGGAAGCAGGCAGGCCGGCAAGCGGCTGATCATACAATAAAAAACAGTGAACTGGCTGTAAAAAAAAGCCTCCCCTGGCGAAAGAGCCATTATGCGGGAGGCTTTTTTCACTCTTTCAACCCAAAAAAAACTCACTTACATCAACACTTTAATCAACCCCTATTATTAGCTGATTATCAGTATCTGCAACCATTTTATTTAAGCAGCATATTTTCTGCATTTTTCAATAATTTCCTTCCATCATATCCACCATCCAATCGTGATCGAGTGGCTTATCCGTAATAAGATCCGGGCCGGCCAGATAAACCATCCCCCGCTCCTCCCCTGCCCTGAACGCATAATGCCTTCCTGCAAAGAGAAATGTATACCTCCCCTCTTCCAGGACAATGCGGCAGTGATAGCGTTGGCCGGATTTGATTGTGTCGAAGATGAAATACTCTTCCTGCTGATCGTTTAGGTCCGGGTCGTGAATAAAACAGCGGCTGCCCACGATGAGCAGGGTATCGTCCACACAGCGGTATACAAGATATGCCGAAGAGCAATCCTCGTCCGTACCCTGCAAAATCCCCCTGATTCTCTGCCAGTTATCGCCGTAACGACTGGAATAGTACCAGCTATCGTTGGTCGTGAAATAAAAGTCGAGGCTACCCTCGTCCAGCAGGGATATGCCCAAACCGGCAGGTGCATGTTCACCGGCCAGTATCACATAACGTTCCCGGCCATTCAATGCCTCAAATAAATAGGAAAGGAATATGATCATGGATGAAGTGATCAAAGCCAGAAAAATACGCTTGCGCATCATAAGCGGTTCAAAGTTTTATGTGCAGTTCAAATGTAATGTTTTCGAATACCGCCTGCAACTTTCCAATGACGGGAAAGCCTGGTTTAGGGTTATTTACGTAATAATTTCAATGATGTACGCAGCAGGGGGCTAAGGGATCCACTGTTCCCGTTACGCTTACCTCCGAATATATCGCATCTTTTTTTATATATTTGGTTCCTGTTAATCTAAATCAAAAGGATAATATGAAAAAGTATCTGTATCCGGTCATTTTACTCTTATCTTTCCATTCAGTTGTGGTTTCGCAGCACGACAGCACGGCTTACGAAAAAGGGCTGGAAGCCATCACCCTGCAGTCCGTAAAGGGGCAGCTCGATTTCCTGGCTTCCGACTGGACGGAAGGTCGTGGCACCGGCATGCGCGGCGAGTACATTGCCTCTGACTACATTGCCAGTATATTCAGCATTTACGGGCTGAAGCCGGGCGGCGACCAGAAGTGGTATTATCCTACCCGGGAAGAGCGGGCAAAGGGAATGCGTGCACATCCCTATGACACCTATTTTCAGGAGATCACCCTGGTTAAACACAAGCCCGGTGAATTGCAGCAATTTACGCTTCAGAGCGGCGACCTTACATACCATCTGAACCATCATACTGACTTTTCCATTGATCCCGGGCAGATCGCCCGTGAGATCAATGCCTCCATCGTCTTTGCCGGTTACGGCTTTGTGGATGAGGATAATAAGTATGATGATTTCAAAGGTCTTGATGTTGCCGGAAAGATACTGATCAGGCTTAAGGGCTTTCCGGGCCATGGCGACACTGCCAGCGAGGCATACCAAAGGTTCAGGTCGGATGGCAGTTACGCCATGTATTACCTGCAGCAGGAAAAAGACAAAATTGCAGCCCGGAAAGGGGTCGTAGCCATTATTGATGTAGATCCCGGCAACGACAGGTCGGGGAGCTGGGTTAGCAATATCCCTTTCAGGCACAAGACTGAGTATTATGAAGGAGATAATAAGCTAAGCACCATTTACGACTATTCCTGTTCACTGCCGGGTGATTCCATTTCCGCTTCCCCCTTGCGTATCAGCCTGAGCAAGAGAATTGTCAGCGAAATATTCAGGGGCAGCGGCTTTGATGCGGAAGCATGGGAAAGGGAGGTTGCCATGACTATGAAGCCGCCAGCGGTAAAGCTTCAAAGCAAATCGGCTCACATACGGACCAGCGTCGATTCAGAACTCATCTTGACCAGGAACGTGATCGGAATACTTGAAGGTGAGGATACCACGGAAGCCATTGTGGTTGGCGCACACTATGATCATCTGGGCATGTTTGACGGCTATATCTGGAACGGGGCCGACGACAATGCCTCGGGCACCGTTGGAATGATGAGCATTGCAAAAGCATGTATGGCAACCGGGGAAAAGCCGGCCAGGACCATTATATTTGCCGCATGGACTGGGGAAGAAAAGGGCCTGCTCGGATCACGCTATTTTGTCGAGCACCCCTGTGTACCCATTGAGAAGATCAGGTTTTATCTCAACTATGATATGATCTCGCGTGACGCAAAAGACGACAGCCTGGGCACAGCCTGCCGCATGATGTATACGGCCGGAAAGAAGTTTCTGGAAGATAACACCATGCGTTTTATCGATCAATATGATATCAACCTCGACGTAAGCATGCGACCCAGCATGAGCCGGGGCGGAGGCAGCGACCATTCCCCATTTGCCCGTAAGGATGTACCCTGGTTTTATTTTATGGGTGGCTTTCACAGCGACTACCATACACCGAAGGATGAAGTGCACAAGGTGAACTACCATAAGCTGACCGGGATCAGCAGGATCGGTTTCCTGAACATCTGGGCACTTGCAAACATGAAGGAGCTGTAAGCCCCTGCCATTCCGGCACGAACCCACAGCTCCTCCCGGTATGACCGGGCAAGCCTTTTTACCGGCGTACGCTAATCCATGATACAGCGTATCGACATGCCAAATGTCTTGCCCAGGTGACTCCTGTATACGCCCGCCGAAGCAAAGCCCATACTCCTGTAATAAGCGCTGCCGTATGTTGGATGGGCATAGCTTGTCCACCAGCTACCCTCGGAACCCATTACCACGAAAGCGCTTCCAGTCCCCCTTTTTCCGCCCGGCAGGGCCGTAAAACCGGTTTCATTGGTTGCCCCCGAATTAGGCGGGTCCCAATGGGTTGTCCCCGCTTCTTTCAGCTTATTGCCCGCCACGGCCTGTCCCCCCAGGTAATCGGTCAGGGCGGTCCATTCGTCATCATGGGGAACATGCCAGCCAACCGGACATGGATTTTTTCCGCCATTGCCGTCCGCATTTGTCACATGCCAGTTGTAAAGGGCCCCGTAGGGATCTTTGAATGCGATGTTATTATCATACCAGCAGTATGCATGGGTGGATAAGGTATCCCATATGCCTGCTGTGGGTTGCAGCGGGATGGGCGTACCGTCATTATAACGGGTGGTTTTGAGGTTTTGCCCAAGCCATTTTTGCGAACCGATCTCCACAATGGTATACACATTGCCGTCGATATCCGTTACGAAATTTCCTCCCCCGCCGGCATAGAAAATAATGCTGTCGATGTCGCTAACGGCATATTTAACGACCGTACCGCTTGCCAGGTGGACATACATGCTGTCCTGCTGGGCCCCTGCCGGCCCTGCCATGAGCACCGACATCAAAATGATGGTAATTATTCTTTTCATTGTTTGTTTCTCCCTCTTAGTTTTTAATGAATTTTTTGGTGATCATGGATTTGCCACTGTGCATACGGCAGAGATACAAGCCCTCAGGAATTGCCGAAAGATCGGTCTGCCAGCTCAGCCTTTCATTTCCGTCGGGAAGGTATTCACTGTATACCAGCCTGCCATCGGTTGAAATGATATCAAGTCTGGCGGTTTCTGTGCCTGGCATGTAACAGCGTATATGCAGGGTTCCGGAAACAGGATTGGGATACAGGTCCATCTCCGGTTTTGCAGGGGCAATCTGAGCCGGTATGTGCAGAAGGTCGGTGAAGTTCACATATCGCAGATCGGCCAGCAGGTAGTTGTCGCTGCTGCCGCTTTGCATTTCAATGAACAGTTCGCCGGATGAGAAATGCAGCTTATTGATACTGCCGATCACATAGCTCGTTTGCTGGCCGCTGTTCTCCAGCACATAGAGGTTCTGGGCTTTCAGGGCTGAGAATGATAAGGAGAGAACAATCAGCCCGGCCAGGAGTTTTGTTATATTTTTCATCTGACTTCGTCTTTATTGGATCACAAGTTTTCGGGTTAAACTGCTTCTTTCCGACCTCAGTTCCACGAAATAGCAGCCCTGACTGAGACCAGACAGGTCGATCCTGCCATTCCGGGCATTTTGCCTTAACATTTCCCGGCCCTGCAGGTTATAGATGATGATCTCTCCGGCCGGAAGATCTTCACTGTACAGGATATGCACAGCGTTTTTGGCGGGGTTCGGATAAAGACTGAACCCAATGTTTTCAGGGCTTTCTATTCCCGAGGGTGATTCATATTCGGCCAGGTAATGAACGGAATAAAGGCCTTTATCCCAAAGGAATTCCATAATGGTCAGTACAGGCACTTTGATATTGGGAGCATACCAGGTATAACTGACATCGGTAAATTCACCCAGGTAGAACCAGGGTTCACCGATATCGAACCTGTACCATGAATGGATGACTGATGTGGTTTTCAGGCGCAACACGCCGGGATAGGTATCCACAGGTGTTGTAATGGAACCCCAGGCATCGGCCTCAACGGTGACCTGGCCTGAATCGCGCATCACATAATAGCCCATATCTACCGAATACATAAGTAATTCGGTGTTGAAATCGAAATCGTCTCCGTATGTCATCGGAAACTGCAGGTCGGTATAGCTGGTCAGATAATTGGTAAAGCTGGTATTTCCGGCCTGATGCCAGCCCATGGCAAGTATCTCGCGTGAACCGGCATTCGATTTATAGTACTGGTAGGGCCCATCATCGGAGGCAAATAATTTGGTGGCGATATTTGCCCCTGCGGCGCCGGAAGAATCGGCAAAGGGTGTGTTGGACGGATCTACACAAATGGCGGCATCGCCCTCAAAGAAACCGCTTCCGGAAATGACTTCAAAGTCCCATACCTGATTGGCTCCGGCTCCGCCCGGATCAATGCTAGTTACTTCATTATAGCCATCCAGGCGGTAATAATCGCCAATGGCAAAGTTCAGGTTATTGTTCAGCACCGGTTGTGCAAACAAGCCCTGCATGCTAAAAAGCACAATAAATAAGAGGATCGTTCTTTTCATAGTTTTTTGTTTTGGGGTTTATAATTCTTTTTTTTTATCCGGATCATTAAAATGATCAAATATCTTTTTTAAGGCTTCTTTCCTTATCCGAATATTTTTTTTCTTATCGGACAATTGCCGGTTTTGGCCTTCCGCTTTTTTCCTTCCTGAACCAGCTGTTTTTTTTTCCTTGCCTTTCATTTTTTGCCGTTGGGATGTAAAATTACCACAGCTAATTACCGAACGCCACAAAAACCGGGTTGTAATAGGTTGCCGGGGCTGTTTCAAAAAGTAGCAAAATCAGGATTTAGCTGATTAGCAAGGGTTACAGAAGGAGAAATAATCCCAGTCGGGGTTTGTAGGGAAAGGCCATTGTAAGGGATTGCTTATGCCGTTTGTGCAGAAAAGCGTGGTTATCCGGCAGCTGACCTTATATGACTAAGCCGGTTTCCGTGAAATGCTTTCAGTGATAATTCCAGGATCTGATCAGAGTTTCATCAGGCAGGGAACGAGGCTGTCGTCTGACTGCAGGCCCAGCTTCTTTCTCAGGCGGTACCGGGTCGACTTGATCCCTGCTTCCGACTTATAGGTTACGGCGGCAATTTCCTTTGTGCTGAGGTTGAGTTTCAGGAAGGCCGCTACCTTGATCTCGGCGGGCGTCAGGTCGGGGCATCTGATCAGCAGCCTCTGAAAGAAATCGCTGTGGATATTCTTGAATATCTTTTCAAATTCATTCCATGAATTATCCCGCAATTGTGCTTCGAGGCCGGCAACAATGCCATTCACCTCGTTGTACAGTTCCTCTGATACATTATGTTTACGGCTGAAGCTTTCCAGTTTTTCGATGATATCGCCGATGGTTTCGTTCATTCGCAGCATTTCAAGGGCTTTTGAAGCCAGTTCCCGGTTTTTCGCTTCCAGTTGTTTTTCCAGCAATTGCTGCTCCTTATCCTTTAATTCACTTTGTTGCCAATGGATCGTCTTTTCCTGCTCGTAGATCTTCCTGCGGCGTTTCATGGCATTGGTTTTCATGCGGAAGAGAAACAACAACAGCAGAAGGATGGCTGCCATGGCAATAATGGATAATGTCAGGATCAGGTTATTCTTGGCCTGGATCTCGTTCCTGCTTTTCCATAGCTTGATTTCACTGTCTTTCCGGCTGACCTGGAATTTCAGTTCCAGTTCGCGGATGATTTTTTCCCGGTTCGCTGCGGCGAGGCTGTCCTTCAGGCTTGCACCCAGTATGTTGTAGTCATAGGCTTCCTGATAACGTCCGTTAAGCGCCATGAGCGATGCCAGGGAGGCGTAGATATCGCTCATGAGGCTGGGATTGCTTATCCTGCGGGCAATTGCCAGGGCGGCGAAGGAGTTTTCGAGGGCATTTTCGCCATGACCAAGATGATGTTGTGCCTCGGCCAGTTTGTATAAATTAATGCATATGCCCGTGTCGTCGTTCAGGGAGGAAAAAATTCCCATTGAGGTTTCAAACATTTCTCCGGCTTCCCGGTAGTGTCCTGTTTTGAGCAGTAGTTTCCCGATAGTGAACTGCATGCTGGCTATGCCACGGGGCTCCTCCAGTCCTGATTTGATCTCCAGCACCTTTTCGTAGTATATCAATGCCGAATCATTCATACCCAGGGATTCATATACCATACCGATCCCGCCCAGGTTTGTTGCCTCGTCCGATAGCCGGCCAATTCCCCTGTTCAGGGCCAGTGCCTCCTGAAAATAGCCGATGGCCAGATCCGGTTCGGAGCGGTGCAGGTGCAGGCTTCCCAGGCTGTGACAGCCGATTGCCATTAGTTGCTTATCGCCCGATATTTCGCTGAGCCTGACCACTTCCTGAAAATCGGCAATGGCATTCAGCTGGTCGCCGTTGATGTTGTGAATGGCCCCGATGGCAAAATGATATTGCGCAAGGCCTTCGATGTTTCCGGTCTCTTCAAAAATGGCCCTGGCCTTTTCGAGGTATCCGTGTCCCAGATCGTATTCATCCTTATAATAGTACGCCCTTCCCTGCCAGAGCAGGCTACCGGCGATGCCTTGTTTGTAATTGAGTTCTGTGGACAGCACCAGGGCTTCCTGCAGATAAAGAAGGGCTTTTTCAAAGTCCCTGCTGCAATAATTCTTGCCCAGGTCGATCAGCAGATTAGCCCTGGCTGTGTCGGGTGGCATGGAGAGCAGCATTTCTTCCTTCCCCTCAAAATCAAAGGAGTGTAATGGAAAAGCCTTTATGCAAAGCAGGGCTGACAGAATGATGACCGGTATTATTTTGTACATAATACGATGGCGGACCGGATTTAATCGCTTAGGAAAACATGAATGCCGGCACATGTCCGCTAACAAATATAATGATATTTCGATAAGGATTGAAAAACAAACGGCCAATATTGTTTTTTCAAAGCCTGAGCAGTTTCACATCGGGATGCCTTCGCAGGTATCCCCTGATAATAACCTGCACATCTTTGTTATCGGCATACGGCCTGATGCAGTCCTCAAGCTTATTGGTATTGCCGTCGTTTTCACGGCCGCTGAATCCAAAGCCCCTGTAGCTGCCATGGCTGACCTTTACCACGGCGATTTCGTTTTCGTTCCTGCCCTGGTCCAACAGCAGGAAATTGTATTCGGGATTCACATATTTTTCCAGTGCCTGGTTTACCCTTGCATTATAATCTTCGTGCGGTTCCCTGCCCGTGCAGGCACCTTTGCATCGCCTCACCTGTTGGTAGAAGCAGGCTCCTTCCGACTGGTAGAGTCCGCACAGCTTCTGGCAGAGTTCGTATTCATCGCACAGGAACTGCAAATGTGCATTGGCTTCTTTTCGGGTTGCATAGGATGTGAGCGGCATTTCCCCGTCGCGCAGGGGCTTTACAAGCAGCCGGGTATATTCACCTGCCATTTGGCAGGCATAGAGTCCATAGCGGTAAAGCGTTCTTCGCTGGGAGCGGTTATAGATTGGTTTACGTTTCTTGATCTCATCTGATTCGAGCAGCAGGGCGATGAGTTCGCTTCCAGTCAGTTCCCAATGGATATCGGCCACGCGCTCGCGCATTTCGATTGCGCGCCTGGTGTTGTTGTTGCTAAGGTGTGAAAGCACGCGTTCGCGGATATTAAGACTTTTCCCGACATAAATGATCTCTCCTGCCCCATCAATGAAATAATATACTCCGGTTTCTTCAGGGAGCTTGTCGGTAACCTTTTTGCTTAGGTTGGAATTAAGCCCTTTAAGTGAGAGCTTTATCAGATCGTCTTCCAGTGATCGCAGGTGTTCAAAGAGTTTCACTGTGGCCAGTGCATCTCCGGCAGCTCTGTGTCGGCTTTCATTTTTTATATCAAGTTCCTTGCAGAGATTGCCTAGTCCGTAGGAAGGTCTTTTGGGAATGAGTTTCCTGCTCAATTGTTTAGTACAAAGGGTTTTTCGTTTATAATCATAAAAAAGCCGTTTGAATTCCGCGCGCAGGAAGCGATAATCGAATGATACATTGTGTCCTACGATGATCCTGTCTTCAGTCATTTCCACGATTTTACGGGCCACTTCGCAGAAGCGGGGCGCACCGGCCACCATCCGGTTGCTGATGCCTGTGAGTGCAGTTATCTGGTACGGGATGCGTTTTTCAGGGTTCAGCAGTTGCTGGTATTGGCCCGTAATGGTATTTCCGTCGTGCAGGTATACGGCAATCTCGGTAATCCTTTCCGTGGCGGGGTTTAAGCCCGTGGTTTCCAGGTCGATGATGGCGAACATGTGACGGTTTTACAGATTGAGCCTGGTTTGTATTTCCATGACCTGCTTTTTAAGGCTCTGTACCTCCTCCATCAGCTTTTCTTTTGGCATGTTTGGCTCCGGCACTTCGGCACTGATGTAGTGTACGAATTTCCAGACCTCCCTGATCCGGGATGCTTCGATGGTATATGGTTCGAAGAGCGGGTTGAGGGATATCAGTTTCAGTTTTCCATCCTTTCTGATCAGGTTTTCCACCACCTTGAAAACGATGCCGTCGTCGAGGGTGAGGATGATATAGGGATAATTGCTCCGGATCATGGTCCAGTTCTCGACATACTCGCCTGTTACCCATGATTTGTCGGGGATGGGCAGCATGGAGTCGCCGCTGATCTGGAATGTACGGTATTTGCGGTCGCGCGAGAGGAAGGGAAGCTGGAAGGTTGGCAGCACCCTGATGAAGTCGGGGTCGGCGAAGCCATGCGTATAGCCTGCCGAGGCCTTTTCGTTCACCAGTTCGATGTTCTCGTTGTTCTCATTGTCGACCGTGGTGGCCAGCACCCGCAGCTTGCTGCCTTTCAGGTAGACGTCGTAGCCTCTTTCCACCTGCGAGAGCTGGCTTTCGCTCAGCTGCGACAGGTCGATGCGGATAAGTGTGTCGATGGCGATATTGAAGTATCCGGAGAAAGCCATCAGCGCTTCGATGCCCGGCTGGGCAACCTGGTTCTCGTAACCGCTGAGCGTGGAGCGCTTCATTTCCAGCGCATGGGCCACGTCGTCCTGGGTGCGGCCCCGGCGCTTGCGGAGTAATTTGATATTTGAACTAAAATACATAGTTGAATTGATTGAATTGGTTAAATCAGTTGAATCAGTTAAATCGGTTGAATCGGTTGAATTTGTTGATAGGACACACCTCACCCCTTAACTCCCAACCCCTTTTCCCCTCTCCTCTGAGGAGAGGGGCCAGGGGTGAGGTGCATATTTTATTATAAAAACTTGCATGTCGTACCAATTAATGATTATATTGTAATCGAAAAAATGATTAATATTTAATCAAAGATAATACAATCAAAATATATAATGCAAGTTTTTTTTGATTTTTTTTATGATGGGCGATAAAAGGCAGATCATTCACCTCGACCTCGACACTTTTTTTGTGTCGGCGGAGCGGCTGTTAAACAGTCGCTTGATTGGCAAACCCGTCATTATTGGCGGGCTTTCAGATCGTGGCGTGGTGGCAAGCTGCAGTTACGAGGCACGCCGTTTCGGGGTACATTCGGCCATGCCGATGAAGACGGCCAGGGCCCTGTGCGGGGATGCTGTTGTTATAAGGGGCGACATGGATCTTTATTCGCGTTATTCCGAAATGGTTACGGAGGTCATTGCCGAACGTGCCCCCTTGTATGAAAAGGCGTCGATCGACGAGCATTATATCGACATCACGGGTATGGACCGTTTCTTTGGCTCGCTGAAGTGGACGCAGGAGTTGCGCAGCCACATCATCAGGCATACCGGCCTGCCTATATCCTTCGGCCTCTCGGTGAACAAGACCGTGTCGAAGATCGCCACCGGCGAGGCCAAGCCCAACGGGCTGCTGCAGGTACTGCAGCCTGAAGTGCAGTCGTTCCTCGCTCCGCTCCCGGTAAGCAGGATACCCATGGTTGGCAAAAAGGCATACGAGATATTGCGATCGATGGGCGTTTCGCGGATCGAAACCCTGGCAGGCATCCCCCCGGAAATGATGGAACGCCTGATGGGAAAAAACGGCATACTGCTGTGGAAGAAGGCCAACGGCATCGACAACAGCCCTGTGCAGCCATATTCGGAACGGAAGTCGATCAGTTCCGAAAGCACTTTCGAAAACGATACCACCGATGCCGGCAGGATGAAGGAGATCATCGGCACAAAGATTGAAAAGCTGGCTTTTGAGCTCAGGAAGAAGCAAAAACTCACTTCCTGCATCACGATAAAGATCCGCTATGCCAATTTCGACACCCACAGCCTGCAAAAGCGCATCCCATACACGGCTTTCGACCATGTGCTCATCCCCCTCGGGAAAGAGCTTTTCGGGAAGTTGTACCAGCGGCGGATGCTCATCAGGCTGGTGGGTGTCAGGTTCAGCCACCTGGTGAGCGGGGTGCAGCAACTCAACATGTTCGAAGACACGCCGGAGATGGTGAATTTGTATAATGCGATGGATAAGATACGACTGAGGTATGGTAAAAGAGCCATCCGGAGAGCGGTGGGTTTATGAAACTCTAAATCCTAATGTTCTAAATTCTAAACAAATTCTAATGACACAAATTCGAATGTTACAAAGCCCCTCTCCCCCTGCCTCCCTCTCCCTGGGGAAAGGGGGCCGGGGGTTAAGGGGTGAGGGGCTTTAAATGTCGTAATACCTAATACTTTGTACTATAACTGCCACACATACTACAGCCTCCGCTACGGTACCCTTTCGCCGGAGGAGCTGGTGAAGCTGGCCAAAAGCAAGGGCCTCGAGATGCTGGGCATCGCCGACATCAACAACTCCACGGGGGTGATCGACTTCGTGAAGGCTTGTAAGGCGGAAGGTGTCCGCCCGGTGGCGGGAATGGAATTCCGCAACGGGAACAAATACCTGTACACCGGCATTGCGCGCAACAACGAAGGTTTCAGGGAGCTGAACGAGTTTCTGTCGGAGCACCGCCTGGAGAAAAAGGAGCTTCCCGCCAGGGCACCCGTATTGCCCAACTGCTACGTGGTATATCCTTTCGGGGGGGCGTATCCCGGCAGGCTTGCCGGTCATGAATATGTCGGCATAGGCCCCGGCGAAGCGGGCAGGCTCCTCTCCTCCCCGCTTCGGAGCAGGCAGTCGAAGCTGCTCTTGCACCACCCGGTAAGCTTTGCCGGAAGCAGCGGCTACGAGCTGCACCGCCACCTGTGTGCCATTGGCAATAACACCCTGCTCTCGAAGCTCACCCCGCTGATGACGGCCGCCGCCAATGAGTCTTTCCTGCCCGAAGATGATGTGCTGAAGGCTTTTGAGCATTATCCCGACATCCTGAGGAATACCGAAAGGATGATGGCCGATTGCCATGTCGAATTCGATTTTCATTCCATCAGGAACAAGAAAACCTTTACGGGAAGTGTTTACGATGACAAGCTGCTTTTGGAGAAGCTGGCGATAGACGGACTGGAGTACCGCTATGGCAAGAATAACCGCGAAGCGGAAGAAAGGGTCAGGCACGAACTTGGCCTGATCACCCGCCTGGGCTTTGCGGCCTACTTTCTCATCACCTGGGACATCATCCGCTATTCCATGTCGCGCGGCTTCTATCATGTGGGCCGTGGTAGCGGGGCCAACAGTGTAGTGGCTTATTGCCTGAAGATCACGAATGTTGACCCTGTCGAATTAAACCTTTACTTTGAACGATTCATCAACCCGCGCAGGAGCAGCCCCCCCGATTTCGACATCGACTATTCCTGGCGGGAACGGGATGAGGTACAGGACTATATCTTTAAGCGTTACGGGCGGAGACATACGGCCCTGCTCGGGGCCATGTCGACCTTCAGGGGGCGTTCGATATACAGGGAACTGGGCAAGGTTTACGGGCTTCCCAAGGCCGGGATCGACCTGTTGGTGCACCATCCCGGCCACCCGGAAGCAAAGGACCACATTACTGAAAAGATCCATTCCCTGGCGGGGATGATGGCCGGTTTTCCCAACCTGCGCAGCATCCATGCCGGCGGCATCCTCATCTCCGAAGAGCCCATCTGCTGTTATACCGCCCTGGATATGCCTCCCAAGGGCTTTCCCACCACGCAGTGGGACATGTACGTGGCCGAGGACATTGGCTTTGAGAAGCTCGACATCCTCAGCCAGCGGGGTATCGGGCATATCAGGGAATGTGCCGGCATTGTGAGGGAAAACAGGGGCGTCGGCGTGGATATTCACCGGGTGGAAGTGTTCAAGAAGGACGAAAAAGTAAAGGAGCTTTTGCGCCGGGGCGAGACCAACGGCTGCTTTTACGTGGAAAGCCCTGCCATGCGGGGGCTGCTGAAAAAACTGCGCTGCGACGACTACCTGCGGCTGGTGGCGGCCAGCTCCATCATCCGGCCGGGCGTGGCCCGCTCGGGCATGATGCGCGAATACATCCGCCGTTTCCATCACCCGAACGATTTTGAATACATCCACCCCGTGATGAAGGACCAACTGCAAGAGACCTTCGGGGTAATGGTGTACCAGGAAGATGTGCTCAAGGTGTGCCATCACTTTGCCGGCCTCGACCTGAGTGATGCCGATGTGCTGCGCAGGGCCATGAGCGGCAAGTTCAGGAGCAGGAAGGAGTTCGACAGGATCGTACGGAAGTTTTTCAGTAACTGCCGGGAATATGGCTATCCGGAGGCGGTAACCAGCGAAGTGTGGCGGCAGATCGAAAGCTTTGCCGGGTATTCCTTCTCCAAGGCCCATTCTGCCTCCTATGCCGTGGAAAGCTTCCAGAGCCTCTACCTCAAGGCCCATTATCCGCTGGAGTTTATGGTGGCTGTAATCAATAACTTCGGGGGATTTTTCCCGCAATGGGTGTATTTCAATGAAGCCCGTCGCCGGGGAGGGGAAATCATGCTGCCCTGCGTGAACCACAGCAACTACAAGACCTGCATCAGGGGGAAACGGATATATATGGGTTTTATCCACATCGACAAGCTTGAAAGGGCGTTGGGGAAGGGCATCGCAGACGAACGCGGGCGGAACGGCCCTTATGCTTCGCTTGAAGATTTTATCCGCCGCATGCCTGTGGGCGCCGAACAACTGGTGTTGCTCATCAGGGTTGGGGCATTCGGTTTTACGGGCAGGAAAAAGCCGGAACTGCTCTGGGAAGCCTGCCTGCACCACGGCAAGGGCCGCAAGTCCGGGGCCGGCCCTACCCTTTTCGCGGCAGGGATGAAAAACTATGAACTCCCGCAACTGGAATGCAGCAAGGCGGAAGATGCCTATGACGAAATCGAGCTATGCGGCTTCCCACTGAGCATGAGCTGGTTCGAGCTGCTGCAACAACCCGCGAACGGGATCTTGCGGGCTGCAGAAATGATGAAATTCGTGGGGCGGAAGGCTCAGATGGCCGGACTGCTGGTTACCGTGAAGTATGTGCGTACCGTGAAGAAAGAGATCATGAACTTTGCCGCCTTCCTCGACGACAAGGGTGAATTTTTCGACAGCGTGCACTTTCCCGAAAGCCTGAAGCAATACCCTTTCCGCGGAAACGGAGTTTACCTGCTGTATGGCAGGATCGTGGAAGAGTTTGGGTTTCCGGGCATTGAAGTTGATCGGATGTTAAAACTTCCACTTAAGGCTGATCCACGAGCTGTTTGAATTCTGAAATCTGATATTTGAATTCTGAATTCTGAAGTGAATCGTTTATGGGCTGTTTCTTTGAGAGCTTCTGACTGATGTTACAAAGATGCTGACCAATTGATTAGCTTCATCAATTGATTTTTGAATCAAATCCTGATTCATGCAAAGATTGTTTTGCTCAATTATCTGCAGATTAATATGTGATTCTCTTAGCTCTTTGAGGCATAAACCCTGTTTGTGTATGAAATCCTTCCTTGATTCTGCGCTCCTCGCTTCGCCATAGTTCAGTGCCGCACTGGTTGATGACCTGATAAGTTGCTTTGATAAGTGATCTGCTTCAAAGCTTCCATTTAGCTGCTTTTTCACCAAGATGCACAAAGTAGCAAAACAAATTAGTCGCTTTTGTATGTTCTCTTTCATAATAATTAATACCAAAAAGAGAAAAATGTCACACTTTGCAAACTAACTTTCTTGTATAATAACTTCAGAATTCAGAATTCAAATATCAGATTTCAGATTTCCTCAGCCCCACGGATTCTCCGGATTGTAATTGAACTTCTTCCCCGCTCCCATTCCTTGCAGCTCAACATCCTCCTGTGTTTTGATATCGTATTCGGGCACGATCCGCTCTCCTATGGGTTTGAGGAGTTCAGGGCCTTCGGCGCGGGGGTTTTTGATGGCCGGGTCGATGGGATAGGCATTCATCAGTTCTGCGGGATAAGGCTTCAGCAGTTTGGTGATGTCGGCCAGGGGCAGGCTGTTGTCGAGCCATTTTTTTTCATGCCGCTGGTCGAGGATGACGGGTGAACGGTGGTGAGGCAGTTTTAGCAGCAATTCGTTGGCCGTGGTGGTGATAATGGCGAAGCCCCTGACGATCTCGCCGGTTTCCCTGTTCAGCCATTCATCCCAGAGGCCTGCAAAGGCGAAAGGCCTGACCTGGTTTTTCAGGTATACCACAAAGGGCTTCGACAGTTTTTCCTTAACGGTACCTTCGATAAAGGCATCGGCGATGACCAGGCAGCGTTGTGAGCGGATGGGTTTGCGAAAGGCAGGCTTGGTGATGATGCCCTTTGCGCCTTTATAATTCGGGTCGTCCTCCTTATTATGATCGCCCTCGGCGCGTGCATTGATGAGGTACATGGGCTTTTTGGCCCAGAAGGGCGTCATGCCGAAGCGGTACAGCTGCAGCTCGCGGGGGTTGTCGCCGGTGATGACCGGGACCGTCTGCCCGGGGGAAATATTGTAATCAGGTTTCCATTCCATCTCTTCCGGGACGGTGACATTGAACCTTTTCCCGATCTGTTCGAGTTTCTGTACAAGGATGTAACGGCCGCACATGAGGTGTCAGGTTTGTGGTAAAGATAATGAATATCAAGGTACGTGGTGCGGGGGACGGGGTTATCCGGTTAAATGGCTACATGCATCTGCTGCATCATTATAACCCCTTAATTACCGGCGATATGAACGCGTGGATACCCTATGTTTAACAGGACGGCGGGCAGACATTCAAATAATTGGCACAGCTTATGAAACCAATTACAATATCGCTGCCGGCATGGACGATATGGGCTTTTTTCCCTGGCAGGAACAGCAGCGGTGCCTACTCCCGGGCCGATCCGGTAATCGTGAGCCACAAATACGCCTATCTTTCGGGCAAGGCAGGAAGAGCGGCGGCACGACTGCAGCTTTATAATTTGACGATCTTTTTGGTTACGGTTTGCCGATCCAGCACTATCCTGCAAAAATATACCCCCGCCGGAAGCCGGCTGATATCCAGTTCCATTTCGTTTTTCGCTTGATTCATTACTTTGAGGATCAGGCGATCACCGGCAGGATTGAATATTTCGACAACCGGATCTGCTAAAGCCATCTGACTGGTGCTGATCCTGATGACATCGCAGGCAGGGACGGGATAGATGGATATTTCAGGCCGGATGATCTCGCGAAGCATGGTTGCTTCCAGTGATGCGATATAAAAGTGGTAGGAGGTATGATAAACATCCTGGAGGTTTTCGAATGTGATGGTCAGCGATTTCAGGCGCAGGTCGGGCATAAAATATGCCGCAGGCGCTTCGCTGGAGGGCATGCCTCCTATAACCAGGTTGTTGTATACGACATAGTTATCCGGCGTATCTGAACCCAGGAGTGCTGCATGGATGGCATCCCATTTTGGAATATTTACACCATCCTCCCCAAGGTTGGCGTCGAACAATTCCACCAGCCAGCCATCGATCATTTCCGGTGAAACAGGGTCGTCGTTTTCATCGATGGCCGAAACCAGGCAATTTTCCACATCGATATCCACTACACAAAATCCCCAGGCACTGACGGGAGTGGGTTGGTCAAACAGAAGGGTCAATGTGGCACTTGATGTCAGTGGCTGCCCTGCCGTTCCAGGCCCGTTCATGACGACCTGTATCCTCAGATTCTGTGCATCGTCGGCCTGTCCGAATACATTCTCAAAAGCGCTTCCGTCGTCAAAAATCTCGTTGTCGGGTATCTGCACTTCGCCGGTTAAAGTGCCGCTTACGGTCCACTCAAAGTCAGATAGGGCGGCATTCTCAAAACTTCCGTTGCCCTGATGCAGCCCTGTAATCTCATAAGTCGCATATTCCTGTGAAAAGCAGCCTGATACGACTGAAAACGCAATAACGAAGGTGTAAATTAATTTTTTCATTTTAGGTTATTTTTGTTCTTTCCTTCCCCTCTATCCGATTTTTTGGAAGGGAATTGGAGAGATGTTTATTGCTTTATGATCTTCTTTACGATGGTTTGATTTTCAAGATTTATCCTCACGAAATAGATCCCTGCAGGAAGATGGCTGATGTTGAGTTCCAGTGTTCCAGCCCCCACCCCCGGCCCTTCCCCCAACTGGTGGAAGGGAGAAATTGCAACCGGTTTACCATACAAATCCACCACTTCAACCTGTAATTTTGAATTTTGAATTTTAAATTTGGAATTTGTTTGGTGCTTGGAATTTGTAATTTGGAATTTCCCCCGGGTCGGGTTGGGGTATAGCAAAACATCTGCCCCGGTTGCCGGATTTTTTTCAAAGACACCGGCGTTTGGAACCAATGGTCCGTATTTCAGCAATACCTTGTTGCCGCCTGCATAGCCTTCGTTTTGTGATGTGAAAAATACCGAAACCAGGCTCATCCCGTCTGCAAAACCCGGTGCATCATCGAACCAGTTATGTCCACCATCTTGGGAATGCCAGATCACTTCTCCTCCAACTATCCAACCTTCAGTGGAATTGATAAAAAATACGTCCTGCAGTAATTTATCAGACAACCCGCTTTGCTGGCTATGAAGCCATTCGATCCCATCAATGGTATAATTGATCAATCCATAACCCCCCACTGCCCAGCCTGTAATATTATCATTAAAAAATAGTGAATTGCGACCATCGGTACTGCTATAAAATTGAAGATTGTTCCAAGTATTCTCTTTGTACTTGCCAATATATACTTCTCCCAATACTTTACCTTCACTGTTATCTTCCGGAAAACAGATTGATTGTAAATTCACTGAAACACCCGTTGGTGAAATATCCGTAATGCCTGCATCATCAAATGACCAGACGGTTCCGTTGGCACCACAGGTATATCCGGTGTCGGAGTCTGGAGGAAAATGAACAGAATTCAACACGCCACCGGGTTCGTGCAGCATGGACCAGTTTGTGCCGCCATTTTCTGTCTTGACAATTTTACCGCTAAAAGTCACCACATACCCTTCCAGGTTGTTTTTCATAAAAATGGAGGAAGTGATACCGGAGTTTTCCGGAAGGGCCTGGATTTGAAAGGTCTCACCTCCGTCGGGTGTGTAATACACCCGGTCATTTCCTCCGGCCAGCCATCCTTCCTGTCCGATAAAATGCAAATCGTGTATTGATAAGTATTCAGACGTGTGATTTGTGATATTCTGCCATCCGTGAGTGGCGGTCATGGTGGCGGTAAAGTCCTGAGTGATCGTCTGGCCGGAAAGGTTTATCGTCGCTGATACCGGACTGAATTCGTAGTAGATCTTCTCAGGGGTGACGATGTAATTCCCCGGGGGCATGTAATCAAAAAAATATTCACCGGTTTCGGAGGTCTTTACCGTGGCATTGACAGGGCCTTCAATTTTCAGCAATACATCCTGAAGGGGACCGCCATTGATCAATACCTTTCCTTGTATGGATCCTGAAGGCAGGGGATCATCATCATGTCTTACGGGCCATATTCGCGATAATCCAGGGTCTTCTTTAAGCAATTCAAGAGTTACATCCACTAGTGTGATATTCACGGCATGTACACTTAAAGTTGCATGGGCCGCGGTAGTTGAGGTCCAGTATCTTCCTGCGGGTGGAGTAAATGGATTGTTTGGGGGAAGGTATGTGAACAGGTAATTTCCGCCGAAATGCCTTAATGACAGGATCTCGTGCCTGTTGGGCAGGCGCCAGTCGTTGTATCCGCAATAATTCATATTGTTCAGCGAGTCGAGATATGCAAAAGCCTGGGTCCATGTTATTTCATCATCCCAATTGGTTCCTGTCAATCCAAATAAATCTAATGGATCCGAATTTTGAGTCCACATCAGGCCGGTCAGACGGTCGGTAACGGTGCTGTCGTTGTGGTCGATGAACCGGGGGGTAGGCCAGGAAACGCCCAGGTCGAGGTCTTTGTCATCGCCGGGGTATAAACTGAGTTCCTGTGAAGTTTTGGGAAGTTCGATCAGTCCGATCCCATGCTCGCCTCTCACCGGCAGCACATACACTTTTCTTTTATCGGCATAGATCTCGGGAAGGATCTTTCTGAACCACAACACCTGCCCCGGCCAGAATTTTGAATTGGAATGGATCTCCCACTGATACATCCCGACTGCAAAAGCAATGCCTTTATCATCTCCGGAAGACGAGCTCCAGTAAACTTGCTGGATATTCACAAAAGGATGGTTTTCCCCAAGTGCCGTATCCGGCCTGCCGAGGTCGAGAAGGGAGGTCAGCTCCATGATATTGGGCAGGCGCCAGTCGTCGTGGCCCAGGTAATTCTCATTATTCAGTTTTGCCACGTAATCCAGAGCCGTGGTCCAGTTGACCGAGCCGTCGCCGACGTCGTAGTCCTGGTCGAAGTCCGGGTCGCGCATCGCCATGATATTCCCTTCCGTTGCCCAGATGAGGCCTGTCAGGGCATCGGTACAGGTGCCGTTCCCGTGGTTGGTAAATCGCTGCGTCGGCCAGTGCACACCATTTTGCAGGTCACCGTCGTCGCCAGTGTGGTAGCTGGTAAGCTGGCCGGTGGCGGGGAGCTCAATCGTGCCCTGCTGGCTGAATGCTGTCAGGCTGATCAGGCTTAAAGAAGTCAGTAGAAATAGATGCTTCATAGCGTTTTATTTTTTTGTTACCGGCTACCGGTTACAGGAAGTCTGATATCTGATGTTTGATATCTGAAGTCTGAAATTAATCCATAATCCATAATTTATCATCCAAAATCATAGCTTAATGATCTTCCGCACTCCAACCCCATCCTCAGTCTGCAGCTTCACCAGGTATAGTCCCGACGGCAAATGGCTTACATCAACAATTATCTCTGACTCTCTGACTCCCGAATTCTTGTATTCATAAACTACCCTTCCGTACAGGTCAACAATCTTCAGTTTTGAGTTTTGCCCCTCGACTCCGCTCGGGATGACATTGGTGCCGGGTGCCGAGTGCCGAATACTTATTTTATCCCGGCAGGGATTGGGGTAAACCTCGAACTCCAGATTCTGGATATTATCTCCGATTCCTGAAATTTCGGTGTATTTTAATAAGGTTTTGCCAATTCCAACTGCATAACCATTGGTTGGGGAAGTGAAGTGGATGCCGAGTAATGTATTTGTCGTTAGCCCATCTGCCTCAATTGTCCAGGTTGTCCCGCCATTAATGGTATGCAGAATCCTTCCGCCGCTGTTAATTGCCCAGCCCTGATTGGTATTTAAAAAATAAACCTTAATAAGGGTATGATTCTGCGGGTCAGGATTTGTTTGCTCAAACCAGTTTTTCCCGTCTGTTGTAAGGGCGATAATACCTCCATCACCTACAACCCAACCATTTAATGAATCGACCATGTAAATTGCATTGTATCCACCACTCGGGTAATCCTGGTCGGCGGCTGTCCAGGTTCCATTGATAAAATGTCTAATAATACTTCCTCCACAAACCCAACCTTCAGAACTATTAACAGGGAAACTAATACCAGTTTGCGTGTCAGGAACTCCGCTGTTCATTTTAGTTACACCAGTACTATGGATCATCCAAATATTCCCGTTTAATCCGCAACAATAGCCTGTATCTCCTGCAGGGGGAAAAGAAATATCTGCCAGAGTTGTTGACATTGTTCCATGAAAATCCCAGTGTTCGCCACCATCGGTTGTTTTGTAAATAAAACCACTGGCACCTCCGGCGTAGCCTACATTGGCATTTAACATATGGATGGCATTACAAGTATATAAAGTGGTTTGCACCTCAAAAGTCTGTCCTCCATCGGTGGTGTGGTATATTTCGGCTATTGAACTACTTGTAATCCAGCCTTCATCGTCGGAAACAAAGAACACATCCGTCAAGTTGGGAGTGCCGGGGAGGTTAGCGCTGATGTCTTTCCAGCCGTATTGCTGGCTGCTGGCGCCAAGGCTTATCGCGGTTAAAAAAATGATTGCAAATAGTTTCTTCATCGCATTGTATTTATTGGTGCGCGGTACGAGGCACGCGGTTATTCATTGTCCATTGTCAATTTTCAACTGTCAGTTTTCAATTTATCTCGCATTCCCGTATTCCCGAACTCTCGTATTCTTGTTTTCATCCAAAATCATAGCTTAATGATCTTCCGCACTCCAACCCCATCCTCAGTCTGCAGCTTCACCAGGTATAGTCCCGACGGCAAATGGCTTACATCAACAATTATCTCTGACTCTCTGACTCCCGAATTCTTGTATTCATAAACTACCCTTCCGTACAGGTCAACAATCTTCAGTTTTGAGTTTTGCCCCTCGACTCCGCTCGGGATGACATTGGTGCCGGGTGCCGAGTGCCGAATACTTATTTTATCCCGGCAGGGATTGGGGTATACGGCAAAATCGATCTCCTGCACGGGCTCCTCTATCCCCAGGTTCCCTTTCTTGACCAAAATACCGACACTTTCCTTGGTTCCCGTCTCACAGGTGAAGCTTCCGTACCAGTCGGATGTTACAGGAACCAGCCACCTGAGCACCTGCGATGTCTCCCCGTCGAAATCATCCGAATCGAGGATGGCATCATCGTAATACCACTGGTAGGTTTCCGACTGGACCACGGCATCAAATTTCACTATGCTCTCAATTGGTTTGTCGTCGATCAGTTCGATGTATTGTTCATTGCTGACATAAACATGCGTTAGGTGATTGACCCATTGCCCGTTATTGGTGATATTGCCGTTAATGTACAGGAAGAGATATTCACCTCCGTAGTTATCCATGATCACCCCGTGGTTGACCACACTCCCATCTACGGGCAGATGATAATGCTTGGCTCCTCCCCCGTATGCATTTGGCATCAGGGTATCGCCTATGGTTACCGGCCCTTCGAATGAAACGCTGTCATCGACAAAAACCCGATCATACACTTCCAGTCCGTTGATGCAATCAAGATATTGCAGGTAACCACCGTGCAGTTTTGCATGATCCAATATGCCGTTGTGCAGCCAGCCTCCCATTGTGAGGGACTTGCCTTTCATATCCAGGATTGCACCTCCCAGGTCAAAATCACCGGAAAAACCAAGGTCGCCCGTGAGTGTGCTCAGGTCATTATTGCTTTCAAGGTTGATAAACTTGCTTTCGAAGACGCAGCCCTGGTCCTGGTACAGGCTTTGAAACTGGGTCCCGTTGAGCACGGTTTCAGTATTTTTCCACACTCCCCGGTTTTCCAGGTTGCCGGAAATATGAAGTCGCAGCATATCACCAGGGTTGATGTCGCGCACGACCCCTTCATTCCTGAAATTACCATCGACAAAAAGGTCGAAATACTTGCTTCCGCCGCCGTATACATTCGACTGCAGGGTGTCGATCACCAGCACATCGTTCAGGAAGAGGTTGCCGTCGTCGCAGGTCACCGACCCGTAGATCTTCAGGGCATCCAGGCTGGTCAGGTTCTGTATGTATGCATTTTTCAGCAAACAGTTGTCGATATAGCCATTATACAGCCATCCTTCCACCCGGAGCATCATGTTCTCCATGTAGAGCGTCGCTCTTCCCAGGTTGAAATCCTGTAATATGGAGATGTCGCTGTTGGCGCGTATGCTGCTGGTCGAATCGAGATCGGAAAAATAGGAGTCAAAAACCATTCCGTTGGCCTGGGTGATACTTTGCTCCTGCTCCCCAACCAGCTTAACGTAATAACAGCTCCAATGCCCGTTATTCACAATGTCGCCTGTGATGAGGATGCTGAGCCGGTCGTCGTTCTTCTGGTCGTTGTTGTCCCTGATCACCCCGTTGTTGGTCAGGTTTCCCTCTATCAGCAGGTTTTGAATACCCAGCCCGCCGCCGTATTCATTGTTCTGCAGTGTATCGCTGACCGTGACGTTCCCGACAAACCTGAGCGTATCTGCAGGGCTTTTGTTTACGGCAAACCTGCCCTTGATGAAGAAGTTGCCTTCTATCGTCCCGTTATAGATGAGCGTGCCGGTTGCATCCAGGGAATGGCTACCCATATGCAGGGTCGAACCTCCCAGGTTGAAATCCATGACGTTCGTATTATTGGTAAAAAAAATACAGTCGAATTTCAGGTCGCTGTCGGCATAGATATCGCATGGGGCCGTGCATTCCCATACACCTCCGAAGACACTTCCCTGACCCTGGCTTATATGCTGGCCGTTACCGGTCAGCAAGGTCTTTTCAGGCCTCCAGCTTCCATCATTATAGATATTACCGTTTATGTTCAGCTGAAGGTATTCATAGTCATCAGGTATGGTGCCGCAATGTATCATCCCGTGATTTGTAAAATCATGGGCAACATGAAGGATAAATGTCCCCAGCCCGCCGCCATATTCGTGGGGTTGCAATGAGCCGCCCGTTTCAACGATTACCCATCCGCCAACACTGTGGTGAATTTCATAACCAATAACATGACCTATGATCACCGGGCCATGGATAACCGCCGTATCGCTTTGTCCGGGTATAACACCACCTATCCATGTCGACTCATTATTCCATTTTCCGCCAGTAGTTGTTGAATGAATGGTATTTGCCAGCGTGGAAGCGCTGAAAAATACAATGGCAAGCAAAGCCAATGTCTTTAATGTAATAATATTTCTCATAATTTCAGGTTTTTGGATTAATATATTTTTCGATAATCTCCGTCAGTTGTATCAATTTTTTTTCTTTGACGGGAATTTTTTTTCCATCAGACAGGAGTATCCCGTCCACGGCTTTATCAGGAATTTTGCTGATATGCTCCGCATTCACAAGATGATCGGGATGGATCCGGATAAAACTGCAGTTCCCCATCTGATCTTCGATGATATCCAGGCTTAACTGCATGATCATTGTCTGCCCGTTCTTCAGGTACAGCTTGCATGTATTTCCGTCTGCCTCAATGCGGATCACCATATGATCCTTCAACAACAATTCCTGTTTCCCTGTTTTGAGTTTCATTACGAACCACTTGTGTCGTAAAGGTACATCAGGGGGCATGCAAAAGTGTGGACAGTTGATTATCTGCCGGTGAGAAATGATTATTTGCCGGGATTGATCAATTACATCTGCTCAAAGAGCCTGAAGAGCGCATCTTTTTTGCGCAGTGAGACAGGCACCTGGGAGTCGTCGTCCATCACGATATGCCCGCCCTCCGACTTATCGTAGCGCAGCACATGCTCGAGGTTTACAAGGTGGGATTGGTGTGTGCGGAAAAAGCCTGCCTTTTCAAGCACTTCCGCATAATCTTTCAGTGGTTTCGAAACGGTCATCTTCTTTCCGTTGTCGAGGTGGAAATGGGTATAGTTCACATCGGCTTCGCATCGGATGATGCTGCCGATGTTGATGATATGGATGCTTTCGGCCGTTTTCAGGATGATTTTCCTGAGTTTTTCCAGGTTTGAGAGCAGGGCGTTGACCTTCATGGCCATCTGCTCCTGACTGATATATTCGGCGGCCTTTTCCACTGCCGTGATGAGGTCGGCGGCGATGACCGGCTTTAGAATGTAATCGAGGGCACTGCACCTGAAAGCCCTGATGGCATATTCATCGTGGGCCGTGATAAAGATCACCCTGAAGCATATCTTTTCAAATCTGTTCAGCAGGTCGAAGCCATTGCCATCGGGAAGGTTGATATCGAGAAAAACGAGCTGGGGCGCCTTTGTTGTGATCAGGTCATACGCCGAAGCCACATCGCCGGCTTCACCGAGAACATCAAGCTTAATTCCCGACAGTCTGAGGATCTCACGAATGGTTTGCCGCGCATTGGATTCATCATCTACAATAACAGCTGTGATCATATCAGCATGGTTTTTTCGTTTAACACCTGCAGGGTATATCGATCTCCACCCGCACTCCTTTTTCACCCTTGCCGAGGGTTTCCAGGTCGGTGATCTGCAATCTGAATTTTTTTCTGTTCCTGCCCGAAAGCATCTCAAGCCTTTCGCGTGTGATCTCCAGTGCCAGGCCCCGGTGTTGTTCCTTGCCTTTCCCCTGCCGGGCCTTATCAAGCCCAACACCGTTATCTTCCACCCTGATCCTGACCCTTCCCTCTTCCATCAGGGTATATTCAACGCTCAGCATGCCCTTCCCCTGTTTATTGCGCAACCCGTGCTCGATGGCATTTTCCACGAAAGGCTGGGCAAACATGGAAGGGATCATTACAACTTCCGCATCGATGGCAGGATCAATCACGATATCATATTCAAACTTCTCGTCGAATCGTAATTTTTGCAGTTCCAGGTAGGTCCGGAGCATGGCAATCTCTTTCCCGAAAATGATAAAATCGCCCCTGCTGCTTTCCAGTGTCTGTCTGACCAGTTCGGCGAACCTGGCAAGAAAGTCGGCTGCCTTCACGGGTTCGTTCCGGTATATATAATTCTGGATGGCGATCATGGTATTGAAAATGAAATGGGGGTTCATCTGCGACCGCAATAACTTTTGTTCCAGTTCGGCGGCTTTTTTTCTCGATTTTAACCTGCTCTGAACGAAAAACAGGTACAGCAGCAGCAATATGAACAGCACCCCTCCTGCCATGGTGATCAATATGCGGTTACGGTTCAGCAATTTGAGTTTCTGCACTTCGGTTTGTTCGCTGAGAAGGGCTATTTGCTGCTCCCGTTTCTCCGATTCATATTTTTTCTCGAGTTCTGCAATGGCCTTATATTTTTCCGAATTAAAAATGCTGTCTTTCAGGCACGCATGTTCCTTAAAGTATTCAAGTGCCATGCCTGTCTCGCCCCTGGCCATGCAAATGTCTGACATGACGGCATGGGCCCGGCTTTCCAGTTCAACGGATGCTGTCTCCCGGGCAAGGCCGAGCGCCCGGGAAGCATTTTCGCGGGCTTTCTCGAGCCTCCCTTCATGTAAACAGATCTCGCTCATCCTTATTAGTATTCCGGCCATCGTTGTCTGATCATTTTCCCGGGATGACAGTGCCATGGCCTGCCCGTAATAGCTGAGTGCCATTTCATGCTCACCTTCTTCCTGCCAGCTTTCGCCGATCAGGAAAAGGCATTCATCATACTGGTGGTTATAGTCGCTTTGCATATAAAACAGCCTTGACTTTTCATAATACTCCCTGGCAAGGCCATACTGCCCTTTCCGGGCATAAACATAGCCAACGCCAAGGTTGCAGGCCGACTCCCTGACCTGGTCATTGATCCCGGTCGACAATTCCAGGGCCCGGAAATAATAGCGAAGTGCATTTTCAAAGTCGTCCTGTTTGCTGTACACGGCACCTATATTTTGCAGGCAGGTAGCAATCCTCCGGATGTGGCCAAGATCTTCGAGTAACTTCAGGGCGTCAATATAATGCTCCAAAGCGATAAGCAGGTAACCTTTTTCCTTGTGTGCATTTCCGAGGTTGACGCGGCAGGCAGCGATCCAGGATGAATCACCGCACAGGTATGCATAGGCCAGGGCCTTTTCGTAATAGAAGAGCGCTTCGTCGGGCTTCCCCTGGTTTTTCAGTACGATCCCGATCTCGCTGTATGATTCGGAAAGAAGGCCGGGATCATCCAGCTCATGCGCAATGGCCAGCGCCCTGTTAAAAAAGGCAAGGGCGCTGTCGTAGGCACTGCCAAAAAAATATTCAATCCCAAACTCGAGGTGTATCCTTGCCTGGTATCTTTTAAAAACATCCAGGGGGAATTCGGAAGGTGCAAGCCCCATTGCGAGAAGGCTGTCGATATTCCGTCCGACCAGTTCCTGCGCCAGGCCAAAATAATGGAGCAGTGAATCGGAAGGGCCATTAATATAAAGGTAACCTTCTTTGAACAGTTTGGCGATGACGGCCGTGTCGCGGGCAAAGACACCTTCTCCTTCCTGCTGTTCCCTGCGACTTTCGGGGGCAGATGCAAGGCTCGTAACGAATAATCCGGCCAGCAGCAGAAGGGCAGGAATGCCTTTCAATTTTCCGGGGATGGTTCCCCGGCTGAGCAAGGCGGGCATTGCCTTTTGGTTTTAGCAATTACCTGACCGGGTAATAGATGATGGTCTCCCACTTTTGCGGATCGGGTTCCTCCGAGGGATCAGTTACGTAAACTTCCCAGGGGGGGCCGGCAAATTCCATCTTCAGCACCATGATGTAGCGGTTGATGGCTTCGTGCGCCGCTCCGCTCTCTTCATAGGGACCGGTGTGGGATGCCATGACCACTTTCCCGCCCGGGCTGTATACCTGCATGATCTCCTTCTCCCCTTCCAGGACTTCCAGCAGGGGGATGCCGGCCTCAACCAGTATCTTTCCTTCAGGATCCCAGTTATAATAAACGGCATAGGGGTGCCCGGTCGGTTGCCCGCCCTTGCGGACGGCATACAGATAAAGTTTCGGAAACCATGTTTCGAGGAAGATCCCGATGTCCGTTGCCTGAATGGAATCTTTTACCGACAGGGCCGGCATGCTGCTCACTTCGGTCACTTCAATGCCCGGGTAATCGGGCAGCTTGCTGCACAATTCCTTCAGATTGTTAAGGCCACGCTCATATTCTGCACCCATGTCGGAATCGATCATCAGTCCGTAATACCTGTACAGGGGATTATAGCCAAGATGGCCTTCGGCCGTCCAGGTAACCACCCAGTCGTCGCCTTCGGGTTCGAAGAACATGCCAACGGTCGTTTTACGGCTGAAACCCTCAAACCACAACTCCCAGATGATCTTCTCGCCGTGGATAAGCTCCGTGATCTTCATCTCTCCTTCGCCCATCTTATCACCTTTCCACTTATGTACGGCACCCACTTCGCACAGGCCGATATTCTCAAAAACGGCGGTTGTATCCATGGCCGATGACCATGGCGACCAAAGGTCCCAGTTATTGAAGTCGCAGGCCATGGAAAAGATCATGTCCCTGTCGCCCTCAATCAGGGCCGAGCGTTGAACCTTGTATTGCCCCGGGAGGATATATGCCACCAGGATGAGGATAGCGATGATGATCACCAGCCAGATGATGATTTTTTTAAGAATTCTCATTTTTTTTTGGTTTTTGTGTACAACAAATATAACACAAAAGAGAGGGATTTATGCCGTTTTCAGGAAATATTTTTCATTCGCGCAGCCTGTTCATTCCCTCCATCACGGCCAGCCTGATGTTGTTATTATCTTTTTCTCCCGGACCAATGGTAATGAAAAGGTAACTGTTTTCGAAATAAGATGCAATGTGCTGTCCCTTGTTGTCATCCATATGGAATGAGCCTCTGTGCGAGTAGCTGTTGGAGTACCTGCTGCTGTTCATAAAGAAGTTCCGTGCGGCATGAAAGTTTTCCAGGCAGTTTTCTTCATCAGGGTAATCGAGCACGATCACTTTCATGCCGGGGTATACGGCCGCGGCGCCCGTGCCGTAGCCGAAAACATCGCGGTAATGGAAGCTGTAAACCGTTGACAGGCCCAGGTTTCCCATAAAGAATACGATCTTACCGTCATCGTCTTCCAGGTTATCGAGCACATCCATCAGTGCGGGCCTGCCGGCTGTTTCCCTTATGCCGTCGGCTAAACAACCTGCGATCTGCAGCGCATCCTCAGCGGCTTCGGGGGCATGGTACAGGTAGAGCATAAAGCGGCCTTTGATGAATTGCAGGAAGCCTTCGCCCTGCCGGCCTTCCTGCCCGATGTCCACGCTTCGCGCATTGGCGGTGGCGGTTACGGAAAAGATGCCCCATGCCCCTCCGGGGCTGCCCATATCATAAATTTCCGTTTTAACGGGCATGCCTTCCTCCATGCCGGCCTCCAGGGCCAGAACTTCCGAGAAGCCATATTCGTGGTAGAGATCGGCCCCGCCGTTGATCAGGCTGAAAAGGTCGTCCCCTGCAAACAGTCGTGGTTCAGCATAAAGCTCTATTTCCATACAGGCATCGGAGCTGATGATATCGTAAACCGATTCCTGTGCCTGCAGGGAATGTACCAGGCAAAATCCGGCAATGATCATTATATATTTTATGGTTTTCATAATCTTTGATGGTCTTTCGTATATGCTCATATTTTAGCGTGTACGGATGTGACGGGGCAAACCGGCATGTTTGGCAGCCGGTACGCTTGCATAGTCCGGGCTTGTCAGGCAATCTCGACGAGCCGGATATTTTCCGGATCGTAGGAACCAAGGCCCATTTCCGCCGCTTTTACATTTGTCAGCACCTCTCCGGGGGCCAGGTCGTTGTATGTGGCGCCCACTGCGTCCATGGCCACCAGGTTCGTCCCGGCAAAGACCTTATCGAGCGTCTTAACATCTCCGGGGCCGGCGGGGCCGTTGGTAAGGATGAATGAGGTGGCGTCGCCGATGATGAGGTCGGGCTGCCTGAGCAGGTTGATATCGGCAATGCTTTGCGCCAGGAAGTCGGGATCGTTCCGTTCGCCCGATCCAAGGTGGTAAAACACATTGGTTTTACGGGTACAGAACCCCATTGAGTTTTTGAGGGCTCCCGTATAGAAGGTGCCGGCATGATGTTTGGCAATAAAAACATTGATGAGCACATCCACCTGTTCGAGTTCCCTGATCACCTCCACTTCTTTCAGTGCCTTTGCCCCGTTGATGGCCGGGAGGAGTTTCCAGTCCTCTTCGTTGAACTCGGCAGGGAACACATTGGATGCCACCTGGCTCACCTTTCCGAACATCTCTTTCATATCTTCATGGTGGCTGCTCCTTGTCCAGTAGGCCTCATCGACGGCCTGCAGCAGCACCACTTCGCTGGCGCCGGCCTCAAAACACATTTTCAATACCGCCAGGGAGATATCGGGATGAACGTAGGCTCCCTGCAGTTCAAAGGCCGAATTGATCAGCAGGCCCACCCTGCTGCCCGGATGAACGAATTTCCCCATCCCTCCCAGGATCTGAACGGCTTTTTGGGTATTCGACAGGTAATCGATGCCATTTACCACGGCGATGTCGGCTTCGGAGCCTGCCCGGCCGGCCAGGGCTTTGGCACCCGGCAGACTGGAAGCCACAAGGGCGGCCGCCCCTGAGGCTATTGAATTTTTGAGAAACGAACGTCGGTCCATAGGATTATTTTTTGAGGGTGATTTTTGATGTTGATTATCGGAGAGTTATACTATAAATCAAATTATTATAATAATACCTTAAACCAAAAACCGGCCTGGCAAACATGCTTAATAATCATGCAGAACGAATCCCTCTTGCCCGGAAAACTATACCAAAATTACCCGATTTTTTCTATTACCAAAAAACTATTTGCCTGATCAAGTATGATTATAGGATTATGGCCTTTCGGAGGACCAGGCCAATTTCCAATCCTTGTTTTCGAGTTCAATACTAAATTTAATATTCGCTTTTAATGCATGAAATATTTTCAAAACAGTATTTATTGTCATATTCCTTGCATTACGTTCAAGCTTTGAAATCTCTGATTTATTTACACCGATTAATTCCCCCAATTGTTCCTGGGTAAGATTTCTCTCTTTCCTGGTTTGTTTAATCATCTCACCCAGAATATCAAGTTTCAATTCAAACTCATACTGATTTCTTTGTTCTGTTCCGTTTTCTCCGATGTATTTATCCTTAAGTTTTCCAAGATCGTGAAATTTCACATTTTTTGTTTCCATATCACATAGTATTAAAGTAGATTTCCATTATTTTTCTTGCCTTATCTATTTCTGATTTTGGTGTTTTCTGAGATTTTTTAATAAACCCATGCGTAGCGATAACCAGGGTTTCCTTCTTTTTCCTTTTATCCCAGAAAGCAAATAGCCTGTAGTGCTTTTTATTGAATTTCGTTCTAAACTCCCATATTTCCGAATCCAGCTTTTTGAAAAGTCCGGGATCCGGATAAAATCTGGCTTAATCAATGTTGTAGATGATCTTTATTCGGACTTTGTGCTCCAGTGAATCCAGGAACGCTTCAACTTCATCTGAGTATATAACATTAAAAAAACCAGCCATAATCCGTGTTTGATATGGCAAAAGTATTAAATGTTTCTATTAATAGCAACTATTTCGTTGTTTTTTTTCAGTTGTCGTAAATGACACACAATGGCTGGCATGCGACAATATCAAAAACAGAGTGTGCGGGCGCTGACCCTGATGCACGAAGCGAAGGGGAAGATCGCTATGCGCATTTCAGCCAATGATATAGTGATAGATGAAGCGTTTTAAAAAACAATAATAGCTTCCGGACAAGTTTTACCGTTTATAAACCGGAGATTCGTCCGACCAAGCCTTTTTATTTCGCTTCGCTCATAAAAAGGCAGGCTCACGAATTTAACCCCCGATTCTCGGGGCAGGCATGTAACCCCCGATTCTCGGGGCAGGCCACCGAGTTCTCGGGGCAGGCATTTAATCATCCTAAAGTCCTCCCCTTCCCCGGTCTCACCAGGAAAGTGCTGATCACGGCCAGGGCGAGCGCTATTGCAAAGGTCATGATCCTGGCGGTGATCACTTCATCCAGCCCGCTGCTGATCCAGAAGACGGTGAATGCCACGCCGCCGGCAATGGTGATGAGGGCTGCCCGCCCGTGAAAGCGTTTCCAGAACAGGGTGAGCAGTATCACCACCGAAAAGTTGGCTCCCACCCCTGCCCACACCCAGCCGACAAGCTCGAAGATGAGGTCGGAAGGCACCACGTAGGCAATGATAAGCGCAAGTTCGGCCAGCAGGGCGGTGATGGCCCTGGAGAACAGCAGGTCGTTCTTCCGGCCGGCACGCTGAAAAGAGGGCTTGATGATATTTTCGGATAGTTCAGTGGCCGAGAGGATCAGCAGGGAGTCGGCGGTAGAGATCATGGCGGCGATGGCACCGGTGATGAGGATGGCTGCAATGGCCGGCGGGAAAATGTGCAGGAGTACCGCGGGCATTACGGTTTCCCTGTCGTCGAGGCCGCCGGGCCCGAAGATGGCGATGCCGATATAGCCGATGGCCAGTGCCCCGGCATAGGCCATGATGGTCCATGCGATGCCGATATTCCTGGCACTGCGCGCCTGCCTGCGGTCCCTGATGGCCATGAAGCGCATGCTGAGCTGTGGCTGTCCGCCGAGGTACCCGAAAAACCATGAAAATCCGGTGGCAACGACCACGCCTATCGAAAAGCCCGAAGCAGCCTGTATCATCGAGTTGTATTCAGGCCCGGCCGCCTGCAGGGCTTCCGGTATGCCGGCCGCAAAAAGGCCGGGGGTATTGGCAATATAGATGATGCCGACGATGGGGCCCGCCACCAGGGTGATGATCATCACCAGGGCCTGGATCACATCGGTATAGACCACGCTCCTGAAGCCACCGTAGATGGTATAGGGCACGATCACGGCGGCGGTGATGACCATGGCCAGGTCGCGGTCGATGCCGAACATGGTGTTGAGGGCCTTGCCTCCCCCTAAAAACTGAGCGCCCACGTACAGGAAGAAAAAGAATACGATGGTGAAGCTGCCCGTGAGCCTGATCCACCTGCCCATATCGGAATGCCTTTTGGCAATATATTCGGTAAAGGTGTTTGCCTGGTACTTTTCGGCTTCGTCGCGCAGCCGCCATGCCAGGAAGGACCAGGCGGCGATGATGCCTGCGATGCAGCCGATGGCTGTCCATATCTCGGTAAGCCCCAGCGCATAGGCGGCGCCGGGAAGGCCCAGCAAAGCCCATGATGACTCACCGGTGGCCCTTTCGCTGAGGGCAGCCACCCATCCCGGCAGGTTACGGCCCGCGATGGCATAATCTGAATCGGTCTTCACCTTCCGGCCCTGGTACAACCCCCAGAGGATCAACAGGGAAAGGTAGGCGATCATCACGCCCAGCATGAGTGTGGTGTCGTATTCCATGCCGCTAAAATAAAAAAAAGCGCTGTTCCGCAAAAGGGCCGGCGCCAATCATACAAATGCAATTTTTGTATCTTAGCCTGTTCATGCGTTAATGCAGCGGTATGACATCACTGAGATCCCTGTCGTTTTATGGCATCTGCCTGTATCTGACCTTCCTGCTGGCGGGCCCGCCGGTGTTTTCGCAGGAAGAGAACTACGAATGGTGGAACAATAAGCATAACTGGGACGGAGTGACCAACTGGGCGAAATACCTTATCTATTCGCCGGCCTATATGGGCCCCAATGCCCTGCCGGTACCCGCTATCAGGGATGCCCGGATCGACACGGAGGTATCGCTTGAGGGCCGTGCAGAAATGCATTTCAGCGGCGGCGACAACACGCAGAACGTTTTTATGAAGCTGCATTATCCTTTCCTGGATGGCAGGGTGGCGCTGGAATTTTACGGCGTGCCGGTCGAACACTTCAAAACCGACACCCTTACGCGTGATGAGCGACGGGGCCGCGATCAGGATGCCACCGGCTTTGCCGCCGGCGACCTCTATATCGGCACCCTGGTACAATTGCTGCGCGACCACCGCCTTTGGCCCGACCTGCTGCTGGGCATCAGCCTGCGTACCGCCAGCGGCGGCAACCTGGGCAATGCCCGCTTTACCGATGCACCGGGATACTTCTTCGACCTCTCCATGGGAAAAAGCTTTGAACTGCAGGCCAATCTCAACATCCGGCCCTACCTGATGGCCGGGTTCTATGTATGGCAAACCAACCGCGACGACTACCGGCAGAACGATGCTTTCCTTTACGGCCTCGGGCTTTCGCTAACGGGCAACAACATGTCGTTCAACACCGCCCTGGGAGGCTATAAGGGCTATATCGGCAACGGCGACGCCCCCATGGTCTTCAGGGCACATGCTACCCGGAAATTCGGGAACACCCACCTGAAAATCTCTTTTCAGCAAGGCTTGCAGGATTTCATGTACAGCACCGCCGGGCTGGGAGTGGTGGTGGTGATTGGGAGGAGGTAGGGTAATTCGGCGGGTGGCGGCAGTTTTTATCTCTTCATGACCCATAGGATCAATCTCGCCAGAAAGAAAAGGATCACCAGAAAAAAGATAATGGCCGCTCCCGACGGGATGCTGAACCAGAAGGCCAGGAAAAGGCCCGTGAAGGTGCCCAGCAGGGCTATGGCAACCGAAAGCAGCATCATGCCGAAAAAACGCCTGACAAACATATTGGCGATGGTTTGCGGAATGGTGAGGAGGGAAATGACCAGGATGATGCCAACAACCCGGATGTTGAACACAATGGCAAGGGCGATCAGTGTCATCATGACATATTTAACCATGTTGACCGGCATATTGCGTGCCCTGGCATATTCCTCGTCGAAAGCGACATACAGGATGTTATTGAACTGCAAAACATAAAAAACCAGCACCAGCAATGTAAGGGCGGCCAGCAGCCAGATGTCGGAAGGGCCCGCGGTAAGGATATTGCCAAAGAGGTACGACATCAGGTTGGGAGCATAACCCGGTGTGATGAAAACAAAGATCACCCCGATGGCCATGCCCAGCGCCCACAGTATGGCAATGGCAGAATCTTCCCTGATCCCGGTCTTACGGGAGGAATATTCGATGCCGAGGGCCGAGAGCACGGCAAAGACAGCCGCTCCCGCAATGGGATTGATGCCAAGGTAGTAGCCGATGCCGATCCCTCCAAAAGAAGCGTGTGTGATGCCCCCGCTGATGAATACCATTCGCCTGGCAACGATGTATGTGCCCACCATGCCGCAACTCACTGCCGCGAAAAAGGCGGTGACCAGCGCATACTGAAAAAACCCGTATGTGAGCAGTTCTCCCATCAGTGCTCATGCGTATGTTTTCCGAGAACGGTATGGGGCACATCCCCGTGGGTAATGATCTGTATCGGGCAATCGTAGGCTGCCAGTTGCTTTTCGGAAATGATATTTGAAGGATGGTAGTGCAGTTTCCTGTTCACGCAGGCAATACTTTTAATATAGGCGGTGATGGTTCCCACGTCGTGCGATACCAGCAGGATGGCCATCTGACCGTTCAGATCCCTGAGTATCTCGTACAGTTCCTGTTCGAAGCGGTTGTCCACGTATGTGTCGGGTTCATCGAGTATAAGCAGCCTGGGTTCCGAAATGAGCGACCGGCAGAGAAAGGCGCGCTGCATCTCCCCTCCCGAGAGGGTACCGATGGTTTTACCCGATAATGCCCCGATGCCAAGCTTCTCCATCCAGTATACCGCCTTGTCCCTCTCGCCTGCAGAATGCCGTGAAACCGCTTTCCGGCCTGCCGGCAGCCCCGACAGCACCACATCCCGCACGGTGATCGGGAATTTCTTGTCGAAGGCATGCACCTGCGGCAGGTAGCCGATGCGGTGGCGCCCGCCAAGTAAATCCCTGTTATAACGTATGCGTCCTGAATCGGGTTTCAGCAGTCCCAGGATCACCTTTACCAGGCTTGTCTTACCGCCGCCATTGGGGCCGATCACACCGATAAAGTCGTTTTCCGTGATCTGCAGGTCTACATCTTCAAGGACTTTCTGCCCGCCCAGGCTGAGCATGACTTTCTCAACTGATAAAAGCTGTTCGCTCATGGCCGGAAAGAGTTTTTCAGGTGGTCGGTAATATTAATGATTTCCTGCGGCCAGTCTTCATTCAGCGGGTTTATCCTGACCACCTCACCGCCGATCTCTTTGGCAATGACGGTGGCATTCCTCACATCGAACTCCTCCTGTATGAAGATGATACCGGCATTTTCCGACCTGGCCAGCCCGATCATCTCTTTGAGATAGGCAGGGGTGGGCTCTTTCCCCTCGTATTCGACCGACACCTGTTCGAGCCCGTAATCACGGGCAAAATATCCCAGGGCCGGGTGGAAGATAAAGAAAGATTTTCCTTTGAATGCGGCGAGTTCTTTTTCCGCGTAGCGGGATGTCTCCCTGATCTCCGCCACCAGTTTTTCATGGTTTTCCTGCAGCTGGCTTTCCCTGCCGGGAAGCAATAACAACA
>CAZHFC010000017.1:0-76251 GCA_964531985.1 uncultured Bacteroidales bacterium
CTTGCCCCGAGACCTCGTGGGTTTCAGTGTTACAGTGCTTCAGTGCTTCAGTGTTTCAGTGTTTCAGTGTTTCAGTGTTTCAGTGCTTGCCCCGAGACCTCGTGGGTTTCAGTGTTACAGTGCTTCAGTGCTTCAGTGTTTCAGTGTTTCAGTGTTTCAGTGTTTCAGTGCTTGCCCCGAGACCTCGTGGGTTTCAGTGTTACAGTGCTTCAGTGCTTCAGTGTTACAGTGCTTCAGTGCTTCAGTGCTTCAGTGTTACAGTGCTTGCCCCGAGAACTCGGGGGTTTCAGTGTTACAGTGCTTCAGTGCTTCAGTGTTACAGTGCTTGCCCCGAGGACTCGGGGGTTAAATGGCATCAAGGCTCCAGTATTGAATTATTACAGTTTTTACACTGAAACACGGAGTATTCCTTTTGTCCGTTCGCCTTCCCCTCTACCCATCCTCTCACAGTCTCACAATCATATTAGCAGACACCATAACCCTGACACCTATGGCTCAAGGCTAAACCTCCAGGCGCAATAGTATTCTTCCGGGTGCGGATCGGGGGGGCAGCAGATGCATTCGGTACGGATGCGGGGGTCGATGGCTTCGGCGAAGCCGGTGTATTCCACGAGCCCGCCTGATTTGCAGGGGTAATCGTCGAGGCCTTTGCGTTTGCGGGCCACCTGCACGCGGCATTCGTTCATGCGGAAGACAAAGCTGTTTTCGGTTTCTTCGTCGAAGGATTGTTTGTTGACATAGGCATAGAGCCTGAACTGCAGGGCTTTTTTCAGTCCTTCAAGGCCGGGTTTTTCGGGCAGGCCGAGGATGCGTTTGACCGACCAGGCCTCGAAGGGGGAGAAATGGGCCCAGGCGCTGTCGTTGCAGCGTTTGGCCTCATTCATGCCGTATTCGAATTCTACTGCCTGGAACCATACCCCGTCGTTGGCCAGCCAGTTGACGGCCGATCCTTCCATGAGCTCATCCAGCTTATCCTCCGGCAGGTCGAGCAGGGGTTGTGGCACCTCATCTTCGTTTTCAAAGCCAAGGATCTTTCCGAGGCGTTTCATCTGGATATGGCAGCTCTTCTGCCAGGCAGTATCCATTACCTTATAGGCCTTCTCACGCCCCATCTGGTGTTGCACTTCGGCAAACCATATGGCATGGTGCATCATGGTGCGGTGGAAAAAATCCAGGACGAGCCGTGCTTTTTCTGCTTTGCTGAGCATATTTCCTTCCTTCATTTTATTCTGACAATTCATTTTTAAATAACGGATTCGATAATATGGAGGTGAGTATGGCTGCCGGTATTCCCGTGTCGAAGTCATTCAGGATCTCCCGTATCTTGTCGTGCAGGTCTTCTTCCTTTTCCGTTTTCAGGATCACATTTTTCAATTCCCTGAACTGCGAACCTTTGAGTTCATCCTGCAGGGCTTCGATGATGATGCTGAAGAATTTATCCTCTTCCCCGCTCCTGTCGGGAACGCCAAAGGTTTCGAGTTCCTCGATGGAAGCTTCAAGGATATTCCTGCCAAGTTTCTTGCAACTTTCAAGGTAAGAAGAGGAACCGCTGGTATCGCGCAGCGACCAGGATGAATAATCGTATTCTATGCTTTCGATCTGCCTGATCTTTTCCGAGCTGTCGCCGAAAATGCGGGCCAGCATCACGATGGTATACTTCTTCCAGGCTTCCAGGTCAAAGTCTTTGGCATTGAGCTTGTCGACCTGCTGTTTGAGGATGTTGATCTCTTTTTTAGCCATTTTGTTTTTGTTTTTAAAGGGGGATGTTTCGTGAGCGGGATCAATAAAACGTTTGGCTTTGGGTTACAGTCCCAGCCCTGCGCTGATCATCTCCGCAATATCGAAGTTCTTCATCTCCTCCTCCCTGTTTTTATATTTTATACCGTCGGTCATCATCACCATGCAGAATGGGCATGCCGTAGCCACGATGTCGGCATTGCATTCAATGGCGTCTTCGATCCTTTCAATAAACACTTCCTTGTCGCCCTTTTCGGCTTCCTTGAACATTTGCCCGCCACCTGCACCGCAACAAAGCGCAAAACTCCTGTTTCGTTTCATTTCTACCAGGTTTCCTTTAAGTGCGGCAAGCACTTTCCGGGGTGCCTTGTATTCTCCGTTTGCCCGGCCAAGATAACAGGGATCGTGAAAGGTGATCCTTTTGCCCGCAAAGCTTCCGTCAGAAAGTTTGATTTTCCCCTGATCGATGAGGTCGCGCAACAACTGGCTGTGGTGTATCACCTCATAATGACCGCCAAGATCGGGATATTCGTTTTTAAAAGTGTTATATTCGTGCGGACAGGCGGTCAGGATCTTTTTCACGCCATAGAGGTTGAATATTTCGATCAGTGTCAGGGCCTGCATCTGGAAGAGCATTTCATTGCCTGCCCGGCGGGCTACATCACCGCTGTCTGTTTCTTCGGTTCCCAGCACGGCATAATCAATGCCGGCATGCCTAAGGACTTTGACGAGTTCTTTCGACACTTTTTTGTACCTGTCGTCGAATGCACCTGCCGATCCGATCCAGAGAAGGTATTCAGGTGCTGCCCCGGCTGCATGTTTTTCGGCCATCAGGGGTACATCCAGTCCCTGGGCCCACAGCATGCGGTCTTCGGGTGAAAACTGCCAGGGTGCCCCGTTGTTTTCGATGTTGGAGAAGATGCCGTTAAGCTCGCCCGGTGCTGCCGACTCTTCCATTACCAGGTAGCGCCGCATGTCGACGATCAGCCCGGGTTGGTTGATGTTGATGGGGCATTCCTGGGCGCAGGCGTTGCAGGTGGTACATGCCCATAGCTCTTCCTCGCTGATATAATCCCTGATGAGTGATCTGCCGTCGCTGAAGTTCTTGTCTTTCAACAGGCCGGGGCCTTTCTCCTTCATCCTTGCGCGGAGATCCATCATGATCTTGCGGGGCGAAAGCAATTTTCCGGTGATGTTTGCCGGGCACACAGCCGTACAGCGCCCGCATTCGGTACACGCGAGCGAATCCAGATAATTCTTCCATGTCACATCTTCGGCATCCAGAACGCCGAAACGTGAAACAGGCTCTTCACCGCCGGCGGGAGCAGCGGCAAAGGCAGTATCCGGATTCATCATCATCTTCACTTCGCGGGTGATATCAGGCATGTTTGGCAGGTATCCGGGCGGTTCAAGCCTGCTCAGCAAAACATTGGGAACCGACATGAATACGTGAAAATGCTTTGAATAGGGAAGAATGTTGGCAAAGAGGAAGATCAGCAGGATATGGGCCCACCAGTTGATCTCGTGCCAGAGGTGAACCTGCACCGGGTCCATAAAAGTGAAAAGTCCGGCCAGGCGTTGGCTTACCGGGTAGATCCCTTCAATGGCCTTTCCTGCCGCAACATGATCAAGAATGTAAAAAGTGTTCATGCCCAGCAGGCTCAACATCAGCAGGCCGATCAGGCTGAGGGCCATATTGGCATCCATATGCGATTTGTGTTTCATTTCGCGGCCGGCGAAACGGCTGATGTTCATGAAAAGCCTCCGGGTAAGGAATGCGAGGATAAGCAGCACGATGATCAGCGCAAAGACATCGCCCAGCAGGATGAGCAGATCGTAAACAGGCCCCAGGAACGAAAGCACCCTTTCGGTTCCCGCCAGCCCGTCGATGATCATTTCGATGCTGCCAAAAAGGATCACGATAAAGCCCCACCAAACGAGTGCATGCATCAATCCTGCCACGGGCCTGCGGAAGATCTTGGTCTGGCCGAAGGCCACTTTCATCATGACAGCAAAACGTCTTGGCCAGTTTTTGACGGGATATGGTTTCGTAAGCCTGAAAAACCGGCTTATCCGGTATGCGGTATAGGAAAAAACACCAATGGTAATCAAAAGGCTGATAGCGAAAAGAAGGGTCTTGATCATGATTGGCTGTGTGGTTAAAGTTAGTTGTATGTATTTTCAAACAATATTATAAAGAATATCATTTAGATTAAAATTAAATTACTGCCAAATGTATCAGTGCCTTCAAGGACTCAGCAGGCGGCCCGTTGTTTCATTTTCCTGAATAAATCCTATATTTGCATACATCTCAAAACAGCTATCCATCATGAATATGAATCAGGAGATTTACAAACCCAAAAACCATGTGAGGATCGTAACGGCTGCTTCCCTTTTCGACGGGCACGATGCCGCCATCAATATCATGCGGCGCATCCTGCAGAGTACGGGTGTGGAGGTAATCCATCTCGGACACGACCGCTCGGTACAGGAGATTGTTGATTGCGCCGTTCAGGAAGATGCGCAGGCTGTGGCCATCACTTCATACCAGGGCGGACATACCGAGTTTTTTAAATATATGTATGATCTCCTGAAAGAACAGGGCTGTGGTCATATAAAGATATTTGGCGGTGGCGGCGGGGTTATCCTGCCGGAAGAGATTGAGGAACTTCACCAGTATGGCATCAGCAGGATCTATTCGCCGGATGACGGCCGGAAAATGGGTTTGCAGGGTATGATCAACGATGTGATAAAGCAGTCGGATCATCCAACCGGTAAAGATATTAAGGTGAGGATGGACGAACTGAAGAAAAAAACCCCGCATGCCATTGCACAATTGATCTCCGCCGCTGAAAACTTTCCTGAGCAGGTTAATGAGCTCATAGAAAAGCTGGCCGGGAACAGGAAAAAATCGCCCGTGCTTGGGATCACCGGTACCGGCGGTTCGGGGAAATCTTCACTGGTTGATGAGATCGTTAGAAGATATCTCGACGATTTTCCTTCAAAAACCATTGCCATCATCTCGGTTGACCCCTCCAAAAGGAAGACCGGCGGTGCACTGCTTGGCGACCGGATCAGGATGAATTCCATCAGCGACCCAAGGGTGTTTATGCGTTCGCTGGCTACACGGCAATCGAACCTGGCCATGTCGAAATATGTAAAGGATGCCGAAACCATCCTGCAGGCTTGTGGGTTCGACCTCATCATTCTTGAAACATCCGGCATTGGCCAGTCCGATACGGAGATCATCGATCACAGCAATTTCTCGCTCTATGTGATGACACCCGAATACGGGGCTGCCACGCAGCTGGAAAAGATCGATATGCTGGATTTTGCCGACATCATCGCCCTGAACAAATTTGACAAAAGGGGAGCGCTTGATGCGCTCAGGGATGTGAAAAAGCAATATATGCGCAATCACCGGCTTTTTGATGCCGACCCCGACGACATGCCCGTATACGGCACCATCGCTTCGCAGTTTAACGACCCCGGGGTAAACCAGCTTTACAGGGCCATCATTGACCGCATCAATGAACTTGCTGGCGGAAAGTTTAAAAGCAGGCTCAGTTCTGCCGGTGAAATGTCGGAAAAGATCTATATCATCCCGCCCCGCCGTACCCGTTATTTGTCGGAAATATCCGAAACCATCCGCACCTACAACGAATGGACCGATGCGCAGGCCGCTGTTGCCCAGCGGATGTATGCCATTGAGGAAACCATCCGGCTCATCAGGGAGAAGGATGGAAATGCGGATGAACTTGAGGAACTTTACCGGAAGGAAGAACTCGATCTCGATCCCCATAACCTGGAATTACTGAAAAAGTGGGAAGACAAGGTCAGGGCGTACAGGGAAAAGGAATTTGTCTTTAAGGTCCGCGATCATGAACTCAGGGTTGAAACGCACACCGAATCCCTTTCACGCCTGAGTATCCCGAAGATCACCCTACCCCGTTACAAAGCCTGGGGCGACATCCTCAAATGGAACCTGCGTGAAAACGTGCCGGGCGAATTCCCCTTTGCCGCCGGCGTATTCCCTTTTAAGCGGGAGGGTGAAGATCCTACAAGGCAGTTTGCCGGGGAAGGCGGCCCCGAACGAACCAACAAACGATTTCATTACCTCTCGGCCGGGATGCCGGCCGTGAGGCTGTCAACAGCCTTCGATTCGGTAACCCTCTATGGCCGCGATCCCGACCTGAGACCTGATATTTACGGTAAGATCGGGAATGCGGGCGTTTCCATTTCCTGCCTTGACGATGCCAAGAGACTTTATTCGGGATTTAACCTTGTCGATCCGAAAACTTCCGTATCCATGACCATTAACGGCCCGGCCCCAACCCTGGTCGGATATTTTATGAACGCGGCTATCGACCAGCAATGCGAATTATATATACGCGAAAACGGCCTGGAGGAAGAGGTGAACCGTAAGATCGAAGCCATATACCATGAAAAGGGAACCCCAAGGCCCCAATACAACAGCCCCATACCTGCCGGACATAACGGCCTGGGACTGATGTTGCTCGGTGTAACGGGCGACATGGTGCTGCCTGCCGGAATATATGAAAAGATCAAGGCTGATACCATATGCAGGGTCAGGGGAACAGTGCAGGCCGACATCCTGAAGGAAGACCAGGCCCAGAATACCTGTATCTTCTCCACCGACTTTGCCCTGAAAATGATGGGTGATGTACAGGAATATTTTAACCAAAACTATGTCAGGAATTTTTATTCCGTCTCCATTTCGGGTTACCATATAGCCGAAGCAGGGGCCAACCCCGTTTCACAGCTTGCTTTCACCCTGGCAAACGGGTTTACCTACGTTGAGTATTATCTTTCGCGTGGAATGGACATAAATTCCTTTGCCCCGAATCTCTCGTTTTTCTTTTCAAATGGCATCGATCCCGAATATTCTGTCCTGGGAAGGGTGGCCCGGCTCATCTGGGCCAAGGCCTTGAAACTGAAATATGGCGCCAATGATCGCTCGCAGAAGCTGAAATACCATATCCAGACCTCAGGGCGCTCCCTGCATGCGCAGGAAATTGATTTTAACGATATTCGTACCACCCTGCAGGCCCTCTATGCCATTTACGACAACTGCAATTCCCTGCATACAAATGCATACGATGAGGCCATTACCACACCCACCGAGGAGTCGGTAAGAAGGGCCATGGCCATACAGCTCATCATCAATCACGAACTGGGGCTGGCGAAAAACCAGAATCCGCTGCAGGGCTCCTTCATCATCGAGGAACTTACCGACCTGGTTGAAGAAGCTGTGCTGATGGAATTCGACCGCATTACCGAAAGGGGCGGTGTGCTGGGGGCCATGGAAACCATGTACCAGCGGAGCAAAATTCAGGAGGAATCACTGTATTACGAAACCCTAAAGCATACCGGGAAATTGCCTATCATGGGTGTAAATACTTTCCTTTCGAGCAAGGGCAGCCCCACGGTGATCCCCGGGGAGGTGATCAGGGCCACACCCGAAGAAAAGGAACAACAGATCAGAACCATACGGGAATTGCAGCAGACCTGGGAGAAAGAAGCAGCAATGCATCTCAATGAACTAAAGGATAAAGCCATCCGGAATGAAAATGTCTTTGAAGGGATCATGCAGGCAGCCCGGTATTGCTCAATCGGCCAGATCACGCAGGCTTTGTTTGAAGTAGGCGGGCAGTACAGGCGTAATATGTAGTTTCCGGGCATCAGAAAGGAAGTATAAACCCATAACAGAAAATATGATAAACTGGATTGAAGAGGCTGAACGTTCATCCGTTATGGAAAACGATCCGGAGAAGCTCCGGGAAAAGATCAGGGTCAGAAAGGAAAAAATCAGTGCAAATTATCAGGCTAACGGCAAAGCTTATGAAGAGTTTGCCGGGCTGGTAAAAAGCCTTGCAGAACGGATCAATAACCTGCCGATCGAATACCGCGAATCATTTGGAAAGGTCAATTTCAGGAAAAAGGAGTCGAAACTCAATAACAGCCTGTATTATGTTTCGGCCAGCAGCCGCTACAGGAAGCGGCTGTATACGGGTTTCCCCGCCTTTTTCAGGAAAACAAGTTTTAAACATATACGGGTTGCCTATTTTACCATATCAAGGCACATGGGTATGGCCGATATTGAACTGAAGGAAAACCGGCTTCCGAGGATCAGGGTTGATGCCGGAGGCGAAAGCCGCAGGAACAGGAATATCAGGCGTAAGGACTGGGGGCGGAAGGACCACATCTTCAGACTGGACATCAATGGTCTGGACGAAAAAACAGCCATGGATATCATTGAGTGGATTGCATTCAGGAGAGAAATGGAGACAATGGCTTTCTTTTCCGATGCAGCTCAGCCGACTTCATGATCCATGTCCGTTTCATGGAAGGGCCGGGTATTATACGGGTACCTGCTGATATGTATCTTTTTCACTTCCGTGTACAGCAGTTTTCGTAATTCATCGATGTTGGTCTTGTTTTTTGCGGAAATGAACACCGTGGGTATGTCACTCCCGGCCATCCACATCTTTCGCAGATCGTCAAGGCTGTAGTGCTGTTCAACACCTTCCTCATCAGGGATATCTTCCTTTTCTTTTTCCCTGAATGCATCAATCTTGTTAAAGACCATGATGAGCGGTTTATCGATTACCCCGATCTCGATCAGGGTTTGCCTGACGGTTGCGATCTGTTCCTCGAAATCGCTGTGGGAGATATCTGCAATGTGGATCAGCAGATCGGCCTCCCTTACTTCGTCGAGTGTCGATTTGAATGATTCGATCAAACTGTGCGGCAGTTTTCTGATAAAGCCGACGGTATCGGAAATAAGGAAGGGCAGGTTGTTGAGTACGACTTTCCGCACGGTGGTGTCGAGGGTGGCAAAGAGCTTGTTTTCGGCAAATACGTTTGATTTGCTCAGCAGGTTCATCAATGTTGATTTGCCCACATTGGTATAGCCAACCAGGGCCACCCTTACCATCTTGCCACGGTTCTGACGTTGGGTGGTCTTTTGGCGGTCGATCTGCTTCAGCTTTTTCTTCAGCAGTGCGATCCGGTCCCTGATGATGCGGCGGTCAGTCTCGATCTCGGTTTCACCGGGGCCCTTGAGGCCGATACCACCCTTTTGCTTCGAGAGGTGGGTCCACATACGCGTAAGCCTCGGGAGAAGGTATATGTATTGTGCCAGTTCAACCTGTGTTTTGGCATTTGCCGTGCGGGCGCGTCCGGCGAAAATATCGAGGATCAAATTATTACGGTCGAGGATCTTGCATTGCAGCGATTTTTCGATGTTCCTGATCTGTGAAGGGCTCAGCTCATCGTCGAATACTGCCATGTCGATATCATTTTCGCCGACAAACTGCCTGATCTCATCCAGCTTGCCTGATCCGACAAAGGTTCGGGGATCGGTATGATCGAGTGATTGAAGAAAGGTTTTGACTACTGTCCCGCCAGCGGTTTCCAACAGGAATGCCAGTTCTTCAATGTGCTCCCTGGCGCTGTTTCCATTGTCCTGTTTGCTGATTACGCCAATGAGTACCGCTTTTTCGGTATGCCTTTCTATTTCGGTGGTATCTGGCATTAAAAGGGCTTAAATCCAATGATCTCCCTAACTTCACGAAGGGTATTGCCTGCGCTGGCCCTGGCCTTTTCTGCGCCCTGACGCGTAACTTTTCGCAGGTATCCGGTATCATTTGCCAGCTCCTGCATCTTTTCCCTGAAGGGGGTGGTAAACGCGATGATGTCTTCTGCCAGTTGCTTTTTCAGGTCGCCGTAACGGATCGTACAATTGTTGTAAGCTTCCTCAAAGCGGGATATGGTATCTGTTTCCGAAACCACTTCCATGAGTGTGAAAAGGTTTTGGATGGGTTCGGGCTTTTCCTGATTTTTCTCTGTGGGGCCGCTGTCAGATACCGCACGCATCACTTTTTTCCTGATCACTTCAGGCGGGTCGGCCAGGAAAATGGCATTGCCTTCACCCTCCGATTTACCCATTTTGCCAGTGCCGTCCAGGCCGGGGATCTTTACCAGGGCTTCACCGAAATTATATGCCTGGGGGATGGGGAAGAACTCGGTTTTGTACATTCGGTTGAAGCGCCTTGCAAAGGTGCGCATCATTTCGAGGTTCTGTTCCTGGTCTTTACCAACAGGAACTTTTGATGCCTTGTGAATGATCACGTCGGCGGCCATGAGCGTGGGATATGTCAGCAGGCCGGCGTTGACATTCTCGGGTTGTTTTCTAACCTTATCCTTAAAAGAGGTACAGCGTTCCAGCTCGCCCAGGTATGCATTCATGTTAAGCAGAAGATACAGTTCGGGTATCTCGGGAACATCGCTCTGGATATAGATGGTTGCCTTGTCGGGGTCGATGCCGGCCGCCAGGTATTCAACCAGCACGTTCTTCACGTTTCCGTGCAGGTCTTCCGGTGTAGGATGCGTGGTCAGGCTGTGATAATCGGCAATGAAAAAGAAGCAGCTGTTGTTTTCCTGCATCTTAATAAAATTCCTCATGGCACCAAAATAATTTCCCAGGTGCAGGTTGCCTGTCGGGCGGATGCCGCTAACAACGGTTTCGCTCATATTCTTTTATATTTTCAGTTCCTCACCATTCTGGTCGAAGATGTGGTATTCCAGAAAGTGATAGTTGCTGTTTTTCCTGGTTTTGATCTTTTTCCCCAGCTTGCGCTGCCAGTTTGCCTTTACCGACGAAAACCATCCTTTATTGATGTATGCGTGAAGAAACGGATGAACTTCGAGGATGATATGCTTTTCATTCTGTTCGTGTATGAGATACCTGATATTGTTTTCGATCTCATCGGTAATAATGATGCTGGGCCGGATCTTCCCCGTCCCGTCGCAGGCAGGGCATTTTTCAAGGGTTTCGATGGTCATTTCGGGACGCACACGCTGGCGTGTCAACTGTACCAGCCCGAATTTGCTGGGCGGCAAAATGGTATGCTTGGCACGGTCCTTTGTCATCTCTTCCTTGAGCTTTTGATAAAGATCGCGCCGGTGTCTTGATTCCGTCATGTCGATGAAGTCGATCACGATGATCCCCCCCATATCCCGCAACCTTAGTTGCCGTGCAATTTCCGCGGCAGCTTCGAGGTTGACTTCCAGGGCATTCGTCTCCTGCGAATTCTTTTTATTCACGCGATGACCGCTGTTTACATCGATCACATGAAGGGCTTCGGTATGCTCAATGATCAGGTAAACACCGCTTTTAATGGTTACGTTTTTACCAAATGAACTCTTGATCTGCTTGTCGACACCAAAATTTTCGAAGATATGTGCCCTGCCCTTGTAAAACTTAACGATATCGGTTTTTTGCGGAGCGATCTTACTGATGTAGTTGCGCACCTCCTCGAACAGGTCATGATCGTCAATATAAACGTTGTTGAATGATTCATTCAGGATATCGCGCAGCAGGGCAGAGGTGCGGTCGAGTTCACTGATCACCTTGCTCGGGGCTTTCAGGCCGCGAAGCTTACGCGTCATGATTGTCCATTTCTTAACGAGGCTCTTCAGGTCGGCATCCAGGTCGGCAACCAGTTTGTTTTCGGCAACGGTGCGGATGATCACACCCATATTGTTGGGCTTGATGCTTTGGATAAGCCTTTTTAGCCTGTTCCGCTCGTCGATATTCCTGATCTTTTGCGAAATGGATATACGGTTCGAAAAGGGAACCAGCACAAGGTAACGCCCTGCGAAGGATATCTCGGATGAGATCCTTGGACCTTTGGTTGATATGGGTTCCTTTGCAATCTGGACGGTAACGAGCTGGTTTGCCTTTAACACGGATGAGATCTTGCCGGTTTTTTCAATTTCGGCTTCCAGGCTGAACTGGCTGATATCGGGCATTGGCCGCTTTGGGTTCATCGTATGCTGAACAAATTTATTCAGCGATTTAACCTGGGGGCCCAGGTCCAGGTAATGCAGAAAGGCGTCTTTTTCATAACCCACGTCGACGAAAGCTGCATTCAGGCCCGGCATGATCTTCCTAACCCGGCCAAGATATACATCGCCTACAGCATAATTATTATCAACCTTTTCCTTGTGGAGTTCAACAAGTGACTTATCCTCAAGTAAAGCAATATCTACCTCGTTTTTAAAAGAATGAATGATTAATTCCTTTTCCACGATAATGAGGTTTAAAATTACAATCACTGATAAAAAACATATCAATGATCAAAAAAAAAAGAAAGGCGGCATGGAAAAGCGGAGGGGATACAAATCTGAAAACAATTGCATAATGCCCTGGCCGGACATTATGCAACTGCATGCTTATTTCTTCTTATGTCTGTTTTTTCTCAAGCGTTTTTTACGCTTGTGGGTTGACATCTTGTGTCTTTTCTTCTTTTTCCCGCTTGGCATAATGTTCTTTTTAAACGATTATTTTACATTCTTTTTTACGCTGCTGACAAAGCTTTTAGCAGGTTTGAAGGAAGGAATAAAGTGTTCGGGAATGATGATGGTCGTATTCTTCGAAATGTTCCTACCGGTTTTCTGAGCCCTTTTCTTAACGGTAAAACTGCCAAATCCCCTCAGGTAAACATTTTCACCTTTAATGAGCGATGCTTTAACGGCTTCCATAAAAGATTCTACGGTGGCCTGAACGGCTACTTTTTCAATTCCTGTTTTGTTCGCAATATCTGCTACGATTTCTGCTTTTGTCATGATATATTTTTTATTAGGTTAAACATATTCATTGTGTTATGGGCTGCAAATATATAATTTTTTTTCAATCAACGGTGAATCCGAAAATATTTTTTTATTTCTAAAGTTCTCTAAATAAATTTGTTCCCTCTTAACATGAAGTTTTCAGCCGACATCATTAACTGGTACGAACAATATTGCCGCGACCTGCCCTGGAGGCGGAGCAGGGATCCTTACCTGGTCTGGCTTTCGGAAGTCATTCTGCAGCAAACCCGGGTTGAGCAGGGGAAAGACTATTACATCCGCTTCAGCAGCCTGTATCCCGATATTGAATCTCTGGCCAATGCCGGCGAAACAGATGTACTGAAAGCCTGGCAGGGACTGGGATATTATTCACGTGCGCGCCATTTACTGCAGGCTGCCCGGCAGATCATGGATGTTTGCCATGGTGTGTTCCCCGATACTTATGAGCAGATCCTCAAGCTGAAAGGGGTGGGGAAATATACTGCGGCGGCCGTTGCCTCCATCGCATTCGGTATCAGCATACCCGTTGTCGACGGGAATGTTAAAAGGGTGATGTCGCGGATTTTCGGTCTGGAAAGCAGCGGCAGCCGGTTGTACAGCGAGGCGGAAATGATGATGAAAAGGGAAATGGATCCCCTTCGCCCTGGCGATTTCAACCAGGCCGTGATGGAATTTGGCGCACTGCAGTGTGTCCCCGCCAATCCATCATGCCACCAATGTATCTTCCATCATAACTGTTATGCATATGCAAATAAAAAGGTGACTGAATTACCCGTGAGAAAACCCAAAGCCCTGCCGCAAACCAGGCACTTTAATTACCTGGTGATCCGCTTTTCCGGGGCCGCTGGTTCATTGATCGTGAAAAAGCGGACAGAAAATGACATCTGGAAAAAGCTTTATGATTTCCCGCTGATCGAGACTGATAATCCTGCCGGAATCCGTGACCTCGCGGAGACGCCCCAGTGGAAAAGTATTTTCAGGAACGGCTTCCTCCTGCGCTACGTAACGCCCGGCATCCGGCATCAACTCACACACCGTACCATCATGGCAAAGTTTTTCCTGCTGGATTTGCCGGATGCCGGTAAGCTGAACATGCAACCCGAATGGGAAATGATACCGGCCGGGGGCGTTTATCAATTGCCGCTTCCACGGCTCATAGAACGGTTTGTAATGAAAAATATGTTCCGTGATTTTGCCGGGTTGTAGCAGAAAAGATGGTATTTCAAAAAAAAATCATCAATAAAGTGCGACTTTTCAGGAAAAAGGGTATTAACAGATAGGGCCCCCGCGAATTTGAAATGACTTATGCGGGATGGCAGCCAAAAAATAACTAACTTTGTGTAACAATTAAAAAAGAAGAACGATGGCTGGAATTAACAAAGCAATCCTGGTTGGGAATCTCGGGAAGGATCCCGAGGTAAGAACAATTGAAAGTGGTGTGAAGGTGGCGAATTTTACACTTGCAACCTCCGAAACCTACAAGAACAAAGATGGGGAAAGGGTAACCCAGACTGAGTGGCACAACATCGTTTTGTGGCGCGGACTGGCAGAAGTAGCCGAAAAATACCTCAAGAAAGGTAACCAGGTGTATATCGAAGGAAGGATCAGAACACGCAGCTGGGACGATAAGGATGGCGTAAAACGCTATACAACCGAGATCCAGGCCGACAATATGACCATGCTCGGCGGACGCAGGGATATGGACGACAGCAACGGACCATCGGCATCCGCGCAGGAAACGGCATCGCCGGATATCGACCCCGCAGACGATAAAGACGACCTGCCGTTCTAATGAAAGTTAAGCAGTTTTGTTTCCCTGCAATGAGGATGCATTTGCCATTCATCAGAAGCGGATCAAATGAAAATGTTTATTTTTGTAACCTGAATTGATACCGCTGCGCTTTTTGCAGCGGTTTGCTTTTTTGTGTTATATTTGTATTCAGTGAGCCGTATGCCTGCGGCATACAGTGCAAGATAATAAAATATCAATTGGAAGATCCAGATTCTGCCGGGCTTTTAATCAGTGCTTCTGCTATTTTGCTTGAAGCATTTGTCAGGCCTTTCTCATTTACCATCCTGATATCATTGCTCGTGATGATGCTTTTGCTTTTCTTCTCAGCCATGATCTCAGGATCCGAAACGGCTTTCTTTTCCCTGAACCCGCAGCAAAGGAACCAATTGAGGGAATCAACCTCCGATGTTGACCATCCGGTGCTTAAGCTGCTTGAAAGGCCTAAACGACTGCTGGCAACCATCCTGATCGGAAACAATTTTGTTAATGTCGCCATCGTCATCCTGTCTACATACATTGTCAGCCTCTGGTTTAACCTTGTTGAATTCCCGCTGCTGGCGTTTTTGTTGCAGGTGATCGTTGTTACCGCCCTTATCCTCCTTCTGGGCGAGATCCTGCCCAAAATGTATGCCAGTACCTACCCTTTACAGTTTGCCAAAAACATGGCCGGAACACTGCAGTTCCTCGTACGCCTTTTTTATCCTTTCAGCAGCATACTGGTAAGGTCAACCACGTTTCTCGACAGGAAACTGGCAAGCAAAGGACAAGCCATATCAAGGAGTGAGCTTTCCGAGGCCATTGAAATTACGGCCGGGGAAACAACCCCGGAAGACGGTAAAAAAATCCTGAAAGGCATTGTCAGGTTTGGTGATCTGGAAGTGAAAGAGATCATGCGTTCCAGGATGGATGTGGTTGCCCTCGATTTACAGGATGAGTTTTCCAGTGTAATGGAAGTTATCATCGAATCAGGTTTTTCCCGCATACCGGTTTACAGCGAAAGCTTTGACAATATCAAGGGTGTATTATATGTTAAAGACCTTCTGCCGCATATTGATAATGTAACGCAATTCCAGTGGCAGGAGATCATCCGCGACGCTTTTTTTGTTCCGGAAAACAAAAGGATCAACGATCTGCTGCAGGAATTCCAGGCAAAAAAGATACACCTTGCCATTGTTGTTGACGAATATGGCGGAACATCCGGCATCATCACCCTTGAAGATATCCTTGAGGAGATCGTTGGCGAGATCATGGATGAATCGGATATAGGCCTGGGGGAATTCATGTATGAAAGAATTGACAACCGAACCTTTATCTTTGAAGGAAAAACAAGCATCAACGACTTCTGTAAGATCATCGAGGTGGATGATGAACTGTTTGAGGATGTGAAGGGCGAATCGGATACCCTGGCCGGCCTCATCCTGGAGCTGGAAGGGATGATCCCCCCCAAAGGAAATGTAACGAACTTCCTGAACTTTGTGTTCAAGGTTGTGGAAGCCGATCAGAAAAGGATCAAAAGGGTAGAGGTACACATTAAAGATGTACAGCATGAATAGATGCTTTCAAATATGCTTACTGTTATTCATACTTGCCGGCTTGTTTGCCTGCGAAAATACTTATTCGCCCAAACCGCGAGGCTATTTCCGGATCGACCTACCCGACCAGGAATACGTATTGTTTGATTCTGCCTTCCCTTACCGCTTTGAATACCCGGTTTATGCTTCTCTCAGCCCCGACCCCCATGCACCCGATGAGCCTTACTGGCTGAACGTAGATTTTCCAGCGTTTAAGGGCAGGATTCATATCAGCTATAAGGAGGTCGACGGAAATCTGACCGAATACCTCGAAGATTCAAGGAATTTTGTGATGAAACATATTCCCAAAGCAAGCGCCATACACGATTCCCTGATCCTCGACAGGGAACGGAATGTGTATGGGCTCATATACCATATTGAAGGAATGGGCGCTGCATCGCCCTGCCAGTTCTTTCTTACCGACAGCCTTCGGCATTTTGTCAGGGGCGCCCTGTATTTTGAGTTGCAGCCGAACAATGATTCCCTTGCCCCCGTAATTGATTTGCTTCGCAAGGACATTGAACACATGTTGCATACCTTTGCATGGAATTAATGTATATCCCCAACGTTATTCCCGGCAGAAGGCAAGAGCAGCCATAAGCTTCCTATTGTTTCAGAAACTTTTTGCCAGCAGCGGATTTCCCGCTGGCATGAACCGACAGCCAATATAATCCCGAAGGAAGATTCCCGCATGGAACCTGCAATATTTGCCGTCCTTTATCCGGCAGTGCTTCCATCTCGTAAACACGTTGTCCGCTGATGTTGTAAATGCTTATCTGCAACTTGCGCGGAATATCTGAAACCACCACTATATTCAATTCATTCTTTACCGGATTCGGATAGATTTCCGGCAGACTGACGGGTTCCTGCACGGGTTCTTCGACGTACAGGGGCGGATCCATGAACATTTCAATGCGTACAGTGTCATTTACGGGATGATCCTGGCTGAGAACGACTGTTTCAGGAAAAGAATAAACACCTGCCATATCAGCAATGACCTGATATTCTCCCATGGCAATGCTGACAAATTCAAACTGCCCGTATTCGTCCGTGATGGTCCATTCGAGTGGCTGGCCGACGGCTGAGGCCAGGATTACGGGAACATCGCGAAAGCTTCGGTGGCTTTCCTGCCTGGGCGAATCGCCGTGTATCACGCGTCCGCCGATCCTGCCCGCCCCGTTTTCGGCCCCACCGGCCTCAAGCATGGAGATATTCATCTCATACATATTGTTGTTCAGCATTAATGCATCTGCATCCTGCCATCTCATCGCCGATGAATAGTAGGACGGGATGAACTGATGATAATGAACCGAAGCCGGCGTAAGGCCGACACGGATCACATAAGCCTGCTCCATCATGTTGTTGAACCAGTAATAACCGAGCTGGTGAAAGCTGTTTGTGTCGACAGGCACCAGGCTCAAATCCTTGCGTTGCCGGTAGAGAATCGCAATGCCGGTGTCGCCTGTGGGATAGGGATTGTTGATGGGGTTATCGCCGATGAAGGCAAGTCCGCCCAATTGGTGGTATTCGGCCGTTTTAACAAGTTTGCAGCGCGTGTCGGTACAACCCGGATAATTGTTATTCCATGCCTGTAAACAAACCAGATAGGTGCCGGGTGATTCATAAACATGAACGGGATGCTGCTGCTGCGAATAATTGCCATCACCAAAATCCCATTTCCATTGGTCGGTATTTCCCGCGCTTTTGTCAATGAATGTGTAGTGGTACATGATATGGCTTCCGGAGTCGGCGATGACAGAAAAATCAGCCTGGCAATTTACGGGCTCGTTCAGCAAAATGGTCTTACATAGGAAATGGAAGCAATATGCCATCGAGTCGGCGTTGAAAACATTCAGGCATACCAGGTATTCGCCGGGCCCTTCATACTGGTGTACGGGATTTTGCTGGTAGGAAATGCTGCCATCGCCGAAATCCCATTCCCAGTTACTGATGTTGCCGCTCGAATGGTCGGTGAAGGTTACCTCAAAAGCTTGCCCGGGATCTATTTCATAAGTGAAGGCTGCTTCGCAGTTCATGGAATCGGGTATGAATACGATTTTCGAAATGGTATCGAAACATGAATAAAGGGAGTCGTCGTGCCTGATGAAGAGTGATACGGTATAATTGCCCGGTACAGGGTAAGCATGCACCGGGTTTTGAAGCGTGGAGGTATGGCCGTCGCCAAAGTCCCAGAGCCAGGTGTCGGGAAAACCGGTTGAAAGATCGGTAAACTGCACGTTAATGGGGGTTGTCGGAACGTAACTGAATGAGAAGTCGGCAAGGCATTGCGGCTCGATAACGACCGTGTCGCAAAAAGTATCTGAACAGCCGCTGCCGTCACTCACCGTGAGGCAAACGATGTAGGAACCAAAATAAGGAAATTCATGCTGCGGGTGAAAAAGTCCGGAGGTGTTTCCATCGCCGAAATCCCATACCCAGTTGGTAAAATCCCCCGAAGATTCATTCTGAAACTGTATGCTTGTATTGGTGCCTTCCACCCGTTCCCAGGTAAAATGGCTGGTACATTCCAGAAACCCCGGAGATGGCTTGCCTGCCTGTGCCGGCAGCATACCCGGGTTGAGCAGTAAGAGGATGAATAGTATTATATATTTCATGCGTTAAAGATCCATTAAAAATGAAAGTATATGCCGCCCCGGAGGCCGAATGCATAAGGCGACCTGGCGGGATATGATGAATTTGGTGAATAAACGGATTTGATGTATTGTCGATAATGGGGCATAAGTGTGAAGCGGAGCCGTGAACTGACATGGTAGTTAAATCCGATGCCGGCCGTATATTGCCAGTTGGTTTGAAGCCTGTCGGGATATTGCCTGATCACTTCAACCTGCCCGGCATCTGTGCCCTGGTAAGGTACCCCGGGAATGTCACGGTAAAGCTGAACCGAAAAGATAATGCCGGTTTTCAGGTCGATCGAAAAACGATCTGATTGAATCAGTCTGTATCCTATCCTGATCGGGACCTGCAGGTAAAGGTACTTATTGGTGTTTTCCCTGATCACAACATGGTCAATGCTGTCATAGATATTCATGAAGCTTGTTTGCAGGACCACAGAGTCGGGATTGTTGGGAGCAGGGCTGAAGGATATTACCCCTATGTAAAACCCCACGCTGTCGTAGCTGGTGTAATTAATCTGGTATTGTGCATTTTCGCTGGCATACTGCAGACCCAGCCCGCTTTCGGCAATAAACCCGGCTTTCTCCCAGGCAGCCGTAATTTCAAAGGAATAGTCGTTACGGTTTTGCCCGTCGGGATAGATGTTTATGGCCGGGCTGAATCCTGTCCCGAAAAGCATGCTTGCTTTCCTGGCATAAGTGTCTTTAAGCGGGAGATCGAACATGGGTTTCCCGGCTTTGCGGTAGTGGCCGGATGAAAGTTTGAGATGACCGGATACGACAGGTTTAATTTTCAGATATGGTGCTTTGTCCAATGCAAGGCGCAATATATCTGCTTCTGCTGTTCCAGGACCGGTTTCGGTAGCATATGGATCAGAAGAAATAGTACTTTCGGGCATCTGCTGTGTATATGTAAGGTTTGTTGATTCTTCACGCGAGGGCGATGTGGTTTCCGCGATGGGCAGTACCTGGTCTGGCTTACTAACGGATGCTTCCTCATCCGTAACCGGTATGACCGGGTAAAGGTTGTGATGAATGTCGTCAGCCGTTTCATCCCATACAAGCTTTTGTTCTGTCTGCATACCGGCGGGACGATCCGAACGCAGGCCGGCTATCAGGAGAAGGGAGACCGTTCCTATGATGAGACTGCTCAACAGGAACAAATAGAGCCCGCTTCCTCCCCTTGAGGGGATGTGATTCAAAAGTGATGCCCACACGGAAGCCGACGGCTCTATCCGGTTGCCGTTCAACGACTCAAAAAAGAGCTTGTCGATGCCGTGTTTTCGTTCATTTTTCATTTTGAACGTATGTTTGGTTCCAGCTTATAGATTTCTTTTAGTTTTTTCTGCAAACGCTTCCTGGCTTTTGCCAGCTGTGATTTTGATGTGTTCACGGAGATGCCCAGCTCCCGGGCAATTTCTTTATGCGAGAAGTTTTCGAATACATACATGTTGAACACAAAACGGTAACCGTCGGGTAACTCCTGAATCAGCCCCAGTAATTGTGAACGCGGGGGTGCATGCTCATATATTCCCCTGTCTTCATCTTCTCCCGGCAGGTCGCGGAACTGGTCTATATCCGACTTAAAATAATGCTTCAGGTTTGCCTGGTAATGGCTCAGCGATGTATTGATCATGATCCGTTTGATCCATCCCTCGAAGGATCCTTCTCCCCTGAACTTTTTTATGTTTGTAAACACTTTTATAAATCCTTCGTGAAGTATATCTTCAGCTTCTTCCCTGTGTTTACAATACCGCATACAGATCCCCAGCATCACCGGTGCATATTTATTGTAGAGCAAGCTGAAAGCCTGGCGTTCGCCTGATTTGCAGCCTGCTATTATTTCCTGGTCCGGAACCATCAAAACTCAACTGTATTAAAGACTACAGGCTTTTTCAAAGGTTGCCTGTCTGTATGATTCTTTCGGCATATTCATAAAACAATAAAAAAGCACCCCGTTGGCATATGCGAGGTGCCTTTTCAGAAATCCCGTGCTATTTATCAGTTCAATGGATCTTGATAAAAGACCTGATATGTTTTTCATTTCCGATCAGCACCATCATCCGGTACATTCCTGCAGGCAGGTGCCCGGTATTCATCCTTACGGTATGGTCGCCCGCTTCATGGAACATGGCATAGCTGCCTGTTACCTGTCCCGCCTGATTCAGGATAAAGATCTGTACCTGTCCTTTTTCCCGCAGCCTGAAAGGAATACTGGCGTGAGGACCGGCCGGATTCGGATAGATGTCGCCTGGCTTAAGAACGGTGCTGCCGATGTCATTACCAATGCCATGGGGTACCTCTTCCTCATAAATAACGATACTGATTTCGTCAACAAAGGGAGTTTCCTCCGAAAGGGTGATGGCGGTCGGATATGTATACATCCCCGGGACTTCGGCCATTACCTTATAAGTCCCGTATGGCAATTCCGAAAACAGGAAGTTCCCCTCGTCATCGGATTTAATGTAAGTGAGGCAGTTGTCTGCTTCGTTGAAGAGGATCACTTCAATGTCGTATACGCCACCGGTCTTGTTTTCATCGAGCGAAACAACCCCGTTGATGATCCCGATGCCGCTGGAGTAATTGTGGTTGGGGATCATGTCAATATTATATTCCCATCCGGTTTCGTAAAGTTGTATGGTCTTTGCTTTTGTCCAGAAAAGGGTGTTCCCGAAATAGGTGGGCATATACTCCCCGGCATTGACTGAAGATGTGGAAGGGAAGGTTTTTACCTTATAATCTCCTTCGATCAGTTGCGGGAAGAAATAAAACCCGAGGGTGTCAAATTCAGTGGTATCTATGGGGATGAACTGATCCTGCTCAATTTTGTATAAATATGCCGTTCCGATGTCAACCGGAAAATAGCCGGCAAAGGCATGCCCGCCGAAATGATAGTAATCGCGCATACCGGCTTTAACTTTTTTCATGATGGTGCTGGTCCGGAAATCGTGTTGGAAAGGTTCGGTCGAAACGGTCAGGGAGACATCGTAAACACCCGGCTCCATATATTTGTGCGTAGGGTTTTGTTCGAGCGAGCTGCTGCCGTCGCCAAAGTCCCAGTACCAGCTAATGATTCCGGAACCCATTGATATATCAGAAAAGTAATAAAACAGAGAGTCGAGTGTAAGGGTGTCGTTGCAGGCTTCAAAGTTAGCCTGGAAATCAGTGACCGTACCGGGGTCGAGAATTTCCAGCCCTGTATTTAAATGGTATTCAGAAGCCCAGTTAAAACGGAAAAACTCTTCTTTGTCGTATTCGGTGCTGTTGATGTCGAAGGTATAGATCACCAGCGAACCGTTTATGGCCGGCGTGCTCAGGGTATCGTAAAAGAAGCCGAATTCATCGGTATGTGCGGCAAGAAAATAGTTAAAACCCCCAAATGATTCAGAATTGGATTCGATGAACACCGGATGGCCCGGAACCGGTGCTCCGTTCTCAGCATTGGTTATTTGCCCTGAAAGATAGATATAGTTGATGTTCTCCTGGGCAAAGGTAGTGGTGATGGAGATAATAAGGATGATAAGCAATGATAGTGGCAGCATTCTGATCAGTAGCCTTCTCAGGTGCCGGGCAGTATTGCTGCAGTGCTTCGGATGGGGGTATATCTGTTGCATTGCTGCGCTGAGTTAGAAGTTAAACAATAGTCCGGTCCTTAAGCCAAGGGAATAAGGATGCCGTGTGTTGATATAATTGCCGTTATATTGTGAGTTCAGGTAATATCTGAAAGTGGGTTCAACGGCCAGGCTTACCCTGTCGGAAAGCTGGTAGGTGAATCCGGCGCTAAAAGCAAGCTGCCAGTGCGTATCCACGCGGCCCGGCATCTGCCGGTCGATCCCGATGATACGGTCGTCGCCCGTATCCGGTGTGGGGATTTTGCTGCTCAGCATGACGGAGACCACCGGACCGGTTTTAACAAACCAGCCAAAGCGATCGAATTGCTTCTGAAAACCTAGCAACAACGGAACCTGCAGGTAGGTGTAGCGGTTCCTTGTTTGCTCGATCCTGTATTTCCCGATGGTATCGTACACATCAACCGGTTTTGTATGGTAGTTTGGCTTTAAGGTACCGTCGGGCAGGGTGTCGAAAGTAACGTTGTAAACGTCGTTGTAAGTGCCGAGATATTTTTCATAGTCAATTGAATAATTCCCGTCATCGGATGAAAGGGCGAGCCCTATACCTGATTCGATAAATAACTCTTTCTTTTTCCACCTGGCACTGATATCAAATCCATATCCCCGTTGGTTGGGTATAGCGTCGTTGGGATAGAAGGTAACCTGCGGGCTGAACAGTAACCCGACCTGCCATTCGGCTTTGGCTACATATGCCCGGTCTTTTTTGTCCCTGTTGCCAAACACAGGCTCGTACTGGCTGTTGCGTACAGAGATCTCGTCCTTGCCGGGAATATTGCCTGCCGGAATCGCTGGCAATGCCCTCCTGGATTTAAGCTTTTGCAGGTAGGCATTTCTTTCGAAGGCCGGTGCAAAAACAGTTTCCTGTTGCATCATATGCATGCTGCCATGGACATCGCCCCCGGCGGATACATTTCCCGTATTACTGTTTCCGGGATGATGTTGCGTTTCATTTTCAGTGACTGAAAGGGTTGCCGGATCAACGGATGAAATGCTATGCAGATCTGCAGGGGGCATGGGGGAGGAGAAATTGTCGGCCAGGAGCATGGATGTTCCTTCGGAAGGTGTGGCAAGATGCCCGGGGGTATTTTTGATAATGCTGAAACTGAGCAGGCCCGAAATCATGATGAGTGCTGCGATGGAAGCAAGAGTTACCGGGTTGACGGAACCGCCGCCATTGTTATGCAGCTTTTTATGGATATTCTGCCACACAGCGGAAGGCGGCTCTGCTTCAAAAGCGGCGAACTTGCTTTGAAAAAGCTGGTCGAGGTATTTATGCTCTTCAGTCACCTTTTATTCTTTTTTTTAGTTTACCCTGGAGCACACTTCTTGCACGTGACAATTGAGACTTTGAAGTGTTCTCGGAAATGTTCAGCATATCGCCGATCTCCTTATGAGTGTAGCCTTCAATAACGTTAAGGTTAAATACCATGCGGTAGCCGTCGGGAAGTTCCTTGATACAGGCAAGCAACTCCATGGCCGATAACTTATCCAGGGCATTTTCCTCTTCATTGCTGATGGGTTCGGTTTGGTCAAGGCTAACATCCTGCTGGAATTTGATCCGTTTCTTATAGAAATTGATGGCCGTGTTAACGATGGTTCTCCTGATCCATCCTTCCAGCGAGCCTTCATTCCTGTAATCCTTCAGGTGCCTGAACACCCTGATAAAGCCCTCCTGCAAAATGTCTTCGGCTTCCATCTGGTTTTTGGTATAACGCAAACAGACGCCGTACATTTTTGGCGCAAACCGCTGATATAATTCCTCCTGTGCCCTGGAGTCATTATTCAGACACCGCTCTATGAAGCCTTCATCAAAATGCATAAGCTCCGCAACACTTATAGTGTTGCCCGAAAAATGTTAAAACCTTGACCGGTACACAGTTAGGTGCCGGACAGATATATTTTATCCAAGTAAAGATATAACTTTTTTTACTTGAATAGCATAAAAACCCGGATTTTTTGGTTTTAACATTTCATGTCCTCATTATGCATGATGGTCTTCAATCAATAAAAGAACAAGTTGCTGTTGTATTCCGAAGACAACATTCAGTCCCAAAAGGTTGCATGTACAATGAAATGAAAGAAAGACAGATCAGCACTCAGGCTTGTTTCCTTCGCGGGGAGAAGAAACGTACTTTTCCGAGGTACAGGATATAATACATGGACGGTACGATCACCAGTGTAAGGAAGGTTGCAAAGCTCAGACCGTAAATGATGGTCCATGAGATCGGCCCCCAGAAAGCGACATTGTCGCCGCCGAAATAGATCTGCGCATCGAGGGTGGTCAGGAAAGAGGCAAAATCGATATTGATGCCCATGGCCAGTGGCAGCAGGCCCAGGATGGTAGTGATGGCGGTGAGCAGGACGGGCCGGAGCCTGGTCTTACCGGCGTCGATGATGCACTGTTTTGATTCCTGAACGGGAAGCAGGTCTTCGGCGTTCATGCCCAGCTCTTTGCGCTTACGCCTTTTGAGCAGGTCAATGTAATCGATCAGCACGATGGCATTGTTTACAACCACTCCTGCCAGGCTAACAATCCCGATGCCGGTCATGATCACCACGAAATCCATTCCGCTAAGGAGCAAACCCCCAAAAACGCCGATGGTGCTGAAGATCACACTGAAGATAATGATGGCTGGCTTGACGATTGAATTAAACTGGGTAACCAGGATGATCGTAATCAGAGAAACAGCAATGAACAGGGCATTGATAAGAAAGGCCATGGATTCGTCCTGCTCTTCCTGTTCGCCGGTAAATTTATAGGAGTAGGCGGGAGGCATGTCGTAAAAAACCATGAGCTTTTTCAACTGTTCGTTGATCTTGGTGGCATTATACCCTTCAATAACATTGGAGTAGATGGTGATGACACGTTCCATGTCTTTCCTGTTAACCGAACCGTAGGTGGAAATATAAGAAACCTCTGCCACAGCCGAGATCGGTACCTGTTGTATCTTGCCCGTGGAAGGGCTGCGGAACGTGATCAATTGGTTCATGAGAGCCGGCAGGTCATACCTGAACTCCTCCTTCAGGCGCAATTGTATGGGGTATTCATCTTCACCCCTCTTAAAATTCGAAACCTCCCGGCCAAAAAGCGCCGTTCGTATGGTGCTGGCAATTTGCCCGGTGGATAGGCCAAAACGCCTGGCCGTTTCACGGTTAATATGAACGATGATCTCGGGTTTGTCCACTTCAAGGTCGAGTTTCAGGCCTTCCAGCCCTTCGATATTTGCCGTGTTCAGGTAGGCAAGTACGCTGTCGGCGAGAACCAGTAACTTGTCAAAGTCGGTTCCGCTAATCTCCAGGTTAACAGGTTTACCCGAAGGCGGTCCTTCATTCTGTTTTTCAATGGTCATTTCCACACCCGGATATCTGCCCAGGAGTTGGTGGCTTAAGCCAAGCAGTATGTCCCCGGTATTGATATCGCCCCGGTCTACATAATCAAAAAATGTAAGGGTGATCAGGCCACGGTTCATCCGCTCGCTGATATCGTAAATATCGTCTTCGAGCCTGGCACCTGCTCCCACCGTGGTTAAAACCGACTTAACAACTGGCATGTATGGTTCAAGAAAGTCAAAGACATCTTTTTCCAGTGTTTTCATGAATTCGTTGGTGGCGGTGATGTCTGTTCCAATGGGCAGTTCGGCAAGTATATTGATGTACTTCGGGTCGGTCGACGGAAAAAGGACAACGTTCGGGTTGCTGCTGAAATAGGCATTGGTTGTGAATAAAAGCAAAACAAAGGTGGCCCCGATGAAATAGTATGAGTTCTTTTTTCTCAGCGCAAAGGTGATGAGCCGCAGATACCCGTTCTCAAGCTTCACAAGAAAAACGGCCTGGAACCATCTGGCCGCAGCGTTCAGGAAATATACATTCATCAAACCGATCAATCCAAAAGCGGCACACAGTGTTCCCAGGGCATTCACGCCCAGGATGTAGAACAAGGCGGAAAAAAGAAGCAGGACTGCTACCCCGATCAGCGATCGCTTTTTATTTGGTTTTGGATTCTGATCGCCGGGCCGGATGAAAGTCGATGAGATCACGGGAATGATCACCAGGGCAACAAAAAGAGAAGAAGTGAGAACGATGATCAGCGTCATGGGCAGGTATTTCATGAACTCTCCCATGATACTGTCCCAGAACAGCAGGGGTAAAAATGCTGCAAGGGTGGTGGCAGTGGAAGTGATGATGGGCCATGCTATTTCGCCCACGGCAAGCCTGGCCGCTTCGAACTTCGGGTAGCCCCTGTCAACAAAACGGTAAATGTTCTCCACAACCACAATGGCATTGTCAACCAGCATGCCGAGTGCCAGGATCAGCGAAAACAACACGATCATGTTAACGTTCGATCCCATCAGCCCCAGAACCATGAACGAAAGGAACATGGAGGTGGGAATGGCGAAGCCAACGAAAAGAGAATTACGTGTTCCTAGGAAAAAGAAAAGCACAAGGATGACCATGATCACGCCCATCACCATGCTGTTCTCAAGGTTGCTGAGCTGGTCTCTGACGATCTCCGACTGGTCGTTGGTAATGACGATATTCAGGTTGGGCGGCAGGATCTGCTCGCCGGTGGCCTTGTCCAGTACGGCAAAAACCTTGTCGGTGGCGTTCAGCAGGTTCTCCCCGCTTTTTTTGATCACCTGCAGCGATACAACGGGATGTTGGTCGAGCCGGGTAAATGACCGGGGTTCCTCAAATCCGAAGACAACCCCGGCCACGTCGCGCATGTAAACAATGTCGAGGTTTTCATGCTTCACAATGATATTTTCGATCTCGGAGGGATCCGTAAATTCTCCCACAATACGTATGGAATGCCTGCCCGCCCCCAGTTTGATATCGCCGCCCGACATGGAAATATTCTCATAGGCAATGGCCGATTCAATATCGTCGAAACTCAGTTCGAAAACATGCAGTTTGTGCATGTCTACGTTGATCTGTACTTCCCTTTCGTTGATGCCGGTGATCTCAACCTTGGAGATTTCCGATATGCGCTCAATTTCATCCTCGAGGTATTCGGCATAATCCCTGAGTTCATTGATGCTGTAATCGCCCGAGATGTTGATGTTCATGATGGGAAATTCCGAAAGGTCGATATCGATCACCATCGGGTCCGAGGGAAGGTCGTCGGGTAATTCGCTCTTGGCTTTGTCAACCGCATCCTTAACTTCATCCAGTGCATCCTTGATGTCCACCCCGGTATTGAACTCCACAAAAATCCCGGAAATATCCTGAGAGGAAGTTGACCGGATCTCCTTCAGGCCTTTGGCCGATTCGATTTCCTTTTCGAGCGGCCTGGTCACCAGGTTCTCGATATCGAGGGGGGAATTGCCCGGATAAACGGTTTGCACGAAGATCATGGGCCAGACCAGGTCGGGAAATAATTCTTTCGGCAGCAAACGGTATGAGTAGAACCCGAATCCAAGCAATATAAAAATGATCAGGAATACGGTGTTTTTATTCCTGAGCGCCAGGGAACTGAGCCTGAATTCCCTGATGACTTGTTTTTCCTTGATCTCCATTAGATGATGTTTACTTCGGTACCGTCCTTAACCATTGAAAACCCTTCGGTAATGACCCAATCGCCGGGATCAAGCCCGGATTCGACCATGGTTTCGTCTCCGTATGACATGCCCGTTGTTACATATACCTTGCGGGCCAGCATCTTGTCACCGTCTTCACGCGCCACGTAAAGGTATTTGCCATTGATGTCTTCCTTGATAAGCAGGGTGGGGACAATGATTGCCCGTTCGGCTTCAAAGTCGAGGAAGGTCATTCGCGCCAGCATGTTTGGCTTTATCTGGCCATTGATATTATTGATCCTGAGTTCCACGGTAAAAGTCCTGTTGCTTTTGTTTACTACGTTGCCCACACGGTTTACCGGCACGCTCATATCAAAGTCGGGAAAAGATGGAAAACTGAGGCTGACCATATCGCCTTTCCTGATTGCCGGCATGTATTTTTCCGAAACATCCGATATTACGAATAATTCGTCGAGGTTAACCACCTGCATCATTTGCATGCCCGGTACGGCCAGTTCTCCTTTCTTCTGGAAAATCCTGTCAACAATCCCGTTGATGGGAGACCTGATAATGGCCATGTTGAGTTGCGAACGCAATGTCTGCAACTTGCTTTCGAGGGCTTCCTTGTTGTTTTTAGTCTGCAGGTACTGAACCTCCGAACCGATATTCTTTTCCCACAGCCGTTTTTGCTTTTCATACAGGGTTTCCGCCAGTTCCAGTTAGGTTTCCACTTCCCTGATGCTGTTTTCAATAATACTGGTATTGAGTTTCGCCAGCAGCTGGTCTTTTTTCACGTCTTCCCCTTCAACCACCGGTAAGTCTTCGATCTGCCCGCTGATCTCGGGGCTGATAAATGCTTCTTTTACGGCTTCAACATTGCCGCTTACTTCAAAATAATGCCTGAAGGGGCGTAAGCTGAGTTTCGTCACCGAAACGGGAATAAAAAACTGTTCATCCTTCACTCCGAGCCGCTCAAGCTCATTTTCCAGTTCCGTGATTTTGATACTCAGGTTGTTCACCTCGTCTTTATATTTTTTTATCTGTTCTTGTATCTGTTCTTTTTCATCCGTCGACCCGCACGAAAACAGAAAGAGGAGAATTGCAGCCAGGTAAATAGGTTTTCTGGTGATCATATGATGATGTTTTTTTGAGGTTCGTTTTTTGGGATAATGGGTTGCTGATATATTTATTTGGTTAAAAATCATTATTCACAGGCCTTGTTTTATTCTTCACTGTAAAGCAGTTTTTCGAGCGACAGCTTTTTGACCATCACTTCCTGCATGGCCAGGATATAGTCGGAAGTATTTGAGAGGAACTGGTTGTTCGCCTGTAAAAGGTCAAGGCTCGTGGCCATTCCCTGCCGGTATTTTTCGCTGGTGATGCGCAGGATCTTTTTGGCAGTGTTCATCGCCATCGACTTATTTTGCATGACCAGGTAAGCATTATGGAATTCGGCCCGGGCCGTCTGCACTTCGATTGTTAGTCCCGTACGCAGTTTCCTGTCGGCCAGCTCGAGTTTGTCAAGGTCGATCCTGGCCTGCTGTACACGCGAGGAACGGATGCCGGAGCTCCACAGGGGGATGGCCATCTCAACGCCCCAGAAAGAGGAACCGTACCACTTTTTTTCGGGATCGAGAAAATTCCAGGTGTTGCGCTGTGCCTGTGTCTGGTAGTTGATAATGGCAGAGAGCGAAGGCAGGTATTCCGACTTCTGCAGTTTGAGCTGCAATTCGGCGATTTTGTATAGGGTTTGCAACAAGCGGTAATCAATGTTGTTTTCGAAACGAAAGGGTTCGTCCACCAGTGCCGAATGATTCACTTCTTCCATCATATCACCGAGCCGGTCGGTCAGAACAATATCATCGGCGGCATCAACCCCGCAGAGAAACTTCAGGAAGGCATAGGCGATGCCGGTCTGCGTTTCGGTCAGGATCAGGTTGGCCCGGAGGTCGGAAACGATCAGTTCAAGCTGGTCAACATCGGTTTCTTCGGCAAAACCGGCTTCCCAGGTATGTCGGGTTTCGATTAACATGTTGTCCATGTAAACGATGGTGCTGTCGAGGATATCCCGGAGGTTTTCGGTTACCAGCGCCCTGAAGTAAGCGGCCGAAACGGCTTCGACCATGTCGGTTTTGGTTTTGATGAACTGTTGCCGGTTCCTTTCCAGCAATTGCCGGGATGCCTGTACACCCAGAATATATCTTCCGTCGAAGATGAGCTGGGATGCACTGATGTCGGCCGAGGCATTGTATTTCGTGCCGAACTGTATTTCCTGTTCCGGCGAACCCGGGAAAAAACTGTTTGCCGGCATGATCATGGTTGGCAGTGCAAGATAGTCGGTATAGTTGATGCTGCCCGATATCTGCGGATACCCGATTGCCATGTATTCCCGGACCTGCTTCTCGGCGGCTTCAATGTCCTTCAGCGATGATAAGAGGTCATAGTTATGCTCCATGGCATGGTCGAGGGCCCCGCTAAGTGAAAAAGTATATGTTGTCTGGGCATACAAACTTACCTGCATACAGTAAAACAATGCTATCACGGGAAGCAAATACAGCAATTTCTGGCGCATAAAAATGGTTGTTTTAATCCCAACGGATGTAGTATTATCGTTTATGGAGTTATTTTATTTTAAACGACTTAAACTTTCTTTAATTCTTTCCTGAATATCCTTTTCTTCTTTTCCCAGTAGCGCAGGCCTTCTTCGTTGGCGATGCTTCTGATGAAGTGGTCGAACATGGCATTGAAAAGTGTTTCGAAATTAAATTTTTCGGGTGGAAAAAAATCCGGGTTATGGAGGTCGATGAGCCGGCTCAGATATAGCCTTGAGATAAGTTCAATGCTCAGGTCATCGCGGTATATGCCTTGCGAAATGCCTTTTTGAAGGTTGATCTGGATTTTTTTGAAGATGAAATCCATACGCGACTTAAAATGCCGTTTGAAGATGTCGGGGTGTTTTTCCTTGATGTCATAAGTGATGCCCGGGCTGATGTCGCTGAATTTATTGGCAATTTCCTTGCTTACGGTAAGCAGGATATCGATGGCATTAACACCTTCGAAATTATGCACATCGAAGATCTCTTTGAAACGTTCCCGTTCAAATTTGAGAACATGCCTGAGGAGATCTTTTTCGTCACGTACATATTTGTATATGATTTCGGGGGGAATGCCCGTTTTTTCCGACAATTCCCCGATGCTCATTTCCCCAAGGCCTTTCTTCATCGGGACAGCCCTGATCTTGCCAATGATCTCCTTGAATTCTCGGTTCATGATGCAGTTCTTTTTGGTGATGCAATATTATAAAAAAACTTATCTGATAAGCAGGGATTGATATGTTTTTATTCGGATATTTAAATTTCTGCAACGAAGTGAATCAAAAGTTTTTGGCGATGCAGTGCCCGCCATGCTGTGCCAATGATGATCATAACAGTCAAAAACCCGTTGCCTTGCCGGGGGGATGGGTTTTTTATCTGACAAAGATCATTTTTCTTTTAACGGAAGCCTTTCCGCTTTCGAGGGAGAAATAGTAAGCAGCAGGCGCGAGATTATACTGGCCGGGATCAAAAATACGTGTGTGTTTTCCCGCCTGCACTGTTTCCCGGTCATGGATCACTGCTACGGTTCTTCCGTACATATCATGAACTCTCAGGCTTACCCTTGCCCTCCGGGTCAGTACGAACGAGATCACTGTACTTTCGCTGAAGGGGTTCGGATAATTTTGCCCGAGGCTTAGCAGTGACGGGATCTCTTCTTCCAGTCCTACGATAAACGGATCGACAATGGCTGTCCATACGCTCAGGTCACTGCCTTCGAGTCGTGCCCAGACCGGACGTACCACGTTATCGTAGGCCGAAACATTGGTGTAATCACCGAAGAAAGTGGTACTGAATGGATAGAAAGGCGACTCGCTTACCCTGAAGTTGATGAAGCTTTCTCCCCCGTCTTTCGAAACGGCCATGTAAAGGTCGGTGTTGTTGTCATTGTAATTCCTGCGGTCGTAAAATACAAACCAGAGGTGGCCGGTTACCTGGTCAACATCCATCCAGGTAAAGAACTGATGCTTTCCGGGAGGATCATCGTTGACCCTGATCGCTTCGCTCCAGGTATCTCCCCCATCCGTTGATTTTGACAGCCATATATCCGTATCATCCTCGCCATTGCGCTGATCGCTCCAGTTAACATAAATAGTTCCGTGATGAGGCCCCCCGCTGAGATCGCACTTGGTCACCGGCAGCCCGTTGCAACGGCTGATACCCGGGATGTCATAGGCCCAGCCGCCGGGGTTGGGTCCGATGTAGATGTCTTCATCCAGCCAGGTGTCGCCCCCGTCGGTCGACCGGTCGAACACCAGCCCCAGCGGTCCTGCCCAGGCAACATAGATCTCGCCGTTGGGACCCACGGCCGGGACAGCCCCTTCAACGGTATTGTCGTCATCCACACAATCGCCCGAAACCTCATTGATCCGCAGGGCATCACTCCAGGTGGCACCGCCGTCGAGGGAACGGGAAAACATGATGTCGCTCTTGTCGTCGGGATTCAAACTGCCGTAATCGTCGAACTGTGTCCAGGTAACATAGATGTTATTGTTGGTGCGGTCTACCACCGCCCATTCCTTGTCCTGTTCCTTTCCCGGGTTCAGACCCATATAGTTTCCGCTGCTCCAGGAGCCTCCGATCGAGTCCTTTTTCTGGCAAACGATGCGGTCGATCCAACTGCCCTGCGGGGGATTCGAAAGGTGAAAGAAGTAATAAGCCCCGGCCGTGTCGACGATTACCACGGGATCGCCCCACACACCGTAAGTCGAGGTTAACACTTCATGATTCCAGGTGTAACCGCCGTCGGTCGAGTAATAAACATTGTCGATGTTTGCCCCGGCAACCATATGGTCGGTATTTTTGGGGTTGATGATAATGGTGGGCTCTTCGGGCTCTATCCAGCTCCCCTCATCATCGATCATGATGTTGGTGTGTTGCGAAAAGGATGCAGTGACAAATAGTGCCATGCATAGCAGGGTGGTGATCAGATGGTTCATGATATTTGAATGTTTAAGTGTAAAGGTAAACATTTATTTTCTGATGCTGCCAACACCGGAAGGTTGAAGAAAATCATGTACTTTTACTTTTCGGTATTCATGCACTTATTATGGACATGAACGATTATGATTTTTTCACCCATAATGGTTTTATAAACCAAGTGTACACAAAACCTTTATGTATCAGCAATAAAGACCAACGATTCTTAATCAGGGCCGCTGCCCGTTCGTATGTGAGCACATAAAGTAAACAAATGAAAAAAGTCAAACTCCACTGGCAAATACTCATCGCCCTGGTACTGGCCATCCTGTACGGACTGGCTTTTGAAACACATTACCTGGTTGATGATCAAAGTATTGATAAACTGGTTAAACGCGATGCCGATACGGCGGTGATCAATCGCCTGGAAGGTATCAGGGGGGTTGAATTCGGAGGTGAGCAGGATTTCAGGGAGGCCCTCAATGGCCTGCTCACGCCTGCGCAGATGGAACGCTACGCTTCGCTGATCATCCGATTGTCCTATGAAAATAATGCGGTTGAATATGTATCGTGGATGGGCGATCTTTTCCTTCGCGCCCTGAAAATGCTGATCATCCCGCTTATCCTGAGTTCCCTGATATCGGGTATTACTAATATCGGCAGTGGCAGCAGCCTTGGACGGCTCGGCCTGAAAACCATTGCCTATTATGTTTCTACCAGCATGCTTGCCATCCTAACCGGGCAGTTCCTGGTGAATCTGATCAGGCCCGGTGTGGGCGCCGACCTGAATTTCAGCCGTAAGGTGGAAGGACTGGCCGAAAACCAGCGCTCGCTCGGCGACACCCTGATCAACATTATCCCTGACAATATTTTCCAGGCTTTCAACAACAATGAAATGCTTTCGATCATATTTTTCGCCATCCTCTTCGGCTTTTTTATCAATAAAACGGCTACGGCATACCGGGATTCGCTCACGAAGGCCTTTAACGGGATTTTTGAGGTGATGATGAAGATCACCATGTTCGTGATCCGCTTCACGCCCCTGGGCATCTTCGGCATCGTGGCAAAAGTGGTGGCCGACCAGGAAGACCTGCCGGGACTGTTGTCGCGCATGAGCCTATATATGGGCACGGTGATTGCGGCCTTGTCCATACATTTTTTTGTTACCCTGCCACTCATTCTCAGGTTTATTGGCAGGGTCAGGCCTTTCAGGCATCTGAAAAATATGTCGACCCCGCTTCTCACGGCCTTTTCCACTTCCTCTTCGGGAGCCACCCTGCCGCTGACCATCACGGCTGTTGAAAACAATTCGGGCGTGTCGAACAAGGTATCGAGTTTTACATTGCCCCTGGGTGCTACCATCAATATGGATGGTACCGCGCTATACGAATGCGTTGCGGCCCTCTTCATTGCCCAGGCTTACGGTGTGGAGCTGAGCCTTGTCCAGCAGGGCGTGGTGGTGATCACGGCCCTGCTGGCTTCGATCGGGGCGGCGGCCATACCAATGGCCGGACTGGTGATGATCACGGTTGTGCTTACCGCGGTCGGCCTCCCGCTCGAAGGTGTGGGGCTGATCCTGGCCGTCGACCGCATTCTTGATATGTTCCGAACATGCACCAATGTGTGGAGCGATAGTTGCGGGGCCGTGGTCATTGCCAGGTCGGAAGGGGAAATCCTTAAGGTATGATCATCTTCCGGAGCTTATTTCTTGCAACCTTCTGCCTGCTCCTCGTTCTGCTGCCTGCCCCAGTCGGGGGCTATATCGGATGCGGGCCGGAATGACTCAAACTTCTCCTTTGCTTTAAGGAAATAAGGGCAGGCTGCCGCCTTCCCGCCACCAAAAAACTCAGGGGTATATAGCACATTCATGCCTGTCAGGTAATAGATGCGGGGGTTGGAGGGATCAATGTTCATGGCTTTCCCAAAGCTGGCGGCGGCCTTTTCCGAATACACCATCCCCCTCCCGAATGGATCTTTTTTGATCCTGCCCTGGTGAATCCATCCCTGAAGTATTTCAATCTCTGCATTTTCAGTGCTGACAAGCCTTGCCTTTTCCAGGAAGGCTTCGGCCTGGTCGAGAAATTTGTCAAGGTCTTCATCGGCAGAGGCCAAAAAACAATAAGATGTATAACAATAACCGGTGTAATAGTATGGCAGCCATTCAGCGGGATTGGCTTCGCCTATTTGTGCGAAACGGGAAGCAAACTGCAGGTAGTCTGCTTCCGCATCGGCATTATTAAGCTCCTGCAGGCTATTCAGCATATCCTTCTCGTAGTCCTGATCCGGAGCCTGGAATAATAGAGCCGCCATTAAGGCCGCGATGCGTAACAAAATGATCATGCTTCAGTTTTTTAGGGTTAATACCAGGGTAAACTGCAAACTGCCTTGAAGTTTGCCTTTACATTGTCATTCCATATTATATCATGGCATCTGTCTTCTGCAGGTTTACCAGTCTTCCTCTTCCACGATCACCGTGGGTACCATATATTCCTTGAGTGACGCGGCAAAGTCGTCAATGGCGTAAGCCCTCAGTTGTTCAAGGTATAGTGGCCATTGATCATTATAATCGCGGTGAGCCGTGTTGAGCCAGCGTTCGCATGGGTAACGCGATTGCTGGGTAAGTGTAAAGTTATCGAGCGTATAGCGGTAACGGTCGTCACGGCATTCAATCTTGAAATAGTATTTGATGATGCCTGCGATCCTTTTAATGTCATCCTCATAGATATAAAGTTCGAACTGGTGCTTGCCCTTGATCACACCCGAGGCAGCGTCCCTGACCTGTGTCACATGTACGGGTTGCTTAAAGTAGTGGTGCAGCCATTCGCTGGCACGGTTAAAGAGTTCGCGGCGTGTGCCGTCCTCATCAACCACTTCCTGGAATGTGATGAGCCCGGTATTTGGATCGACAGGGATGGCTGCGGTGCCCGAAGGTGTTTCCTCCTGGGCTATGGCAAACTGTGTTGCCAGCGCCGCACATATAAAAAAGAGAATGCTTTTCATATCAGAGTTTTTGTAATTACGGATGTTGATGGCAAATATTGTACCGTAAAAATACAAATTTTCACTGACTGGCGCATAATTTTACCATGCCGGAAGGAGTAAGGCGGCTGAAAAAAAAGGGCTGCCGGATCCGGCAGCCCTTCATGCTAGTATATATGATGATATTTATGGTGGCAGTGATTACATCATGCCTGGCATCCCGCCGCCCATGCCGGGAGGCATCTGTGGTGCCGGGTTATCTTCCTTGTGTTCAACCAGCACGCATTCGGTGGTGAGCAGCATACCTGCTATGGAAGCGGCATTTTCGAGGGCTACCCTGGCAACTTTGGTCGGGTCGATCACACCTGATTTAAATAGGTTTTCATAGACCTCGGTGCTGGCGTTGAAGCCAAAATCGTCCTTTCCTTCCTTTACCTTCTGAACAACAACCGATCCTTCCAGGCCGGCGTTTTCAACGATCTGGCGAAGGGGCTCTTCCAGTGCCCTTTTGATGATGCCGATACCGGTTTCCTGGTCGTCGCTTTCGGCTTTCAGGCCGTTGAGGGACTCAATGGCCCTGATGTAAGCCACACCGCCGCCAGGGATGATGCCTTCTTCAATGGCAGCCCTGGTTGCATTCAGTGCGTCTTCGAAGCGGTATTTCTTTTCCTTCATTTCCACTTCGCTGGCTGCACCCACATAGATCACGGCCACGCCGCCTGCCAGTTTGGCAAGCCTTTCCTGCAGCTTTTCCTTGTCGTAATCGGAAGTAGTGGTTTCGATCTGCGATTTGATCATCTTCACCCTGGCCCCGATGGCTTCCTTTTCGCCCTTACCGCTCACGATGGTGGTGTTTTCCTTATCGATCGACACTTTTTCGGCTTCGCCGAGATAACTGATGTCGGCATCTTCCAGCTTGTATCCTTTTTCTTCGGAAATGACTGTTCCGCCTGTCAGCACGGCAATATCCTCAAGCATCTCCTTGCGCCTGTCGCCAAAACCGGGGGCTTTAACGGCTGCAACTTTGAGCGATCCCCTGATCTTGTTCACCACCAGGGTGGCAAGTGCTTCGGCCTCCACATCCTCGGCAATGATGATCAGTGCCCTGCCCGATTGTGCCACCTTTTCAAGGATGGGAAGCAGGTCTTTCATCACCGAGATCTTTTTGTCGTGGATGAGTATGTAAGGATTCTCGTAAACCGCTTCCATTTTCTCAGTGTCGGTTACGAAGTAAGGGGAGATATAACCGCGGTCGAACTGCATACCTTCAACAACATCGACATAGGTTTCGATGCTTTTGGCTTCTTCGATCGTGATAACGCCTTCTTTCTTCACCTTGCCCATGGCTTCGGCAATGAGCTTGCCGATGCTGATGTCATTGTTGGCTGAAACGGCGGCTACCTGTTCGATCTTTTCGCTGTCGTCGCCAATCTCTTTGGTCTGTTTTTTCAGGCTTTTGATGACGGCGGCAACGGCCAGGTCGATCCCTTTTTTCAAATCCATGGGATTGGCACCGGCGGTAACATTTTTGAGTCCCGTGTTTACGATGGACTGTGCCAGTACGGTGGCGGTGGTAGTGCCGTCACCGGCCAGGTCATTGGTTTTCGAGGCCACTTCCTTTACCATCTGTGCGCCCATGTTCTCAACGCGGTCTTCCAGTTCAATTTCCTTGGCAACGGTCACCCCGTCCTTGGTGATGGAAGGTGATCCGTATGATTTTTCAATGATGACGTTTCGTCCTTTCGGTCCCAGGGTCACCTTAACTGCATCAGACAATGCATCGACTCCTTTTTTAAGGCCTTCCCTTGCTTTCAGGTCATAAATAATATCTTTAGCCATTTTTTTAAATTTAAAGGTTAGTTTTTAAGTGAATTTCAGATGATGGCCACAATGTCGCTCTCGCGCATGATCAGGTAATCCTTGTCGTGATAACTGATCTCTGTACCGGAGTATTTGCCGTAAAGAACGGCATCACCCACCTTAACAGTCATTGGTTCGTCTTTTTTTCCCGGTCCGATTGCAACAACGGTACCTTTTTGTGGTTTTTCCTTGGCGGTATCGGGTATGATAATACCTCCCGCAGTTTTTTCTTCTGCGGCAGCGGGTTCAACGATAACCCTGTCTGCCAGTGGTTTAATGTTCAGCTTTGCCATTTTGGGTAAGATTTTTATGTTTAAATTTATGAATGTGTTTCTGGCAGATTTGCCTGGTCATATTTTGTGCCAAAGTGTAATTTAAAAAAAAATGTCAGAATTTTATGACATTCTGACATTTTCTGCACAGGTCTGAAATGACCTGTCTGGCTTATTCATTTTCCTGTGGTAAAACGGGTGTGGTTGGTGTGGGCAGGGGTTCACCGGCTCTCTCTTCAACCTGGAATACTTCATCAACCTGGCGGCCCCCTTTCGGGATCACGAATATGGAGGCGAGGCTGAGAAAGAGCAGGATCACGGCCAGCGTCCATGTTGCCTTCTCAAGGAAGTCGGCGGTTTTTCTTACGCCCATATACTGGTTTGAACTGGAAAAGTTGGATGCCAGCCCACCGCCCTTGCTGTTCTGTACCAGCACAACCAGGATGATCAGCAGGCTGACCATAAGGATGAATACGGATACGATTATATAAAAGCCCATTTTGTGGTTTATTTAGTTGTCAGTACTTATTTTTTCAATTTGGGCTGCAAAGTAACTACTTTTTTCCGGGAATTTCAAACTTAATTTGCGATAAATTTCAATGGCCTTGGCAATATTTCCCTGTTGCAGATGTATTTGGGCCAGGGTTTCGCTCACAAGCCCTTCTTTTTCCTCCTGGCTGCTTTTGGCTACCTTTACCGGGTCGAAGAAAGCGGCCTTTGATCGGCTGATGGAAGGATTATCCCGGATGAATTTATCAATAATGGCTTCTTTGTCGCTCTTCGTCACGGATCCTGTGTCAGTAACCGTGGGTTTTTCTTCTTCGCGCTTTTTCTTCTCAAGCGCGATTTCCATCAGTCTGGTTTCTACCATCTGCCTGAGTTTGAGCAGGCGTTCTTCCTCATCTGTGTCAACGGAGGGTACGACGGGATCAGGATCCTTTTCGGGCGGGGTTTCCGTTTCAACGGCAATGTCCGTCAATGCTTCTTCCTTTTGTTCTTCCAGGGCCGGACTTTCCTGCGGGCCGGTATCTTTCTCAATTTCAACGGTGCGTGTTTCCTGACTGCCGGTTCCTTCCTCCCTTGCACCCAATTCCCTGATCAGTTCCCTCAGGCGTTTCCTGTCGGCAATACAGGCGGCCGTGGTTTTGAGCTGCTCGCCGTACATCACATGGTTGATAATCTTCAGGTTCAATAGGTAGAGAATCTTCAGGCTCTGGCAATAGGGAAATTTACCGGATAATTGCCCGATCTCCTCCAGGCTGTTTCTGTCCAGCCTGCGGGGTTCTCTGATATAGGCTATAAATTCCTGCCGGTCCATGGTTAATCTTTTGCCTACCAGTTTACAACGGCCTTGTCGAAGATGTCCTGCACCAACATCTCGTTGATCATGTCGATCAGTTGTTCCTGCACCTCATTCAGGTTTTGTGTACTGGGATAGTCTTCGAAGCGGGAAAAGGAGGATTTGAAACTCTGGCTGTCGTCAACGGTGTTTACGAATGTCACTTCAACGGTAACAGTAAGCCTGTTTTGTGCGGCAACCTCGTTTGCCTGTATGGCTACCGGGCTGGTGCGATAGCCGGTAATGGCGCCGCTGAGGCGCAGGTCGCCGTTGTTTGAAAGCAGGACAAGGTTGGTTTCCCGCGAAAATTTATCACGCAGCGCATCGGTAAATTTCTGGCTGAGCGTGGGTTCAACGGTCATGGCATTGTTCGGGAAACGGTCGATGGAAATGCTTTGCACCTCGGGTGCAATGGATGCTCCGGTGAATGAATAGACACCACAACCTCCGGCCGCCGAAAGCAGTACGGCCATGAACAACAATGCCGTTAATTGCCCTGCCCTGTTATTTTTTTGAATGCTCACTTTTCTATGTTATGCTCTTTAATTTTTCGGTAAAGCGTCCTTTCGGATATGCCCAGTTCCCTTGCTGCGTTCTTGCGTTTTCCATTATATTTCTTCAGCGCTTTCCTGATCATGTCAATTTCTTTATCCTGCAGTGAAAGGGGTTCATCCACCACTTCGGGTTCCTGGATGGGGTCATCGAAATGCCCGTGGCCGGCATGATGGTGTATGTCAAGCTTGTCATGCGTGTCGTCCTGCTTATCTTCATCCTTGCCCGGCCGGCTGATGAGCAGGGATCCCCGCTCCTGCAGCTCAGGGCTCAGTTCGCCTTCGCGCGTGATCTCACCCACGATCATTTTCAGCTCGCTGATGTCCTTTTTCATGTCGAACAGGACCTTGTAAAGGAGGTCGCGTTCCGAAAATTCCTTATCTTCCTTTTCCTTTTTATAAAGAACCGGCAATTCGTTGAACTGTCCCGAGGGTAAGTATTTTCGCAGTACGTGTGCGGTAATATTGCGGTTTTCCTCGATAATCGAGATTTGTTCGGTAATGTTTTTGAGTTGCCTTACGTTGCCGGGCCACCGGTATTCGTCCAACAGGCGCTGCGCTTCTTCGTCGAGCTGGATGACAGGCATCCGGTAACGTTCGGCAAAGTCGGAAGCGAACTTGCGGAACAAAAGGTAGATGTCTTCCTTGCGGTCGCGCAGCGGCGGGATCAAAACCGGTACGGTATTCAGGCGGTAATACAGGTCCTGTCTGAACTTCCCGGAGCGGATGGCATCAGCGATGTTCACATTGGTGGCCGCCACTACGCGCACATCTGTTTTTATGACCTTTGAAGAGCCGACTTTAAGGAATTCGCCGCTTTCCAGTACCCTCAGCAGCCTCACCTGTGTCGACAGGGGCAGTTCAGCCACTTCGTCGAGAAAGATGGTGCCACCGTTCACTACTTCAAAATATCCCTTGCGTGCCTCATGCGCTCCCGTGAAAGACCCCTTCTCGTGGCCGAACAATTCCGAGTCGATTGTCCCTTCGGGTATGGCCCCGCAGTTAACGGCAATGTAAGGGCCGTGTTTACGGGCGCTTTGCTGGTGAATAATCTTCGGAAAGACTTCCTTGCCAACCCCGCTCTCGCCGCTGATCAGCACGGTGAGGTCGGTGGGTGCTACCTGCACCGTAATGTCAATGGCCCTGTTCAGCAAGGGCGAATTGCCGATGATCCCAAATCTTTGTTTTATACCTTGTATGTCCATCTTTCACTCCTATCATCCTGCCTGCATGCCAACAGGCTGAAAAGAAGGCGTAAAGATACGAAAAATGATAATATGAAAACGCTGCTTACTGGCATTGCCAGAACAATGATCACGCACCTGCTTATTCAAAGGCTTCAGCACAATGCCCGGCACAAAAATCTGAGAATGCCTTTGCCCTTTCCGGGATCATCAACGGGCAGACTTGTCATGTTCAGGATCCGCGTGAAGCTCAAAACGTCAAAATTTGTAACTTTGCAGGCTGTAACGAATAAAATACATACTTTATGGCTAAGATCGGAATATTCTACGGCTCGTCAACCGGCAATACTGAACTGATCGCAGGGAAACTCAGGGAGCTTTTCGCCGGCAATGCGGAAATGGTCAATATTGATGCAGCCGGCAAGGAAGATATTGAAAAATACGAGTATCTCATTTTTGGAACCTCAACCTGGGGCATCGGTGATGCACAGGACGATTGGGATGATTTCATGGAAGTGCTCGGCGACATTTCATTCACGAATAAAAAGGTGGCCCTTTTCGGACTGGGCGACCAGTTTAACTATCCGTATGCCTTTGTCGATGGCATGGGTGTTATTTATGATGCCATTTACGACAAGGCCGATATTGTGGGTGCCTGGCCGGTTGAAGGCTATACTTTCAACGAAAGCGCTGCAGTTAAACAGGGTAAGTTCGTGGGGCTTGCTATCGATAAGGAAAACCAGCAGCACCTTACCGATGAGCGCCTCAAAAAGTGGGTGGAAATACTCAAAAAGGAATTTGTCTGAGAACTGTTGTAATCAGCTTCCGCATGATCGATATAACATGGAAGAAGGCCGCCCTGCGGACAGCCTTCTTCCTGCTTTTGTTGTCTTATGACAAAACGCTTCTTTCTGCGGCATTATGATACGCTGATCGCTCTTCCTTTAACTTTGGCTTCTTCACTCTTCGGAAGCTTGATGCTCAGTACGCCGTTTTTGTAGTCGGCCCTGATCTTGTCCTGATCAACGATCTCGGGAATGCTGAACGAGCGGCAGAATCCATCGTAACGGAATTCACGCCTGGTATAGTTCAGCCCATTCTTTTCATCCTGATCCTTCATCTCTGCCGAGATGCTCAGGATATCGTCCTCGAGCTTGATGTTGAAATCATTTTTTGCCATGCCCGGTACGGCCAGCTCAATGCTGAATGCCTTTTCATCTTCGATGATATTGGCGGCAGGCCTGTTTGCCTGGCAGTTTTCACGATAATCGCTTCTGTGCACTCCGTTCAGCATTTCATTCAGAACCGGATTGCCTGTCCATTTTATTAGTGTCATTTGATGGTCCTCCTGTTTTAATTTTTATAATGAGTTTTCCCCCTATAGGTCAACTTCCATACCATTACCGGAAAGCGACTTATTCTATGCCATTATGACACTAAAGCGCTTAAAAATATGTCATAATGTCTGGTTTCTCGGTTTTTTAGTGGAACTGAACCTTCCCGGGGTCTCATCGTTTTTGCATGCATCATTTAAAAAAATATTCACTGACGGAATTTGGAAAAAATTACTGATTTTTGCTCTCTCAAAACGGGTGGCCAATGGATATCGAATTACAGAAGGTGTTGCGGTTTTTCCAGTTGAAGCGGATCATCATCCCGCTGATACTGGGTCTTGGCGTGGCCACGCTCCTGCTTGTAAAGGATTTTGACAAGGAAGCCTTCCTGCGCATCAACTGGTCGGTATATACTTTTTTATGGTTGCTGGTGGCCCTTTTGCTGCAGGCCATCCGCGATCTGGCCTATATGTACCGTTTGCGGGTGCTCACAGGGCGGCGAATAAGCTGGCGCAACAGTTTCGACGTGATCATGCTTTGGGAGTTTGCTTCTTCCATTACACCTTCGATCGTGGGAGGGGCCGCCATTGCCCTCTTCATCGTTAACCGTGAAGGGATCACCATGGGACGCACCACGGCCATCGTCATGGTTACGGCCATGCTCGACGAGCTGTTCTATATTCTTATGGTCCCCGTCGTTATCCTTGTCATTGGCATGAACAACCTTTTTGTGGGTGATGCGGGTTTCCTCATGAACCTGGGCGGCAAGCAGGCTTTCATTTTCGGCTATTTCTTCATTCTTCTGCTGACCATCATCATCACTTCGGCCATCTTTATCAGCCCGCAAGGCTTCAAGCAGATACTCGTCAGGCTTTCCACCCTGCCTTTTTTGCGCCGCTGGAAGGATAAGGCTATACAGACCGGCGATGACATCATTACGACCTCACGGGAGATGAAAGGCCAGCCATTTTCATTCTGGGCCAAGGCTTTTGGCGCCACCGTTTTTTCATGGTCGGCGCGTTTCTGGGTGGTCAATGCACTCATCATGGCTTTCCGCAGCAGCAGTGAGCAGCTTAGCCATATCGGCGATCATTTTCTGATTTACGGACGGCAACTGGTCATGTGGGTCATCCTGTTGGTTAGCCCGACCCCGGGTGGCAGCGGCGTGGCCGAATATGCCTTTCCCATCTTTCTCGGGGAGTTCATACCACCCGGGCTGCAAACGGCCCTCGGTCTGCTTTGGCGATTGTTCAGCTACTATCCCTACCTTTTCATAGGCTTTATCATCCTTCCTTTCTGGATACGGAGAGTTTACGTAAAACCCAGGATAGGAAAAACAAAGTAACTCCCCGGCTATTATTTTTCTCTTAACATATTATTCCGGGTTCACTGCCTGACGCAGGTGCTCATGCCAATATTTCGTAGCGGTAGCCTTCGTTCAGGGTTTTCTCCAGGTAGCGCGGCAGCACGTATTCCACTTTTTCGAGGGCCCCGGGGTTGTCGTGAAAAAGGATGATCGCCCCCGGCCGGGTGTATTTCAATGTTTTCCTGAGACAGGTAGCAGGGTCGACGGCGGGATCGTAATCACGGCTCAGAACGGTCCACATGATGATGTTGTAGCGCTTTTTCAGGGCCTTTCGCTGTGCGGGTGTCATCTTGCCGTAAGGAGGCCTGAAAAGCCTGCTTTGGACAAGTTCCTGGCATTTTTCAACATTGTTGAGGTAGGGACCGGTGGAGGTTTTCCAGCCTTTCAGGTGATTATGGGTATGGTTGCCGGTGGCATGCCCGGCGGTTTTGATGTTTTCGAGAAGGCCGGGGTGCCGTGCAATATTCTCGCCCACACAGAAGAACGTTGCTTTCACACCATAGTGGTCCAGTATGGCAAGGATCTGCGGTGTGGTGGCGGGCCCGGGCCCGTCGTCGAAGCTCAGGTAAAGCTGCCGGTCGCCGGCGGGCATCTCCCAGGTCAGCCCGCTGCCACCCAACAGCCTGAGGAAATATGGGGTATGGTAAAGCACGTGGTCGTTCAATAACTGATCTGCATAAGGTAAATATCATAATAGTCGTTGAACAGCTTGTCGGATCTGTCGCGCAATTCCGCTTGCGCATTGCGCCTGGCCGTTTCCTTCAGTTCATGTGCCATGCTTAGGTAATGCTTTCGCATGTCGTCAACCATCAGGGCCTTTCGTCCTTCAAAACGGAAGAAGTATTCCAGGTTCTGGTTTATGATGCCGAACATCCCTTCGAGGACTTCCAGGCCTTTATCAGTGGCACCAGCCTGCAGGTATGCGTCGGCAATGGCCAGTGTGAAGTAGTTGTAAGGAACGCTTTCGGGCGGGACCAGTTCCATGATCCTGTCGCATACGATCACGGCCGAATCCATTTTCCCCTCTTTAACCAGTTCCAGTGCCAGCCTGCCAAATACGCTGCGCAGGCTCATCGACATGCGAAGGTTGTCTTCGTTCAGGTATATGTCGGGGTCTTCCATGCCCGATCCAAAATGGTTTATCAGTTTGTTGAAGAGCACATCGGTATTGATCCTTCCGATCTCCTGGGCACCGCTTGTCGGGGTTTTCACCGGGATAAGGCGGTAAGCCATTCCCTCAAGCTGAAAATAATCCTGCAGGCCGAGATATGCCTGTGTGCCCGTGGTAGTGGCAAAATATACGGGCCGCTCCCAGTCGTTTGCGGCAAGGAAGTTCAGCAGCACCACGCTGGCGCGCTGCAGCCCCCAGCGGTTGATGGTCCAGTGAAGTGTTTCCACTCTGGGTGACAGTTCAGGAGGTACGGTGCCGTTTTCAACTACTTTTTCCGGGTCGGCCTGCAACATGAATTTCTTGGTTGGGAAATAATTGATCACTTCCCCTTCGCGCCTGAACTGCAGCCGTTCTTCGTTGCGGTCGACGATGTCGAACAGCGCTTTCAGGTCAACATGGTCGGTGATGTTTTCGTTTTCGATGAGGTAGACCACATCGCGTGTCCCCTGCCGGTACTGTTCAGGTCTCAGGGTGATCGGCATGGGGTCTGAATCGTAGGCCTTGCGCACCATCTGTTCCACGTACCAGTCGCCGTTGAGCAGACTGAGGTTGCACACCCGCACGTCGGTGCGGATGCCTTCCACTTCCTGCGCAAACCACAGCGGGAAGGTGTCGTTGTCGCCGTTGGTAAACAGCACGGCATTGGGTTCGCAGGAGTTGAGGTAATTTTTGGCCATTTCCAGGGCAGTGTATCGCCCCGAGCGGTCGTGGTCGTCCCAGCCCTCCACGCCCATGATAACGGGCACTACTGCACAAACAGCTGTGGCTGTTATGGCAGCGGTTTTTCCGGCGGCCACTTTCCTGAGCTGTTCAAAGACGGCGATCGTGCCCAGCCCGATCCAGATGGCAAAGGCGTAGAATGAAGCCGCGTAGGCATAGTCGCGTTCCCTGGGCTGCGGCGAATGCTGGTTCAGGTAGATGACAATGGCCAGGCCGGTCATGAAGAACAGCAGGGTAACCACCCAGGCATCCCGGGGATGGCGCCGGTAATGAAAGACAAGTCCCAGCAGCCCCAGGATGAGCGGGAGGAAATAAAAACGGTTGCGCGCCTTATTGTCGAAGTTGTCGGGAAGGCCGGTTTGCGGCCCCAGCCTGGCTTCGTCAATAAAGCGGATACCGCTGATCCAGTTTCCATTGATAAGGTCGCCGTAACCTCCCTGTATGTCGTTCTGCCGCCCGGTAAAATTCCACATGAAATACCGCCAGTACATATGCACCACCTGGTAGCGGAAAAAATACCTCAGGTTTTGTCCGAATGTGGGTATCTGCTGGTTGTCGGGGTCGTCGGTGATCCCGGCCCAGTTCTTGTAATCGTTGATGTAGCGGTCTTCGGTGCTGTTCCACATGCGCGGGAAGATGGTCATATGGTCGGGATTGTATACCGGTTCAGCATTTTTCTTATTGTCGATCACGATGTATTTGCCGGCTTTGTTGTCGCGCCGGTATACGGGGTTCCCGTCCTTGCGGCCGATGAGCTCGGCATTGTAATAAGGTCCGTAAAACTTGGGCCAGTCGCCGTATTGCTCCCTGTTGAGGTATGCCAGCAGGCTGATGGCATCCTTGGGACTGTTCTCATTGATGGGGGTGTTGGCATTGGAGCGGATTACCAGCATGATAAATGAAGAATAGCCGATCACGATAAATACGATCGACAGCAGGATGGTGTTCTGCATAGCCCGGCGGGCGCGAGTAAAGTAAAACAATGCGGCCACGGCCCCGACAATCAGCAGTCGCCCGGCAAAGGAAACCACGGAGGTTGATTCGAGCAGGATGAGCAGTGCGATGATGCCACCCAGCACATATACACCCATCAGCACCGGGCGTTTTCCGGTTCGGTTGTAGATGATTCCCGTGGCCAGCAAGCCCGAAAGCGCCAGTGCAAAGAAAACGGTACCTGTGTGGAAGGGCAGGCCAAGGCTGTTCACGAAAAGCATCTCGGTAGTGGCAAAAAGGTTGACCACTTCGGGGATGATGCCGTACATGATCGCCGCCAGGATAAGTATGCTGACTGCAAAAGTGAGTACAAAGCCTTTTCGTTCCGGGGTAAAGCGCTTGTAATAATAGACGAAGGCGATGGCCGGGATGGCCAGCAGGTTGAGCAGGTGTACACCGATAGATAACCCGATGAGGTAGGCAATGAGGATTAGCCAGCGGTCGGAATGCCTTTCATCCGCCACGCGTTCCCATTTCAGGATGGCCCAGAAGACGATGGCTGTGAAGAATGACGACATGGCGTAAACTTCACCTTCAACGGCCGAAAACCAGAAAGAGTCGGAAAAGGTATAGGCCAGTGAGCCGATAATGCCACTGCCGAGTACGGCAAAGATTTGCCCGCGGTTCATTTCCCTCTCCTGTTCAAAAATTTTGCGGGCCAGCATCACGATGGTCCAGTACAGGAACAGAATGGTAAAGGATGAGCAGAAGGCCGACATGATGTTGACCATCTGAGCGACCATGGATGTGTTGCCGAAGGCGAAAAGTGAGAAGAAACGCCCGATCATCTGGAATAGCGGTGCCCCCGGCGGGTGACCAACCTGCAGCTTGTATGCGGTGGCAATGTATTCGCCGCAGTCCCAGAAACTGGCTGTGGGTTCGGTGGTGATGATATAGACGATGGACGCGAAAATAAAAATGATCCAGCCGGTGATGTTGTTTATCAGGTTAAAACTTTTCATGAGGCGCTCGTGCTTGTTGATGCGGCGGTAAAGATAATAAATTATGTCCGATGCCGGCCTGCAAAAGGGATGCTATTGCCTGCGTGCAAGCCCGAGCAGATGTGCGGCTGCCTGGTAGGCACTGAGCCGGCCTTCGAGCACCTCTTTTTCCGCTTCAGCCATAGCCTGTTTAATGGCTTCGTTGCTGTAAAAGTTATCCATGATACGGCTGTTGATGCTCTCGTACATGGTCTGTACCGACTGCTCCTGCCGTTTGCGGAAGAAGTAATGGCTGTTGTTGGTGGTGGATTCGCGGTAGCGCAGGATCATTTGCCAAATTTCCGCCACTCCATGCTTGTTGATGGCCGAGCAGGTTTCGACCGGCACCTCCCAGCCTGAGGCCGGGGGCGGGAAGAGGTGAAGTGCATTTTTATATTGCCGGCGGGCCAGTTCGGCTTTTTCCCTGTTGGTGCCGTCAGCCTTGTTTATGACGATGGCATCAGCCATCTCCATGATACCCCGCTTGATGCCCTGCAATTCGTCGCCGGCGCCGGCCAGCATCAGCAGCAGGAAGAAGTCGACCATGGCGTGTACGGCCGTTTCCGACTGTCCTACGCCAACCGTTTCAACAAAGATACAATCGAAACCTGCGGCTTCGCAAAGGATGATGGTTTCGCGTGTTTTTCGGGCCACGCCGCCCAGGGAGCCTGCCGAGGCCGAGGGGCGGATGAAGGCTTGCGGGTCGTTGGCCAGCTCTTCCATTCGTGTTTTATCGCCCAGTATACTGCCCTTGCTGCGGCTGCTGCTGGGGTCGATGGCCAGCACGGCCACCCGGTGCCCGGAGGCAGTGAGGTGTTTGCCCAAAGCTTCGATGAAGGTGCTCTTTCCAACGCCCGGTACACCGGTGATGCCAACCCGGATTGAATCGCCGGCATGGGGAAGGCAGGCGGCGATAATGGCTTGTGCCAGCGACTGATGACGCGGAAGGGCGCTCTCGACCAGGGTGATGGCCTTGCTCAGCAGGGTGCGGTTGCCTGACAATATACCTTTGGCGTATTCAGCAGCATCTGCCTCATGCATGCGAATGCTGCTGAAACGGTCGGCAGCGTCGCGGTTCACCTGCGGGGGCGGGTCAATACCCTTGTTTACCCTGAGAGAGGATCCGTTCTTTTTGTTTTTTCCTGCCATGGCAGCCTGGTGTTCATGCAAAGATAATCCTTTCCCGCCGCCGGGAAAAATATTTTCTTCATATCCTTAACGGGCAGGCTTCGCATTTGCGAAACCAGGTATTTATACCTGTTTTTTGCCGGGATGATGCCGGGAGCCGGCAAGGGGGGCTTTTACCAAACGAAAATATCTTCTTTCCGCATCGGCCGTCGCCCTTCAATCCATTTGAAGTCGCGGAGGATTCGTTCTTCCGTATTGAGCTCGGACACGGTGTGGATGGCACCGTCGGGCTTGTCGATATAAGTAAATCCCCTGATCTGGTTGCTGTCGAGGAAGATGATCATCCGGCTGGCCCTGGCCTTCTGTATGCCGATGAGTGCGTTGTTGTCCTCGCGCAGGTAATAAAGCGTTTCCACGTTTCCATCTACGCGGATCTTCACGATCTCGTTGTTCCTGAAGTAGCCGGTCATCATGCGTCCTTTCACCTGGTTGTAACTGTCGGGGCCGTCGCGCGAGATGATAAAACAGGAATTGTACAGCACCATGGTATCGATCTCGTTGTTGGCGATCACGACCTTCACCGAGTCGGCGGTGAGCTGGTTGGAGTCGGACCAGATCACGGGTTCCCGGTACATGATGATGGTTGAATCGGGGAAGTGGTAAACGAGGCTGTCACTCATGCCCTGCAGGTTCCGGCGGAAGAATTTCACACGCTTATAGGCTTGCATCAGCCTGGCTTTCCCTGCGCTGTCGGTGCGCATCCAAAGGGTGTCGGCATGCAGGAAGAGGGTATCGTTCTTTTCGGGCATGATGGCCAGGGCGCTGTCGGTTACATAGGCGTAGCCCGCCTCATCGTCGTACTCGCCATAATGACCTTTCACGTAAATATTCTGAAGGGTGTCGTAGAGGGTCACATTGTTTTCGGCCTGCCCGAAAGCGGGATGGCGGCGGTAAAAGACCGTGTCGCCCCATAGCACTTGCTCTGCATGCAGCACATAAACATTCTTTTTCATGCGCGATACATCGAATTCGGTGTTGTACCATCCGTCTTCGCAGTAAATACTGTCCGTTTCGCCCACGATGGTGGTCGGTCCATAGAACCATGCTGTTTTAGAGGTGGTGTTGTATTTGAGCGTGTCGGATCGGATCACGTAATCGGGATTGGTGAGTACCACCTCCCGTCGGAAATAGGCTTCCTTGCTGCCGGTGAAATAGTGTCCTGTAAGGCTGGTAAGCACGTTGGTATCGCTCACGATCACGGCGCCGTTATAGTAATAGGCAATGCGGCTGTTGCGGTCGTAGGTGAGGTGGTCGGTGGTGAGTGTGGCGCGGTTGTCGACCAGTTTCACATTGCCGTAAAGGTCGGCAATGCGCGTACCCCCGTCATAATGAAGAGAGTCGCTGTAGATGTCGAGTGTATCGCTGACATTGATATGCACACGGCTGAATGCCCTGAAATTGTTTGTGCCGCGGTTGAGCCAGGCACTGTCGCAATAAAAGTAAGTGCTGTCGTGCAGCATCACCACATTGCCGAGCAGACGCTGCACGTCCTTGTTGAAGCGCTCATCGACCAGCAGCTCGTCGCTGCGGATAAGTCTGACCTTTGCCGGCTGCTGGGCGGAAAGCATGGTACCGGCAAGCAGCAATACCTGAAAAACCCAATATGGATGAAGCCACTTCATGAGCGGCGTAAAGGTAAGAAAATCGATTTATTACCATTTATTTAATTATATTTACCCTCGGCTTATTTTGTTACATTTATGCATATGCAGTGGGGCAGTGTGACTGGCTACAGGTTTATACAGTTTGTCTGCGATACCGAGTCTGAAAGAAGGGGGATTCATTGCCCTATTGTTATATTGCTCTATTGTTAAATCAGGGAGATGATAGTTTCAGGAACAAAATGAACTGAAATTGTCAGGCCGAACTCTGGCCTGTCGGGAAAGTCATCAGGCATTGGAAAAATGCTTCTCTTTTCTTCCTTCTTCGATCTTCATCCCCAGCATTCTTTTTCCTGTTGATTTTGATTTTCCGGTCACTATTCTTACATTTGTTTCCATGCGATAACTATAAAGCAATATGATCATGAAAAAACAATCCCCGTTTTTTACCTTACTGATTTTGCTCCTGGCCTTTGCCGCATGCCGGCAGGAAGCACCCAATACCTTTACCGATTCGCGCGACGGCAAACAGTATCCGTATGTGCAGATTGGCGATCAGGTATGGATGTCGGCGAATCTTCGTTATAAACCGGAGAGCGGAGCTTATTATGCCTATAATGATGATGAGGAGTATGGCGAACGTATGGGTTATCTGTACGACTGGCAGAATGCCTGCGAGGTTTGTCCGGATGGCTGGCACCTGCCCGACCGCGACGAGTGGGATATCCTGACCAGCTACCTGGGCGGGATGGAGGCGGCCGGCACGGCGCTGAAAGCTCCCGATGCCGAACGCTGGAAGACTGAAGTGGATGAGACTTTCAACAGCAGCGGCTTCAGCGCTCTGCCCGAAGGGGTGCGCCGTTACGACGGGCGCTATTCATACCGCGACCGATATACCTATTTCTGGTCGGCCAGCGACGGCCGCCGCAGCGAAGAAGCCTGGACCTATGCCCTCGACGGCCCGCAGAAAAGTGTCTTCCGCATCTCCTGGGACAAGAACAATGCACTCAGCGTACGCTGTGTGAAGGACAGGGAATAGCCTGTTGGGTGTTGCGTTAAATGAGTTGAGCGTTATGATCGTTTAATGACTTGCTGCGATTGGCAGGATACATGGCTGTTATTTTATACTGCGATACTGTTATATTATTTATTATTTAATAGCCTGCTGCGGGGATTCGGGGTTCAAAAAGTTGAGAACGTTATTTCACAGGCGGAGCCTTGAGGAAACATAATCGAACCAATCCCGGGTTATTCATCCATATCTGGGATTAAAGAATTCTTTGGCAATGAAGATCAGGCCTGATGATGACGGGGAGGTAAACATCGATCGGTTATTCGTTGAATAATATCTGATTCGACAAATATTATGAAATTTCATATTTTTTTAGTCAGATATATATCACATAAGCTTGCCCAATCGCATCAAAAATATCTTAATTTTTGTTCTTGACGGAATGGCCGTTAGTAAATGTTTTCACCTGTTACCTCCCGCCAGATATTTCCAAGGCATTCGCGGGCTGCTTTGTTACGATATTGAGATGAGGCGGCTATTACGGAGAACTGGTTTGTTGATTCTGAGTAACTGACAACCACTGCAACATTATTATTTTGTGCCCAAAAAACACCATCCAGATCATGGGTGATTGAAAAGCCGTTTTTTGTTACGAACGATTGTGCTTTTTTCAGCCATTTTTTTTCAAAACGGGCAGGCTTTTTCCAGGCAAAGTATACACTGGGTGCATAGCTTTCGTTTAAGTCTTCGTTGTCAGTTGTTTCTTCAGCTGGTTGCATTTGCCCGGTGTCTGCAGTTTGTAAATCTGCTGGTGCAGAATAAACAATGTTATCGGCCTTTGTGTAAGAAATGAGGCCAATAATACTAACCTCAGTTCCGGGTTTGGCGCTGAAGTGCACCAATATTGATACTGCGCTAAGGAAAAGGATAAAGGAAATGAGTATCCATACGCCATATTTTCTGAGCAGGAAGGCAAGAAGATCATAAAAATTTTTCAATTTTTCTTCGTTGGCGTTGCTGTTCATAGCTTGAATGGTTAAAGTTAATGAAATACCATTGCTAAGATATGGTTAATACAATTGATATGTTATATTTCTGCCATAATAATATTCTCCATTACCAACCGGCAGTACCGGTTCATTGGCCCTGTAGGTGTTATTATGAGAGAAATGGATTATTCACCCACCTACAACTGTTTAACAATATTTTAAAATAAACACATAACCCCCGGTCCCGGGTCAAGCCATTTAATCCCTCATCAATACATCTGTTCACTCCGTTCCCGTTAAACCATCTTCTTCCACCTGACGTTTAAATTTACTTCAGTCCTTTGCTTTCCAGGAAGGGGTCGATGGAGGGTTCGTGGCCGCGGAACAACACATAGGCTTCCATGCCTTCCCAGGTACCGTTCCCGGCCAGGATGTATTTTCTGAATTTTTCCGCCAGTTCGGGATTATAGAGGTCGCCTGATTCTTCGAAGGCGCGGAAGGCGTCGGCATCGAGCACGCCGGCCCATTGGTATACGTAGTAGCCGGAGGCGTAGCCCGATCCGAAGATATGCCCGAAGTTGGTGGTACGGTAGCGGGGGATGATCTCCGGGATCAGTCCGATACGGTCCATGGATTGCTTTTCAAATCCGTTCACATCCGTTTGGGCCGTCAGCGTGGCGGTATGCCAGTCCATGTCGAGTATGGCTGCCGCGAGGTATTCGGTGTTTTCAAAGCCCTGGTTGAAGTACTTGCTGTTCTGAAGCTTTTCGATCAGCTCATCGGGCATGGGCTCACCGCTTTCGTAATGCCTGGCGTAGGTTTTCAGCACCTGCGGGTGGGCGGCCCAGTTTTCGAGGATCTGTGAGGGCAGTTCCACAAAATCGCGCGGTACGCTGCGGCTGGTACGGTCGTAGCGGCCCATGGCGAAGAGGTTGTGCAGAGCATGGCCGAACTCATGGAAGTAGGTGAGGGTTTCATCCCAGCTTAGCAGGGCAGGGGTGTTTCCCGCTGGCCTGGAGAAGTTCATCACGATGGTTACGATGGGTACGATCCTTTCGCCTTCGCGCCATGCGCCCCCGCGGTAAGTGCCGCACCAGGCGCCGCTGCGCTTGCCCGGTCGCGGATGGGGGTCGATATACAGCAGGCCAAGCAGGCTGCCGTCATGGTCGAGCACTTCAAAGGCTTCCACTTCATGGTGGTATACAGGTACATCGTCACGCTTCACATAGCTGAGCCCGTAAAGCTTGTTTGTCAGGTTGAAGATCCCTTCGCGCACATTGTCGATTGGCAGGTAGGGCTTGATGGCTTCTTCGCGAAGGTCGTACTTTTCGTTTCGCACGATCTCGGCATAATACCACCAGTCGGAGGGTGCCACCTCATGGTCTTCACCGCGCCGGTCGATAATGGCTTGCATATCATTTCGCTCGCTGATGGCCCGTTCCAGCGAAGGCTCCCACACCTTGTAAAGGAAATCGTAGACATTGGCGGGTGTGCCGGCCATCTGATCGCTGGTGAAATAGGCCGCGTAGTCGTCGTAACCCAGCATCCCGGCCATCTGCCCCCGAAGCAGCATCAATTCGATGAAAAGCTCCTTGTTGTCGTATTCATTGTTGTTGTTTCCGCGCATGGTATAGGCCGTGTAGAGCTGTTCACGCAATTCGCGGCGTTCGGAGAACTGCAGGAAAGGGATCCAGCTTGGCTTGGCGAGGGTGAACACCCATTTGCCTTCCAGGCCGGCCCCGGCGGCTTCCTCACGGGCTGCCGCCACTACCCGTTCGGGTAAACCGGCAAGGTCTTCCTCCCGGTCGATCACCAGCTTAAAGCCGTTGTTTTCGGCCAGCAGGTTCTGGCTGAGTTGCAGGGATATGGCCGACATGCGCTCGTTGATCCTTTTCAGTTCGTTGCGCTGTTCTTCGGGCAGGGCTGCTCCGTTGCGTGCGAAATCGTCGTAGATCTTTTCCACCAGCCGCAGCTGTTCCCTGTCGTAGCCCGATTCCAGGCGGGCCTCGTAAACCGTTTGTATGCGGTTGAACAGTTCCTGGTTGAAGCGGATGCCGTTGCGGTGTGTGGCCATCATGGCGGAGATCTCCTTTGCCGCCTCCTGCATGGCATCATCAGTGTTGGCACCGTTCAGGCCGAAGAAAATCCTGTTGATGCGGTCGGTGAGCCCGCCCGAGCGGTCGAAAGCCAGGATGGTGTTTTCGAAGCCGGGTGCGGCAGGATCGTTCACGATGGCATCGATCTCCTGTTCATGTATCCGGATGGCTTCGCGGAGTGCCGGAATGTAATGGCGGGTTTCTATCAGGTCGAAAGGTGGCGCCCCGAAAGGCGTGTCGAAAGTGCCCAACAACGGGTTTTCGGTTTGTGGTTTGCAGCTCATAACAGTGATGATGGTTGCGATTAATAACAGCTTGGTGATCTTCATCCTTGCGTTTTTTGTGTTAGACATATACAGGCTATAGGCAGTTTTGCATCCATTGACAAAGGTAGGGATTTTTGGGGGATATGCCCGGCTTCCCGCCAGGGCGGGGAAATATAAAATTCTGTATTCTGTATTCTGTATGGTCGATGTGATGTGCGGTTGAAGGTTTTCAGTTTTGAGTATTTGTAAGCAGAAAAATAATATAAAATTCTGTATTCTGTATGGTCGATGTGATGTGCGATTGAATATTTTCGGTTTGGAGTATTCGAAAGCAGAAAAGTAATATAGAACCAAGCTGGCGCGCGCAAGCGGGGTCATGTCCGGAATTCGCCTTCGGGTTTGCACTGTGCCTTCTGTGTCGCCGACCGGAAATCCTGTAATTAAATATTGACAGAATGAAATAGATTGCGTAAATTTAATGCTTGTAAATAAAACGCCTGTCGCCAGGCAGGCAACCTGCACATGGGAACAGACAAGATACGCCCCCGGGTTTATATATCCGGTATTTATTGGATGATCTCATTATTCATTCAGGTCTTCTTAAACTTAAAACCCAGCCTTATGAAAAAAATGACTGTATGCCTTTTTCTTGTGCTTATCCTTGTTTTTTTGAATTTTCAAGCCTTTGCCCAGCCAAAATTATGGGGAACCCTGCCATGGGGTGGGATTGCAGAGTCGGGAGTGATCTGTGAAATCGATCTGGCACAGGGTGGATTTGATGTGGTTCATACTTTTATAAAATACAATGGCGAACACCCGCGCGACAACCTTCTTCATGCCGGTAACGGGAGATTGTATGGGATAGCCGAAGGAGGATTCGGCAGCTTTGGCAGCATCATCTATGAATATGATCCCCTTGCAAATACATTTGCCGTTGTCCATGATTTCTACGATCCATATACCTCTGTGAGCCTCTCAGCCGGAAGCAGCAGTCTGGTGCAGGCATCAAACGGGAAAATCTACGGATATACGCAGTCCGGAGGATTCTTTAACGATGGCCAGTTGTTTGAATTCGATCCTGACGATTATTCATATGAAGTGAAAGCAGATTTTGAGGTTAGCGGATTGGGTAAGTACCCCGTTGGCGCACTCTGTGAAGCCACTAACGGAAAACTCTACGGGGTTACCGAAATGGGCGGTGATTTTGGATACGGTGTGCTGTTTGAATATGACCCGGGCACGAACGCTATAATGGTACGTCAGAGTTTTGATGAAATCAATCATGGCCGGAACCCCTCCTGGGGTGTTATACAGGCCAACAATGGAAAACTTTACGGGATGACATATAGTGGAGGGGTAAGCCTGCATGGCGTAATCTATAGCTACGAACCCGGAACCGGAATTTTTACCAAACTCCATGATTTTAATAGTTCCGCCTCCGGCCGTTTTCCCTATGGGAGACTGTTCCAGGCATCAAATGGCTTTCTTTACGGAATGACATCGGCAGGGGGCGCAAACGGATATGGCGTGCTTTTCAAATATGATCCCAACCTGGATATTTTTTACAAGCTTATTGATTTTGACGGAACCAATGGCGCATACCCTACCGCAAACTTCATACAATACGGCGATTATCTGTACGGGATGACCAGAGACGGAGGACTTACCTCGGATGGGGTCCTGTTCAGGTTCAACATTAATGATCAAACGCTTACCAAGCTTCAGGATTTTTATGGGGAATTATATGGCGAGGATCCGTATGGCAGCTTGACGCCGGGCCCTGACGGGAATTTGTATGGAACAACTTCCAGGGGTGGAAGCCTGCCTTCAGGTCCCGGGATATTATTTATGTATGATCCGGAAAATGATTTGTTTGTAAAGAAATTTGATTTCATGGAAGCCATTGACGGATCCTATCCGTTCAGTGATCTGCTGCTGGCCGATGATGGCTGGTTATATGCCACTACCTATGATGGTGGCAATGTTGATGCCGGTACCATTTATCGTATTAATCCCGTTGACCGCAGCCATGAGATTTTATTCAATTTCAATTATGCGGACAACGGCGGAATACCCCTGGGAGGGCTTACACAGGCTTCGGATGGTTTATTTTACGGGATGGCCAACAGGGGCGCTAACACGGATGGCTTGCTATATGTTCTGGATCCGGCCACCAGCAATTATACGGTATTATTTGATTTTGATGAATTTGTAAGTGGTGCAAGCCCGGATGGAAGGCTTTTACAGGCATCAAACGGTAATTTGTACGGTACGCTGACACAGGGGGGAAGCAATGGCGACGGTGTGCTTTTTGAATGGAACATCACGACCAATACTTACACCAAACTGTTCGATTTTCAAATGGCAACATCGGGTAAAACCCCGCGGGGAAACCCCGTGCAGGCTGCCAATGGTAAGTTATACGGGATTGCCAGCGAAGGCGGGCTTCATAACGGAGGTGTACTGTGGGAATATGATATCCCATCAGGAATATTTACGAAAAAACAAGACTTTGACGGCACCAACAAGGGAAGCCTTCCCGTTGGCACCCTTATTGAATTTGCTGATAACCAGCTTTATGGATTATGTTTCCGTGGCGGACTCAACAATGGAGGGGTGCTTTTCAGGTACGATGCAGAAAGCGATAACCTAAGCCGGCTTGTCAACTTCGACGGCCTTGACATGGGCGGACAGCCGATGGGCAGCCTGATGGTTGCCTCAAACAATAAGCTTTACGGGACCACGGGCAGCGGAGGCGCATATGGATTTGGGCTTGTGTTTGAATTTAACCCCGGGATGTTTGATTATAACGTGGTCTATGATTTTCGCGAATTTCGCAACCGGCCTGCTTTCGGGGCGTTGGTTGAGGTGGATAGTGATTTCGGTTTTCCTGAGGGAGAAGACAGCCCCGCTATGATTCATGTTTATCCAAACCCTGCATTGAATACTGTCAGCATCAAATGCGAAAACAGGGATGCCGGCCCGTTTGATATCAGGCTGATCAATCAACTCGGTCAAACGCTGATGGCCGCATCCTCCGGGAATGTTGAAAACAATACCATCAGGCTTGATGTTTCCGGCCTGAAAGCAGGAATATATCTTCTCCGAATCACAACAAACGGACAAAGCACTGTTTCGAAGTTTGTAAAAACAAATTAATGTCGCCGTTCAGAAAAGGCCGGGCTAGGGCATAGGAATATAAAATTCGGTATTCGGTATTCTGTATGGTCGATGTGATGTGCGATTGAAGATATTTTATGTTTACACCTCACAGGTTGCCAAATGGATAATTGATCAATTAATCCACATAGCATTTTGCTCTGTATTGTTTTTTTTCGGATATTGACAGCTGACTAGCTACACCCATATGTCTCCTGGAAATTACGATATTTCAAAGCATTCTTCTGATCAAAAGTATGATGTAATCGTCATCGGTGCCGGTCTTGGGGGACTTACTGCTGCTGCCCTTCTTGCCAAATGCAAACTGGATGTTTGCGTTGTTGAGATGGCATCACATCCCGGTGGATATTTAACAAGATATGAGCGCAAAGGCTTTTCTTTTGATTCGGCCATCCATTGGCTGAATCAGATGGGCCCCGGTGGCTTTGTCAAAAGGATATTCGACCTGATCGGCCCTGATTCGCCCAAAACGCCCGAAAATAAAAGGATCCGTCGGTTTTTAAGTGATTCCTATAACTATAGCTTAACAAATGACCCCGATGAGATGAGGGATGTCATGATTGCCGGGTTTCCGGACGAAGAAAAATCTATCAGGAAATTTTTCAAGGCGAGCAAAGCCACTGCTGATGCTTTTAGAAAGATGACCAACCATACCCGTACCTCAGAGACCATGTCACTGCCTGAGAAGATCCAATCTTTTATCCGGGCAAGCCGGGCGGCAATACCGCTCATCCGCTATCTGCCATTCTCTGCAAAGACAGGATTAAGACATTTTTTCGGGAGTGACTGCCTCAAAGAGCTTTACAGCACCGAAGAAAAGCTTTTATCTTGCATGGTTCCGGTTGGCTGGGCATACAATAACGATTATCAGCTTCCACCGGTAGGTGGCGCCCAGGCACTTACAAATTGGATTGCTGATAAGCTGGAGGCCTGGAATACAAGTATTTTTTGCAACAGCAAGGTCACCGGGATAAATATGGAAAATGGACTGGCCACAGGTGTTAGCATCCTAAGCAAGGGAATGACACATAAAATACGCAGCTCCTATGTCATCGCAGCTTGTGATGTTGAGTCAGTTTACACTAAACTGCTTCCTGAAGGAACGCTTAGTCAGAGGCTTATCAAGAAACAACAAAATGCAGAGGTTTACAACTCCTGCGTAACTGTTTCGCTTGGCCTGGACTGCACGACGGAAGAACTTGGAATATTTGAAGAACAGGTCCTGATCAGAAGGGATGATATCACACGTAAAGAACAAGACAGCGGCGAAGCCTGCAAGACCGAGATCAGTGTTATTGCGAACTCTTCACGAGACCACACTGTGGCACCTGCAGGGAAAGGTGTCCTCATGTTGTATGCCTCATGCTCCATCAGCCATGGAAAATTCTGGAAAACGGAGCGCGACAAGGAAAATAATTTTATCAGGGGTGATGCCTATAAGTCGTTTAAACAGGAATATGCTGATATTTTGATCAAACGTGTTGAGGAAAAATTGATCCCCGGGCTCCGAAATCATATTGAAGTGATGGATGTTGCCACTCCGATCACTTACCTGCGCTACACGGGCAACCGCGACGGAGCTATCATGGGTTTCCGGCCCAGCTACCGGAATATCAGAAATAAGGTTGCCCATATATCTACTCCGGTAAAAAATCTTTATATCGGCAGCCAGTGGGCTGCGGTAGGCGGTGGTGTGCCAATAGCAGTGAAAGCTGGTGTGAACAGCGCACTGCTGATCATCAGAAATGAAATGCCGGAGGCTTATAAAATTCTGGTGAAGGTGATTGACGGCGAAGTTGCTTCCGATAAGGTGGTGTCGCCATTTTTACGCACGGAAACCATTTAATACAAAATCTGAATCGTATAAGCAAAAGCCCTGAAGAATATAAAATTCGGTATTCTGTATTCTGTATGGTCGATGTGATGTACGATTGAATATTTTCGGTTTGGAGTATTCGAAAGCAGAAAAGTAATATAAAATCCGGTATTCTGTATGGTCGATAGAAAATGTTTACCCCTCACAGTTAGCCATATTGATAATTGATCAATAAATCCACCTGACATTCATAAAATACATTTAGAATTTCACATACAAAATACAGAATTGTAAATGCAAAAGCCTCTCGAAATTTCGAGAGGCTTTTGCCCGTCTCCCCGCCAGGGCTCGAACCTGGGACCCGCTGATTAAGAGTCAGCTGCTCTGCCAGCTGAGCTACGGAGAGATGAAAATTTTTGCAAAAGTAGATAATTTTTCTAATAATCGTTGTTCATTCTGGCCTGAAAATGAACTGCCATGCAATGAGCTGCCGGTATCTGTACTGATGTTTGAATATTGTCGCGGGAAACCGGAAAAGGGCCTTATGGTTCTCACCTGGTGATCAGTACCTTGCCCGAATAAAATGCCTTTTCCTGTTGTATAAGAAGAAAATATAATCCCGGAGGAAGTCCGCCAAGCGGGATGGTGATAAGGTTGTTGCGGTGCAGCGTGGTGTTTTTCCGATATACCTTCCGCCCGGTAGAATCAAGAAGGCTTAGCTCTGCCTGGCCGGGATTGTCGGGGTCGATACGTAGTTTCAGCACTTCTTTTGCGGGATTGTTGTATGAAACAGCCATCCCCGGGAGGATGTCTTCTTCGCCCGTGCCCAGCGTTTCGTCAACCACCAGGTCCATTACCACCGGCAGGTGGTCGCTCATGCCGTAAAGGGCGTCGAGCACATAGGCGGGAAGGCTGATGTTGGGCGGGTCGAGCAGTGAACCGTTCAGCCGTTTCCCGTCCTGCCCGGGAGCATGGTATGAACCTTCCAGGTAATAGATCTTTTCGGCTTGCTGGTAAAGGGTCTTGTTGATGAGGATGAAGTCGAAGCGGTCGTCCATACCGCCGCCTGAAAAACAACCGCCTGTGGAGCTGTGTGTCGACTGCGTATGCACATGGCTGTATGACCAGTTTTCATGCCAATCGCCAATGGCGTTAACGGGATCGTAAAACCCGAATACGGGGTGGCTGTTGGCGATCATACGCTGGAAAGCCTGCTCCGATGATTTGTATACGTTGAAGTCGCCCATGAAGAGATAGTTGCCGTGCCTGCCATTATCCTCCAGGTATGTAAGGGCGTTTTCGGTCATCACCCTGCGACTGAGCGCATCCGATGATGAATTGCCGGCCTTCAGATGGGCCACGATACAGTTCAGAAAGATGGTGTCGCCGCTTGCCAGGCCTTCGTTCAGGTGGTACATCCGGTACACGTCAATGTCGCGAACTTCGCTCTGGGCTACCTGCTGCGAATGCAGGGCCAGTTTCTCGGTATTATAATACATCATGTTCACAATTCCCGAACCGGCCAGGTTCGGACAACCCGACATGCCGTAAAGGGCATAGCCGGTCTGGTTCATTACCTGGTTCAGCATCCGGAAGTGATAAGTGGTCTGGTGCGATATCTCGTTCACGGTGAGTATGTCGGGCCGGAGATAACCTACAATGCTCCGCATAAAGGCATCCTTCTGGTCGGGGTTGTTGTTGGTCATATTGCAGAAACCGGTGTTTTCCCCGTAATATAACAGGTTGTAGTGCATCACCCGCAGGGTGTCCTGGGCAGAGACAAATGCCAGGCTGAAAAAAAACAATATTGCCGGGATCAGGCGCATGGGGCGAAATTACCACTTTTTCTTTTAGGTTTTGAGTTTTGAGCCAACTGGATGTTCACAGTTGAGATTTTTCAGTTTTTCGCATTTCAATATGTAACAATCTTTCATTTCGGGTATAAATGGATAAAGGAAAGGGCATGAAAAAAGCCAATATGCCTGAGCAAAGTTTTCATTTTTCAATAAACATCATCGAATTATACCAACTCCTGATTGCAGGGAAAGAATACATTATTCCTTAACAGCTGTTCAGGAGTGCAACCGTTATAGGTGCCTGTGAGAATGACGCTTCTGCCGCCTTCAGCAGGCGGGATTTTACATACAAGATGTCGGTGGCTTCCAGATCGGCCATACAAACCCGATACCGGCTAAGGATATTGGAGGAGGGGGAGCTGGTAAGTTTTGATTTGAGTTAGTATACGGAGGAGATCGTGAACATTATAAAAATTACTTCCGCAAACGTAAAAGCAACCCAAAACAACCTGAAATACTTGAAAACGGTCAACGCAAAATCTAAAAATAACTCAACACTATTTATGAACTTTCCTGATAAACTCCTCCACTTCCGGCACGCCGCCCTGGTATACCAGGTATCCGTTATAAGGTTCGCGGGGAGTGATCTCGTCGTTGATGGGGGTGAGCATCATGCGTTTTACTTCTTCGGGGTCGTCGGTCTGGCCGAGGATCCAGCTTAGTTTGACCCAGGCCACCTCGGGCAGCATGTTGCCGGCAGGGATGATGCCTTTGGCCATCATGTCGCGGCCGGTGTCGTAAACAAACATGTGCACATAACCCCAGATGGTTTGCAGGGTCATGTACATGTGTACGCCTTTGGCGTGTGCCCGTTCGATGGCGGGGTACAGTTCCTTGTTCACATGCCCGAGCCCGGTGCCCACGATGATGATCCCGCGGTAGCCGGCATCGACCAGTGCGTCGAGGGTGTCGGGCTTGATGCCGGGGTAATAATACAGCATGCTAACCTCGTCGCTGAAGTAGGGCAGGACTGTTACGTTGCGGTCTTTGCGCCGGTGGTTATATTCTTTTTTTATGGGGGTGATCTCCTGGCGGCTGATCATGGCCACGGGGGTGTCGCCGATGGTGCGGAAAGTCGACCGGTATGATGAGTGCATTTTTCTTACGCGTGTGCCCTTGTGCAGCAGGCCGTATTCGTCGGATGTGGGTCCGAACATGCATACCAGCACCTCGGCGATGTCGGAGTGGCCTGCAGCTTTCATGGCGTGCATGAGATTGAGGGCGGCATCGGAGCTGGGCCTGTCCGATGAGCGCTGCGAACCCACCAGCACAATGGGTACGGGTGAGTTCTGTACCATGAAGGTGAGCACGGCCCCGGTATGATGAAGGGTGTCGGTGCCGTGACCGATCACGATGCCGTCGATGCCGTTCTCGATCTCCTTGCCAATGGCCACGGCCAGTTTCTTGTACTGCTCGGGTCCCATGTTCTCGCTGAACACGGCAAAGACCTTTTCGGTGTCGAGGTTGCATATGTCGGCCAGCTCGGGTACGGCCCCGTAAAGCTCACCTGGCGAGAATGCCGGGATCACCGCACCGGTACGGTAGTCGAGGCGCGAAGCGATGGTGCCGCCGGTGCCGAAAAGCTTCACGTTCGGCAGGCCCGGGGTTACGGGAAACTGCTTCTCGGGGATCTTGTAAATGGCTTTCTTGTATCCCACCTCCTTCATGCCGGTGATGGTGCCAGTGTCAATGCCTACGTTATAGCCGGTAGGGATCTTCAGGACAATGTGCCGGTCGTCGTCGTTCTCGGCACGCGGAAGGACAGTGCCATGGAAGGTGCCGCGCGTGGTTTCGATCACGGCCTGCCCCCACACGCGGGTGTTGTACTTCTTTAATACCTCCAGTGCATCTCCTTTGTATCCTTGAAAAAAGTCTTCGGTCATGATCCGTCAGTTAATAGGGATTTGAGAATTATTTTCCATTTAAATGCATATACAGCGCCTTCAGGCTGATATTGCCCAGAGCGATCCTGCGCAATTCACCCATCATCCAGTTGATCTCGTCTTCTTTACGCTCCGAACGGCGGATTTCCCTGAACTTTTCGCGCAGGAAAGGGATCCTTGCCAGGATGTTTTCTTCCGGAACCCGTTTAAAGTTGATCACCGTTAGCACCGAGCCGAAGTCCATCTTCGGGTGTTCATATACCACCGGCAGCATCTTCGCTGCCAGCTCAGGGTCGAGCCCTTCGGCAAGCAGGTACCTGAACATGGCATAGATGATTTTGTGGTTGAAGGCTTCGGCAGGTTTATAGTGACCTTCAACGAATTTCAACTGATGTCCGAAAAAGGTGCCCACCCGCACGGGATCAACCCCGAGTTCATTGATGATCCTTTCGATCAGCGGGAAGTGGTTTCTTTTGAAAATGTAAGTATACGTGTCTTCGGGGATGTTCCACTTTTTCATTTTGTGGTAGCGGTCGATCACTTCCTCGGGCAGCTTCTTGCGCATCTCTTCAATATGGGCATCTTCCAGCGGCCGGGGCGGTGTGTCGGTATCGGGATACATCCTGTCGGCGCCCGGCAATACCCTCTCGAAGATGGTGGTGCCGTCTTCGAACGACTTCCGGGTTTCGTTCGGAATGCCTTCAAAAGCCAGGCGGCAGCGTTCTTCGATGGTTTCAAGTGCCGTTTTCACGTCATCTTCGGGTCCCCAGAAGACAAGCTGCGCATCTTCATCCCCGGCTTTGAACATTTTCCTGATCTTTTCCCAGGCGGTTCCGGTAATTTGTTTTTCGAAGGATTCGCTGTGGGTCATGTTGGGTTTTTCAAGACAGGCGATCACCTTGAGCCTGTCGCTGATCTCGTCGGCAAACATCTTCCCGGGCTGGGTGAAGTGCGAAAGCATACCAAGAAATCCCGGCAGGTTTACGGCCACGATTTGATGGTGCTGTTTTTTGGCTTCTTTCAGGGGAGGATAACTGAATTTATGTGTGTGATAATTCAGTTTTTTCCAGGCCATCTGCCATTTTTCCGGTTCAGCAAAACGTGCCAGAAGGTCCTGCCGCATCTGCAGCAGTGCCCATTGCCGGAAGGCTTCGTTATGGGTAAGTTCGGGGATCCAGCGTGTATGCGCAACGCCCTTGATCTCCACCCGTGTGCCTCCCCGGCAGCTTACGTTCACATCCTGCCTTCCTGCGCCGATCCCGGTACGTACCTTGCCAGTGCTGCGGTTCAGGAAACGGATGTAGTCGCAGGCTTCGCGCACTTCATCAGGATTCACGCAATCGGGATAGGTCACGGTCTCGATCAGGGGCATGCCCAGGCGGTCGGTCTGGTAGGTGCGCACATGCCCGATGTCGGAGATCTCCCGGCAGGAGTCCTCTTCGAGGCTGAGCTGTATCAGCCGCACTTTCTTGTTCTTCAGCGGGATCTCCCCCTCAACGCCGATGATGGCGGTGCGCTGGAAACCGGTAGGGATGCTGCCGTCGAGGTATTGCTTACGCGTAACATGCACCTCGCCCACGATGTTGAGTTTCGACAGCAAAGATATTTCGATGGCGATGTCGAGCGCCTCCCGGTCGATCGGAAAAGGAGGCGTGTCGTCAACGTCGTAGGTGCAGGCGGTGGCATTGTTGATGCGGTAAATGATCTCCTTGCGTGTTTTGAACTCCATCAGGGCCGTGCCGTCGTATTCGCCCAGCTCGCTGAGTGTGGGGCGCATGTGCCTGATCAGCTCCGCGTCATAGTCTTCGTGCTTGTTATAGATACCGGCCGGACAATGGCAGAAGAGTTTCTCCCTGGTCAGGAGTTGCTGGTGGACTTCCAGCCCCGACATGAATCCGATGCGGTCGTAATCCTCCTGTGTGGCTTCCCTGCGGCTCACATAGCCGGTCTTTTCCCTGCTCCTGCGGTAGTTGTCTTCCGGGTCAAACTGTTGCTTCATCGGTTCGCTTAGGTTGGTTGGTGTTAATAAGAGATGGCAAATGTAGAAATATTCCGGCAGTGAATCAGGTTTATAAGGCACATTTTTGGAATGCTGCAGGCACAGCCCCGCGGCAGGCTGCCGGTTTCGTCAGGCAACAGGATTTTTTCATTACTTTGCAGGCGCAACAAAAGCTGAAACGATGGAGCAGACCTTATTCAATCAACTCATCTGGGCATGGGTCATCACAGGATTGCTGACCATGGTGCTCCTGCTGTTTGTCACGGCGCCCTATGGAAGGCACAGCAAAAGCAACTGGGGCCCGATGATCGGCAACCGCCCGGGTTGGCTGATCATGGAACTGCCCGCCCTCATCTTCCCGCTGGGCATCTTCCTGAGCGGGGAGGGCAGCGCAAGATGGGAAATATGGTTATTGTTTCTTCCTTTCCTGGTGCATTATACCAACCGGGTGCTGATCTTCCCTTTCCGCCTACGCACAAAAGGGAAGAAAATGCCGCTGCTGATCGTGCTCATGGCCATATTCTTCAATGCCGTGAACGGCTTCTTCATCGGGTATTTCTGGGGTTATTACTCAGAGGGGTACGGGCCTGCATGGTTCGGCAGCCCGCAGTTCATCACCGGCCTCATCATCTTCTGCACCGGCATGGCCGTCAACATCCGTTCCGATAACATGCTGATATGGCTGCGCAAGACAAGCAGCAATGGCTACAGTATCCCGCGGGGATGGCTTTTCAGGTACATCTCCTGCCCAAACCATTTTGGGGAGATGATGGAATGGACAGGCTATGCCATCCTGGCCTGGAACATGCCCGCCCTCTCATTTGCTTTGTGGACCTTTGCCAACCTGGTGCCCCGTGCGCTCGACCACCATAAATGGTACAGGGAGCATTTCAGTGAATATCCGAAAGGAAGGAAAGCCGTGTTCCCGGGAATTCTTTAAGCACTTATCAAGCCTTCCGGTAATGATCGGCTGTCAGGCTGATTGCTTCCTCTTCCGTATACTTCGGCTTAAAGCCGAAATCCGTGGCTGCCCGCTCCGAGTTAAAGGTGAAATCGGTACAGGTATAGTCAACGGCAAAGCGGCTCAGGCCGGGATTAATACGCTTTACAGGCCTGAGCAGGAAAGCAATGGATTCTGATATACACCCCATGGGCCAGGCAATGGAATGGGGTATCCACAGGTTTTTGGGCCAGATCCTGTAACCCGCTCCGGCAACGATCTGGTCGAAGAACCTGAAGAAATTGGCCGGTGGCCCGTCGGTCATGAGGTAAGCCTGCCCGTTGATCTTTTCGTTTCCTTCCATCAGTGCCTGTAATGCCTGCAGGTGTGTCAGCGCCATATTGCCGACATAAATGTGCTGGGCCTTTGCCCGGCCGTTGCCAAGGCGTACATAGATCCCCGATCTGGCCATGCCGATTAGCGCATTCATGTGGTATGGGTCGCCAGGGCCGTAAATATCGGAAGGACGCAGGATGACAGCCTTGAGCTTTTTTCCTGCAACGGCTTTTACGATCTGTTCGGCCATCACTTTGCTTTTGCAGTACATATTGTGGTACCTGGCGGGATAGGGCTGACTGTCGTCAATGTCCCTCAGGGGTTTGCCGGTGTATACAGCATCCAGCGAGCTGGTGAAGACCAAATACCGGATGCCGTGCTCGCGGCATGCGCGGATAATATTTTCGGTCCCGCCGTAATTGACCTTATAAACATATCCGGGCGGGTGCGTACCCCAGTCGACCACGGCGGCACAGTGGATCACGGCATCGATGCCTCTGCAGGCCCTGCTCAGGGCTGCATAGTCGCAAACATCGCCCTTCACGGCTTCCACGGCCTCACTGCCAGAAAAATCCCTGTTGTCGAATGTTCTGACCAGTGAAGGCCTGAGGGGTGAGTCATTCCCGAGGAGTTCCTTTACAATATGCCCGCCCAGAAAACCCGAGCCGCCGGTAATGAGAATACCTGGTTTTTCCATCCGCTGATAAGTTATATATTTGCTGTGGCGGTAAAGGTAAAATATTTTCCGGGTAATGGGAAACACTGCCCCGGGCTGCCTGATAAGGCCATATTTTATAAGGTTTTCAGCCTGTGCCGGGCATGGGCTTCACTGGGAGGGCAACACAGAAAATCATCATCATGCATAAGACCGTTTCGATCATCCGCGGAAGCAGCGGCGAGGATTATGAAAGTTTTTTCAGGCGGGCCATTCAACTGGCCGAAGACCTTCGTAACCTTCGTCCGGCCAAACTGCACTATACCATTACCCTTCAAAGGCCTCCACGCCTGTCGGTGATCCCCTTCAGGCATGATAAGGTCGCCTTGTTTTCAATTACTTCCGGGGAGCCCGGCATGCACCGAATCCTGCAGGGAGCCAGAGGCTATTCGGGAAGCTACCTGGTTAAAGGGGCCCTGCCGCTTGCCAGGGAAATGACATGGAAGCCCGGCGAAGCGTCGCCGGGCTTGTGCCTGCTCACGCTCTTCCGTCAGAAAAAGAACATACCCCGCGAGACCTTCATCCATCGCTGGCATCAGGGGCATACCCCCTTCACCCTGAAAGTGCACCCCATCTGCCATTACGACCGCAACGAGGTGGTGGATGCCCTGGATGAGGCGCCGCAATGGTACGACGGCATCGTGGAAGAACATTGCCATACAGGGCGCGAACTGCTGAACCCCTTCAGGTTCTTTTCAAAAAGCGGACTGGCACCGGTTAACATGATCAGGACCTATTTCGATGTGAAATCTTTTATCGACTATAAAAGCATTGAAACCTACCTGGTAAGGGAGTTCGTGGTGGTTAGCAAACCACCGGCTGCGGTTCGGTCCGATGAACCCATCGAACTAAACGAAGACGGTTAGTTTCATGAGTTTTTTTAATTTTGAGCCTGATACGGGGAGAATGTGAAAATATGCAATAGACATTATGCGAAACTCATAACTTAAAATTTATAACATAAAGCTACACGGTACCCTGAATCCTGAACCCTGAACCCATCATGAATCTCCTCTTTTTCCTCATAAAAACCCAGAAATCCATCCGTAAGCTCGTTCTGAAGCTTCGGGGCAAGACCGAAACCGATATCCATGACCGGCGCATCGTGAGTGGCAAAGCGTGGGAGGAATTTTGCGACAGGCTGAAGCTGGCCGGTACGGCACTGATGTATGCGGGCGCTCCCCGCGATGCTTTCCAGCAGGCCGAGGGTGTGCGCTACCTGAGCAGGCTCACACGGGCGGGGCTGGAAGCTTTTGTGGAATACAACGATCCGGGGTTCCCGGTTTTTCGTCGAATGGTGCATGAAAGCGTGAAAATGGGGGCCGACAACCCCGATAACCATTACTACAATGCGCAGATCAGCGGGAAATATGAATACCGGATCAGGGGGAAGCGTAATACCATTCATTACCTGGGGTTTTTCACCCAAAACGGAAACTATGGCACAACAGGCGGGCTGGCGCCCTGCGGGGTACTGGAACACAATGACCTTTTTGTGGAAGACGACGGCAGTTTTGAGATCATCCTGAGCCGTGAAAGAAAGGGAAAGAACTGGCTGAAGGTTGAAGCGGATACAGGTCTGGTGATGGTAAGGCAGACATTTTATAAACGCGATACGGAAATCCCGGCCGAATTCAGCATTTCGCGGATTGGCGGTGCGGAGCGGCCCGCTCCCCTGACACCTGCCGCAGTGGATGAAGGGCTGAAGACTGCCGCCCTCTTTGTGGTCGGGGCGCCCATGCTTTTTGCCGGGTGGGCCAAAGGTTTTCAGAAACACACCAACAAGCTGCCCCTCTTCGACCCCGCAACTTCCAATGCCGCCGGCGGTGATGCCAACATCACCTATTTCCACAGCCACTGGAAACTCGGTGATGATGAAGCCCTGCTGATCGAAGTGAAACCGCCTCCGTGCGACAACTGGAATTTTCAGTTGAACAACTACTGGATGGAGTCACTGGATTACCGCTATTTTAACATCTGTATCAATAAGAGCAGTGCCGTTTATGAAGATGACGGAAGCCTGCGCGTGGTCGTGGCTGCAAACGATCCAGGATTGCCCAACTGGCTGGAGACATGCGGCCACCGGGAGGGGACCATGTGCTGGCGCTGGTACCGCCTGGGAAAGAATGCCCCTGCCACAGAGCCGTTATGCCGTGTTGTTAAATTGAAAGAACTGCTGAATGGGAAAGAATAGCAAGGTCGTATCCCCGCATGATTTTACCAGGATGCCGGTATGGTTCAATTTACTGAACAGAGCCTGGAAAGCCTCATACCCGCTGGGTACTGCCCTTAGTCTTGACAAGGACAGCCTGATCCGGAGAGCCAGGCGATCGACGGGCCTTGATGATCTGGGCAGCGATTTTGAAGATGAGCCGCTCGAACGACTGCTCTGGTCGATAAAGCACGAAGCGGAACTGCATCCGGCCGGGATGTTCATCTCCCGTGAACGCATCGTGAACCTGCTCTCGAACCGGCTCAGGGCTGAGCACTTTTTTAAGAAACATCCCGGGATCCTCCAACAGGAGTTGTATCCTGTATGGCTGATCGCCGGACTGCAGCGCACCGGCACCACCAAGCTGCAGCGGCTTCTCAATGCCGATCCGGCCAACCGGGTGCTGGCAAGCTGGGAAGCCATCAACCCTGCTCCCTATCCCGGAAGAAATGGCAGGACCGATAAGCGGATCAAAAAGGCAAGGTTGTCTGAAAAGGCCCTGAAACTGATGGCCCCCGGGTTTTTTGCCATCCACCCCGTAGAACACCTTGCACCGGAAGAAGATATACTGCTGCTCGATATCACATTTATGAGCACCACCCCGGAGGCTACCATGCATGTGCCTTCCTATGCCGGCTGGCTTGAAAAAACTGATCAGTCGCATGCATACCGGTATGCCGTCAAACTGCTTAAGCTGCTGCAATGGCAACGGCCGGCCCGAAGATGGGTGCTCAAGTCACCGCATCATCTCGAACACCTGCACCTTGCCGACCGTTTTTTCGGAGATGTGCGCTACCTGTGGACTCACCGCGACCCCGCCCTTTCCATCCCCTCATTCCTAAGCATGATGTCGCACAGTTGGGCCCTGTTCAGCCATGAGGTCAGCCCCGAAAAGGTAAGACAGCACTGGGTGAGGAAAAGCACCTACATCCTGAACAAGGGCGTGGAATTCAGGAAAAGAAAGGGCGAAGGGGCTTTCCTGGATATTCAGTATGAGGATTTGGTGAAAGATGCCGGATCAGTACTCAAAAAAATATATTCAGGCAATGGCGGGGCCGATGAGCAACTGCTGGAAGTTTTTGCAAGGGCCGAACAGGAAAACCCGCCCCGGAAATATGGTATCCATGAGTATTCACTTGGCGATTTCGGCCTTACCGAAGCAGATATCGAAACCAGGATCACCGGCTACCGTGAAACACTGAAACACTGAAACCAATTGCCATTTGTTAATAATTAAGCGTTCAACACTTAAAACTCAAAACTGCAGCATGGTGTCAGGCACAAAGCAAAGCCAGTACCAGAGTCCATTAAAAGCGACCTTCACGGGCATTCGCGACCTTTTCCGGAAGCAGATCCCTGCCGGTGAACTGACAGACCGGGACCGCCTCGACGGTAAAAGGGTTATGATCACCGGTGCGAGCTCCGGACTGGGCTTTGCCACAGCCGTGGCCATGGCACAGCGCGGGGCCGAAGTGATCATGGCATGCCGCAGCGGTATTCCCCATAAGGGCGAAAAGGTCAAACAACTGAGCGGTTCGGATAAGGTTAACATGTTCCATGTCGACCTCAGCGACCTGCTTTCCATTGAAAAGCTTGCGGTGCATTTAAAGGAAGCTTTTGGAAGTATCGATATCCTGGTCTGTAATGCCGCTGTGGTTCCGCGGCAAAGCAGGAAAACCCCGCAGGGATTTGAGCAGATGTTCGTGGTGAATTATTTTTCCAAGTTCCTGCTGGTGAACTGGCTGCTCGAAAAGGGTGTTCTTGCCGGGGGCGATGGGCGGGTTCCCCGCATCATCTTCGTGTCGTCGGAAAGCCACCGTAATCCGAAGACCTTTCACCTGGAAGGTTTCGGCGAATACCATGAATTCGGCATCAAAAAGGTGATGGAACGATACGGTTATTATAAGCTGCTCCTTACCACATTTGCCATTGAGTTGTCGCGGCGGCTGAATCCCGGCGACCGGCCCGGTTATTCCGTGTTTGCCTTATGTCCCGGGCCCGTGAACAGCAACATCGCCCGTGAAGCCCCGAAAGTTTTCCGCCCCCTGCTGAAGCTGGTGTTCAGTCTTTTCTTCCGGTCTCCCCGTAAGGCTTGTATCCCGGTGGTTTACCTGGCTGCATCACCGGATGTGGAGGGCAGGGCCAACGACTACCTTTTCCTGATGAGCCGCAAGGCGGTGGACAGCAAGGCTGCCGATCCGGTTAACGGAAGGCAATTATGGGAGGTGTCGGAATCACTCAGAAACAGTTTGCGCAAGCAGGATCCCCGGGAATGAAGATGTCCTGACAACCATTCATCCAATAAATTGACAATAAAAAATGGGAATTGCCATTGATGAATAACAACTGACACTTACAATTCTCAGTCTCTCCTTCCCATAAAGATCATAATGTAATATAACAGCGTGGCCAGTGAAGCAAGGGCAGCCACCACGTATGTGTAGGCGGCCCAGCGCAGCGCTTCCTGTGCTTTCGGGTGGGTTTGCGTGCTGGTGATGCCACTGGTGTTGAGCCATGCCAGCGCCCTGTTGGTGGCATTGATCTCTACCGGAAGGGTGATCAGGCTGAAGAGCGTCATGAGCCCGAACATCACGATGCCGGCCAGCAGAAGCTGCGGAAAGCTTTCCACCAGAAGTATGCCGGCCAGCAGCACCCATTGAACCCAGCGCGAGGTGATGCTTACCACCGGCACCAGGGCCGAACGCATCTGAAGCCATGAGTAGGCATGGGCATGCTGCAGGGCATGGCCGCATTCGTGGGCCGCAACGGCCGCCGCCGCAACGGAACTGCTGTTATAAACAGCCTGACTCAGGTTTACCGTCTTTTTAACGGGGTTGTAATGGTCGGTGAGCTCACCGCTTACCGACAATACCTTTACATCGTAAATGTCGTTGTCGTGCAGCATCTTCTCGGCAACCTCCCTGCCGGTCATGCCATAGTTCACAGGTATTTTGGAAAACTGCCTGAATTTATTTTTAAGACGTTTGCTCACCAGCCAGCTCAGCAGGGCAAACACCCCGAATATGATCCATATCATCGCCATTGTTGAAAAAGTTTAAGATTTAAACAAATGCCTGATCAAATAGTTTGCCAATAAGGTATTATCCATTATCATGGACATTTTGTCAGCAGACGGCCGGGAAACGGACAGGGAGGCGCGAACATCGGGGCTTTTATGTTAATCGATAAATACAAGATAACCATACAGAATAAAAATGCCCGCGCCAGAAACGCGGGCATGAGCCTCTCATCGGACTCGAACCGACGACCTGCTCATTACGAGTGAGCTGCTCTACCAGCTGAGCTAAAGAGGCTTGAAAAGCGGATACAAAGATATATTTTTCTACATTGATCTGTACTTCCTTTTTCTTTTAAAGCCCCGGCCGTGAACAAATAATTAAATCTATGACATTATAAATAAAGATTTTATAGTCATACATGGAATGCAAAAATATTTCATACCCCGCTGGCTGGAGAAAAGGAATATTGATCAGGAATTAAAAGGTCCTGGCTGCACGGACATACAGGAGATTTTGCTTCCAGCTGAATGCGGGCACTCCATTGTCAAAATCCTGTACCCAAACATGATTATTGGTATATTCAGTTGAACTCCAATAGAAGTCGCTGGCAAATGTGCCCCCGCCATTGGCAAGGGCTGTTGTATTGATCACCTCTTTGTTTTCATACATTATTTCCATTTCCCTGCGGGAAGGTAAGTACCAGTCTCCATATGTGATGTTGTCTTCTGTGATTTCAAGCTCTGCACAGATGCGTGCAGCATTAGTGTTTCCATCGCCATATCCCTGACTGGAAATAATGATGGCCGTATTCATATTTCCGGCCAGCGGCCCGTTTCCTTTTGCAAGCGTGTAAGTATATGAGCCTGCGTACCACCGGATACCGGAGCTTTGATTTGTTTTGGCGCAAACCAACCCATGCTGGCCGGTTTCATCAACCCAGAATACAATACCGCCATGGGCAAAATCGCCCACCGAATAGGTTTTGGCACTGATCACAGTATCGTCAATGACAATACCCATACCGGCAACATAAGTGTTTACGCTATCCTCGTATGATCCTCCTCCGTGGCTTAAAGTCACTGTCAACCCCGTACGGGAAATGTTTTGTAGTTCGTTGGTTGTATCCCCATCAACTTCCATATCTAACTTATTATTCCAGTAACTGGTGTCGGTAGCTGTAATGCCTGCAGCAATGGAAGCTGTAAATACAGGATCGGTTTCCATTACAGTGCTTTCGGCTGTTTTTGCATGCAAAGCATAAGGTACGCTGAGAAGTTGACTACTGCCCGTAATGGAATAATTCGTTCCACCAGTCGGATCGATTTCCGAAAGAATGAAATACGGACCGTCAGACCAGTCAATATTTTCAAACTCACCGCTTACAATTGTTCCATCACCAATTTCAAGTGTTAATAAGCCATTGATATTGGTTTCCTTTATATGGGTTTCTACATAAACGGCAGGTCCGCCGGGTGAACCTTGCAAAATACTCATCTGTACGCCAACATCAGCATTCGTAACGAGGTAGTTTTCAGCATCTCTGATAACAGCCTGGTAGCTGAATTTTTCAGGCGCCTGAGCAAAGCCTGTACCGATAAGCAGGTTGGACAGCAGAATTATAATGATCACATTTGTCCGGATGTTTTTTATTTTCATAATGATTTAAGTTTGGTTTTGTTTTTAGGAAGATGAAATAAGATTATTTTTTTTTTGCAGAAACATATCGTTTCAGTCATGCCGCAATTAATGTTTAATAATCTTGAATGTTTTAATTTCCTTTTGATTAGCGGTGACCTTTAAAAAATAAGAAGCTGTTTTCAGGTATTCCATATTGATGTTGCTGGTTTTTCCCAGGATTTTTTTACTCTCCAGGAGTTTCCCGTTAGCATTATAGAGATGATAAATATAGTTTTCATAATCATTATCGTCGATCTTCAGGAAAAGAATGCTATTTACAGGGTTGGGATAGATGTTAAGTTCAAGATCGATACCTGTATTCTGGTCCAGTCCGGTTATGACCTGGATTTCGTAAGGCTGCTGTACGCCTTCGGCAGAAGAATATTCGTCGGGTTCTGAATGGGTAGAATAAAAAATCTGCCCGATTGAATAGCTGACGGAGCCTGAGGTGCCTGAAATATCCATTCCTGAGGGTAGGATGGCTTCCTGTGCGTGAAGCCCTGTCATTGTAAGCCCCCAAAAAACGATAATACAAAAAACTGAATTTTTGCGATGCATAATGAACCTCCTTATAAAGATTTAAAGTTTGAATTTATGCTAAAGTAAATTTTAATTACATACAAATGCATAAAATTTGATTTTATTTACTATAATAGAATTTTTAGCGTGTAGTGAAAGAAAATCCCCTGATCGATTAATCCCTCAGGGTTTGGCGGAAATTATAATACCCGCCTTTTTGCGTTGATATCAGTATTTTTGTCTTGCTTCGGGCTTCATACACCTGATTTTCATGGTCATCATCAGGTGATTAACACATTGAATATCTATCAATTAGTTATTCATTATTTGGTCATGATATGTGCCTTTTCGTAAAGAAATGAATGATAATACCTGAACGGAATATTCAACAACATCTGATCTGTATTTTCCGGGCAGGCAGAGAAAGCGGAATGCAGTAAGCCGTGAATAAGTTTCGCCCTGAAATATTATTTCCTGATGAATACCTTTGTGCTTCTTTTTCCTTCATGGTAAACCACAAGGTAATAGGTTCCTGCTGCCAGGTGTCCGACGGCTATTTCCATATACTCATTTTCGGCAATGGAACGCAGCACTTCAAGGCCGGACTGGTTGAATATCCTTAGCCCGGCATTGAGCGGCAGCTTGAGATGAATGGTATTGCCGGCGGGATTCGGGAAAATATTTCCGGCCGGCTCTTTGGCAAAATCCCCGGTACTGACAGATGCTTCCGAAACAATTAGTTGCGAAGCATAAAAGAGATCGCCGCTGCTGTTATTGTTGTTGTCGGACTGGTTAACGATGGCAAAAAAGGTTACATCTCCGGTACCTGCTGCGGGTGCCTGCCATTCCATGGTCCGGGAATAAGGCAATGCCTTTACCGATGAGCCTTCAGTGGTATGCGTAACTGTTTGCGGAGCTGCCAGCTGGGTGTTCAGTGCATCGGTGATGATAAAGGCTCCGGCCTTGGCGCCGGCCGTTTCGGAGGTGATCTGGAATCCCATCTTTACCGCAACAATGCCATTGGCGGTAAGCGTAATGGTATAGGTTTCGCCCGGTGTATAGCCGTAAGCCGGTATGTCGGTAGTGATCCAGTTTGGAAGGTTGCCCGGAGGAAGCGACAGGTGACATTCGGTACAATTCTTTTCGTCGAGGGGAGAACCAGTGTATCCGTCGGGTGGGCCCTGGGTAAAGGCTATTAAAATGATTATGAGCGGCATAACAAGGATAGGGGAGAGATAAGGGTGATGTGCAAAGATAACTTGCCTGATCATAACAGATGGGTTAAATGATGGATAAAGATAGTGAATGCCCGGGTGCTTGTCAAGTTTTCAACAAAAAGACCCATCACTGCCTGACAGGTCTTTTTTGGGTTGTCGTGATGGTGAGATTAACTTCGTTGATCCCTGGGGAGAGGGTTACAACCAAAAGCCTTGATTTGCTTCGCTCATATCCGGGGGTTTTTCTTGCACCTTTTGTAAGCAAGCTTTTAAAGGTGTAAAAAAAACCCCGGCAACAAAGTTGCCAGGGCATTTGGTTGTCGGGATGGTGAGATTCGAACTCACGACTTCCACGTCCCGAACGTGGCGCGCTAACCGGGCTGCGCTACATCCCGCTGGTTTTGTACCCAGTTTAAAATCGCTTCTCGCTT
>CAZHFC010000018.1:0-2965 GCA_964531985.1 uncultured Bacteroidales bacterium
GGCAGATGGCATTGCCGGGGGCGATGCCGAAGCTTGCCACGGGCAGCTCAAAGACCTCTATGGTATACTGCACCGTGTCGATACAGTTCTGGTCGTTGGTCACCACCAGGGTGATGGTATACACCCCGTCGGAGGCATAGGCATGGGTGACGTTCTGCCCGAAGGCGTTGTTACCGTCGCCGAAGCTCCATCGCCACTGGCTGATATTGGTGGTAGAGGTGGCATCCAGGGCGATCACCTCATCTACGCAGATGGAGTCGGGCGGGCTGATGGTGAAGTCGGCCTCGGGGCCGTCCAGGATGGTCAGCCGCATGTAAGAGGTGTCGTTGCTGCATGGCAGCATGGCATAGGCCACCAGCATGAAGTCGATCTGCCCGAGCTCCCCGGGAGCAGGCACATAGCGTGGGTGTAACAGCCGCGGGTCGTTGAAATTTCCCAAACCGCCGAACCATCGCAGTGAGTCGGCATTCAGAACCTGTGCCAGGCTGGAGGCCGAGCCAAATTCAAAGGCCAGGTGCTCGCAGATCACCTCGTTGGAGCCCGCCTCGGCCAAAGCCGGCGGGATCACCTGCTGGGTGCCGGAAGCGCTCTTGGAACATACGTCGAGGTTCACGCCATAGTTGCCGTCGCCGGTGTATATGTGCCAGGTGTTCTGACCGGTGGCCGTGTTGCCGTCGCCAAAGTCCCACAGCCATTCGGTGAAAGTGGCATCACCAATGCCGGTGAACCATACCGTGTCGCCAACACAACTGGGGTTGGGCGTGGAGGTGAAACTGATGCTGGGGTTTACTACTGTTAAGGGAAAAAAGACGGTATCCTTGCAGCCCTGTTGGGTCGTGAGGATCAAGCTTACGTTGGCATTCAGGGGGGCTGTGTAAATGTGCGTGACGTTTTGCCCGGTGGCGGTGTTTCCGTCGCCAAAACTCCATTGCCAGTTTTGTATGTTCAGGCCATTGTTGTCGACACCGCTGAATGATACCAGATCATCAATGCAAACCGTGTCGTTGGGGCTGACCAGAATATCGCCGTCCGGCACGGGAGCAATCGTAACGGCAAGGTTGTTAACGGGGCCGTCGCCGCAATTGGAATTGGATCCGTAAACCTGGATATTTCCGGGAGTTGCAGCGAGCGAAAAATCGATGGTGACGAAATTATCGGAAGGGTCTGCATGTGTGATGGTAGCGCCTGTGCCTGTATATGACCAATGGTATTCATCCGTATTGGCATCGGCACTAACGGAGATATAGACACCAAATTCGCCTGCACAATAGCTTTGCGGGGGTTGGTTGAAGGTGAGCAGTCCGGGCGCCCTGATATGGGAGATGCTTACAGGTGCAGTACTGTTGGAGGCGGTGAACCACCATGTATTGATGGTGTTTTGGTCGCCATAGATCTCTTGTGCCCAGCTATGGCAGCCGGGGTTTGGAGGGACGCTGTTGCAGCCGGTAAAATTAACCGTACCTCCGGGGATGTTGGTGTCGTCCCAGTAAACAAGGGGCGTGGTGCCGGTTGGGGCTACGAGCTCAATCCTGAAACCATTGACATTAAATTCGATATCGTAAAGAGGAAGGTTTGTCAGGCCATTGATATAAGTTACCGTGAAATTCAGTGTAGTATTGTTCGTAACGGGTGCCCCGACACCGTCGAGGCCGTCCCAGGTGATCAGGTTTTCCCCCGCAACCACCGTGGTGGCTATGTTGCGGTCGGCAAAGGGTGCGGGAAAATCAAGCAGGATATCGACATTGCCCGGTTTATCGACGGTAACATGAAAGATCACAGTGCCATCGCAAAAAGATTCAGCCCAGGGATCGGGTGGAATGATCATTCCCGGTGTTGTTGCCGGTGGAAAGAGGTTTGAGTCGGGTTCGTTGACAAATATCCTGTATTCGGGGACGTATGCCTGTGTTAAGTACTGCGACATCCTGTCAACAACGAAATTGCCGGTATTCTGGCATCCGTACTGGTTGCAGAACATGATCCATGCCCGTCCTTCCATTTCGTCAAATTCAACGGAAGTAATGATGCTGTCGGTCGAATAAATGTAGAAGGTTGCTGAATTGGTTTTCCATCCGCCCGAACTTTCTTCTATAAACTGCCATCCTTTGCTGTGAAGCCTGCCGGGCCTCACTTCGCTGGCAACGATATCATAAACCGTGATGTCGAAAAGATTGATATAGAAAGCCCCGGGTTCTCTGTTGCCGGTATTGATGTTGACACGATCAAATTCGATAAAATAAGAACCGGGGGCCGGCGGAGTGAATTCAATTGCATCATACCCCCCCACTCCGGCTATCTGATTTGGCCCGACCCTGGCCTGGTCGATGGTTGAAATAAAACCGACACCTGCGGTGGGAATGTCGGCTTCCGGGAAAACAATGTTGCCAAATACGTCACTGATCCTGTATACGATTTTATTGTTTCCCCACCAGCCATTGTTGGGGTCGCCTCTCAGGCCAAAATATACGGTTTCGTCGGCATTCAACACCTCAAAATACAACCTGTCCTCCTCATTGCAATCATAGATGGCAAATTGTGTCCTGATCCCTGCCGTTCCACCGCATTGCCCTGCAAAATCACTGCAAAGGTAGAGCATGGTGTTGGCATTGGGTGCATCTACATATATTTCATTTGATCCTTCCGAGAAAAGCAGGTTCGGTAGCAGGGAAAACAATAGCAGCAGTTTTGATCTCATAAAATCTGGTAGTGTTAGGACATCAAAGATAATACTAAATTATTTATTGTATACGATCATTTTGGGTACTGGGTTCCGTCCGGTATTTCGTCCGGGGTGCTGCCCGGGGCAGTCTTTTGGATAAGGTTGGCTATTTCAGCGCATCCCGCTTCCCTGCTGATCAATAGATAGACTTGCCTGAGGCAGTTTAGTTGTCTGTCTGATGTCTTATTATTAACGAAAAAAGGGGGGGCGTCAAAAGAAAACCCCTGCTCACTGCGTTCGCTGCGTCTT
>CAZHFC010000018.1:3065-74301 GCA_964531985.1 uncultured Bacteroidales bacterium
CAAAAAAGCCGGTCACTGGCGTGACGGGCTTTTCTTTTGCGATCGCGGCAGGATTAGCTTCGCTGATCCTGAAAAAAGGGGGGGCGTCAAAAGAAAACCCCTGCTCACTGCGTTCGCTGCGTCTTTTTCGTCCCGGCCCCTTAACCGAAAGAAAACTTTCGCTACGGGCCCGGAACAAAAAAGCCGGTCACTGGCGTGACGGGCTTTTCTTTTGCGATCGCGGCAGGATTCGAACCTGCGACCGACAGCTTAGAAGGCTGTTGCTCTATCCAACTGAGCTACGCGACCTTATCAGGCTGCAAAATTAGGAAATAATTCTTAACGGCATGGGGCTATGGGTTGAATTTTCCAGGCAGGGGCATAATGCTACAAAATATCTATATTTGCTGCAGCCTTGTGTTCCCGCTGTTTGTACAAGGCCCGCTGCAATATGATGATCGTACAGTTTTTGATCAACGGACTCGTCAATGGAAGCCTTATCGCCCTCACTGCCCTCGGCTTTTCATTGGTGTACAATACCATGCGTGTGTTTCACATTGCATATGCAGGGATTTTCCTATGGGCCGGTTATATGTTTTACTTTTTCAAGGTTCAGCTGGCATGGCCGCTTTTTCCCTCTTTCCTTATGGCGATGCTGGCAGCCGCGCTGCTCTCAGTGATCTGTGAACTGTTGCTGTACAGGCCGCTGCAGAAGCGCGGGCGTTCACACAACGCCTTAATGATAAGTTCAGTAGGTATGCTTATCCTGCTGGTCAGCCTGCTTGAGATGCTATTCGGCAATGCGGCCCTCTTTACCGGTTTCATGGTAAATGATCTCCTGCCATTAAAGATAAACCTTTCGGGATTGCGGCAGGTCAGCCTCCTGATCAGCCTTAGCCTGGCAGCCCTCTTTTATGTATACCTGAAGTATACGGGTGCAGGCATCAGCATACGGGCCATGCGCGACAATGAAACGCTGAGCCGGCTTTACGGGGTGAGGCCGGCAAATGTCAAGCTGTTTTTATATACCCTCTCGGGTGTTTTCGCGGCCGTGGCATCCTGCCTGCTTACCCTGGATGTGGGCATCAATCCGCAGATGGGGATACCGGTTTTTATCAATGCCTTTGTAGCGCTTGTCATTGGCGGGATCGGACGGTTTGAAGGCCCTTTGCTGGGGGGGCTTTTGCTGGGGGTACTGCAGGCATTGACCGAATATGCCTTCGACAGCAGGTGGGTGATGATGCTCACATTCATCCTGCTGATCATTTTTTTGTTATTCAAACCACAGGGATTGATCCCCGAAAGGAGCAGAAGCTATTAAATGGGATATATCGCACACATAATAATACTGATCAACATCTACATTATTTTGTCGGTGGCAACCGGCCTGATCACGGGGCTGTCGAGGATGATCTCACTCGGACAGGCAGCTTTTTTTGGCATCGGGGCCTACATTACGGCTTTATGTATACTTACGCTTAATCTTTCACTCATCCCTTCCCTTGTGTTGGTGATGCTTGTCAATGCACTGGTCAGTCTTTTACTTGCCCTGCCGGCGGTTAGGCTAAAAGGCGATTATTTTATCCTGGCCACCCTTGCCTTCCAGTTTATCGTTTATGCCCTGCTGAGCAATATGGTTTCCATTACGAACGGCAGCCTGGGTATTGGGGGGATCGGGCCGGTTATCCTGCTTGGTTTTGCCGGTATCAGGGGGCCCTATGCCTTCCTGGCACTCAGCGGGATTATGGCGGTTCTGGTATTGATCATCTTTCACAGGCTTTATCATTCAAATTTCGGTTTGATGCTAAAGGCATTACGTGAAGATGAAATCGCCCTGCAAACCATGGGACGAAATACCGGCAGGTACAAAACCATGGCCTTTGTGATCTCGAGCGCCTTCATCGGTTGGGCATCCTACATTTTTGCAGGCTATATGACCTATATATACCCGGGTGGTTTCCATCTCGAGGAATCGATATTTATCCTGATTGCCGTGCTGGTGGGAGGGAGCGGAACCATCCGCGGGGGCGTGGCAGGTGCCGTTTTTGTCATCCTGGTACCCGAACTGCTTCGGTATACGGGTTTACCCGACACCATTGCCTCACCCATGAAACAGCTTTTTTTCGGCCTGCTGCTCATCCTGATCATGCGCTTCAGACCCAATGGATTGTTTGGTGAATTAAAACAATGATATGCAGCGCCGGATATTGGAAATAAAGGATATCAGCAAAAGTTTTGCCCTTGGCTACAAGGCGCGTGAAGGCCGCTATTCAGACGGTCACAAAAATGTGATCGATGGCCTGACGATGGATGTGAACCGGAATGAAGTGACTGCGCTTGTGGGTGGCAACGGTGCCGGGAAGACCAGCCTTTTCAACCTGATTTCAGGCCTGTTAAAGCCTGACAGGGGACGGGTGTTGTTTTACGGAAATGACAAAGCCCTGGATTGTACCCATGCCAGGCCATGGGAGGCGGCACGGGCCGGGATCGGGCGCATGTTTCAGGGGATCAGGGTTTTCGGGCAGCTTAGTATAATGGATCACCTGTTGATCCAGGCATGTACGCCTGCATCAGCCCTGCCTTTTCATCATTTTCTGATGCCTCATAAGCATAAGACCCTGAAGCGCCGGACAAGGGAAAAGATCATGGATCAACTGGGGTGTTACAGTGAGGTGTCAGCTATGCTGGCTGAGCCTGCCCGGCCTGTATCTTCGCTCTCCTATGCACAGCAGCGGCTGCTTTCCCTTGCAGGACTAATGGTGGGAAAATACTCTCTTCTGTTGCTTGACGAGCCTGCCTCGGGGTTCAGCCCGGAATCATTCGATACCCTCTACGGGATGATGGAGGGGATGCGGCAGCAGGGTAGAAGCATATTCCTGATTGAGCACAACATGCTTTTTATTAAAAAAGTGGCTTCGTGTTGTCACTTTATGAGTGCCGGAAAGATATTGTTTTCGGGTTCCCCCGCTGAAGTGCTGGATTACGATGAAGTGAAAAAAAGTTATTTGCTCTGATGCTGGAAGTAAAAAACATATATGCAGGTTACCATCGCAGTTATCCGGTACTGAATGATGTTGGTTTTGAGATAGAAGAAGGCGACAGGCTGGCTGTTTTGGGAAGAAATGGTGCCGGAAAGACCACACTGGCCAATTCACTTTTCGGACTGGTACCTTATTTAAAAGGCAGGATCGCATTTAACGGAACCAACATCTTTGGGCTGCCAACCGAAAGCGTTGCCGCTCTGGGCATCGGATATTTTATGCAGGGAGCACCGGTATTCCCCCAACTCACTGTCAGGGAAAACCTTTACATGGCATTGGGTAGGAAAAATCGTGGAGCCTTACAGGATGTTTTGGATCTGTTTCCCTTTCTTGGGGAGCATCGGCATCTGCCAATGCCGGCTGCTTCGCTGAGCGGGGGTGAGCGCACACAGCTTGCACTGGCCATGGCTGTTGCAAGACGGCCGGGCCTGCTGGTTCTCGATGAACCATTTGCCGGGCTTTCGCCGGCAAATGCCAGCGCTATACTCAGGATACTGGATGATTACCAGAAGAGCAACAATGCCTCTCTTATGCTTATTGTTCAGGACCATAAACGTGCCCTGGACTTTTGCGACAGCCAGTTGCTGATCCGCGACGGCAAGACAATATTTGAAAAATATTAAAAAAAAATCCTATATTGCAAATCAAATATAGATTTTTATGGAAATATTTTGTCCGCGTTGTGCTTCAGTATTTTATGTTAGGGCGGGTTTTGTAAAGGGCCGTCAGCGATATCGCTGTAAGGCTTGTTTCTATCATTTTTCCCTCGGTTCCAAAGGGGTTCCACCCGCTATCAAGCGCCTGGCGGTTCATCTTTACCTTGAAGGGATGAGCTGCCGGATGATATCGCGAGTTACAGGTGTGAGCGATGTAGCGGTCGCAAAATGGATCCGGCCCCTGCGGGAAGTATTACAACCCTGGCGCAGGCGGCATGTTAAAGCCGATGAAATACACAAACTGGAACATTTTTTCATAACAAAAGAAATGTTCAACAAATACGGATGGCTGCTGATCGGTATTGAGGAAAACGCCGGCATCTGCCTGATGGGTTCTGCCGGAACCGGCAACTGCCGACTGCAAAGTGCTCAATCGGAGCAGGACAAATAACATCTGAGCGCTGTCTGTCCTTTATTCCCCGACATTCCATGCCGGTCTTTGCCGGACATGCCCCTGCAAGGCCAGAGACAGGTATATATACCTGGTTTGCTTTATTTTGTTGATTTCTTTGTATCATTGCTCAACATAAATCAAACCACCATGTGGCATAACATCCTGAAATGCCTGATCCCGGCCCTTCTGCTCACGGGCCTGCTCTTCTCCTGCGAACAAACAGAAAAGAAAAAGAAAAGCGGGAAAACGCTTCCGGTACCTGAATATACCATTGGGGTAAATCTACCCCTGACGGGGAATGGCAGCTATTTTGCCGAAGAAGTGAAAAAGGGACTGGACCTGTCGTTTGGCTTTGTCAACGACAGCTCACGCCGGATGTCGATAAAAGTATTGTACGAAGACAATATGATGAATCCGCGCGATGCAGTCGGCATCACCAAAAAATTCCTCGAAATTGAGAAAGTCGACCTGCTGATCATGGGCTATACGCCACTGATACAGGCCACCATCGGTCTGGTGAACGATCACAGGGTGCCTGCCCTGGTTACCCTTAGCAGCGTGGAGGATATCGCGGCTCCCTATGAATGGGTCTTTCGTGATTTTGAGATGGAATCCAGGATGATGCCTATGATGGCTGAATATGCCTTCGACGAGTTGGGCTTGAGAAGTGGTTCCTGGCTGGTCGTGAACGATGATATGGGAAGGGATGTCGTACGCTATTTTTCCGAAAGCTTTGAAGCACTGGGCGGCAATATGATGGAAGGAGAAGTGTTCGAACCCACCGAAACCGGCCTTCGCAATAAAGTGAGCAAGGTGCTGGCACGCGATCCCGGCTTTGTGATCGTGATTGGCCGTGGTTCGGCCCTGATCAACGCCTGCCGGCAGATCAGGGAACGCATGCCGGAACTGCCGCTGTTCAGCAATAATACGGTCGATAATGATGATGTGTGGCAGGCACTCGGCCCCGCCGGGAACAATATATGGTTCCCCAGGCCTTTTACCGACCGTTCCGGCAAGAGATACAACCGCATCAACGAGCAATTCGTGGCACGTTACGGGCATGAAATGAACTGGCTGAATGTCTATGGTATTTCCATAGCCAATTATCTCGTTCGTGGGCTGCAGGCTTCAGGGGGTGAGCCGGAAAAGATGAAGGAATACCTCAGGACACTTCGTGTCGAATCCATACGCGGCCTGCTTGTGATGGGTGAAAACAGCGATGTGCTGATACCACACGAGGTGTACAGGCGGAAAAACGGAGAATCAATTCCCGCCAAGGCGGATGAACAATAAACAATTATAAACCCAAAACAAGATTATTATGAAACAACATTTACGGTGTCTTTTGATTACGATGGCCATGAGCCTGTTTGGCTTTTATGCTGAGGCACAAGTCAGTATTGTGAACGGCTTTGTCTTCGACCAGGAAAGCAGCGAACCCCTTGCCATGGCCAACATCAGTGTGGCCGGAACCCAGTTGGGTACCACCAGCGATGCCAATGGTTTTTTCTCCCTGCAGGTATCAGGCAGGGAAAACGTTACCCTCCAGGTTTCCTACATCGGCTACAAGAAGATTGAAACCACGGTCAGCCCCGGATCTGGACCGCATGCGATCTACCTTGTCAGGGATGTGATCATGGGCAGGGAAGTCGTTATCAGTGCCTCCAGGCTGGATGAAACCATCATGGAAACCCCGCTGACCATTCAAAAGGTCAGCCTGAAAAGGATCCAGAACGCTCCTTCGGGCGATTATTTCGGCGATCTGGGAACCATGCGCGATGTGGAAGTGATCAATAACAGCATTGGTTTTAAGATATTTAACGCCAGGGGATTCAATACCACCGCCCCGCTGCGTGTTGTGCAGTTCATTGACGGTATCGACAACCAGTTGCCGACCATCAACATCGTACCCGGGAATATGTTTGGGGTAAACGATATCGATATCGAAAGTATCGAGGTCATTTCGGGTCCGGCTTCGGCCATGTACGGGCCCAACGCCATGCAGGGCGTGGTTAGTTACCACACCAAAAGCCCGTTCAGGTACCGCGGGGTAACCCTGATGGTAAAAGGCGGTAACCGTGAATACGGTGAAGCGCAATTCCGCTACGCGGATGTATTTGCCAACGGAAAACTCGGATTCAAGATCACTTCTTCTTACATGACGGCAAAAGACTGGGTTGCCGATGATCCGGTGGCCAACCGTTACGGTAACCAGCCAACGCCCCCGATAAACCTCAACAACATCATTGAGGCACAGGCCGGGGCGGGAATCCCGCTGTTCCAGCAATTTTCAGACTATGCCGCACAGTTCCCCGATGCCAGCCCCGGCATGATACAGTTCATGATGCCCGGTTATATGGAGTCGCAGCTATATAGCGGGTATACCAATAATTTTAAGGTTGGGGGCGGTCTTTATTACCGGATGAACAAAGATGTGGAGTTGCGTTACGAAGGCCGCTATTCGACCGGTACCAGTATCTATATGGGTAACAACCGTGCACCGCTCGAAGGCTTTTACCAGATGCAACACCTGCTGGGCCTTGATTATAAGGGTTTTTCGTTCAAGGCATATATGAATAATGATGACACGCGCAATACGTTCAGCATGCCGGCTGCCGGGGTCAATATGGGTTTTCAGTCGCTTAAATATGTTACCCCCGCCTATCTTGGTGCCTATGTTAATACCATTGGCAATCTCAGCGGAGGCTTTACCGAAGACCTGGATCCTGCCTGGATACAGACAGCCCAGGCAAATGCCATGAACGCAGCCAACGGGCAGTGGTTACAGCCCGGCTCGGTCGCCTGGGAAGAAGCCTTTAATTCGGTTACGGGTTCCAATCCTCCCATGGGAGCAAACTTTTCGAGCAAAACCAGCCTGTATCACCTGGAGGCATTATACAATAAAAGCTTCGAAAGGGTGGATGTAAACGTAGGCGGATCTTTTCGCAATACAAACCCGGTTTCGAACGGCACCGTGTTTTCCGATACGGCCGGCACAATCAGTGTGTCAGATTTCGGCGGTTTTGCACAGGCCATCTGGGATGTTGTTGAAAACAGGCTGAAACTCTTTGGCTCGCTGCGTTTTGACAAAAGTTCGAACTACGACCTGCAATTGTCGCCCAGGCTTGCACTGGTTTATAATGTCAGCGAGTTTCATGTGCTCAGGCTGACCGGACAGTCGGCATTCCGGTCACCCGCAGTCACCGATCAGTACCAGTACCTGAATAAAGGCTTTGAGATAACCGTAGGTAACATCGATGGATTTGATAACGTGTATACGGCCGAATCCGTCAATGCTTTTGTGCCTCCCTTTGGTTCAGGAGATCCTTCGGTATTGCAGACAACCTTTGTAGAGGCGGTCAAGCCCGAACAGCTGAAAAGTATAGAGCTTGGCTATAACGGTCTGATCACCAAAAAGCTGTTTTTTGATCTGAGCGTTTATTATAATATCTATTCCGATTTTATTGGCTACGTGCGAGTGGTGCGGCCGAACGGCGATGCCGTGGCCGGCGAGCAAAGCGGGGTGGATGCCCTCATGGCCGGCAACTTTACCAGGTACCACGTTGCCACCAATACCCAACAGGACGTGAATACCTGGGGCGCAAGCTTCGGATTGAGCTATTTTATCAATCCCGCGCTCAGGATGTACGGAAACTACACCTATTCGCAGATCGATTCGGCGGGTTTTCAGGATGGCGTGATCCCGGGCTTCAACACACCTGAACATAAGGTGAACGTTGGTATAGGAGGAAAGATATACAAGGGTTTCGGCTTTGCCTTTAACTGGCGATGGGCCGATAATTATTACTGGGAGTCGGTATTTGCCAGCGGCCCCGTGCCTTCCTATAATTTTGCCGACCTGCAATTCAGTTTCGAAGTTCCCCGCCTGATGTCGACCCTGAGGATCGGCGGATCGAACATCTTTAACCAGGAATACATTCAGGCATATGCAATGCCCGGAATCGGGGCGTTCTATTATGCTTCATGGACTTTTAATGTTGATTTCAGGAAATAAAGTTTTTCCAGGATCAGATTAGTTGCGGAGCCCTGCTTGTAAGGCAGGGCTTTTTTTTTCCAGACCTTCGGGTTTTCTGTTAAATGATCATGAAGTCAGGCATGCAATGAAAGACATGCTGCGGCAGGCAATTTATATCAGTGTGACAACATTTCAGTAACAATGTGAACCGAAAACGGTCATCGAACCGATTCCGTAACAGGCGGAAACTTCCGGCTAACATTCTCCGCCTCCGGCGGGATTTTGAAAGATCCTTATTGATAACCCGGCAGCTTACTTTGCGGTATTTCATTAATTCATTATTTTTGTGCCAATTATATCGTTAAATTATGGGTATACCGGCCACTTTGATCAGTATCTGCTCCTTTTCACTACTGTTTCTTCTCACAGCCTGCGAAGGCAGTACCGACAGCACCTGGAGCGTAACCAACGAATCTTCCGGTGCGATTACGGTAAAGGCGGTCAGACAGGCAGTGAACGATACGATCGTTGAACAGGTATCCAGGGGCGGGAGCAGCATCATTGCCATCATCAGCGATGAAAAGGGAAACGGAGACCCGCTGCTGCCTTATGACATTTTCCCTTTCTTTGAGGTCAGAAATGAACAAGGGGAATTGATGAAAAAGAATTATACGGATCGTACAAACTGGGAGATCTTTATCGAACAAACGAAAAAACGCCCGCCGCACTGGGAACAAACCTATGAGATGATCGTCAGGGATAAGGACTTTTAATCAGCTTGTATGCGCCTGGCAGTTAATGATTGCCGGATGGTCAGGGCTTAACTTTTTTTTCAATCTTTCAGGCAACGTACCGATATGCCATCGTCTTTCAGGTACCTGTAAAGGAGTGCATCCGTATAATTGTAATAAAGGAGGATGTTGTTTGCCTCTGAAGAGCTATGTGCGGTCGACGACCAGAAGCTGCCCCTCCTTCCGATATTACTGTAATTTCCATTATTTTCATATTTGCCTCCCGGAAGGGCCGTAAAATTACTCGAATTGGTGGCTCCGGTATTGGGGGCGTTCCAGTGTGCAGTTCCGGTTTCTTTCATTTTACCCCCGGCAACATATGTGCCACCGAGATGATTTATCAGGGCCGTCCAATCACCATTCGACGGGATATGCCAGCCAGGGGGGCAAATGCCCTGTGTCCCCTCGGTTGTCACGTATTGCATCATTTCATTCCATTGGTAAATCCCGCCATAAATATCGCAATTCGTTTCTATGTTATCATAACAATATTTTTCTATTCCCCCATTGTTTGACTGGGACTGTGTACTGCTGATCATGCTGCCAATGTTCAGATTTTCCTTCAGCCAGCATTGATCGTTTATAAGTACGGTATTATACCATTGGCCGCCATAACTCACCGTCGGGATTCCCGGACAGGGTTCGCCGGTACCGCCTCCGAAAACAACCACGATATAATCGGATTTCACTTCCGTGTCGGAACCCTGGCTGTTATTTACTGTCAGGCTTACCGTATAGGTGCCTGTCGCATTGTAAGTATGTAATGGATTCTGCTCTGTACTGCCGTTACCATCTCCAAAATCCCACTGCCAATCCGAAGGACCATTTTCCGACTGGTCAATAAAACTGACCAGCAGCGGCGCTATACCGTTGGTCGGAGTGGCTATAAACCCTGCAATTGGCGGGTTTCCCGTGACAGAAGCCGTGATGTAGTCAGCTTTTATCTCCGTGTCGGATCCATGTTCATTCTCAACCGTTAACTGAACCGAGTACATACCTGCCGTATTATAGGTATGACTGGGATTTTGCTCAGTACTGTTGTTACCGTCTCCAAAATCCCATAGCCAGCTTGCAGGGTTATTGATTGAAAGGTCGGAAAAAGTAACGTTCAGCGGAGCCGGGCCGCTGAGGGGTGTTGCGCTGAATCCGGCAAGCGGGGCTTCGGTAGCCTCAATGAGCGTTATGTCTACTTCGTCGGAAGCCCTGGCTCCGGCCTCATCAATGGCCGTGGCTTTTATGGTATGGCTTCCCGCTGCTTCACCGGCGGTGTTCCAGGTATAATTATACGGGAAACTTCCGGCTGTACCTTTGCCAACATCATCCACATAAAAGCGGACTTCGGCAATGCTGCCGTCGGCATCATCGGCATCAACGGCAATGGTTAACAGGGTGCCGATAACAATTTCCTGCCCGTTGGCGGGTGCGGTTATGGTACAGGACGGAAGCTGGTTCTGGGTATCATTGTCCTGATCCTTTTTGTTGCAGGATAACAACGTGAAAAACAATATAGTGATAAAAAGGGCCGGAAAAATAGTATGTTTTTTCATGATCATTTGATTTACGGGATATCCAAATGTATCAAATAAATACAAATGATCATTCATTTTATGTTCCCTGAAAAATATTTTCTCGAAAAAGGGGGATGTGATTCCTTCTTATGCCAGCCGGGGAGAGCTATTCTTCATCCGCCGCATTTACCTGGTAGAGGTGTTTTTCCATAAACTTCCAGTATACATTCCAGGGCTGTCCGGACCATTTGCCGGCAAGAAGGCCGGCATATTCCCTGGTCATGAGCGCCCGTTTTTTTCCAGGGCTGTCAGACGGATCGCCGTGATAAAGCGGCGGGTGGATGTCGATCGTGATCCTGCCGTTCATCGAACAGTCGATGAAAAATGGCAGCACGGCGGCGCCTGTTGCCATGCTGAGTTCGGCATAGCTGGGACGGAATCCGCGCAGCTTGCCCAGGAAGTCGAGGGTCTGGCTGCTCATGCCATGGTAGCCGTCGCCCAGCAGGTGAACAATCCCCCCGTCTTTCAGTACTTCCCTGGCGCGGTACATCTGCCTGAACAATTCGCCTTGCGAATTATCTTTGAATATGAGCAGTTTTGGCTTGTTCCTTTCCCTGATCCCTTCAAACTTCAATGATTCCAATCCTTTTACCCTGACAATGGTATGGAAGTTTTCGTATCCGAGCATGGGGAATATGGTCAGGGCTGCCTGTGCGAGGCCGAAATGGCTGTTGAGCATGATCACCCCATTGCCTTTGGCAAGGGATTCGTCAAGGTATTTGCGGCCGCTGATATGGACATAGCGATGGAGTTTTTTCGCTGACAGCCAGGAGAGGGATGCCGACTTCCAGCCTTTCAGGAAGTTGCTGTAAATGGCCTGCAGGAAAAGACTTTCCTCGTCGCCGGTGCCCGGCAATGAAGCCAGGAATTCATGAAAAAGCTTTCTCCGGTTCCTGAAGTACTTCTCCCTTGCAAAGCCGGTCCTGCAGAACCATGAAATGATCCTGACACCCGTACGGTAAGGGATACGGCGGCTCCCATTCACCGAGTTAAAGTAATTGGTGGCCTTTTGTACGTTTTTTTTATTCAGCAGTCCTTTCATATCATTTCTTATCGATCTGCCTGGCAATATCCTTTATGAAAGGAGAATCGATGATGGAATCGATGTTCAGCTTTATGCCGAACACCTTTTCCACTTCATCAAAGGCAACAAACAGCCGCAGCGAGTCGGCGCCCATTTCCATGATGTTGTCGGTTATGCCTATGGGGCTTACCTCCAGGATGCGTTCAAAGATAAGTTTTAACTCTTCTTCCACCTCATTTTCGGGCATGACCAGCTCGCCGTTCCGGTTCACGGCTTCCCAGTCGGGTTCGGGAAAGCTCTTATAATTGACTTTTCCGATATCGTTTTTGGGCAGTTCCTTCATCATGATGAAATATGACGGCACCATATAGTCGGGGAGGTTCCTCAGCACGGCCAGTTTGAGGTAATGCGGGTCGAGACCGGCGTTTTCTTTTTCCACGTAGCAGGCAACCAGGTGTTTGGTGCCGAAAGGGTTTTCTTTGAGCACAACAGCAACTTCCTTCACCTGTTTCAGTTCCATCAGTGTATTCTCGATCTCTCCCAGGTCGATCCGGTACCCCCTGAGTTTCACCATGGCATCGCTTCTGCCCACCAGGCTGACGCAGCCGTCGGGGAGCTTGAATCCCATATCTTTTGAACGGAAGGTTCGCGTGCCGTCCTCATTTTGGATAAAATCTTTTTCGGTCATGGCTTCCTGGCCCCAGTAGCCGGTCGAGAGGTATTTACTGCTAATACAGATCTCCCCGGTCTTAAAAGGATCGGCGCGCTGTCCGTCAGGGTTTTCTATCGTGATATCCATACCCGGCACGGCGTAGCCGATGGGAACAATGTTGCCTTTGATCATGGTATCGGCTTCGATTTTATAAGCCCTGGCCAGGTATACTTCAGAGCTTGCGTAGATATTAAAGATCACCGCATCGGGCTTGAGGTGTTCCCTGATCTTCTCAACATCGCTGCGGTAAAGTGTTTCCCCTCCGATGAGCAGCCTGTTCAGTTGCGGAAAACGCCTTCCCGTTCCGAGTGTGGCCGTAAACTGCCGCAATACCGAGGGGATCATCAGGGCGATGTTGATCTTTTCCTGCCGCAGCCATTTCGAGAATTCGGTGAAATTATCTTTCCTGAGGTCGAAAATGCAGAGTGTGGCACCGTTGAGCAGGGCGCCGAAGATGGGCATGGCATGGGCCGAAAAGCTGATCGAATAGTAATAGGCCCAGCGGTCGTCAGGCATGGTGCAGTCGATATGGTACATGCATATGACGAAAGACAGCATATTGGCGTGGGTATGGACGACCCCCTTTGGAATGCCCGTCGAACCGGAAGTGTAGGTGATAAAGGCCGGGTCTTCGGGCTGTGTCAGAACCCGTTGGACAGGATTGCCGGCTTGATCCGAAGTCTCGTCCAGGTTAAGGATGGCATATTTCGAATTGAAACTTTTTACCTGTGAAAGGTTCATGCTATTGGTCACAATCAGGCTGCAACCGCTGTTTTCAAGCATCTGAATATTCCTTTCGGCAGGAAAATGCGGGTCAAGCGCCACATATGCATGACCTGCCTTCAGGATGGCCAGGATGGCCAGCGGCTGGCTGATGCCGTGTTCCAGATAAATGGCTGTACGCTGCATGCCGGGATCCGACAGGGCAGTGATCCTGGCCGCAAGCCCGTCGGCAAGCCGGTTGAGGGTTTTGTAGTCCAATGTCCGGTCGTTGAATACCAGGGCGATGTTGTCGGGGTATTGCCTGGCCATCTCTTCAAATCTTTGGTGGATGGTCTGGGTGGTGTTGGCGACTGCTTTTGGGTGACTATGCATCATATTCCGTTTTTCCTGTAGCCTGAATCGCGGCCGAAATTAATCACTTTCCGGTAAACCTGCAAGGTGTCGGTAAGTGTTTTCCGTGATGAAAAACGCAGTGACTGCTTCAGGGCTTCCGCCCTTAATCCTTCCTGCATCTTTGTATCTTCAAATAGTTGTTTCATGGCATTCCCGATCCCTTCCACGTCATGGGGGTCGAGGCCGATCCCGCCTTTCCCGACCACCTCGGGCAGGGAACTGTTGTTGGCATACAGCACGGGTGTACCGCAGCACATGGCTTCCAGCGCAGGCAGGCCGAAGCCTTCGTAAAATGACAGATAACACAGGGCCAGCGCTTCGGAATAGATGGCCGAAAGGTCTTTATCGTCAATGAAGCCCGTATAAACAACACGTTCGTTGTAGATCATGTCCTGCCCCAGGGCCTGTTGTGCCAGCCATCCTTTCTTGCCGGCAATGACAAGTGCCAGCGGGTAGTCGGGATGCTTGTTGACCAGGCCTGTAAAGGCCCTGATGGTGTTGGCGATGTTCTTTCGCGGTTCGAGTGTCGACAGGCAAAGGAAGTAAGATGTGTTACCGGGTATGCCGTATTTTTCCCTGACCCTGGCAGTGTCGTCCCTGTTCACCAGAAAATGGAACTTTTCCTTGTCGGCGGCTTCATGTACAAGATGGATCCTTTCACGGCCGATCTTCAGTTCGCGCAGGCTGTCGTTGTAAGTGGAGCCGGATACGGCAATCACATGGCTGCCCGAATTCCTGATGAAGCGCAATCCCTTTTCGGCATTTGAGATGTTCACCGGGGTGTGGTACTGGGGGAAATAGCGGTGTGTGAAGTCGTGGATGGTGGTCAGCAGGGGTGTTTTTGTCTTCCTGAAAGGATAATAATGTTGTTTCAGTGGCAGGTGGATGAGGTCGTAGCTGCGGAATTCCTTTTCGGCTTTCGTGACCACGAATAATTGACGGATGTTGCTGTACAAGAGGATCAGCCGGCCAATGACAAAACGGAAGGCCATATAGGCGAGATGCAGGCTGCCCAGGATCATCCGTTTCAGGAACAGGTAGATATTATGAAAGACCCGGATGTTGTTCCGGTGCAGCCATGCGGCAAAGGAAGCGGGTACCAGGGTGATCAGCGCACGCTCAATGCGGTCGGTAAGGGGACGCCGGGCTTGTTGCTTTTCTGCTTTCCTTTTGAGGTCGGCATTGCTGAAAGGGTTGAAAATCCTGTCTCTGAATGTTGAAAGCGGGTATATGGTGTTTTTTATGAAGAGGTCGACCTCCCAGCGTGAGTTGGGATTTTCAGTGACCTGCGAAAGCATTTTCAGCAGGTCTACCTGATAGCGTTTCACCCCGTCGTTATCGGGCAGCACCACCTTGTCGGCTTCCATGAGGATGCGGTATTTTTCCTGCGGGGGCATTTCCCGGGCAAGTCCCAGCTTCTCGATCACACGGTAATCCAGGTCCGTGTCGGGCATCGTCAGTGAGCCGTCGTACCGGTATCCCAGGCTTTCCATGGTTTCACCGTGCAGGCTCCAGAACAGCTCGTGGAGGTCGCCGGGCATTTCTTCTTTCCAGCTTCCCGCCCTGCCTTTGCGAAAGTTCTTCCTGGCCAGCTCTTGTTTCTCCTCTTCGCTGATGGGCCGGTCGCGCCCGCTGCCGTATTTTGGCAGCCCGAACTTCATGTCGCTGAAAGAAGGAAGTTTTGCGCGATCGGGTTCCGGCAATTCGATGATGCCGCGCAGCCTTTCGGCCTGTCCGATGGGGTCGGTGAGCAGATCTTCGTAACGGATGAGGATGGAAGCCCTTTCGGTCCATTTTTTCACGTTGACCGACCAGCCCCCGAAGAAACTGCCTTTTTCGGCGTGGATGGCCGCCTGCAGGTTTTCGAGGTAATCGGAACCGGGGGCGATAATATCCTTGCGGTGATGGGCGATGGAGCACAGCGCATCACGGCCGTCGCGGATGATGTATACGCCGGGGATCTCCCTGCCGGACGGCTCCAGCTCATCCGGCAGCAGGTGGGTCTTCACCACCGGGTACCTTTCGTAATGTTCATCCAGCGGATAAGCGGGGTCTTTATGAAATGTGCCCGATTCCAGTCCGTACACTTCATAAAGGATATTCCTGAAAAAGGTATTCCCCGAACGGGGGAAAGATGCCAGCCAGATCATCATCGGATATTTCCTTTTCTTTGTTCCCTCAGCCTGAGGGCTTCTTCATAGAGTTCCATGTCGAGGGCGTTCAGTTCGCGGATCTTCTGCAGGGTGTCTTCGTCTACTTCCCTTTTCTGTGCCGTTACGTTAACCCGGTAATCCGGGAATTTCTCAAATCCGAGCAGGGCCATCAGGTCGGCCAGGTCTTCACGGTAATGCTCATGTATACCCACAAAACGGAACTGTTCGAGCGGCATGCCGTCGAGAAACTTGTACATGCGGTTCCGGCTGATCTCATTCCCTGCGTATTCGATCAGGCTGCGCTGCATTTTGGCAAGGATGTTGAGGCCTTTTTTTTCTTCCTGCAGTTCGTTTGCCAGCACCCCGGCCAGGTAATAGTAGTTGGAAACCACCCTTTCTACGGGGTCGCGCATCCAGGTGATCACCGGCAGGCTTTCGCCGCACTCGAAGAGTTCGGTAAAATCCTTGTACCGGAAATGGCCGTGCACCACTCGTATGCGCGGGGAGAGCCGGTTTCCGCGGAGTTGTTTCCTTTCGACTTCGATCTTTTTCCCTCCGCTCCGGATATCGAGCCTGCTTACGCTCCGGCTTCCGTAAACACTTTTCAACACATTCCGGAATGAAGTGCCGGCCGTTTTCGGAATGTGGATCGACAACAGTTCGATGTTGTTCCTGATCTTACTGTTATTATTTGGCGACAACAGCTTCATGTTATGATTGCATTTTAAGTGATCTGGCTTCTTCGTACAAACGGATATCCTCGCGGTTCAGTATGGCGATCTGTTCTTTCATTTCTCCGGTGACGGACTCCAGCGGAGTGGGGGCCGTACGGTATGAATCGAAATCAAGGCCGGTATTGAGCCTCACATCCGGAACCGGTTTTTCCCAGCCAAGAAGTTTGGCCAGTTTTTCCACATCCTCCCCGAAGGTTTCCTGGAAACCGATAAAGAACAATTCTTCCAAATGAATCCCTTCCAGGCACACGGCCATCTTGTTCGGGATACTGTCATTGGCATATTCAAGCAGTGTATGCCCTCTTTTCCGGTAGTGGGGGTGCTTGTCGCCCCGGGCCTGCACCATCCCGATCATGTAATAATAATTGGAGATGACCCGGTCGACCGGGTCGCGCATCCAGGTGATGACCTTCGCCTTGTGCAGGCGGTGTATGTTGGCAATATGTGCATAATGCAGGTGGCCGTGCATCACGCTGATCCCATCCGGTATCCTGTCTTCTAAGGGTTTGCTGTAATCCTTTCCGGGGAAATAATCAATTCGCCGGGTGCGGGGGTCGAGCTGCGGGCCGTATTCGTTCTTCAGGATTTCGTAAAACGACCTGCCGCCTGTTTTTGCAATATGTATGGACAGTAGTTCGATCATCTGAATGCCGGCCTGTTGATGCTGCCGTCTTTCATATATCCCAGCTTCTCCATCATGTCGCCATGCAGTTGCCAGAAACGTTCCTGCAGTTCTTCGGGCATCTCTTCCTTCCATCCGCCGATTTTTCCCTTCCGGAAGAACTTCCTGTTGAAGTCGTCCTTTTCCTCTTCGCTGAGTTGCGGGCGCGCGTTACCGCCGAAATAGGCCTTTCCTTCCCGCTGCGACTCGAAGGTGGGCAGCTTATCCGTTTGCGGTTTGGGCAGGCCGAGCAGTCCCCGCAGGCGTTCTGTTTCCCCGATGGGGTCTTTTACCAACTCTTCAAAAAAGATCACTTCGTGCGAGATCTTCATCCATTCTTCGATATTTTTCGTCCATCCGCCAAAATAGGTTCCGGTACCGGGTTCAATGGCATCCCTGAGGTTGCTCAGATAGTCGGATCCGGGTGCGATCAGGTCGGAACGGTGATGGGCGGCCGAAACACAGGCGTCCCTGCCATCGCGTATCATATAAACGATCTTTACGTCCTCAACACAATACGGGAGTATTTCTGAAGGCAGTTCATGGGTTTTCATGATGGGAAAATTGCTGAATTTTTCCAGTTCGGCCAGCTTTTTGAGTTTTTGTTCCTCGTTTTTCCCCATCCCGATCCTGCTTTTCAGCTTTGCGATATTTTCGGCATTGTTGTAAAATTTCCTCAGGTTGTTCCATGAATAGATGCCGTAGACTTCGTACAGGATATTCCTCAGATAGGTGTTGCCCGAGCGGGGAAATGATGCCAGCAGTACTTCGGGTTTTTTTCTTTCCATCTTAAATAAATTTATCTGTCGACGCTTAGTGAGTTTAGCTTTAAAGTCTTCTGGTAAAAGAGAAATACTTCTTCCACGCTGCCGATCTTGAGGCATTCGCCTTCGTGCATCAGCATTACCCTTTGTGCGTATCTTTTGATGGTACTGAGGTTGTGGCTTACATGAACGATGGTCCGGCCTTTTACAATGGCTTCTTCAAATATCTTGTCTGATTTTCCCTTAAACTTTTCGTCGCCCACACCGCCGAAAAATTCGTCCATCAGGAAGATGTCAGCTTCGGCATGCACCGCGATGGCAAAGGCCAGGCGGGCGCGCATGCCCCTCGAGAAGTATTTAACCTTGGTGTTTACAAAGTTTTCCAGTTCGGCGAATTCAATGATCTTGTCAAGCTTTTTCCTGGTCCTCCGCAGTGGCAGGCCGAGGACGGTGGCATTGACAAATACGTTTTCGCGTGCCGTGAGTTCATTGTTGAAGCCCAGCCCCAGGCTAAGCCCGATGAAGCTGCCGTTCATGATCGCCTTCCCGCCCCGGTCGGGTTTGTATACCCCTGACATCAGGTGCAGCAGTGTGGATTTACCGGAGCCGTTGGCCCCTACGATACCGAAAAACTCTCCCTTTTTTATATCAAGGCTTACGTTCTTAACAGCCTGTATCGCACGTTTGTCGCTGCCGGTGACCGTATTGAGGAAAGAACCCAGCATGGAGTTGCTTGTCTTGTCGCGGATGTGGAATGTCTTGCTGACATTCTCAAGTTTTATGGCTATGTCGTTTCCGCTCATGTCAGAGTTTTTCGGCAGCTTTGTGATAGAATTTGTTAACGAGCAGCAGGCCTATTGCCAGCAGCGCCAGTGCATAGGCATAGTCGTAGGCAACAATGGGCCAGTCGGGAGGGTTGCCGTCCATGATGGTGGCCCTGAAGTTGATGATGATGCCTGCCAGCGGGTTCACGTAAAGAAGAAAAGGGAAGGTCTCGAAGATGATGGCCTTGGCAAAGAATATCGGATTGATCCAGAACCAGGCCAGCAGGATCATGTCCCATATCTGGCTGACGTCGCGGATGAAGATATGCAGGGTCGACAGGATCAGCATGATGCCGAATATCAGGATGCAGACATTCAGGATCATGATGGGCATGTACAGCACGTTCCACGACCAGGGCAGGTCGAAGAAAAGGCAGAATACCAGGTAAACGAAAAAGTTTGAAAGAAAGACCAGGAAGCTTGCCAGGAGGGAGGAAACAAAGATGTCGAGCTTGTTTACCCTGATGTTCATCATCAGGTAGCGCTTCGAACGCAGGGCGGTGATGCCTTTTTTCGTTCCCTGCTGGAAGAACATCCACAGCAGCAGCCCGGAGTAGATGTACAGCCCGTAATTCGGTATCTTCTTGTCGAAGATGTTCGAAAAAACCAGCCAGTAAATGAGCAGGCGCATCAGCGGCATGATCATGGCCCAGATCATTCCCAAAAAAGTATCGTAGTACTTTAGTTTGTAATCGGTCTTGGCAATCATCCAGATCCGTTCCAGCTGGTTCCTGCCCATGCTGAGTGATGCGATCCTGCCTGTGATTCCGCCTGACATATCGTATTGGTTAAGCTTCCGGCAAAGATAGTTATTAATCGAAACAACGGGAAGCGGGATTACACCATTCTGATGTATTGGTTTAACGGGTTCATATGTTTGACTGAATTTTAATATATTTGGCAATTCACCTCAATGAAATATGAAGAAAATGAAAAGTGTGTCGGACAAAAAGCGCAGGATGCCCCTCAGGCTGTTGCCTTTCGCCGCCTTCCTGCTGATAGTTGCAGGCTTTATTGCCTGGTCCAATACTTTCCAGGTACCTTTTCAGTGGGATGATATTCCGCAGGTTGTCAAGAACAAACGGGTACATGACATTGCTTTTTTCGGCAAAGCCGACACCTGGATGAACGTTAACCTAAGGCCTTTGTCGCTGTTCACCCTTTCCCTCAACTGGGCGGTGGGCGAAAAGCAGGTGGCCGGCTATCACCTGGTCAACCTTCTTCTGCATATTTTCACCGCTTTTCTGGTTTTCCTGCTGGCCAGGCACAGTATCGGGCTGCTCAGGAACGATAAGCGCCTGGAGCATCGCTACCGGGACCCCCTGGCTGTGGTCGTGGCATTGATCTTCCTGCTGCATCCGCTGCAAACCATGGCTGTTACCTATATCATCCAGCGGATGACGGTGCTGGCAGCGCTTTTCTATATTTCCTCGCTGCTGTTGTATGCACGGGGAAGGGCGGCCTGGCTGACCGGTGGCAGAAAAGGCAGGGCTGCGATGCTGCTGGCACTGGCATTATTGTCGGGCGTGCTGGCTGTCCTGTCCAAGCAGAATGCCATCACTTTCCCCGCTGCTTTTCTGCTGTATGAATTGTTCTTCATCAGGAAAAAAGATGGTACGCCATGCCGGAAATACATTGCTGCGGGCTTCAGCCTGATCATCCTTCCTTTCCTGGCTGTCGTGGTCGCCGGGAAGCTGCCGGCGGAAACGGATAAGTTTACACGGCTTGAATACTTCAGCGCACAGCTTGGCATATTGTATAAGTATATCCTTCTGGTGCTGTTCCCTATCAGGCAGAATGCAGATTATTTTATCCGAATTGAGCCCCCGCTTTTCGGGGCGGCACAGTATGCAGGCATACTGCTGCTGATCGCCCTTGCGGTACTGGGGGTTGTCATGTTCAGGCGCAACAGGCTGGTATCATTTGGCATTTTCTGGTTCCTGCTCAGCATGTCGGTCGAGTCCGGCATCATCCCCATCAGGGATATCATGATGGAACACCGCATGTACCTTCCCCTCTTTGGTGTGGTCATGATCGCTGCCGGGCTGGTAATACGCCACGTCCCTTACCGTTCGCGCACCGGCATGTATACCATTGCCGCCATGCTCATCGTATTGCTGGCCGCAGGTACATACAGCCGGAACAGGGTCTGGCAGTCGGACCTGGCCCTCTGGCAGGACAGCCTCGACAAGAATCCCGAAAATCCCAGGGCAATGAACAACCTCGGGCTGGCCATTAAGGTTCATTCGGCCCATGCCCCGGGGCCTCTGCAGCGCGAGCAGGAACTGCGCAGGGCCATCGGCTATTTTAACAATTCGATGAAGGGCGATACCGTCTTTGTACAGGCTTACCTTAACCGCGGCTTGTCGTATTTTGAACTGGGCCAGTATGAAAAGGCCCTTGATGATGTCCGGATCGTGGGAGAAAAAAAACCTGATAAACGCTATCTTTTCGACTACATACAGGGTGTTTCATACGCCAAGCAGGGCTATATAAAGGCGGCCGGAGTGAGCTTCGACAAGGCGGCCCGGCTGAACGACGATTTTGCCCCCCTCTATATGTGGCGGGGCCTGATAACCGCCGAGATGGAGCAATATGAGAAAGCCCTCGAAAATTTTCTCTTCTCACTCAAGCTGGAGCCTGAACAGCCCCTGCTTTATGTCAATGTCTCGAATATGTATTTTTATCTGCGCAACTTCGATGAAGCACTTCGCTGGATCAGGAAGGCGGAGGCGGCGGGCATAACGGTCGACTACGAATATGTTCAGAAACTGATGGAACTGGTCAATGGCAAACAATGACGCAAATATGAAAACCCTGGTGATCATCCCGGTATATAATGAGGCGGCGAGCATTGCCGGCATCCTCAGGGAGATAAGCGAAACCTATACGGGTTTCGACATCCTTGTGGTGAATGATGCCAGCGTGGATGGTTCAGGCGCTCTCGCCGAAGCTACGGGACTGGCCATGGTGGTAAACCTGCCCTATAACCTTGGGATCGGAGGGGCGGTGCAAACCGGGTTTATATACGCGCGCGACAAGGGCTACGATATTGCCCTGCAGTTCGACGGCGACGGGCAGTACAAGGTTTCTGAGATCAGCAAGCTGGTAAAAATGATTGAAAAGGGCAGGGCCGACGTGGTGATCGGCTCGCGCTTCAATAAAAAATCAGACGGCTTCACCACCCACTCGCTGAGGCGCCTGGGCATTCGCATCTTCCAGGTTGCAAGTTACCTGATGATCAGGCAGCGAATCACCGACCATACGTCGGGTTTCCGGGCATATAACCGCAGGGCTTTTTCCTTTCTGGCCGAACACTATCCCACCGACTACCCCGAGCCGGAGGTGGTCATCCTGCTGGGACGTAACCGTTTTGTGATGAAAGAAACCTTTACACAGATGCTGAGGAGGCAGGGGGGCGTTTCATCCATTCCGATTTCCAGGGGGCCGTATTACATGGTAAAGGTGTTGCTGGCCATGTTCATGGCTTCCATCCGCTCGCGCATCATCACCGAATCAGAAAACAACTAAAATATGCAAGATATCAGCCAGATCCAACTCGTTGCCATCACGGTAAGCCTTTTGCTGTTCCTCTTCATCATGTACCTGATCAGGAGCCAGCGCCTCAAAGAGGAATACTCGCTGCTGTGGATATTCTTCAGCCTTGTCTTTGTTGTCTTGTCTTTCTGGCGCAACGGGCTTGATCATATATCCGGTTTCCTGGGCGTGGCATATCCCCCCGCAGCCCTCTTTATGGTCCTGCTCATGGCCGTTTTTCTCATCCTCATAGAATTTTCCGTCATCATCAGTAAACTTTCGAATAAGAATAAACGGGTTGCACAGGAGATTGCCCTGCTGAAGTATGAACTCAAAAAGCTGCAGGGGTTGTTGCAGGAAGATAAAGGGGAGGTGGAAAGCAGCGGCGGCTGACCTTCCGGATCTAACCGGCCGGAATTTTGCCCGTCAGCTCATGATACAGGCTGAGGTATTGCCTGATCGTTTCCTCAAATGGAAATTCCTTTAAAGGGCTTTTTGTCCATTGTTTCCGGTATGCCTTTTCGAGGGCCTGCCTGAGTCCGTTCCCGTTGAAGTGATCCATTACAATGTGCCTGCCGGAAACAACTTCAGCCAGGGCGCCCTGTCCGGAGGATACCGTGGGTATGCCGAGGGCGGCGCATTCGGCGGCCGCAAAACAGAACCCTTCGCTGTAGGAGGGGATCATGATACAGCTTGATGTGGCCAGTTCCCGCCGCAGCGATGCTTCGTCAAGCTTCTGAAGGAGGTGGCAGCGTCCTTTCGGCAGCCCATCCGTAAAACGCCCGATCTTTTTCATCATTTTTGCGGAAGCAGCCGGTATGATCAGCTTCAGCACGGCATCTTCGTGTTTTTCCATGAAACCGGGAGCGGCTTTCATAATGAGGTCAAGTCCCTTGGAGATGCCGGGACGGCCAAAATAGGTAAAAACGAAGCCTGTTTCAGGTGGGGTATGGCTGTCGGGGTCATACAAGCGGTATTCGAGACCGTTATAGATCCTGACGATCTTTCTTTTTGCGATGCCCGCCCTGCGCAGTGACGCCGCCATGTAGTCAGAAACGGCAATGTACCGGTAGAAACCGAGGCGCAGGATGAAAGACTCATAAAGGTAATACAGCGTTTTGCTTACCATTCCCGTAAACGGCAGCCTGAACCACAGTTTGCCCCAGGCTTCATGGAAGGTGATGATGACTTTTTTCCCGGCGATCAGCCCTGCCAGGCGGGCCGGAAAGGCGGCGTTGAAGGAGGTGGTGTGGATGATGTCGCAACGGCGGGCTTCCCTGAGCATCCCGAAAATCCCGAAAAAGGTAAAGGCAAAGCGTGAGGATATGCGCAGGCGTTTTACTGTCACCCCGTTTATGATCTCCCTGGCGGGAAGCTCCTTCCTGAACCTGCTTGTGATAATCTTTACTTCGTGGCCTTCGGCGGCGAGCCTTTCGGCAAGGGATCTGAAAAGCTTTTCAATGCCCCCGATGTTGGGGTGATATAGTTCCAGGATAAAGAGTATCTTCATCATTTTTCTAGTTTCCCGATGGCCTTGTCAAAGGCCACGACATGTTCTTTCCAGCTGAATTTTGCTGCCTGGCGAAGGGCTTTCCCGCTAAGCTGTTCGCGCAATTCCGGCCGGCTGCTGATCCTGTGCATGGCTTCCGCCATTTCACCGGGCATGAAAGGATCGAAATACAGGGCCGCTTCCCCGCCCACCTCCGGCAGGCTTGAACGCGCGGAAAGCAGACAGGGCGTGCCGCACGACATGGCTTCTGCAACCGGCAACCCAAAGCCTTCGTAAAGCGAAGGAAACACGAAAGCCAGGGCGTGGGAATACAGTTCCGCCAGTTGCGGCCTGCTCACATAGCCGCTCAGCACGATATCATGGCGGTAGGGGTGGTTCTCGAGAAGCCTGAAAAACCCACTGTTCTTCCAGCCACGCTGGCCGCTGATCATCAGCATTGTATCATGGCTTCCCTCCATCCTCTTGTATATTTCAAATGCCCTGAGCAGCCCTTCAAGGTTCTTGCGGGGTTCGATGGTGCCGGCCGTAAAGAAGTAAGGCTTGCCCCGTGTGAGCCCCTCAACGAATTGCTTTGATTCAGTATACCGGATCCCTTCGTCCCCGCCCAGGTAGATACATTCTGTTTTACTGATGGCCTCCGGGAGGTAAGCATGCAGGTCGCGGCTGGTACTGAGCGAATTGGTGATGATGAGGGAGGCGCGCCTCAGTATCCGCTTCAGGAAGATCCGCTGCAGCACCTGGCTGTGAAAGCGATGCATCTCAGGGAACAAAACAGGGGTGAGGTCGTGGATCACCGTTACGCGCCTGATGCGCCGGGGCAGGTTAAACGGACCGAAATGGGCCGGCTCCACTGCCACATCTGCCTTCAGCTTCCTGATGGCACGGGGGATGAGCAAAAACATCCGCAGGGCAGCATATCCGGGTATGCGATAATTTTTAATGATGATCTGCCTGCCGGCAGGAAAAATCGTGTCCTTCTTCCTCCTGATGATGAAATATTCGTTAACGGTATCGGCTCCGGCCAAATGCGATACCAGGCTTTTCGTGTAATGGTGAATGCCTGCAAGCTGGTTGTCGAGGGGATCGGCCAATAATACTATACGCATGTTACCGGTATATCAGGAGACGAATATACTAAATTCTTTATTGGATCATTGCCATTTTACAGGCGGGAACGGACCGGCTGACCGTTTACCCGGATTTTTATGACATCATAACCGGCCGGATGTCTCTTCAATCATGTCCCTGCAAAGGTTTAACAGGTCTAAAGACTCATCCTAATCAATTGTTAAACAAAGTTTTTGTTGATTTTTGCATTTTTATATCGTATCTTTATAGATTCAACCGAATCTTAACCTTGAATCATAAGTTTTCTTATCAAGTGGTTTAATTCTAATACGCAAAGCCATGAAAACTTTTCCCCTCTTCTTAGCAGTTCTGACCTTCACACTGATCCAGCCCTGCTGTCTGAAAGGCCAGGGCCTTGAATACGGCGATGCCCCCGAAGGGGTGGTCGCTTATCCCTCAACCGGCGTGGTCGGAACTTTCCCGACCTGTAAGACCGTGGGTACGGCCTATGTGGAGCATAATAATTTCGGAGCCCAGCTGGGACCTGCCTTTGATTTTGAAGGCGACGGCAATGCGGGTTTCTGTCCTGTCTTCCCGCCTTACGACAATGATGAGTGCTATGCCGACGGCGATGCAGGCCTGCTGTTCCCGGAACCCTTTACCATTGTGAATGGTGTGGTGGTAACCTGCCCGAATTCGAACGGTACTTCCCTCGGAAACCCATGCACCATGGCTGCATGGGGTGTAAACATCGATATTGATGTAATGAACTTCATGCCGAACCAAACACCGGGTTTCATGAATGTGGTGATTGATTTCGACCAGGGTGGTTCCTGGGGAGAAATCGTGAGCTGCCCGGGCGGGCCGCTTCCCGAGCATGTTCTGCAGAATTTCAATATTCCCTGGGGTTATGCGGGTCCTCTGTCGGGACTCATGCCCCCCGGCTTCACCATCGGGCCGAATGCCGGCTACGTATGGGCCCGTTTTACCATTTCAGAACAGCCTGTTTTCCAGAACTGGGACGGGCATGGCCTTTTCGAGGATGGTGAATCGGAAGACTACCTCCTGTACATCGCTCCCCTGCTGCAAAGCGATTTTGGCGACGCCCCCGACGGCGTCCTGGCCTATCCTTCCACGGGGATGAACGGTTCCTTCCCGACCTGTAGCTCGAATCCGGCAACAGGCTATATCGAACATTTTCATACCGGGGCTGACCTGGGGCCTGCCGTCGATTACGAGACTGATGGCAATGCCGGCCTTTGCCCGTCCTTTGCGCCTTACGATGATGATGAATGTTTTAATGACGGTGATGCAGGCCTTCTTTTTCCTGAGCCATTTACCATTGTCGGGGGACAGGTGGTGCCATGCACGGGTTCGGCAGGTACGGGCCTTGGATTTCCCTGTGATACGGCTGTGTGGGGAAGCAATGTCGATATCGACGTGAATAACTTCATTCCCACGCAGGCCGATGCTTATATGAATGTGCTCATCGACTGGAACAAGAACGGGCTGTGGGGCGATACGGTCTATTGCGGCGATGTAATGGTTCCCGAACATGTGCTGCAGAATTTTCCGGTGCCGTCGGGACATTCGGGCGCGCTGTCGGGGCTGATCCCGCCCGATTTCATCATCGGTCCGGATCCGGGCTATTTCTGGAGCCGCTTCACCATTTCCGATTATATGGTCAACGTTCCATGGGACGGAAGCGGCATTTTTGAAGACGGCGAAACGGAAGACTATCTGATCAGGGTCGACACCGCCGGCGTTACATGGGAATACGATTACGGCGATGCCCCCGACGGGGTGATGGCATATCCGGCAGGCGGAGTGATCGGCAACTTCCCCACCTGTGTGAATGTTGCGGCCAGCGGCTTCGTATCACATACCAATTTTGGCGCCATCCTCGGAGCGGCCGTTGACTTTGAGAACGAGGGCAATGCAGGCCTCTGTCCGGCCTTTACGCCCTACGACAATGATGAATGTTTTAACGATGGGGATGCGGGCTTGCTGTTCCCCGACCCCTTTACCATACAGGGCGGCACGATAGTACCCTGCCCCGGTTCTGCCGGAACAGCACTTGGCAACACCTGCCAACAGGCTGTCTGGGGTACCCATATCGATATTCATGTGCAGAATTTTATGCCCGGACAAGCTCCAGGCTATTTCAACGTTCTCTTCGACTGGACCATGAACGGGGCCTGGGGCGATGTGGCCAGTTGCCCTGCAGCGGCCGCACCCGAGCATGTGGTGCAGAATTATATCATCCCCAATGGCTATTCGGGGCCTTTGTCGGGACTGATGCCGCCCGCCTTCCTGATTGGGCCTAACAATGGCTACGCCTGGGCGCGATTCACCATATCCGAGGCCCCCGTACCCGTGAACTGGGACGGACAGGGCTCATTCGAGGACGGTGAAACGGAAGATTACCTGATCCTCATAGGTGCCCAGGCCATCGATGCCGATTACGGCGATGCACCCGAAGGATCCATGGCATACCCCGCCAGCGGGGTGATCGGGGCATTCCCTACCTGTACGGGAACAGGGCCGGCCAACCACTATGTGAGCCACCAGGGCGAACTGATATATTTCGGATCCTCCAAAGACTTTGAAACCGACGGGAATGCAGGGCTTTGCAGCCCCTATGCGATGCCTTACGACAATGACGAGTGTTTTGCCGACGGCGATGCAGGCCTGATCCTGCCCGTAGCCTATACCATTACCCAGAGCGGCGGCGTGTACCAGGTGGTGCCCTGTACGGGCAGTGGCGGCATCCTCGATACCATCTGCAGCATGGTGCACTGGGGCAGCGAACTCGACATTGACGTGAACAACCTCAGCAATTATGATGCCCTTGTAAATGTGCTGATGGACTTTAACCAGAACGGCCGCTGGGATCTCGACACCACCATGCATTGCAGCGGGAATGCGGTATATGAGCATGTGCTCGTGAACTTCCCCGTTCCCGCCGGCTACAGCGGGCCGCTTTCGGGTCTCAACCCGCCGGCATTCCTGGCAGGACCGAATGTAGGCTATATATGGACAAGGTTTACCATCAGTGTACTGACCGTGCCACAGGACTGGGACGGCGTTGGCAGTTTTGAGGAGGGTGAGTCGGAAGATTACCTGCTGTACGTTGATGTCATACCAGGGATAGACGAGGGTGCCGGCAAGGATTACGATCATGAACTGCAGTTATTCCCGAATCCTGCCGTTAACAGTTGCACCGTCAGCTTCAGGCTGAACGGAGAAAGCAATGCCTTTATCAGTATTTATGACCTTCGCGGCAGGCTTGTGAGAAGCATGGAAGCTGCACATCTGCCGGAGGGAAAGCATTCCATGGTCTGGGACCTGAGAAGCGGTGAAGGCCATGCGGTGATCAACGGCATCTATTTTGTAAAGCTGAGCCTTGATGGCATGCCTGCAGGCTATGCAAGGGTGCTGATCAGCCGGTGATGATCCCCATGAGGGATGAAACTTGTTTTTGGTATCTTTGGGCCATTAAAACCAGGATGCCAATGACAAGAATGACAATCCTGCTGCTGACTGCAGCAACATTCATTGCCGCCGGGCCGCTGCCGGCACAGGGTTTTTATGATGATCTGGATGCCGCTGCAAGCGGGAACTTGCTCGTGGGTATGTCCGTTGCCGTGGTTTGCCATGCCGGCATAACGGATGTTCATCATTACGGGATGGCCGACCTCACAAGGAGCATCCCCGTTACCGACAGCACCATGTACCGTTGCGCCTCCATTTCAAAGTCGGTCACGGCCACAGCCCTCATGAAACTCTTTGAGCAGGGTTATTTTTCCCTGGATGATGATGTTGGCGATCATCTTGATTTTAACCTTCGCAACCCCTACCATCCCGAACAGCCCGTCACTTTCAGGATGCTGCTTTCGCATACGGCCGGCCTGGCCGATGGCAGCGGCTACGGCAGCTTCCTGTCGGCCACGTACAACAACCCCTCCCCGCCGCACATCAGCAGCCTGCTTTTGCCCGGCGGCAGCTACTTTAGCTGGAACATGTGGCTCGACAAGCAGCCTGGTGTTTATTTCACCTATGCCAACATCAACTACGGGATCATCGCAACCCTCATCGAAAGCATCTCCGGTATCCGGTTCGACATATTTGCCAGGGACTCGGTCCTCATCCCCCTGGGAATAACGGGCCGCTTCGACGTGAGTGATATCGAAAACATCAGCAATGTAGCCGTGCTTTACCGCAATGCCGTGCCCCAGGCCGACAATTACCAGGGGATTGCTCCCGACCCGCCAAACCTGAGCGGCTATACTTTGGGAACCAACGGTCTGATCTTTGCCCCGCAGGGAGGGCTCAGGATCAGCGCCACCGACCTCTGCCGGTTTATGATCGCCCACATGGACGGGGGACAATACGGCGGGACGGCAATTTTGCAGGAAAGCACGGTGGAACTGATGCACCAGCCGCAATGGAACTATATCGGGGTGAACGGCAATAACTACTATAACCTCTTTAACCGTTGGGGACTCGGTTTTCACCTCACTACCAATACGCCGGGCGGCGATATCGTCATCGACGGGGTGAACATGACCGGCCATCCCGGGGAGGCTTACGGACTGATCAGCGACATGTATTTTGAAAAGGAAAAACAGTTCGGACTGGTGTTCATGACCAATGGGTATTACGGCACCGCCGGTTACGCATGGGGGAATTACAGCGCTTTCTATTCTGTGGAGGAGGAGGTGTTTGCGGCCATCGAAACCCATCATTACGATAATTGTGAGCCGGTTGGCATGCCTTTGGCAGATCAAAAGTCGCTTTCAAGGATATGGTACAATGCGGCGGATCACAGCCTGCATACAGATGTGTTGCCGGGAGGTGGCCGGCTGGCTGTTTTCAATATGCAGGGGCAAAGGGTTTATTATACCGCGAATATCGCGGAGCGGATGAGCCTGCCGCAACTGCCGGCCGGACCCTATTTCATCCGACTGGGACTTGAAGGCGCCGTCCATTTTCAAAAAATGATCATCTCAAAATAAGGTGTTTTTGATCGGAAGAAACACTGTTTTGACAGGCCCGGCGGATTGAAGCCGTCTGTGCCTGCCTGATTTTTGGCCCATCCCGCCCCCGGGATCAACAATTTTTATTATTTTTGACTGAAAGACAAAACCAAAAAGATGTTAAAGAGCGGACCACCGGTTTGCCTGCTTGTAATTCTGTTTACCGTGGTTTTTATGTTTCCCGCCCCGGCCCAGTTTCCTTTTTCGGTGCATTATTCAGTCAATAACGGCCTGCCCGGTTCCGAGATCCTTGATATTTCCCAGGACCGGGATGCTTACATTTGGTTTGCCACCACTTACGGCCTATGCAGCTTCGACGGTTATGTGTTCAGGAACTATTCGGTTCCCGAGATCCCCGATGAATCTTTCATCCTGATCTTCACCGGGAAAAACGGCAAATTATGGTTTCTTTCCTATACGGGCTATCTCTGTTACCTTGAAGGCCGGCACTTGCATCCCTATCCCCTGAATGACACCATGCAGCAGCTTGCCGGCAGGGATTTCCTGCATACCATCAAGGTTGACAGCCTCGACCGGATATGGTTCAAGGGGCATGGCGTGAACCAACTGCTGTGCATCGATGGTGATTCGATCATTTATCCCGACACCACGGGCCCCTTCACCTTTCAGCCGGGTGTTTTCCGTAATTATTATGTATCCCCCGACCATCCCGCTGCGGGTCAATCCCTTTTCAGCAGGGAAATGATCAGGTATCCCGCCCTTGTACAGGGAAGCCATCTGTACCTGATCCGCGACAGCGTTTACCGGCTTGAAGATGATAACCGCCTGAGCCTGCTGGGGCCTTATGATCCCGGAACGGGCCTGCAGGTTAATTCCCATGATGTTTATGTGGAACCCAATGGCGACATCTGGTTAAGAAAAGACCTGAAGGGCGCCCTGCATTACCGTCGGGGTGATCCCGGCCGGCCGGAGCTTTACCTGCCGGGGGCGAGGCTCACCCGTATCCTGAAGGACAGGGAAGGTAATTATTGGTTTGCCACCGAAGGCGAAGGGGTTTACCTGGTGCCCTCCTTTGAACTGGATGTGTTTCCCGGCGATCAGCAATTAATCCCCAACGCCAATGTGATGGCTTTTGCATTCAGGGGCAGGGAGGTCATCTTTTCCACCAACGACAATAGGATCTACAAAGCCAATATCCGCAAGGGAATGATTGCCATGGCGGCTCCATTCATCAGCGATGATGAGAATATCTATGGCAGGGATGTCCTCTGGCAGGATTCGGGTCCGGTATGGATACTGCAGTCGGGTTTCCTGCGCTATTCCCCATGGGGTGATCCGATGCCCCTCGATATGGTGATCCTTCACAAACCCTATGAAGCTGCAGAACTCCCCGACGGCTCAGTGGCCATCGCCACATTCCAGGGTTTCTACACCTATAAAAACGGTAAGCTGGGGTATGATTCCAGGAAGGACATGTTCCTGGAACATGTGCAGGCCATACACCAGGATGAAAATGGGGTGCTCTGGCTGGGGACAGTCTCGGGGCTATATGCTTTTTCCGAAGGAGGCTACGAATACTTTGGCGAACAGCATCCGGCCCTCGCGGGCAGGATCGCCGGGATCAGGTCGTCGGGCGAAGAGGTATGGGTGGGTACCAGGGAGAACGGTATTGTGGTGATCAGGAGCGACACACTCATTCATTTGGGTATCGGACAGGGACTGAACAGCAATATCATCAAGTCGATGCTCATCACCGATTCCATTGCCTGGGTGGGCACCAACAGGGGCCTTAACAAATTACGTATCCGGGGCATGCCTTTCGTCAGCGGACAGTATAACGTTTGGGACGGCCTGCCTTCGAATGAGATCAACGACATTGCCATGCATGATTCATACCTGTGGCTGGCAACCAATAAGGGTATTGCAAGTTTCAGGCCGGCAGAACTTAAAAAACCCGGGATCAGCCCATCCCTGTTCATCAGGAATATATTTGTGAACGGACGTGATACCAGCCTGCAGCCGGCATACAGGCTGGCCCCCGACCAGAACAACCTCAGGCTCGATTACGCAGGCATCAGTTTCCGGGACCCCGGTAATATTCTATATACCATTAATATCACGGGTTCGGACAGGAGCAGGCATGTTACCACTGCCACCTCCTTCTCATTGCCCGACCTTCCGGCCGGACAGTATGATATCAGCATAGAGGCATGCAACGCCGACCGGCATTGTACTTCCATCGCGCAAGCTGTTTCTTTTAACATCGACAAGCGTTTGACGGAAACTGCAGGGTTTCGCTTCTTCCTGATCCTGGCTGTGGTGGCTGTTACCGGGCTCATTACATGGGCACTGCTTAAAGGAAGGCAGAACAAGGAACGCCTCAGGCGTGAAATGCTGCAGTCGGAACAAAAGGCCCTGCGTGCACAAATGAACCCGCACTTTATTTTTAATTCTCTGAATTCCATCCAGTACTTCCTGCTCGAAAATGAACATGAGAATGCCGATGTTTACCTGGCCAGCTTTTCGTCGCTGATGCGCCGCACACTCGAGAACTCAAAACAGAATTTTATCCCGCTCAGGGAGGAACTGGACACCATCGGCCTTTATCTTGAACTTGAAAACCTCCGGTTCGAAAACAAATTCGAATACAAGGTGATTATTGGCGATGGCGTAGATACTGCCGTGGTATACATCCCGCCCATGATACTGCAGCCCTATCTCGAAAATGCCATCTGGCACGGCATCATGCCAAAGGGAGAAAAGGGAAGGATCATCATCAGGGCTGAATCATCGGGCGAAAAGCTGGTGAAGATCAGTATTGAGGATAATGGCATCGGTCGTGAAAAATCGGCCAGGGTGAGCGGAAAAAGAAGCGGTCACCGCTCCACGGGCATGAAGAATATCGAAGAAAGGATATGGTTGATCAACCGCATCCACAGAACAGGGATGGAGGTGAAGATCACCGACCTGTATGACGATAAAAGGGCAGCTGCCGGTACGCTCATCGAATTGTTTATTCCGGTGAGCGGATTCTGACAGGGCTTTTTACCCTTTCCCCTCATCCATATTCCCCTTTCACTCATTTCTCCTTGAAAACGCTACCCCGGGGCAGTACATTTGGCAAAAAAACCAATAAAAACAACTGCCATGAAAAAAACGAACTTAATCAGCCTGTTCATATTGCTATTTTCCGTGATCAATATGCAGTCGCAGGAATTGCAATGGGCCGGAAACCCGTCCGGCCTGGATTTTGAGTCGGCCAATGCCGTTGCCATCGGCCCCGACGGATATATTTATGTAACAGGGAATTTCAACAGCCCCGAAATGATTTTCAATGACGGCACTGCCACGGAAATCACCCTGGTAAATTCAGGAGGGAATGACTTTTTCTGTGCCAAATATGATAAGCTCAGCGCCGAAGTGCTCTGGGCCGTTGCCGGAAGCGGGAGCGACTCGGATTCCTGCACCGGTATCAGTCTTACAGCTACAGGCGAATTGTATATCTGTGGCAATTTCAATTCAACTGACCTTTCTGTTGGCGGCATGGCTATTACTCATACCGCAAGCGGAGGCGATTTCGACTTTTTCTTTGCCCAGATAGATCCCATAAGCGGGGATGTTACAGCCGCATACAATCCTTCTTTAGCGGGGATTGACGAAACAGCCACGGGAATAGCCGTTAACCATCATTTTGGTGTTTATGTATCCGGTTACCTGGGGGTGGCGCCACACAGGGATGTTTTTCTGAATGCTTATGACCCAGTAACAGGGACCTTTTTAGAAAGTGTTGCCATTTACGGGATCGATGATGATTATGCAAGCGATATCAGTATCAGCCCGCACGGGATCCTCTATGTTACCGGTGCCTTTAACAGCCCCCTGCTGGAATTCCCCGGAAGCGGCATTCCATCCCTGTCAGTATCGGAGGGATATGATATGTTTTTAATTCAGGCCGATGTGAGCATGTCGGGTGTTGACCTGATGTGGGCCATTTCTTCCACAGGCGACCATGACGAATGTGGTACGGCCGTGGCTGTCGACCCTTCGGGGAATGCCTATGTTACCGGTTATTTCGACGGGGTGGAAATGACGCTCCCGCCCGCAATGCCGCTTCCGAACTCCTGTACCATCATCGCCCCCGGATATCATACAAAAGACTTTTTTGCCGCCAGGATATCTTCAGCAGGTACTGCCGTTTGGTTGCAAGGTGCCAACGGGGGTTCGGGCGACTGGAACTTTGATGATGCCGGGATGGACATTGCCGTGAATGCATTCGGTGAGTGCTATGTTACCGGTTATTTCAAAAGCAGCGAGATTGATTTCGGGCTGGGTGTGAACCTGAATGCCACAAACAATAATTATTCGGAGCTGTTTATGGTTCGTTACGACAGCGAAGGGGTGCCGGTTTATGACCTTTGTCCTTCTTCTTTGTACGATGAATATGGCTACGGCATTGCTGTTAAGGATGAAGGGCAGTGCTTTGCACTGGTTGGAGAATTCCGCAGCAGCAGCCTCGACATTCTCGGGACGGTGCTGACAAATACCAGCACGGGTATGGAAGTTGGCGATGCGCTTGTGTTCCTGGCTTGCGATGCCTGTGAATGCATGGAGGCGGAGGCAACCGAATGGTATTTTGGCGATGGTGCCGGCCTTGATTTCAACCTTGTGCCCCCGGCATCGATCGCTGCCGGCAGCATCAACACCGGCGAAGGCAGCTCGGTGATCCACGATGCCGACGGCAATATGCTTTTCTATACCGACGGCATTACCATCTGGGACCGCGATCACAACCCCATGCCAGGCAGCGGCTCACTGTACGGCCATACTTCTTCAACACAATCGGCCATTATCGTGCCCAAACCATGCAGCAACCATATTTATTATGTCTTTACAACCGGTTACTGGGATGCGGGTGAACACGGCTTCAATTACAGCATTGTTGATATGAACCTGAATTCGGGAATGGGGGATGTTGTCCCCGCCTGTCTGAATATGAACATACTGCCGGTCGGCCAGGCCACTGAAAAGCTTACCGCCCTTACCCATGCCAATGGCAGCGACATATGGATCGTGACCCATGAATTTGGCAGCAACAAGTTTATGAGCTACCTGCTCGACCGCGACGGTCTGAGCGGCCCGGTGGAAAGCGCAATGGGCTCCATCCTGGGCAGTTACCACAACAAAGGTGGTTACATGGCAGCATCCCCCGACGGGGAATACCTTGCCAACGCTTTATATGATATGACGGACGTTGATTTCGAGTTGTTCAGGTTCAATACCGAAACCGGACAGGTTTATGATATGATGGGTTCTTTTGACCATTCCATGACGTGGGCTTACGGACTGGCATTTTCACCCGATGGAACCATGCTTTATGCTGCCGACTTCGATGAGCTTATGCAGTATGACATACTGGCTGAAGCATGGACTACCGTGGCCACCAATACCGCCGGACATGATTTCGGCGCGATCATGGCGGGTCCCGACGGGAAAATCTATGTTGCCAGGAATGGTGCTTCCTATCTGGATGTGATCCATGATCCGGATGAATATGGCGTGGCTTGCGGTTATGAGTGGCAGGGTGTACTGCTCGACGGCACTTCGGCACTCGGCCTTCCCCAGTGCTACGTGAATTCCTGCATCGATGCGGGCTTCTTTTCCGAGACCCATTACATCATGCTGGGCGAGAGTGTGCAGTTCCATGATGTATCGCGGGGCGATATTGATACCTGGACATGGACCTTCCCGGGTGGTTTCCCCCCGGCTTCCAATGATCCTGAACCACTGGTAAGCTATGATGTGAGCGGGGTATACAGTGTTACCCTGACCGTGACCGGCCCTGCCGGCAGCAGCACCGAGACCAAAAGCGCCTATATCCATGCGGGTACCACAGGCATCGCAGCCCCTTCAGATGCATACGAAGCCGTTGGTGTATACCCGAATCCCGCTTCCGGGCATGTGAACCTGCTGTTGCCGGATGAACCCTGTACGCTGCTGATCACCGATATGCAGGGAAGGGTCGTCATGCAGGAAGAAAGCCGCGGCGGACACTGGCGGTCCGATGTCGGGCACTGGCCACGCGCATTGTATTTTGTAACGGTAATTCCAGATGATGGTGATGTGAAATACCGTGCTAAGATCGTCCTCAAGTAGGCCTTTTGCGACCGGGCTGCTGAAATATTGGCAGCCCGGACGCTTTTTGCGGATATTTTTTTACTTTTATGACAAAGCAAAAAAAGATGGAAAACAAGATCAGGGCCGTCATCATCGACGATGAAAAAAAGAGCATCCTTACCCTTACCAAATTGCTGGCGAAGTACTGTCCGGAAATTGATATTACTGCCACAGCCGAAAGCGTGGGGGAGGGTACGGCGGTCATCGACCGGCTGAAACCGGAACTGGTATTCCTTGATATAAGCATGCCCGACGGCGATGGCTTTGATGTCCTGCAACTGGTCGATCATACGAATTTTGAGGTGATCTTTATCACCGCTTCCGACCAGTTTGCCATGAAGGCCTTTGAGTTTTCGGCTTTGCATTATCTGCTTAAGCCCATTAACCACCAGGAACTGCGGGATGCCGTGCAGCGCTTTGTGAGGCTGCGAAAGACCAGCCTCATGCATGAACAGGTGAATGTGCTCAGGCAAAGCCTGAACAATGAGCACCAGAAGATCATCCTGCCTACTTCCGAAGGCCTTCACATCATCGGGCTGGATGAGATCATTCGCTGCGAAGCCGACGACAACTACACCCACTTTTTCTTGCTGGATGCGAAGAAGCTGATCGTTTCCAAAACCCTGAGCGTTTTCGAGAAGATTCTGTCAGATCTTCACTTCTCGCGTGTCCACAACAAACACCTCATCAACCTTAAGCATATCAAGCAGTATATCCGTGGAAAGGCCGGCTATGTGATCATGATCGACGACTCCTGCGTTAACATTTCGGAAAACAAAAAGAATGATTTTCTCGACAAGCTGAAAAGATATGCCCGCTCGCTCTAATAAGATCAATCGAAATACCCTTCTGCGCATCCTGCTGCTATTTATAATGCTGTTGCCGGCTGCAGGCAATGTTTGCGGCCAGGTCAAGGTGATACTCGACACACCGGCACGCGACAGCCTGCACATCTGCGATATATGGAATGTCCTCCTGGTGAACCGTTCTGCGGATACGGTTGCCGTTTTCGTGCATGGGAGCATTGAGGAAGCTGCCCGGGGCCCGGTATACCAGGGAAGAAGCGATACCCTGCACATTCCCCCCATGTCGGAAATGAAAACGGATATTTGCGACAGTAATCCTCAGCGGCTGAATGATTATACATATCCGGGCCTGCAAAATGGCGATAATCTCTACCTGACTTTTCCTTCGGGTGTCTTTACGCTTTGCGTATCCATCAGCCGCACCGGTACGAATGAAGAACTCGATAGCGAATGCATTAAGGTCCATGCAGCCAAAACATTTACTGAAGAAGACGCCCGTTGATCGATGATAATGCAATGATTATTATCGGGTTTTCTTGGTTCTATGTGCAATTACCAAGTGTAAAGTATCGTTGAAACGGCTCATTTTTTTATTTGCCATGCGGGTTCATTATTTCGTATCTTTCACTCATGTTTAACTTAAAACGTGAATTATGAGCCTGGCAAAAGATTTTAAAGCATTTGTGATGCGCGGCAATGTGATTGATCTTGCCGTTGCGGTCGTAATCGGGGGCGCTTTTGCGAAAATTGTAGCTTCCTTTGTCAATGACATCCTGATGCCTCCACTGGGCATGTTACTGGGAGGGGTCGATTTTAAGGACCTTCTTGTGGTGATCAAACCGGCAAGGGAAGCCGTAATGCAGGGCGAAGCGGTGGTATCCGAAGCCGTATCCGCCGTAACATGGAATTATGGGATGTTTGTCCAGAATGTGATCGATTTCCTGATCATTGCTTTTGCAATCTTTATGGTGATCCGGGCCATGACGCGGATGCAGCGCAAGCAGGAAACCCCTGCGGCGCCTCCTCCGCCTCCGGAACCTGGTAATGAGGAAAAACTTCTTTCGGAGATCAGGGACCTGCTGAAGAAATAGAATTGAAAGTGTGCTTTTTAAGGGGCGGCATGCAAAAGAGAAAATGCGTGCTGTCCTTTAATTGGCAGAAAATAATAATGGGATCCCGGCAGTCGGTTATAGTTTTATAAAAACCACCCGCCGGTTATTGGCCTTTCCGGCAGGAGTCTCATTGCTGTCGACAGGTTCCGATTCACCTTTCCCGTCAGTCTGCATCCTGTTCATGTCGATGCCAAACTCGCTGTTCAGCGCATTACGCACTGCCACGGCCCTTTTCCGGCTAAGTTCGAGGTTCATGGCTTCACTGCCGTCGCTGTCGGTATGCCCCACGATCATCACCTGAACGGCAGGATTATCCTGCAGCACAAGGGCTATTTCTTTTATTGCGCCATATGATTCGGGGCGGATCCTGTCAGATCCGGAGTCGAACAAAATGCCCCGGCTGACCAGTATCCCTTCATTCAGGAGTTTGCTGCGGCTGTCAGTCGCTCCGGCGGCAATACGGAAATTGCCGATCAATGCATCGAAATCGGCGTTTATGGTGTTAAAGCGGAAGCGGTTATAGGTATGACCGGCGGGAAGGGCTTTGGGCAGGTCAAATATTTTCTGTTCATCAACATATACCCTGAAGCGGGTTTTCTGCACCCAAATGGATATATGCCTTATTTTTCCGGTCCCCAGCGGAGCTTTTTCTGTTTCGCTATCCATCAGGTAGGAGTAATCCTCATAGTTGGCATAGCGGTGGGCATCTACACCAAGTGTAACCTCAACCCCTGCCGTTCCGGGAACACCGGCTGTGTTCAGGTCAAAACCATCCGGCTCGCTGTAATAGGTCATCACCAGTTCACCCCAGGCAGCTTCCTCAACGGGGATCGGAATGAGGTCGAATTCAATGGTCATATGTGAGGGAAAGACATCCGCAAGTTCTGCGAAAATGTTGTCGCCACCGGCCGGAAGTTTAAACCACTTGCCTTCAAACAGGTTCGTGCTAACAACTTCTCCTCCGTGATTGGTGTTCCAGGCCGCGGGGAAGTCTCCCACAGGAGTATCGGAAAAGTCGTCAAAAAAGATCACGGTTTCACCGGGAATAAAATCGAATTTTGAATAGGTCTGTAAGCTTTGTGAATGAGAATGATGAGCTGCAAAAGCCGCAAGCAGCAACAAGATGATGATTTTTGAGAAGGAGTTTTTTTTCATGACAGGTTTTTTTTTGAATTGCTTTTATGAAGACCTGCAGGCAGTATACCACCGGACCGGCACGAAGGGTCACGCCGGAAACCGGTATTGCCGGCAGGGTGTAAAATTAGGCGGGATGCCTTGTATTGTATTGTAAAAAACGGTCAGATTCCTTTTGTTTATTCACAATTTCTGCCCGAGATCATTCTTGCCTGGCGGTGGTCTCTCCGGAAGAATGAGCGGGGTGTTTCCCCCACAATTTCCCTGAAATCCCTGATCAGGTGCGATTGGTCGTGAAAACCGAATTTGCAGATGACATCAAAAAAATCTACCGCACAGCCATGCAGCATATATTCCCAGAGCTTGCTCACCCTGATGATCCTCGAAAGGCTTTTGGCGCTGATGCCAACCCGCTGCCTGAAGAGGCGCCGGAAAGTCCGTTCATTCATGCCATATTGCATGGGAATGCTTCCTACCGGAAGACTACCGCCGGAATGGTGGATAGTTTCATAGATGTTGTCGATGGTATCAGGCAAATAATGATTAAAGTGCAGATGGTAGCTGAGTACCGTTTCAAACCGGCTGATCCGTTCTTTGTTTCCGCCAGAAGACCCGATGAAGCCTTGCTGTTCAGTTGTGATGATGATGCCGGCAGGGGTAAAGTGCCTCGTGTTCATCAGATCCATTCTCTGGGAAAAAACTTTCGAAAATGCCGTGGTTTTGAAAATGACCACCATGGAATCGATGGGCGGAACTCCTTCAACGATCAACGACCGTATGGCGGGTGGGACAATAAAGGCGGGAGGGAGGAGGTCGCGTTTGCCGTTTATATTGGTGTGGATGATGCCGCTGAAATTTATTACCAGGGCAGTGTGGCCGTCGGGAATGAAGCGATCTGAGAAATGGGTGTCGCCTTCTTCCGACCTCAGGAAAAGGAAATGGGATATTACATTTTTAAAACTGCCTGACGGATATTCGATCACGGGGGTCATTGGATTCTTGTAATTTGGATATGGCCTTTCGGGGAAAATCCCCGGTAAAATTACACATGATTGGCTTTCCTGATCCTCAAAATCTTATTTTAACCCATATTTTTGATATTGCAGTTGTGATATATACCAGGTTGATCCGATCGGCGGTAAATCCCGGGCGGGAAAGAGGGGTCTGTTCTTTTTTCTGAAAGGCAGATTTTGTAACTTTGAGGCGTTCCGGCTTGTCTTTTTTCTGAATCCCGGGTATTTTTCAGCTTAAAATGCAGGTTGAAAATGCAGGATACCCTGAAGTCATGCTCCGGAAAAGCATAAATAAGATACGACATGAGAAATATCGGAAAAACACGAAAGGCCACGGTCATAATAACCATTTTAATGGTCACGCTCGCCTCCGGCGATGGACACGGGCAATCCAATGACAAACAGCAAAAAAAGCATATCATGAAAGAGATTGAATTGCCCGAACCGCTTCTCTCGGGCACCGTGTCACTTGAAGAAGCGCTGGGCATGCGCAGTTCCGTGCGGAGTTTTACGGGCGAACCGCTCAGCATGGCTGATCTTTCGCAGTTGTTGTGGGCTGCACAGGGTGTAACACGTGCGGACAAGGGGTTCAGGACGGCACCATCGGCAGGCGCCACTTTCCCCATGGAGATATTCCTTGTTTGTGCACAGGTAAATGGACTGGAAGCAGGATTATACCGCTATCGTACCGGATCGCACAACTTGTTGATGCTGAAAAGCGGTGACCTTCGGGAACGGCTGCTCGAAACGGCACTGATGCAAAAGTGGTTAAGCCAGGCTGCCGCCATCCTGGTGGTGTGTGCAGATTATAGCCGCACCACCGGACGCTACGGCGACAGGGGCATACGGTATGTACATATGGAAAGCGGCCATGTGGGACAGAATATTGCCCTGCAGGCTGTTGCCCTGGGGCTGGGAACCACGATGGTGGGGGCCTTCAACGACCATGAGCTGTCGGTGGCGCTGGACCTGCCTCAGGAGCTTCAACCTCTTTATATTATTCCGGTAGGAAAGCCGCGGCAGTGAGCCGGAATGTTTTGACTGGACGGTTTTCAGGGTGAAACGGCTCACATCTTGTATAATCGACTTGTCCGGCATGCCTGAAGAGGGATCGCTCATATGACCGCCGGAAAAAGCCTGATGTGATATCTATTCGTATATTCGCAGCATGTTATCCTGGCAAGAAACAATAAGGATCAACATGCCTCAACACATGAACGGCATAAGTTGCATGGAGATCAACATAAATCATTAAAACCGGGCCATATATGAAAAGATTTTTTACCGTCTTATTCCTGCTCCTGCTGTTTGCTGCAGAGGTTATGCCACAATCGTCTTCCATCACTGTGAACGGTTATGTTTCCGGTGTATGGGATGTTGATACCGTCAGGGTGACGGATGATATTGCGGTTGCCGAGGGCGACAGCCTGATCATCCTGCCCGGTGTACTGCTTGAGTTTTCAGGGCCCTATTCTTTTTATATCAGGGGATACGTACATGCGCTGGGAAGCCCTGACGCATTCATCGTCTTTGACGTGGCCGACACCCTGGGCTTCAGCGTCGACACCCTGCCGCAGGGAGGATGGAACGGGGTACATTTCTATTATAACGGCGGGCTGCCCGATTCCTCCCTCTTTGAGTACTGCGTTTTTCGCCATGGCAAAGCTGTAAGCCCCGATACGCTCGAAAATTACGGTGGCGCTGTCAGCATCAGGTATTCGGATAAGGTCAGGTTCTCGCACTGTGATTTTACAAATAATTTTGCTGCTTACAACGGTGGTGCCCTTTATGCGGAGGTCTCAACATTTCAGGTTGACCATTGCATGTTTGCGGATAACAGATGCGGCCCGGCCGACTTTCCATGGGGTTATGGCGGAGCGATCTGTGCCGACCAGTCGGAGGTGAGGATCACAAACAACATATTTACGGGAAATTCTTCCACCGGGGTTGGCGGTGCTGTGGCCATCCGCTTTCGCGATGCGATGGTCGGCAATAACATTTTTACATATAACCACAGTGCCCTGGGCGGTGCCATCGGGTACCTGCATTACTACCAGTATGCACACAGCCAGCATAACAACCTTATATACGGCAATACAGCCGAATTCTTTGGCGGCGGCATCGCCAGCCTTGATGCAGGCCCCACTTTCGTCAACAATACGATCACACAGAATGCTTCCGTTTATGGCGGCGGCTTTTATGTTAAGGATTCGCTCATCCCGAATTTATACAATACGATATTATGGGATAATAATGCCGCAGTGGGCCCTGAAGTGTATTTGTGGGATGCCTTTGCTTCGGCCAACTTCTATTATTGCAATGTGGCCGGCGGTCCGGAACTTTTCGGCGGCAGCGGGGGCGGAGCGGGCTATGGCGGCGAATACCTTGAAAACATTGATGAAGACCCGTTGTTTGCGGATGCCGCCAACCTTGACTTTCACCTTTCCCCCTCCTCGCCCTGCATCAATGCCGGCACACCCGACACCAGCGGTTTGGGCCTCCCTGCATGGGATCTCGACGGCATGCCCCGCATTGACCATTATCACCAGATCATCGACATGGGTTGTTATGAACAGATTGAAGTGGGGCAGACCGGACCATCCGCCAATACAAGGGCGGAAACACCCATCGCTTTTCCCAATCCCTTTACGGAAAATGTCAGGATTGACTTTGTCATGGCCCGAGGGGGGCAGTGCAGGGTGATGGTGTATGACATGTATGGGAATCATGTCAAGACCCTCTGCAAGCATGAGATAAATGCCGGCCCCCTGAGCCTGTGGTGGGATGGCACCGGACACGACGGCGCCAAAGTGGCCGCTGGCTCCTATATTGCCGTTCCCTTCCTGGACGGGCAGGCGATGCGGCCTGTCAGCTTGCTGAAGGCGGGCCGCTGAGGTCGACTCCGGCTGTTTTCAATCATTGGCACATAAATTAATCCGTAAATCGTTTCGCCGGGCAGGCGAATTTTATTAGTTTTATAACCGCAACGGATGTTCCTGATCCCGGAAATCCGGCCGGCTCCTGAAAATTCTTTACCTTGCTGTATGTTTAACCTTAATACCTGAAAGGATGAAAAGAAAATTTGTTTTCCCGCTTTTGTCTTTAGTATTATTTATGATCGTTTTATCGGATATCCGGGATGCTTCGGCCTGTACCCGTGTGGTCTACCAGGGTCCCGGAAATACCGTAATCACAGCCCGGTCGATGGACTGGAAAAGTGAAATTCCGGCTAACCTGTGGATTTTCCCGGCAGGGTTGGAACGGGAAGGCGTTGTCGGTCCCAACTCCATCAAATGGAAATCGAAATACGGAAGTGTGATCGCAAGTGCATGGGATATTGCCACTGCCGATGGCATGAATGAAAAGGGACTGGTGGCCAATATTCTCTGGCTTGCAGAAACAGAATATCCGCCCTATGATATCAACGGCAGCATGAAAGGTTTAAGTGTAGCGGCATGGGCGCAGTATGTGCTCGATAATTTTGCCACAGTGGCCGAAGCTGTTGAGGAATTGCGCAGGGAGGATTTTGTGGTGGTATCAAGTTTTATTCCGGGAACCGACAGGTTTTCCACGCTCCACCTGTCGATTTCCGATGCCGGCGGCGATAATGCCATTTTCGAATATATTGATGGTGAATTGGTTATCCATCACGACCGCTCATATAATGTCATGACCAATTCGCCGGTTTTTGAGGAGCAACTGGCCCTGAACAATTACTGGAAAAACATTCCGGGTACGCTCTTCCTACCCGGAACAAACCGTGCGGCAGATCGTTTTGTCAGGGCGTCATATTATATTGACGCGATACCCGCGACTGATAACACCCGGGTTGCCGTGGCAAGCGTTTTTAGTGTCATCAGGAATTGTTCAGTACCCTATGGGATCGAAACCCGGGATGAACCCAATATCTCAACCACCAGGTGGAGGTCGGTATCGGATCAGAAGAACCTGGTATATTATTTCGAGACCGCCCTCACGCCCAACACCTTCTGGGTGGACATGAAAGATATCGACTTCGGCAATGGTATGCCTGTGAGGAAACTCGACCTTGGCAACGCCGGAATATATGCCGGCAATACGGTGGGGCAGTTTGTTGAAAGCCCTGCATTTGAATTTGCCGGCTTATAGCAAGGCGGCGTTTTCCGGGAATGTATATATTTGTATCATACCGTATTGTTTTCAACAGTTTTTATATGAAGCATCTATTGATGATTGCAGCATGCCTCCTGCTTGTCTTCTGCTCAGAGCCGGTCAGAGAGGATGCACCCCTTGTGATATCCGGTGGCAGGATCATCAGGATCGAAGATTTTCCTTCCCGCTATGTTACGGCCCGTCATGTGGATGTGTGGCTGCCCGCGCAAACTGATGCAGGGGATCGTTGCGCCGTATTATATATGCACGACGGGCAGATGCTCTTCGACAGCACACATACCTGGAACCGGCAGGAATGGAAAGTGGATGAAACCATGGACAGCCTGATCAGCCATGGAATCATTGGCAAGACGATCGTGGTGGGAATATGGAATGATCCTCCTTACCGGCATTCCGACTATTTCCCGCAGAAACCTTTTGAAAGCCTGCCTGCCGGACAACGCGATTCCCTGCTGCAACTGAAAAGGGGAGGCCAGGCAGCCCTCTTTGCCACCGAAGTGCGATCCGACGGGTACCTGAAATTCATTGCCGGGGAGTTGAAACCCTATATTGACAGTCGCTTCCCGACACTTCCCGGCAGGGAACATACCTATGTGGCCGGTTCAAGTATGGGGGGCCTGGTGTCATTGTATGCGCTGTGCGAATATCCCGAAGTTTTCGGGGGTGCGGCCTGCCTGTCGACACACTGGCCGGGCGTTTTCGGAACCGAAAACAATCCCGTTCCGGCCGCATTGATGGCTTACCTCGAAGAATGCCTTCCCCCCCCGGGGAATCATAAAATATATTTTGATTATGGCACGGAAAGCCTTGATGCCCTCTACGAGCCGTTTCAGGATGCAGTCGACAGCCTGATGCACCGGAAAGGATACGGGGATGCACGGTGGATCACATTGAAGTTCGATGGGAAGGACCATTCTGAAAAAGCCTGGAGCGAACGCCTGCATATTCCGCTGGCCTTTTTGCTGGGGGACTGATGAACGGGTGGTGCAAATCCTCCCTGTTATGGATATTCAGGGATGGACGAATGATCTTGCAGGAATTACGTATATTTATCGGATCAATATTAACCAATGGTATAACGATATGAAAAAGTTACTGACCCTGTCCCTGCTCGTTTCCCTTAGCCTGGCCTGCCTCTCACAACACAAGCCTTGGCAGTGGCAATTGCCCGATGGCGGCCCGCCCGCCGGTGAACTCCGGGAGGAATACCCTTCAGTGCCATTCCGGAGGCCGGTTCCATTGAAAGAACTCGATTACGATTCACTCAACATGCAGTTTACCGGTAACTGGCCCTACGGCCAAAGCTTCTCGGTAAGCAGTTCTGTGACGGGCGATACCGTGTTTTTTGGTTCCGGTGCAGGTTTGGTGGTGACAGATGCCACCGATCCCTGGAATCCTGTTCAGATTGCCGGGATCAGGGCAAGATCGCTTATCGATCATTCTTATTATGATGCTTCTGCAGGGCTTCTGTTCCTGGCGGCATACTTCTCCGGTGTGGAGATTTGGGATGTGTCGGATTTCGCAGAGCCGCAGCGCATAGCCCGCATCCCGCTGAACAGTTACCCGCGGGGCGGTATTTACGCCCGGGATGGCATCCTTTATATCGTTACCGTGGCTGATGGACTCTACATTGCTGATATCAGCGATCCGCACAATCCCTCAATCATCGCGCACCAGATCATCAGCGGCCCGCTGGTGTGGACCAGCTCCTTCCACGGCGACCATGCATATCTTTCACAAGGATCATCGGGTATTAAGATCGTGAATATTTCCGACCCGTATAACCCATTCATCGAAAGTGTGTTTTCGACCAATGCCACCGGTATCGTGGTAAAAGATCATACCGGTTATGTGGTGGCACATGATTTTGGTCTGCGGATCTTCGATTTTTCGGACCTGACAGCGGTTAGCCTGCTCGGCGAGCTTGCCCTCGACGGCTTTCCTTACCGCCTGGCGAAGAGCGGCGATCATGTGTACATTGCCAATTCAACCACCAACCCGGGTGGCGGCATTAATGCGGTGGATGTTGGCGATCCTGAAAACCCGTTCCTGTGCACGACCCTGACCCCCGCCGAGACTTTTATTTCGGCCGGCGGGCAGGTTCTGGCGGCCAGCGGCAATTCGGGCGGCTTCCTGCTTGTCGACATCAGCGATCCCGCCGATCCCCAATATGCGTCGGAGCTGAATACCGCATGGTCGACCATCGATATCGCCGTGCAGGGCAACCATGCCTATACGGGCAGCAACGGATTCAGGGTATTCGACATGAGCGATCCGGCCCATCCCGTACAGGTGGGCTTCGAAGAAACAGACGGGGCCATTGTCAGGCTCAGCGATACGCTGGCCGTGTATATACCCAACAGCATGGGGTCGGGCAACAGGGTGAACATTATGGATATTGCCGATCCCGAAAACCCCGAACACATTGGATATTACCCGCCTCCTGTGATGACCAACGACCTGGTGCTGAAAGGGCACCATGCCTATGTGGCATGCTGGTGGGACGGCTTCCGTGTGGTGAACTTCAGCAATCCGTCAGGGCCTGCGCTGGTGTCGCATAATTTCGGATGGGTGAACGGGGCCATCCCGGGCGAGGAATTCTGCTATGTACAGGCACTCGACATCTATGGGGATTACCTCTATGTGCTTGATTACGGCCCTTTCCCGGACCAGGACTCAAAAGGTTTGTACATATGGGATATCAGCACTCCCGACGATCCGCAATTGCTTCATCGCTTTGAGGATATGCTGAGCATGGGACATGACCTGAGGGCCTGGGGCGATTATGTTTATATTTCGGATAAGGAGGGGGGAATGGAGGTTGTCAATGTGTCTGATCCCATGATGCCGTTTACATGCGGATACCTGGCATTGACGGATGCAGCCTGGGGCATCGACATCTCCTGGCCCTATGTATATGTTTCACAATACATCCTGGGCGGCGTGCATATCGTCAATGTGATGGATCCCGCCGACCCCCAACTGCTGGCCTATTACAAACGTTCGGGTTGCTTTGCCCTGGGCGTGACTGCCTGGGACCAGTATGCCCTGGTTGCCGATGGCCCCGCGGGCATGCAGGTTTATGATTTTCTGCTTGCTACGGATATCGCAGAACCGGAACAGAAAGTGACCGGGACCTTGTCGGTATTCCCGAATCCGGCCCGGAACCACTTTAGTATAACCTGTGATCTTCCGTATGCCGGACGGGCAAAGCTCAGTATCTTCGATATCGGCGGAAAAATGCTCAGGGAGGTTCCGCTGGGAGATGCCCCCGCAGGAGTATACAAAAGAACCATAGAGACCGGCGACCTCAACCCCGGTGTGTATATGTTAAGGCTTGACTGCCGGGAAACAAGCCTGGCCGCCAGGTTGCTGGTTGGACACAGTAACCGCTGAACCTGAACGGGATGCACCGGTGAATGGCTCAATGCAGTTTTTTCTCCAGACTTGCCTCGTTACTGCTTTTATGTTATGACCCAATATGCCGGTTTTTTTTCATACAGCATATTGATGTTGTAATGGAAAAAATCCAATCATTCTGTTTAACAAACAATATTTCCTCTAAAATCCGGGCATATTGGAGACCGCAGTTTTTTGCTTGTTGACTTCAGCTTTTTTATTTCGTAACTTTCCAACCAAACAAATCAATAAAATGCAATGCCGGATGAAATAAATTCCGGTGATGCTTAAGTCAATATTTTTCATCAAAAAATTATTATTGAAGATTTATAAAAGATACTCAAAGCATACAACGACAACTGTTAACAATGTTTAAAGTGCGGAGTCAGCACGTTAATCACTGACAGAATCATCATGAAATGCAAAATCAATGCGCGCCATTACCTGGTCATTATGGCTGGTGTACTTTTTATGCTCACCAGTCAATGTAAGAAGGAGGATAACAGTATAAATGCTGCCGCAAATAACCTTCAATACAGGCTTGAAAATTTGCTTGACAGTTCTCTGAATGCATACCGGGAAAATGTGCCAGATTATCCCGGAGGACTTGCCATGAAAGTTATTTGCAGTCAGGGATCTTTTTTTGTGTCAAGTGGAATGGGGCAGGGTATTACCGAACAGATTCATTTCAGGGCAGCCAGCAATTCAAAGACATTTACGTCCTCGGCTGTCTTGTTGCTTTATCAGCAAGGCAGGTTGGATATCAAGCATAAGATTACCGATAACATCCCCGGCACAAGCGAACCCTATGTGCCTGACAGCCCGGCATATGATATCCCCTTCAAAAATTCGATCACCATTCTTGACCTTCTGCGTCATCGTGCGGGCGTATTTGATGTGTCGAATGAATATATCCCCGATACCATCAGCCAGCCATTTCCATATATCGGTCAGAATTATATTGACTTTGTACTGGGAATCGACAACCAGCACACATTCACTTTTGAAGAATTGGTGAATGTGGTGGCTGAAACAGGACTTTATTATTTCCCACCCGGAACGGGCTATCATTATTCCAATACAGGGTATTCCATCCTTGGAAAGATCATAGAGCGCATTACAGGACAATCTTATCAGGCCTTCCTGGAAGCAGCGGTGATTGTACCCATGGGATTAAAGAATACCACTGTTCCTGTTTTGGGGGATGACCAGGGAATTCCGGAACCTTTTGCCGCCGGTTATATGCTTTATGAGGATTTTCAGGAAGATGTGAGCTTGTCGAATGTGTCGGCACATGTGGCCGAAGGATCGGTGATCACAAGCCCGGCCGACCTGGCCTTTTTTATCCGTAAGCTGCTATCCGGGCAGGGTATCCTCAGTCCCCATACTGTTAATTCGGTGATGATGAATTGCCTGCCTACCGGGACTGCCACAGCCGGTTTCTACGGTTGCGGGCTCACATATACCAATAATCTGGGCTACGGTCACAACGGCGCTCATAAAGGATACCTGTCCATGATGATATACGATCCCGCATCTGATTTCACTGTGGTGATATTTACGAATACATGGAATTTGAAATCAGGCATGAACAGTATTGCATATCAGCTTACCGGCTTGCTTGAAAACACATGCTATCAGGCCAGGGCAACCGTAAATTAGATGGCTGTTGCCAATGGGGTATGAACAATTCGCCTGCCGGTTCTGATCCGCCTGCAGTAATCGGTGAGTAAAGATTTAAACATACTGCAAATTACTATTTAAAAAAAATCCATGCAAATTTTTGCGCATCAGGGATACATTAAAGAGTGGTTGGTGAAAACCCGGGAGGAAATGAACTTTTTTATTTGTATCTTTGCTTCAAATACATGCATGTATTTAAATAAATATAATTATAAATATTAATGCCCCGAATCCTTTAACGGTTATTTATGGATACAGGCGAGCTTACGGGCTCCATCTGCTTGGGAATTATTGAATTGCTTAAAAAATTATAAAACTAAAAAAAAATGAAAAAACTTATCTTTATTACAGGCATGCTTTTATTTCCCTTCCTGAACCCTATGGTTACGGCACAGGAAGTGATCATTACGGACGATGCTTCCTATACGACCCCTGCTCAAGGGGCCATCCTGGATGTGAAATCAACCACCAGGGGGTTTGTTGTGCCACGAATGACCACAGCCCAGCGAACTACTCTTGGTAGCACTATACCTGCCAACGGTGTAGTGGTTTACGATACCGAACTGGGCTCGTTCTGGTACTGGAAGACGGACACCTGGCAGGAAATAGCGGCTTCGAACCTTAACCTTCAGAATGTCCGGTTTGGCGACGCGGATAATTATTCGACCTTCGAAGCCGATGGCACTCTCCTCATGATCGGCGATGCCAGGGTCTGGAACGACTTTGTTGTGCCAGGTACGGCTGCAAGGGCCGGCAGTGTGAATCCTCCTGCATTTGTTGAATTTAGAGATGGTATTTATACACTGGCTTTTGGAGGCGGCAACAATAAGGAAGACCAGGTCTTTCTTGCCATACAGATGCCGCACGACTGGGATGAGGGTACCGGCATTGAACCGCATATTCACTGGGCACCGGCTGCAGTAACGACTACCACCGATGAGGTTAACTGGAATTTTGAATATGTGTGGCAAAATTATGAATCGGTATTCCCTTCCTCTGCCACAAAGATCAATAATATACTTGACGATGTTGAGGCAGCCTACAGGCACAACATTACCAGCTTTGGAACGATCGATGCCACGGGTATGACCATCAGCAGTATCCTGATGTGCCGCTTGTGGCGAAACGGGCATACAGATTCGTATAATGGGGATGCATTTCTGCTTTCCTTCGATATCCACTACCAGACCAATACCATCGGCAGCAGGGAGCAGTACACCAAGTAGTGCCCGAAACAGCATGCTTACGGGGAAAGGCATAGCCTTTAATGGGTGATATAATAGATCTTTCCCTGGAAATAGCCGTCGTCCAGAACAATGCTGTCGTTTACGGGGTCTTCCTCATTGGGCAAAGATCCCGAAAAAGTGCCTTTTATCCAGCCGCCGTTGCCTTCCCAGAGGCTGATGCTGACGCTGAGGTGGCCGCCCGAATGCGAAGAGTAATATTTCCCTTCGGGACTAACCCATATAAAATAGAAATGATGTTCGCCGGTTTGATGGCTTTGGCCTGATTCAACATGATCGGGCAGCCCGATGCTGATGCTGTTCTTTTCCATGTCGTCTTTGCGGGCCATAAACTCACCGCAATAATGTGACATGATGCAGAATCGGTTGAAGCGCAGGTAATCATCGTATTGTACTTTGGCACCTTTCAGTGAAAAAGTGGCATAAGGCTTTGGTTCTTCGGGTTCCTTTTTCCTGCAGCCTCCTGCCATGAGCAATAAAGATGAAACAATCAGCACGGTAAGGGTCGTTTTCATGGTCAGTTTTTTATAAGGACCAAGGTAGATAAATATCAGGAATGCTTTTTCCTGACAGATGGTAATGTTAATCATTTCTTCCCCTTTCGGAAAAGTATTAACTTTATGAGCAAACATGTGTATAAAAATCAGATGTTATGAAAGCTAAAACTCCCCGGCTGATCAGGAAGATCCTGAGGCCTTTCCTCACCGGTGTATTCACTGTTTTTCCATTGCTGATCACCCTGGTGGTGATCAACTGGTTTGTCAACTTCATGAAGGGTTTTATGGGGCCCGACAGTACTTTTGGATCATTCCTGCAAACAGTGGGTCTTAATTTTGTTCGTAACGACACCGTGGCTTACCTGCTCGGGCTGGGTGCCACACTGGTACTGATCTATTTCCTGGGGATACTGGTACAGGCCGGGCTGCGACGCCAGTGGAATACCATTACAGATGCCGTTATGTCGCGGATTCCGTTGATCAGTACCATATACAATGCCTCGAAGAAGATCACAACCATGTTTGAGGTAAAAGACCAGCCCGACCTGAAGTCGATGAGCCCGGTGATGTGCACTTTTGGCGGGGAAGGCGGTACCGCGGTACTTGCACTCTTAACTTCAAGGGATGTGATCAATATTGGCGGAAACGATTATTATGGCGTTATGATCCCGACCTCTCCCGTCCCGATTGGCGGTGCCATTCTGTATGTGCCGGTAAACTGGGTAACAGAGGTTGATTTCGGCATCGACGGACTGATAAATATATACGTGTCGATGGGTGTGAATGCCTCGGAGTATTTTCAACCGAAGCCCCCATTGAAAGGTCAGCCGGAAGCCTGAAACGTCTTCTGATAAATGCAATCTCTTTGTAAAGGTGGGGGTATTGCTTTACCTGACAGTAGGGATGATCCAGCCCATGACGATGGTCCCGGTAACCCCCAGCGCCACCACGATCAGTTTAATGGTAAGCGTTTCGATCAGGAAGGTGTTTGACAGGGCGATCATGACCCACATGGTGCCGATGGCTGAAATCTTGGCTCTTTTTGTCATTCCTTTTTTTTCGTAGAAGTCGGAGATATATGGTCCGAGTACGCGATTGCCAATCAGTTGTCTGTACAGTCTTTCAGAACTTCTCATGTACAGTCCTGCTGTCAGCAGCAGGAAAGGGGTAGTAGGCAATCCCGGAACAAAAATACCGGTTACTCCGATAGCCAGGGAAAGGGTGCCTGCCAGTATCAGTATAATTTTGAAAAGGCTCATTTCGCTTTGGGCTGGAGGCTGATGGTTTAACTATTTGTTTTATAGGAGTTTAATGTTTCCGCTGGAGGCCACTGGCAAGGGCTGGAGGCGAAATGGTTAACGTTCTGGTAAATAACTACTTACTGCTTTCGCCTGCGGCCGCTGTCGCGGGCTGGAGGCGAATGCTATTACCTTAGAATGACCTTTTTCCTCTGCACCTTCCCCGGCGACTGCACCTCCAGCGAGTATAAGCCCGGATTCAAAAATCCTAAGTCTATGCTGGAATTCATTCCTGTGCCCGAGTATACAATCCTCCCGTTCAGGTCAAAGATACTGAACAAATCATTATGGTTGAGCCCTTTTATATGAAGTTTCCCGCTGCTGGGGTTTGGATAGATATTCAGGGTTTCTGGCATGTGGTCGTATTCATTGAAATTCACCGTGCCGTCATATCCCAGGGAGGATAACATAGAGAGACCCATGGCATGGAAGGCTCCGTCGCTGTGGGGCATGCCAGGATCATAGGTGGCCGTGAGCGGGTAGGTGTTTCCGCTTTGATTCGAAAAAAATTTCCATCGAAGGGATTCAGACACTGAAAATCCTTCTTTTTCGGGTGTTGCAGGGTCATCGCCATATGAAGTGACGATCAGGTGTTCGCCATTCCAAAGGCCGGCACCGGCACATTTTTCCATACCATTATCCTCGTAAAAGGCACCGATCGCATCGCCCGGCGAAAGGTTTATGCCCGGCAGCACGGCATCGCCGGGTATATGAATGTTATGCGCGAAGTTGGTAATGGAATATTCCCATCCGTCGGGCGTGTTAATCGGGAGGGGCAGGTTGACAAAGACCTGGGCGGGATGGCTTTCCCCATATGAAAAAACGGCCGTTACACCATATTCAAAACTTTCCCCTTCCACAATGGTGTCGATATAGCTGAGTGCATTGACCAATATGCCATTCAGCCTTTCACCGTCGCGGTAAAGATTGTATCCCTGCAATTCATCGGTATTGCCCGGCAAAGAGGGTTCGGCGGCGGATTGCAGTGTCTGTTCACCCGTCAGCAGGCCCCTGATGCACCAGTTATTGCTGTAACCGTAATCCGCCAGTGTCGTCCATTCAGAACCATTGATCCGGATCAGGTCACCGGAACCGCTCACCCCCGGACCACCATCCACGCCGGCAATGAATCCCAGGTTGTCCTGTTCCGTTTCATATGCCAGCCATAAATAATCCGGTTCCGATAATTCAAGCGGGTCGGGAAGCAAGACAAGGTTCCATTCATTGGGTACAGGATCAACCAGGCCGATACTGAAAACCTGGAACTCTGCGAATTCCCCTGTATAGATGTTCAGGGTGAAGTCTGCATCGTTTTCTGTAATAAAAAACTCCACTGCCGATAGTTGCTTTCCGGTGTATGGCATGAGATCACCGGTGGTGAATCGCTGCGCGAATTCATAATTTCCTGCGGAAGTGCCCAATGCACCGATCGGTTCGCCGCTTCCAAATGAAAGCAGGTTGGGTGAAGCTCCCGGTGGCAGCCAGTTCAGCAGTGCCATATTTTCATTTACTGAGGCAGTCAGATTTTCTGGTTTCAGAATGAAACCTTCGCCTGCCAGGGGGATCAGCAAGGTGTCCACGCCAAAAGCGGTATAGATGTTCATCGACAGTATACCCTCAAAAATTGTATCGCTGTCGGGCTGAAAACCTACATACATCTCCACGGTTCCGCCTGACGGAATGGCCCATGTCTGGGGGTAAGCTGAAAAGACAGTGGAACTCATTTCCGGTTCAAGAAAATATACCAGGGCGTTCGTCTGGTTGGTCAGTTCAACGAGCAGGTATTTCAACTGGTAAACCGGTGTCGGCCCAAAGTCAGGCTCTGAAGGCGTTGCAATAACCGGGGGCTGTGCTTTCAGGGAAACCGCTGAAAAAATTATCATGAACAATATACTCCTGAGGGTGTTGCGTATCATTTCTTTCATTTTCACTTCATTTATTAACAGATAAACAAACTTTTATGCAACTGGTTCAGTTATCAGCTTCGGTATATTGACTTCAATATTCAGTATCTTGTGAATGAAATGGAAAAATCTCCGGCCGGCAAACTGCCTGATGAGGAAAGTAAAACTTCGTTTCATCAAACAAACCAGCATGTTTAAATTGCTTTCACATAATGGTGAATGATCGCTGGTATTAACTGTATTGAACAGGCGAAAATTTTGATTGCGCGGGAATGGCTTGACGGATCATTGTTAACCCGGCAGGCCCAAAGGGAAGAATTAGCAAAACTCAACAGGGAACCATGATCAAACAAGCGGTGATCATCCCGAAAAGGGCTGTAACGCCCGGTCCTTTCATGCCTGATTATATATCTTCAGCTATGGTGAGATCAGTATTTTTCTGTTTCTTACAATGTTTGGTGTTTGCAGGCTGACAATATACAATCCTTTTGTTGCCGCAAGACGAAAGCTCGCATGGTTTGATTTTTCCATCCGGAAGGCTGCTATTCTTTTTCCTTGCAGATCATATACTTGTATTGCAGCTTCTTCAATTAGGGTTTCCGATCTGATGTTGAGCTGCCCCTGTGCGTAGAACATTTCGATCTTTTCATTCATTTCAGAAGTTTTCGTATTTGCCGACTGATTTATCTGCCATACATGCACAATGGCTACTGTATTGTCGGCTCCCGTCACGCCGCGTTCAAGGACATATATCAGGCTGTTTTCCCTGTCGAAGGCCATGCCGCCGGCACCTTTAAACCCAAAAATATATTCGGGTGTATGGTCATTGGGATAGTAAAAATATTCACCCGGATCCAGCACTGCATAAGGTTGAGGCTCCCATGGTTCCCTGCTTCCATTTGCCACCTGTATGAAGTCCTGGGGATTGTAAAACAACAGCATTGCCTGGGCAAAAGATTGCCTCGGACCATGGTCTTCAGGTTCTTCCGGTGTAGGAATATTCATCATTACATTGAAAGTCGATTCACCGTTGTTATATCCGTACCATTCACGTCCTCTTCCCTTTGCTCCCGATACTACAAGGCTTTCCCTGCTTCCCAGGTCAATCCAGGCACCGCCATACCAGTAATCACAATAGCCATAGCCGTTCAGGAAATTTTCACCGCCATCATCATCGTACATCAACAAAGGAGTGAAGCCCAGTTCAGTATTGTTCTGGGGCAGGGGTGTGCCATCATTCCATGGACTGTAGGCAACAAGTGTTGGACCGTTATGAAGATAGCCTGGCCGGCTTCCCCCGGCTACCAGTAAATGCCCGTCGATGGCCTGAGGCAAAGCGAAATTGAAGCTTATGATCGTCATGTACTGCGGTTCAAGCATCCCGTTTGACGAGGGGCCGATAAACCATCCGCCAACAGGTGAAGGATTGGAAAGATCGGTATTGCATGCACCATAGGAATTAAAGCGGTCGCCGCTCCAGGCGTAATATTCCCCGTGGCAGGTATAGAGGTAGCCCTGCGACTGCCCCGTTTGTGCCGGAAGGTATTCAATGGCAGGTCCCTTTTTCCAACCCCATTCCTCGTATGTAATATTTGGTGATGCCACGTCGGCAAAGTCCTGCAGAAATGTTGCCAGGTTGAGTTCTTCCAGGTTCTTGGTGGGGGAGATGACAGGCTCGGGTATAGAGATCTCCGCTACAAAGCGATGGGTTGCATCTCCCGCCAGGAAAAGCGAACCGGGATAATCGTCGGTGTTTGCCGGGTCTCCGTCGGGATAATAGGCCGGGTCGCCATTCATATAGTTGAAATCCGTACCCACGCCTCCCTCAGGTAACCTGAATGCCCCTTTGTAGGTGAAATGCTCCCGGGGGTCAAACAAGTTCCATCCATAGGCAGCCGGGGCAGTGCCGGCACTCAGCGTAGCTGATCTCTGGCTGCAGTTGCGGTTGTTATCAACCGACCTGACCCGGAAAGAATAATTTGTGCCCGCTTCAAGCAGATGAGCGGTAAACTGTTCCGTTTCACTCAGCCCGAATAGATTGTCGTTCACGAATATTTCGTAATGGCTGAAGCCGTCGCCGCCTGCATTATCCGTTACAGGATCCCATGAAAGCGAGATGCTTACTGATGTTGTTTGTGTAAGCTGTAAATTTTGCGGGATCGACGGAGGGATGGTATCTGCCGTCCCGATCTCGATCTTATCCAGTATGAGCCCCGGTTCACCGGTGTTCACGCAAACATTCAGCATCGAATAGATGCCCTGGGACATGGGAAAGATCTCGCCGGCATCCGAAGCATCGGTAATGTCATAATGGGTCACCAGCAGTTGGCCGGGTTCAATCCAGTAATTATCATATTTACCCACGATAAACCACAACGGCTCACCGGGGGAGTTCAGCGGGTTATTGTTATCGGTAAAACTCATGAGCGGATTGAACTCCACGCTGTTCGCCGAGTTGTTATACCAGCTTAGAAAAACCCTTTCCCCCCTCACAAAATTTCTGGCCGTGCCGCTGATGCAGGTAAAATTGCTGTACGGGTCAGACTGGAATGATGTAAGGCATGTTCCGCTAATCCCGCCACCGGTAACGTATTGTGTTGTGGGGCTAATGCTTACATTGTCCCATCCGGGGAATGCTGCCGTATTGTAAATGTTTGAAGCGGCGCTGGCGCCGAAATCCACCAGTAAACTTTGCGGATATGCAATCAGGCCTGACAGGAGGGCGAGGGCCGAAAAAAGACATTTGTGTGTCATCTTAGTTGGTTTTTGTGAATTTATATTTTTTTTAAGGTGATGGTTTCTTAAGAATCCGGGAGGATGGGAACATGATATGGGCAGATGGCAGAAGCCCGGGACTATCACTACAAAGAAAATTCTGTATGTGGCTGGTGTGTAATATACTGCACAGTGCCGCAATTGGTATGATCATTAGCCACCCCATATGCCGGGCCTTATCGGGTTAAAATTAAAGTTATAATCAGTTGTTTTAAGAAAAGATTGATTTGCTTTATCAAATATACATCATTTGTATTCGGATTCCAAGTTCAGAGCGTTTGCTTTTATTATGCTAAGGGGCGATGGGGAATCCTTATGCAGTTTTGCGTTTTTTAGCGGAACAGGCCCGGCAGGCTTCGATGCTTGAGCAGCAGGCCAGTACCAGGGTTAATCATAACCAGCTTGTTCCTTATTTTTATTACCCGTGGGCGAATAAAGCATCAAAGTATTGATTTGGGTGAGTAATTTGTAGCTTTGAAGTCATGAAAATCATTCAGCTTATTATTTTGGTTTTATTTTCGGCGATTTTCTCATTTTCTCAAAATGGTCAATCGATCCCTGATAGTAAGATGAAAAACCGCTATGTTATCAGGCTTATCCCGTCAGCCGCAAAAAATATTTACGGACTGGCAATTGGCCCCGTGGGTTCAGAGGCAATTTGCAACAGGCCTTATACCAAATACTCACATGGCTTGAATCTGCAGATACCGGGGCAGGGATTATTCCAGGTTTTTTACATTAACAAAGTTGATGATCATTTTTTTGCAGGGAGTGATACAGGACGAATTGTTTTTCAGGATACAATTCCTGAAAGGGCAGTACATAACGGACTATTAATTTCTGTATTGGGGACCTTTACGGATCAGGTCAATGGAATTTCCATTTCATTATGGATGAGCATGGGGAAGAAAGTCAATGGCCTGTCATTTAACCTGCTATGGAATCTTTATTCGGAGATCAACGGGGTTTCGTTTGGACTGGTAAATTATGCTGGCGCGATAAAAGGCATACAGATCGGTTTGATAAACAAGACGAAAGAGATAAGAGGTTTTCAGTTTGGGCTTTGGAATATAAATGAAAAAAGGTCTTTGCCGTTCATTAACTGGAATTTCAGAGGTAAAACCGATGTTTAGGATGAATAGCCGGGGCTGGTGGTCGATCATTTCACCGACGGTTTCTGCTCCAGCATTGGTGGTATTTTTCTTCGAACAGCTTTTTTCCGCTTAAGCTGCCTTCATGCCGGTTATCGTGACAAATGTAAGCGATAAGGATATGGTTTAATTCCCGGATTTACCGCATCGTAATCCCGGATCCGGGTTTTTACCCTGGACTTTGATCGTATTTAGATAATTACCGTTTTAACAGAAAGCAGTGTGCTGCCGGTGTGTTGTTGAAGCCACTGATTACAGTATCGCCAGTTTATGTGTGGCATCCCATTGGCCAGTTATGATCTGAAGGAGATAGGTGCCGCTCTTCAGGCATGAAACATCCAGGGTTATTTTATCACCCTCGTGGGATCGAATTTCTTCTGTTAATAATTTTCGGCCGGAAAAATCAAGAACTGATATTTGGATAATCCCGGCGGGCACCATATCAATATGAATAATGCTTCCGGCAGGATTGGGATAAATTGTAATCCCTCTTATTTCATTGTGCTCCCGGCCAAGAGCGAGGCATGGATATTCGATATCCCATGCGCCAATGGTTATTATGGCATGATTTCCATGGGAGCTGCTATCCGTGGCAATATTGCCCGATCCTTCTTCCAGGTTCCACAGTGCAATGGTATGGTTGTCAGATTTGTGGTTGGGGCAGGGAACAGGAAAATCTGAAATGTATCTTGCAGTATCCGATAATCTAACATCATCAATCATCCCGTTGAAATAACGTAAACTTCCGCCGTTTGGGGGGTAACCCCATGCTGCTATTGCAATATTATCACTGGAATAGGGTGCTGCCTGAAAAAAAGGGGCCGATCCGTTTTGTCTGATACCGTCAATGAAAAGCATCATACCGGAATCAGGATGGATCACTGCAGCCAGGTGATACCACTTACCTTCCGTCCATCTGTTTGCCTCCGAAAAGGTGTTATAATATTGTGCCGGATTAATGGTATAACAAAACCTGATATGTCCGGGATGGGTTAAGCCAGCAGGTTCGAAAGCGATATAATATTCATCGTAATTGGGTCCGGGGCCACCTTCGCGGCATACCAGGCTGACAAAATCATTCAGTTCCGGTCCGTAATCCTGTGCCGGTCTGAACCAGAATTCAATTGTACGTATATTGCTTGCAGCAGCCGGCCCGGCATAAAGACAGCCGTTTTTACCGTTAAAGTCAAGGGCATATTGCGCATGACATTTAAAAATGCTTAGAATTAGAAATCCGATAAGGATAATTTTCATACCAATTGAATATGAGATACTTGTTTTTTATTGGCTAATTAACAACAAATATATTGATTTTTTTAAAATTTTCGCCTCCAGCCGCTGGCAGTGGCTGGAGGCGAAATGCCTAACACGTTGGTATATAGTTGCTTATTGTTTTCGCTTGCGGCCACTGCCAGCGGCTGGAGGCGAAATGTATAACGCCTTGGTATATAGTAGTTTATTGTTTTCGCTTGCGGCCACTGCCAGCGGCTGGAGGCGAAAATTATCTGTAGGATAGGGTTGGTAGTATCATATCGATTCCGTTTGATGCATTCTTAACATGAAACTTAATTCGAATCCTTGAACTCCTCCATGGCATTGTCCACTGCCTTGTCGAGATCATCGAAGGCTTTGTCGACACCTCTTTTAATTTCTTCCCACCCCTCTTCGGATGAATTGGAAAGGGTATCCAGTTCAGCACGCAATTGCTGTTGCTGCTTTTGCAATTGTTCTTGTCTTTCCATTAGCTTCTCACTGGCATCTTCACCCATCCGGGCTGCCTTTTCAGCGAATTGATCGACTTTCTTTTCGAGGCTGGTATACCTTTCTTCCATTTCGGAAAGCATTTCCTGTTGTTCCTGGTCGAGGTATGCCTTGGTTTCCTGCATGGCTTCATCGTATTCTTCCACTACTTCCTTACTTGTGATGTCCTCCTTTTTTTCATCTTGCTGGTTCATGCATGAGGCAAAACCCATAAGGAGGAAGAGGAGGAAAAAAATATTCCTGATGTGGCTGAGTGGTTTGATTTCGTTTAACATTTTCATAGTATTTTAAGGTTTATAATTTCCATATTGTCTGAAAAATGTATGCCAAAGTTTTAAGGATAACCATGCCTGTTTAATACCCGGCACTTATGAGGCAGATTCATGCAGGTATGGATATTAAACGGGAAAAGGATTGTTGTAAGTTCTCCACGAATGTGGAATAGTTTCACGATACTGACCCGTGAACAGGCTTTACCTGAACCCATTTATCTTATGGTTTGCAGTAATATCCTGAAATGATTAGCTTTGCTTGTTGTTTGAATGCCGGCAAACTTTTGCATGATGATTGTATAATACTTTCGGGCTTGGCAAAGGTTTATCACTGATGCCTGCCTGCTTAATGAACAATACCTGCAAACACCAGCAGAAGCTCCAAAATCATATATTGTTATGCAGATTGAAGTTAAAAGAAGTGACATCAAATTTACTCCTGATTTCAACCGGGTCATAGCCAGGTACACGAAATATTCCATGACAACCAACCTTCGCATCATAAAAAATGTCATGGACATGGAAGACAAGGAGGTTGGGATAATGTTGAACCAGGTACTGCGTGATTTTTCCAAGCGTCACCGAAACATCTCCAGGGTTTTTCATGAAAATTTCGGCAAAGTATCTCATCTGGTTGATGACGGCTCACGACTGGATGAGACCCGGAAGCTGCTCATTGGCTCCTATGTAACCATGGAATACGCCATCGAATCGGCAGCATACTTTAACCCATCGATTGTTGAACATCCCGATCAGACTGAACTGGATCCCGGCGATAAACGGGTAATCCTGAGTTTCAGGGCTACGGGCGAAGGGCACGTTTCCTCTATCGTTTTTCGCTCGGGGATTATCGACAAGCATAACAAACTACATTTCAGGGAACGGGGGAGACTGCTTGACAATGCCGAAAAGGTCATTCAGCATACTTATGATAAGGAAGCTTTTAAAGACGAACTGGAGGATATGAAATTTTATGACCATACCCTGCCACCGGAGGTTGTGCTTGACCGGCTACCGGATAATTTCAGCTATGAAGAATTACAGAGGGTTGTTGCTGATGTTGGTACAAATTATCAGTTCTCCCAGATAGAGACCCTGACGCTGGAGCAGATCATGTGGCTGGCATCCTCACATTATGAAATTGAATTTTCACGTGATACTTCTCTTTCCGAACGGGTGATCTTTCCTTTGTCTGAAACAGAGAAAGTTGGCATTGAAGATGCCCGTTTTGTTCGCTTTATTGATGATGATGGCAGTGTGAAGTATTTTGCAACATATACGGCTTACGACGGACATGTAGTTATGCCTAAACTCATCGAAACGGAGTCATTTTATCATTTCAAGGTGTACCCAGTCCGGGGGCAAATCGTTTGTAACAAGGGAATGGCCCTTTTCCCCAGGAAGATCAACGGCCGGTATGCCATGCTCGGTCGCATCGACGGCTATTCCAACTACCTTGCTTATTCCCGGGATTACAGGAAATGGGATGAGGCCACAAAGATCCAGGAACCGAAGTATCCCTGGGAGTTTGTTAAGATTGGCAATTGCGGCTCACCCATTGAAACAGAGGAGGGATGGCTCGTTATCACCCATGGTGTCGGTCAGATGAAGGAATATGTGCTGGGAGCCAGTCTTTTTGATCTCGAAGACCCTTCGCTGGAGATCGGACGTTTGCCCTCCCCCCTGATGATCCCCAACAGCCGGGAAAGAGAAGGTTATGTTCCAAATGTACTCTATTCCTGCGGCTCGCTGATAAACAACGGTGAACTCATTCTGCCATACGGGATGTCTGATTATGCATCTACTTTTGCATGCATTAATCTCCGTGATCTGCTTGATGCCCTGAAGAGTTCGGGCTGATCATCATTTAGGGAAAATTGATCGTAAACAACGTGGTTGGAGATTAAACCTTTTTCAGTTGCTTATACAATGTTTTGACATTCCCGATTTCCAATCCGGAAATGATTAGTGAAATGGTGCTTTCTGCTCCCTGATCACTGCTGTGGCCATTTGTTTGTAATCCGTCATAGCATCCCTTTGTCACAGGATCATAAAGGTCGATGAAAAGGTCGTTGATGCCGAAAAACCATTTATAACATTTGAAAATATTGCGGTAATATTTCATTTTCCGGGTTCGCTCAAAAGCTTTGCAATAAAGCATGATCATGTTCATTGCATCGGCAGGCCGCTGATCGAATAATGCCTTTTGCCCCTTGTAACTAAATTTTTTACTGTTGCCGATCAACGACAGCCGGTCTCCCGGCAGAACGATATTGCTGAGAAATTCGGTTGCGTCAACGGCTTTGTCCCGGATTCCTTTATCACGCAAGAACTCGCTGGCGCAGAACATTGCCAGTGGCAGCAGGGCTGCATCGGGGCTGATGCTATCACTGAACCATTTCCATTTTTCACTGCTGTGCTCATCAAAATAATTGACAAATGCATCGATATAGAGCCTGAGCCGCTCGGTAACCAGATGGTTGTCGCGATATTTTTCGATGAAATGATTAAGGCCGATGATGGCAGGCGCCAGTGCCCGGACATCATTTAGCTCACTGCAAAATACTGTTTTCAGGAACATTTTGCCGGCCAGCTCCCGGAAAGCATTTCCCGGGGGGTAGTGAACGAGATAACCCAGTGTCCATATGATCTGCCCGATGTCGGTCTCTGTTGCATCCTTAATGTCGATACCCTTGTCGAACCCCATTTTCAGCTTAAACCTGCCATTTTCCTTTTGCATATAATCCAGGAAGGAAAGATACCCTGATATGAGTCCTTTAACCCTGGGATCCTTTGTTTTCCTGTACGACATGGCAGCAGCCATTAGTGCCATCGCATTATGCCTGGTGTGATAACCGCTATTCAGGTCAGGGAAGCCGTAACCGGCATTACTGATAACACCGGTATCATCGGTTAACTTTTGCAGATGCCTGAACGATACCTTAGGGTATTCAATGCACTTCTGTGTTTTCGGATGTGGCTTGCTTATGTGTTTATCAACTTCCGATCTCAGCAATACGTGGTAATCCTCCCCAATGACAGGCCATGTGATCTTTTTACCGAAAAAACTGACTTTTTTTTGCATACTCTCCATTTTTTTTCTGTCATTAAGGAGGGTTAACAGCGATTCCGCCAGGGCTTCATAATCCCTGAAGTCGAAAAGGATTCCTCTGCCGTGGTTCAGCAGTTCTTCGGCATGCCAGAATGGAGTGGAGACAAGGGCTGAACCGGCTCCCATGGCAAAGGACAGCGGTCCGCTCGAAACCTGGGCCTTGTTCAGGTAAGGCGTGATCAGGATGTCAGTGGCTGCCAGATAGTAGTTGAGCTCTTCCGCTTCTATAAAGCGGTTTTCAAATCCTACATATTGCTCTATGCCAAGGTCGTGGCAAAGTTCCATAAGGTAATTCCGGTATTCCTCTCCAAAAACCTTTTTTATTAACGGATGCGTTTTGCCCAGGATCAGATACCTGACATCGGGATGCTTTTTCACAACCCCGGGCAAGGCTTTCAATACTGTTTCGAGCCCTTTGTTCCGGTTGATCAATCCAAATGTCATTAGTAGCAACCTGCCCTCAAATCCCAGCTTCTTCCTGGCCTCTACTGCACTGATGTTGATATCGGGAACCGGATGCCTGATCATATTTACTTTTTCGCTTTCAGCATTGTAGACCGAATACAATAATTTTGCAGCAACATCGCTGAGCACGATGGTTTTTTCCGATATGCGTATTATCTCTGTAATGATATATTTCTCCGCATCACCCGGTTCATCAAGAACCGTGTGCAATGTGCTGACGAGGGGGATGTTGAGTCGATTCAGCAGTGACAGTAAAAAAATACCATTCCTGCCTCCGAAAATATTGAATTCGTGCTGCAGGAGGCATATGTCGGCATGCTCATTAATATATGCGGCGGCCTTTTCGTAATCCCTCAGTTTATCTTGCTCAATTGTTAACCACACTTCTTCGGGATATTCATATCGTTCGCCAGGGTCGTTCATTGCGACAATAAAAGTTTCTTCATTGGGCAGCATATGGTTATACAGGTCTCCGGTGAAGGTGGCGATACCGCATTCCCTGGGCGGGTAAGTACTGATAATGGCACATTTCATAATATCTGGTGTTAATGTCTTGCTCTACTGGTTTTCTTTGTCTTCAGATTTTTCTTTCTTTTCAACAGTCTTCTGCTCACTCATCATTTCTTTGTGTTCCTGGTTGCCCCGGGTACCCTTGAGGCGTTTTTCCAGTTTGTTCAGGGCACTGGCCCTGCCATAGATGATCAGCGAGTCATCTTCCCGTATGTACGTTTCCCCGTCCGGTGTGCCGAGAAAATTTCCGTCTTTACGACTTATTCCCAATACAATCATACCCTCATCCTTTAGTTTCGCATTATGTAATTTTTTATCACAAAGCCAGTGCTTTTTGGCGATCGGCACCTCGGAGATCCTGAATTCACCCGAGAGACGCAACAGGCTGTAATAATCAATGGCATCGATCTTTGAATACCTGTTCAAAAGCTTGTCGATCAGGTATGAGAACTGCCGGTCGACCCACCGGCTGCTGGCAAGGTTCCAGAGTATGATGGCGGCTCCCACCAGTAACAGAATCCTGATCCAGGTGCCCATATCGCGGTCGATGCCGGTAAATCCAACGATCAACGAGGCAACCCCTGTGGCAATACCGGCATTTCCAAGAATCATGAGTAATTGCAATATCCTTCTCCTGACAGGATGATTCACGACTTTCTCTGATTCGTCGGTAGTGAAGCCCACACCAGTGAATGCAGACCGGGCCTGGAACCTCGCGGTTTCCTTTGATAAGCCTGTATGCATTAGTGCTATGGAAGCAATGCGCGTGATCAATATCGAAAAGACCACGATGAGTATCACTGAAATAATTCCAAACATGAATCAGTCTTATTCCTTTCTTGAAATAATAAAGACCGGGATATTGACCTGGTTGATGATATCATTGGTGACGCTGCCGAAGACCAGGTCCCTTATTCCTTTCTTGCCTTCCGAGACAAGGGCAAGCATATCTGCCATGCGCCGTTTCGTATAGTGCATGATCGCATCCGCAATATCTTTATTTTCAATGGCATCAATTGTAAATCTGCCGAATTCGTTCTTTTCGGCAATCGATTTCAACTCCCGGATGGCTTCATCTTCTTCCAGTCCGTCATCGAGCACATACAGGAAATGTACCTGGCAATCATAATGTCCGGTAAATTCTTTTAAAACCTTAATCTCCTCCTCATTGTAATTATTGAGGTCGATGGCCATTACCACATTCTTGGGTTTGAAATCAACGGTTTCTTTCCTGATGGAGATCACAGGGCAATCCGATACCTTGATCAAATTTTCTGTATTGCTCCCGATAAAATATTCAATATGGGATTTTTGGCCACTCGTGCCGATCACAATAAGATCGACATCGTTTTCTTTTACATACTGGTTCAGCCCATGAACCTTGTTTTCAAAATCAATCTGTGGAATTATTTCTACATTTTGCCCGGCGTATTCTGTGATCAGTTCGTTCAGCATTTCCTTGTTCTTCCTAACCAGTGCAGCCATAAAATGGGTCGCTTCTCCCTGGTATGCAATATTTACATCCCCTGCGGCTGCGAAGCCGGATCCTGTAGGAGGGTAAATGACATTCAGCAGTATTATCCTGCCCTTAAGCTGTTTTGCAATATCGACGGCCAACTGCAGGCCTTTTTTGGAAATGTCGCTAAAATCAGTGGGAACGAGAATTTTGTCCATTTTAATAAGAATTTCAGGATTATAGTCTTATCGGTCGCAAAGGATGTGCCATGGGATTTTTTTGCTCCCACAGGAGGAAAGGAAATACTGGAAGGGTTGGGTTTAAGGTGTTGAATTACAGTTGTTACATCCCCGGGTTTCCGGATGCAAACCCATACTGTTTCCTGTAGGTGGCTTATCCTTATGGCTTACCTGGTTCGGAAATTGTGGAAGACCTTCTACTTTGAATTCAGAAAATGAAATAGGTACTGCTGATATATTCTGTAATATTCAGGATACGATGGCTCTTGTTGTCGACGCTGATAATTGGATCAACCTGACGATAGGCAGGAACCTGGCTGGCCTTGGTGGAAAAACTTTAGAATATTTATGAAAGGCTTTTAAATGTGAGGATTATAATGACCTGCCGGAGATGGTGAAGCAACCCAAAGCATCTCCCACAGGTTTTCGATATTTTGGAAAAGAAATTAAAATTGCCAATGATGAAAAATATCCTTGTGATCGACGACGACACTTATATCAGTACATTGTTATGCAACCATCTGTCAGGAGAGGGATATGCTGCCGATACTGCCCATACGGCCAAAAAAGGCCTGGAGAAGATCGTCAGAAAGAACTTCGACCTGGTATTGCTCGATTATCGCCTTCCGGATGGAGAGGGCATTGAAAACCTTTTAAATATCAGGAAGATCGTTCCGGATATACCGGTCATTATTATCACGGCATATGCGGAAGTCTACGCGGCAGTGAAACTGATAAAAGCAGGGGCATTTGATTACGTGGTGAAGCCTATCCGCCCGGAGGAACTGCTGTCACTGATCAAGCGCGCCCTGAAACAGAGAACGGAGGGCGATGCAAGGCAGGACTTCAGGGATCGCCTGATCACAGGCAACAGCCCGGAAATGCAGGATATCTTGAAAATGGTGAAGATCGTGGCCCCGACCTTTATGACAGTGCTTATCGAAGGCCAGACAGGTACAGGCAAGGAATTTATTTCCCGGGCCATACATTACAACAGCAAACGCAAGAATCAAGCTTTTGTGGCTGTCGACTGCGGGGCGATCCCTGACGAGATTGCCAACAGCGAACTTTTTGGCCATGTTAAAGGGTCTTTCACTGGAGCTATAAGGGATAAGAAAGGGTCATTCGAAGCCGCCCACGGGGGGACCCTTTTTCTTGACGAGATCGGTAATCTTTCCTATGAAGTACAAATCAAGTTGCTCAGGGTTTTGCAGGAGAGAAAGATCAGCAGGGTAGGGGAGAATAAGGACATTTGTGTGGACGTAAGGATTATCGCGGCCTCAAATATACCACTCGTCAACCTGGTAAGAGAAAACAAGTTCAGGGAAGATCTTTTCCATCGCATCAATGAATTTAAGATCACCGTTCCGCCGCTCAATGAGCGCCCCGAAGATATCATGGTTTTTGCAAATCATTTCATGGAAGAAGCCAATGAAGAACTGGACAGGGACGTGAAGGGTTTTAGTGAGGAGGTTAAAAACCTGCTTATGGGGTATGCCTGGATCGGAAATCTGCGTGAACTGAGGAATGTGGTGAAGCGGGCAGTGTTGTTATGTCGTGATGAAATTATCCGTACCACTCATCTTCCGGATGAAATTACAAAAAATGATGGAAAGGAACTTGCCGCAGGCACCCCCGTCAGCCTGAAAGATGCTGTCAGGCAGGCTGAAAAAAAGGCGGTTCTCAATGCATTGAAGCGGGCAGGGAATAATAAAACCAGGGCAGCCCAATTGCTCCACATCGACAGGAAGACCCTCTACAACAAACTCAGCGATCTTGATATCGACCTGTCTGCCAAATAAACTTTCTGCCTTTCTTCCTCCTCGATCCATTATCAGGTGTAGAGTGACTTCCACACATGTATAGGATTGTCTGCATGGGTGCCAATTGTTTATCAATGCTTCAACCTTTTCTTCCATAAGGAATTGCGATAAACCGGGCAAGGAATTGACTTATTTATGAATGTGGCAGGATTTTTTCTCATGGGCATAAAAAAACGGAATTATGTCACAATATCACGAACCGACTAATGAAATGTCAGGCAAGGCAAGGGACCTTACACGGGCCCTGATAAGCCTGAAAGAAGAAATCGAAGCCATTGACTGGTACAATCAGCGCATGGAATGCGCCGAAGATGATTCACTCAGAAAAATACTCGAGCACAACCGGAATGAAGAGATCGAGCATGCTGTTATGGCTATCGAGTGGCTCAGGCGGAACATGGACGGCTGGGATGAAAACCTCAGGGCCTACCTGTTCACAGAAGGAGCGATTACAGAGATCGAAGGAAATGATAAACCGGAAGATTATACCGGTGAACCGGGCTCAGGCCTGGGAATTGGACAAATAAATAAATAAGGTAATTATGGACTTACTCAAGAAAGAATTGGCACCCGTTACAGAGGCTGCATGGAAGGAAATCAATGAACAGTCGAAGGAGATATTCAATACGGAACTGTCGGCACGGAAGTTTGTCGATGTTGTTGGTCCAAAGGGACTTGAATTTGCTGCCGTTTCCACAGGAAGATTGGAGATTCCCGAAAAACAGAAAACCGATGAACTGCTTTATGGTATCCGTGAAGTGCAGCCGGTTGTTGAAGTACGGTCAGCTTTCGAACTTGACCTGTGGGAGCTTGACAATATTGAGAGAGGCGCCGGCGCTGTCGATCTCGATGCCCTGGAAAAGGCAGCACATCGTCTTGCCGGTTTCGAAGAAAGGGCCATATATAACGGCCTGGGAAAAGCGGGGATCCGCGGACTGAAGGAAAGTTCGGGGCATCCCTCCATTGATTTTGCTCAAAAACCGGATGTTATTCTCCACAGGGTGACAGAGGCTGTGACCCGGCTGAAAACAGCAAGTGTAGAAGGACCTTACAGTCTCATACTTAATGCCGGTCACTGGGAAAAGGTATCATCCATCTTCAATGGCTATCCGTTGCGCCGACAGCTGGACCAGGTTTTGGGGGGATCGCTGATATTTGCTCCCCACCTCGACGGGACTTTCCTGGTATCGATGCGGGGAGGCGATTTCAGGCTTACGCTGGGACAGGATATTTCCATCGGATATGAAATGCATACGCGCAATACCGTACAGCTCTATTTTACGGAAGCATTTACCTTTCAGGTGATAGACCCGGATGCATACATATTTCTGAAATAAATATATCTTTTAGGATCATGATCTAACCCTGGTTGCGGATACGGAATGCATTATCTTACTAACTTGCCAACATGCCCCCGTCTATCCGGTGCACCGATCCAGTGATGAATCTGCTGTCGTCACCGGCCAGGTAAAGTACAAGCGCTGCAATTTCTTCATTCTTTGCATATCTGCCCAGGGGGATCAATTGCTCAAACTGTTCCCTGGTTTTTTCACTCTCCTCTCCGCCGAATCCTTCTTCCAATGAACGCATCATCCGGTTATCAACGGGTGAGGGATTGATGGTATTTACCCTGATCTTGTATGGTGCGAGTTCGAGGGCTGCTGATTTCATGATTCCGATCAGGGCATGTTTACTTCCGACATAAGGGCTTACATTTGCCGTGCCTGCCAATCCCGCTACGGATGAGGTGATGATGATGCTTCCGCCATTGTCATTCTTCTTCATGGCCGGGATCGCATGTTTCAAACCCAGCCAAACTCCTTTAACATTCACATCAAACACCTTCTCAAATGTTCCAACAGGGTAATCTTGTATTGGCTTTACATCACCTTCGATACCTGCATTGTTAAAGAAGATATCAACATGGCCGAACTTTTCCATGGTGGCAGCTACATAGTCCTTTACATCTTTTTCATTGCTCACATCGGCTTTGATAAAAGCAACCCGGTCGTTGCCATTTAAGTGCTCCGCCTTATGCCTGAGCTCATCTTCATTGATATCTATCAGCATGACCGATGCACCTTCATCGAGGAGCAGGCGGGCCGTTGCACCGCCGATTCCACCGGCACTGCCGGTTATCATGGCTACTTTGTTCTCTAAACGTTTCATGGGATCTCCTTTCGTTAAAAAAGTTCAAGATAAATGCATACTGCCTGTTTTGTTAACTGGAAAACAATGCTCCAGTGAAATACAAGCGGACTTCCTACCTGTTAACAGGCCAAATTGCCTTTGTTGATTATTCATCACATAACCAAGAAAGTTATTGTGCACTGCCTGCAACGGTTCAATTGTTTCACCGGGTTTTTCCGGGTCATAAATTTTCTGCTTACTTTTTATTTGATACACTTAAAAGGTGTTTTGAATTATAGACCATTTCCATTTCTTCACAATGCCGGAGTATAAATTTCAACCAGGCTTTCCGAAGGTTAGGGTCAAGATCGTGAAAAAGTTCGAAACGCTCACTGAAAACACCTTCGGCTCCTGCAAGATGCAAAGGTTTTAAGCCTGCCTTGAGCAGTATCGGTTCTATTTCGGAAGGATGTGAAAAATAGGCATTGGAAAAACTTTTTGTCGCTTCCACGAAACTGTCATCACTACCTGTATTCCAGAGTTTTTCTGCTCCGTCAGGATAGTAAACCCCCTCGGGGTTATTCTTGATCCCATAAATAAGTGCACCGGTCCGGGTCATAAATGAGGTGAAAATGAAACCATCATCCCTGATGCTGGATGCGGCTTTCTTCAGTAATTCCAATCTTCGATCCTGGCTGATCAGGTGATACATCGGACCCAATATCAATACGGCATCCCACTGGTGTTCATCCCATCGTTTACTGTCAAGGATATCGTTTCTTTCTATAAACAGGACATCCTCATTGTCCCCAAATTGCTTTTGCACATGGTGGATATTCAGGTCAGAAAGATCATTCAGGCCGAGGTAATAATTGTTTTCCAGCAAGTGCCGGGCATATATTCCAGTTCCGCAGGCCGTATCGAAGATCTTCGATCCCTTAGGTAAATATTTCATTATGAAATGCATGGTGAGTGGAAGTTCAAATGCGTGATATTTCAGCCGCCGATGTTCTTCCTTGTGGTATTTGTTGTAATATGCCCTGACTTTATTCTTCATCATTTTTTTAAAAAACCCCGGATGCCCCAGTCGGAATAGGATCCGGCATTCAGGATGGTTTTATATACGGGCCGTTTCCCGGGTTTTCCCCTTCTTTCTGCGATAATCATGCCGGGTCCCGATAAATCTGATTTGCGTTTTGGGTATTTTGATGTTAAGAATATCATGGTCGATCCAGGATCTGATTTTTTGCATGTTGCTATTGGCTGGTAATTTAAAATACCGGCTGTAAACTTCATGATCATCGCGGGTGTGCAGATACTCGTTCCTGATGTTGATATACAGAAGATGACCTGATACCTTCAGTGACACGTTCTCATCAATACATTCCGGAATATAGATCCTGATCAAATACTCCCTCAGGTTTTCTATGATGTCGACCGGACGCTTACTATAAGGATTTCTTTTTCTTAACTCTGTTATACCCGTCTTTCTCATAACACATGTTTTTCCTGTTTTCCGGATTGGGTTTTTAGCAAAACACGCATCTGTATGGTAATC
>CAZHFC010000019.1:0-73325 GCA_964531985.1 uncultured Bacteroidales bacterium
CAACAGAAAACCATTAATAAAAAAGAGACTGCCCCTTTTGAGACAGCCTCTTTTTGATATAAAATTCTGTATTCTGTATTGTCAAATTAAGATTTGATATCCGATTTCAAATTGAGCGTACCGAACACAGAATCATAAATCCCCCTGCTCCGTAGGGGCCCCTTGAGTTTGACAGTTATAATGACGTTTGCGCCCAGGAAACGACTATTCTTGAAAATAGCAGCCATCGTTTCCTGAGGTCTTTTACACTTGGCGTTTAAGGCATTATTCGTAACACTTGCGGTTATTCATGGGTTCCTTAATCTACTCTACCACCTCCCAGATCACCTCTGCCTTCGATTTGTTCTTCAGGCTCACCTCCCCAACTTTCCGGCATTGGAAGGATTCTTTCACCTTTTCGTAGGCTTTTTCGTTAATCACGATCTGTCCGGGAGATGCTGCCGATTGTAATCTTTGGGCAGTATTCACCACATCGCCGATAACGGTGTAGTCAAGCCGTTTAAGGCCATGCGAACCGATATTACCCGATACCACTTCACCGCTGTTGATCCCAATGGAAACCCTGGGCCTGAAATTTACATGATCGCTGTGCCCGGGAAGTTTCTCAATTTGACTACGAACTGCCAGGCAGGCATCAATAGCCCTGTCGAGGTGATAATCACTACGAAAAACCGCCATAATGGCATCGCCGATAAACTTATCCACAAATCCGCCCTGGTTAAGGATCTCTTTCACCATTACATCGAAAAGGCTGTTGAGCAGCTTTACCACATCGTCGGGCTTTTCGTTTTCACTGATTGCCGTGAATCCGCAAATGTCAATGAAAACCACGGTCGCGTCCACCATTTCATTCTTCATGAGCGAGGATTCATACTCACGGGTGTCCATATAATTGAGCACTGTTTCATCAACGTACATCTTCAGGATGTTGTTTTCCTTTATCGCCTTTAATGTTTCGCGCAACTCTTTGACATGCTTTAACGTTTTTTCGATGGTGAGTTCCAGATCATTGAAATCAACAGGTTTCGTCACAAAGTCGAAGGCGCCACGGTTCATCGCTGTGCGGATATTCTCCATATCGCCATAAGCTGAGACGATCACCGATTTCAGCAGTGAATGCTTTTCATTCAATTTGGAAAGCAGGGTAAGGCCATCCATCTCGGGCATATTGATGTCGCTCAGAACCAGGTCAACATCGTTATGCTCCTCAAGCCGCTCCAGTGCATGGTGGCCGTTTTTGGCAAATATGAACACATACAGGTTTTCCCTGATCTGTTTCCTGAATTTTTGTTTGATGAGGATTTCGAGGTCCGCCTCATCATCCACTACGAGAATTTTAGCCATTATGGTAATGTTTTGATTTTTTGTTTGAGATCATTGAAGCCAACCGGTTTGGTGATGAAATCATCTCTTTACCTGAATAAGCGAATTCAAAGGCAACATCACTGTTACATATCTCTCTCCTGAACCTTTGTTCAAACAAGAGTTGAATGTCTTTTTCGTCGTCAACTACAAGTATATTCATAGCCATTTTAAGTTGGTAATTCAATGATAAATTCGGTTCCCTTTCCCGGCCTGGATTCTGATTTCATTTTGCCTCCGTGCCCTTTTGTTATAATTTCATAGCTCAGGCTTAATCCAAGCCCCGTTCCCTGCCCGGCAGGCTTGGTGGTAAAGAACGGCTGGAATATCTTGTCTTTTATTTCATCAGGGATTCCGTTGCCGTTGTCTTTCACTGAGATTACTACTTTATCGACCAGGTATTTAGTAGAAATGATAACGGTGGGTTTAAAGTAATCGTCCGCCGTTGCCGGGGTATCGGCAGACACAGTGCTCCGGCTTCGCTCATCACAGGCATAAAAGGCATTGTTGATCAAATTCAGCAAAACCCTGCCGATATCCTGTGAAATGACTTCAACTTCTGGTAAATCCGGGTCAAAATCCGTTTTAAAATCCGCATTGAATGTCTTTTCCTTTGCCCGCAGTCCATGGTAGCTCAGCCGCAAATATTCATCGGCCAGCGCATTGATATCTGTTGGTTCTTTCTGGCCGGTGCTGGTGCGGCTGTGCTGCAGCATCCCTTTTACAATGGCATCGGCACGTTTGCCATGCTCATTGATTTTTCGAAGGTTTTGTTTCAAATCTTTTTTCAGGGTTATGACCTCATCCCGGTTGCCCTTTTCCATTTCATCAGTTAATTCATCAATCATATCAACACTTACTTCCGAGAAATTGTTGACAAAATTGAGTGGGTTTTGGATTTCGTGTGCAATACCGGCTGTCAATTCGCCCAACGAAGCCATTTTCTCTGCATGAACCAGTTGCCTTTGGGTTGCCCTGAGATTGCTCAGGGTTTCATTTAACTTATGGCTCAACTTTTTCTTTTCAATAAACCTGATAAAGATGATGACAACCAGCACCACGGCAAGGATCATTCCGGATAGAAAAATATTGCGTGTGAATCGCTCCCGGTTGATTTCTGCCTCCTTAATGGCCATCATTTTTTCGTTGCTTTCTTTCTTCAGCGCTAATTCATTTTCAAATTCCAAAACATTGGTCAGCCGGGTGATCTTTCCGAGGTTTTCGGCGGCGCTCACCGAATCTTTCAGCGCCGAATAGATCAGGCTGTTCAGATAAGCACTTTTGTAGTCGCCCAGTTTATACCAGGCTTCTGCCATGTCCTTGTAAATCTCTTTCCTGAATCTCAGAGTGGCCTCCGGAGCATGTGTTTCTGCAAGCTTTAGCATTGCAACAGCATTTTCAGGTTCATCCTTTCCAAGCCTTATTTTAGCCAATTCCATGGCAGCCCTTGACTGGCCTGTCGGATCACCAATTTGACGGCTCAGTTGCAGCGCATTTTTGAAATGAATGAGCGACTTTTCCTTGTCCGGTAGTTCAAGGCAATATTTTCCCAGTCGCAGGTGGGCGTCAACAACAGTAATTTTATATCCGGAGCGATTTCCATAAGGAATGGCCATTTCATAATATTCAATGGCTTTCAAAAAATCCCCTTTGTCTGCGAAAATATCGCCAATGTAAAGGTAGCTGGCAAAAGTGTTGTAAGTATCGGTTGATTTGAGTCTGATTTCCAGGGCTGCCTGGTGTTGTACCAGGGCTGAATCCAGTTCACCGGCCAGGTTGTAAGTTACACCCATATCGTTGTGGATACGTGCAATACCCCACAGATTGTTTGCCTGTTGGTAGATTTCGAGCGCTTCCTGCTGATGCCTGAGGGCATCCTCCCATTTTTCCACGAAAGCATACACGAAACCGATGGCAAGCAATGATTCAACAATGGCAGCGGTATCGCCGACCTGCCGTCCGGTTTTAAGCGCCTCCATCAGGTATTCCAGCGATTCGCCGTAGTTTCCCATCACCCGGTGAACGAGGCCAAGGTTAATAAGTTGAGAAAGATAATTTTCCTGGTCACCTGACAATTGATACAACTCCAATGCCTTTTTGAAATACTGTAAGGCTTGATCATTCTGTCCTTTTCGGTCGTAAATGCTGCCCAGCCCTGAGTAAAGAGCGGCTTTTGCTGAGATCGTTCCGGTTTCTCCAACCAAATGGAGACCTGCCATTAACGAATCTTCTGCAGCTTGCATATCAGTTCCACTTAAAGCACGTGCATAAGCTACGTAACTTTGTATTTTTAGCGCTTTGATCCTGTTGAAAAGCTTTTCATCGGATTCAACTTTCTCTGAATAAAGCAATTGACCGGATAACTCCAAGGCATTTTCAGCATAGAACAAACTGCTGTCAACATCAAAATCTTCATAAAACTGATGGGATAACTCAATGGATTGATTAATCCGGACGGTATCGGCAAGGCTGATCTCAGGCTGCCCGACACCTGTTTCAGGTAAAAAGAAAATCAACCATACCAAAATAAAATCAGCCATTAAAAGTCGTTTCATCATCCTGATTATTTAATGGGTATTTGAATAATAAACGTTGTTCCCTCGCCTGGTTTTGTTTCCACCAGTAATTCTCCCCCATGCCCTTTTGCAATAATTTCATAACTCAGGCTTAATCCAAGGCCCGTTCCCTGCCCGGTGGGTTTTGTGGTGAAAAAGGGCTGGAAGATTTTGTTTTTGATTTCCTCCGGGATACCTGGCCCGTTGTCTTTGACCCGGATTTCGATTTTATCGCCGAGGTTTTTGGTGGTGATGGTGACGATGGGCTTGTAGTCTTCCAAAGCCGACGGGTTTTTTTGCCTTTCCGAAACTGCATAAAAAGCATTGTTGATCAGGTTCAGTAGCACCCTGCCAATGTCCTGGGGCACAACTTCAATTTTTGGCAATGCCGGGTCAAAATCTGTCTCAAAGACAGCATTGAATGATTTTTCCTTGGCTTTCAAACCATGATAGCTCAGCCGCAAATATTCATCGGCCAGGGCATTGATGTCGGTGGGTTGTTTTTCACCGGTCCCTGACCGGGAGTGCTCCAGCATACCTTTTACAATACTACTGGCCCGTTTGCCGTGATGACTGATCTTTGAAAGGTTTTGTTTTAAATCTGATGTAATGGCTTTAATTTCCTCTTTGTTGCCGGCCTCCATTTCCTGATCAAGCTCTTCTACCAAATCAACACTCACATCCGAGAAATTGTTTACGAAATTCAGCGGATTCTGTATTTCATGGGCAATGCCGGCGGTGAGCTCACCCAGTGATGCCATTTTCTCTGACTGGATGAGTTGTTTTTGGGTATTCTTCAGCTCAACATAGGCTTTTTCAATTTCTTTGGCCTGCGCCAGTTCTTTCTCCCGTGCCTGGGCGCGCGCTTTTTCTTTCAGGCGCCTGCGTTGAAAACGATCTATGACGATGAAAACTGCAATAAGGATCAATCCATAACCAAAATAAGCTGCTGTGGTCTGCCACCAGGGTGGATGGATGACGATCTCAAGGGAAGTGACCTTATCATTCCACACACCGTCGGCATTTGTTGACTTCACCAGGAAGGTATAAGACCCCGGGTCCATATTAGTGTATCCGGCGACCGGTAAGTTTCCGGCCTCTATCCAATGGTCATCGTGGTTTACAAGTTTGTACTGATACAGGATCTTTTGCGGATTTGAAAAATCCAGGCCTGAAAACGAGAAGGAGAAGTCGTTTTCATTGTATTCAAGCTCGATCATATCTGCAAGCAGGATGTTTTTTTTCAAGGGAGAATCCGCACCAATACCCACATCTTCACGGAACAGTTTAAACCCGGTCAACACCACGGGTGGCTCGTAATCACTCAGTGTAATATCTTCCGGGTTAAATGTGTTCAACCCTTTCAATCCACCAAAATACATGGTGCCCGATGAGGCCACGAATGATGCAAAACGATAAAAGCTATAATCCTGCAACCCATCGTCGGGATCGTAACGTTCCAGATCATGGGTTTCCGGATCATACCGTACAAGCCCGTTGGCAGTACCCAGCCAGATGTTGTCCCTGGCGTCAACAGCAGCACTCTCTCCACCAACAATGGGATTGCCTGCTCCATCCGGCAGGGTGCGAATCTTGATTGTATCCCCCAGCATAAGTTCCGCTAACCCGAAGGAGAGCGCATCAATGAATATATTTCCCCGGCTATTCTTTACAGACACAAGAAATGTATTAAATGCAGGCCGGGTGAGTGGTTCAGTGAATTTTTCCGTATTCGGATTGAAGCGAATCAACCCCGCAACAGCATTACCCCCTATGTAATAGTTGCCATCATTTCCTGAAAAGGGAAGCCAAATCTGGTTGTCGGGAATGCTGGTGGAATCATTCGGATCGTTCATAAATTGTTTGAAGGTACCGGAATCATACCTGTAGATATTCAATCCTCCTCCATAGGTGCTGATCAGGATTTCTCCGGGCGTGAGTTCGGCAATGGCCGATATTCGTTTTTGAGAAACTGATCGGGGTGTATTGCCTTCGGGGTAATGGAGTTTTTCTCCTGTAACGGGATTGTACCGGTAGAGGGCATCGGCAAAGGTACCGACCCAGAGATTATCACGGCTGTCGTAAAACACATAGGTGATTTCAACAGGCATCTCTCCTGTGGCGAATTCGGTGAAATGATTTTCAAATGTTGTCCTGACGGGATCAAATTTGGATAATCCACCCGATTTGGTGCCGATCCAGATGTTTCCGTTTCTATCTTCTGTGACACTGGTAACCCAGTTGTCGGGAAGTCCGTCGTTCACACCCGGAAGGTGCTTGTAATGGGTGAACTTCTGCCGTGCCGGACTTAACAGCGATACACCATCGCCCCAGGTGCCAAACCACAGTGTACCCGACCGGTCAAGAAGCATTGACAGGATGGCATTTTCGGTTACCAGGGACCCTTCGTCATATTCATTGTACTTATAGTTGAAAAACCGGTCTTGTTTCATATCATAAAGCAGCACGCCATTATTCCGGGTACCCACCCAAAGAACTTCGGGGCCTGAGAAACAAACGGAAAGGATGTGCCTGTCAGGAATCTCTTCCGGACGGTTTTCCCAGGTCAGCAATTTGTAGTCACCGGTTTCCAGGTTAAGTTTTAACAGACCGCCAAGGGTGCCCCGACCATAGATATCACCAGTGGCAAGCCATAAAATGTTCTTATCGAGGGGGTCTATAGCCACATCATTAAAGCTGTTGTTGTGCAGTTCGCCGGATTGCTCCAGAGAATGAACAAGACTGAATTCTCCGGTATGTTTATCGAAAATGAATAATTCTGTGGTTCCTATCAGCAAATGATTTGGAAAGAGCTCGGATTTTAACCGGAAAAGTATTAAAGGGATATTGTCTCCGGGGATCTTGTAAATGTCGATGTGGTCTGTCCTGGTGTTCAGTTTGATCAGTTGTGATTGTCCGGTGATGATCCAAATACAGTCCGGGTCATCCTCATCATCCAGGATTTTCCATGCCGACAGATTATTCAATTGCTGTCCGTTTTCCCCTTTCCAGCGATAATGAAAGATCCTGTCCTGCTCCCGCGAATACCAATTCAATCCGATCGCAGTAGTGATCCAGATGTTGCCATTTCTGTCTTCAGCAAAATCGTTGATATAATTATGAGACAATCCGATCGAATCACCGTTTTCACGGGTAAAATTGGTAAAAGATTTTCCATCATAGCGTTGCAGGCCGTGGTGCGTACCCAGCCAGACAAACCCATAGGAATCTTCAAAAATAGATAGGATGGTACTGTTGATCAGGCCGTCGGAGGCTTTGATGGATTTGAATTTCAGCTTTGGTTTCTGTGCATTGGCCGGCAAAACCATCAGGATGATGCCAAGCAGGATGCCATATTTTAATAATCGGGTAGTTAGTCTTTTCATAATTTAGTATTTATCCGGATTCACGGGTTGGAAGGTAAATGATAAACTCTGTTCCTTCCTCTTCTGCCGAACCAACTTTAATTTCACCCCCATGCCCTTTGGTAACAATATCATAACTCATGCTCAATCCCAACCCCGTTCCCTGTCCGGTGGGCTTGGTGGTGAAGAAGGGTTGAAATATCTTGTTTTTGATTTCTTCCGTTATGCCGTTGCCATTGTCCTTTACACGGATTTCGATTTTATCGCCGAGGTTTTTGGTGGTGACGGTGACGGTGGGTTTGTAGTCGTCCAAACCCGACGAGGTTTTTGAACCCATCGGTGTTTCGCCTCGACCACGTTCAGCACAAGCGTAAAATGCGTTGTTAATCAAATTCAACAAGACCCGGCCAATGTCTTGCGGAATAATTTCAACCATTGGCAAATTAGGGTCAAAGTCCGTTTTATAATCAGCATTGAAAGATTTGTCCTTTGCCCGCAAGCCATGATAGCTCAGCCGCAAATATTCATCTGCCAGGGTATTGATATTGGTTGGTTCCTTCTGTCCGGAACTGGTTCGTGAATGCTGCAGCATTCCTTTTACGATAGCATCGGCACGTTTGCCGTGGTGGCTGATCTTCTCTTCGTTTTGCTCCAGGTCTCTGGCAATGGTCTTTACTTCTTCCAGGTTTCCATTTTCAAGTTCTTCTCGCAGTTCTGCAATCAGCTCGCGGTTTACTTCAGAAAAATTATTGACGAAATTGAGCGGGTTTTGTATTTCGTGGGCGATGCCGGCAGTGAGCTGGCCGAGGGAGGCAAGCTTTTCCTGCTGTACGAGTTGTTCCTGGGTTGCTTTGAGTTCAGTTAAAGCTTCTTCTGCTTTTTGCCTGGCTGCTTTGATTTCAATAATATCTTTTTCAGCAGCTTTCAAATCTTCAAAGCGCTTAAAGGCCAAATCAAAAACGCCCGCAAAACGAACCAAAGCATCAACAGCATCCTTAGGGGGATTAGGCACCACACCAGGCAGGCTAAATCCGATTTCGCCATGCGTAGTGCGCGCCATGACAAATGTAAGGCCACCGATATGCCGGATATCATCGAGGGTAGGCGCTTGCGGGTCCACCTGTTCAAAATCGCCCAGGGTGATCATTTTATGTACATAATCCACTGCGGTTTCCTCGTCCATTGCAAAAACCAACACAGGTTCATGACCTTTTTCCCAATCGGCAACCAGCTTAACGTCTCCGTGGATATGGCGTGGCAGCGACATGATCATACCAATTCGGGTGCCATCACCGGAGGTCATGGCTTTTTCATATTTTTCGGGCAACCAGCGCATGTACCAAAAATAGTGGGCTTCGTGGCCAAGTTGAACAAACTCGGTGCGCATGGTAACCACAATATCCAGCAATTCTGATGACTCCTGCATGGCAGTGACCTGTGCGCGGATGCGCTCAAGGGCTGCTTCCGTCTCCAGTTCCCGGTATTGAAGTTCAAGTTCAATGGTGCGCCGCCTGACTGCATCACGCAGTTCAAGGTTCTCCCTGCTGATCTTTTCGATGGCCATGGTTTCGCCTTCCTGAACACGGATATCAGGAAGCGAACCATGCTGCTGAACAACTTTCCAGCTTCCTTCGGTTTCCCGCAGCAAGGTGGATATCCTGATCTTTGAGTAATATCTCCAGATCGTATCCGCCAGTACATAAATATCACTGTGTTCATTTACAAGCATAAGCTGATCTACAGGAACAACATCTATTTTCCGGTTTCTCAGTTCAACTTTTCCGACTATCTCTGCTATCTGCCCTTTTACAAATTTTATCCCGTCGGCTTTGGTGTGGCATATCTCGGATTCGGAGGTTCCGATCATCTCATACGTTTCATCGAGCGTTGAGGCAAAAGTTTCCAGTTCTCCTTTAGTATAACAGTCCCAATAGGTTTCGTATACCTTGCGGGCAGCTTCCATGCGTTGTTTGACATTCGGCATATCAGGATTATTTATTGAGCAGTGATGGCCTGGCCTTTATGATATCCTGAACTTCTGTTTTAAGGGAATCAAAATCTATCGGTTTCGTAAAAAATTCCTTTGCTCCGGAACGTTTAGCCCGTTCGTAATTTTCGCTATCCCCATAGGCAGATATCATACTGACTCTGATAGCGGAAAACTCTTTTTTCACCTGTTCAAGCAGTTCGACCCCTGTCATACCGGGCATATTGATATCCGAAAAAATATACAATATATCCGGTGGTTTGCGGCTTCGCAGGATATCCAGGGCCTCCTGCCCCGAACGTGCAAATTCCAGTTCAATGAGTCCGCTCCGGAGCTCTTTTCTGAACTTTTGACGAAATAACACTTCGACGTCCTTTTCATCATCAACGACTAAAAATTTCATATCTGCGATTTATTTATAATGAACAACTTAAACATCTTTTGGTTTGATCGGGGCTGCAAAAAGAAAGCCGCTCAATGCGGCTTTCTTTTTGCATTGCCCATTCGGCATTTCTCATTGTGCATGTTCCATCTTTCTCCAGGGCCTGTTAAAATGTGCCTGTCGTCTTTATGATTGCCCGACACAGGCGATTGAGCGATTGCACGATATTCGAAGTTTGCTGAACTTCGTTCAATCTTCTACATCGCGCCATCGCGCCATTTCGTTTAGTAATCCAAGTCTGCCACCCTGAGCACTTCGCTCTGCTCAGTATAAACTCCAAAGAAGGGTTTTCTGCGATCAGCAAATTCACTTGTAAATCACACATTAAAGTTATAAGTTGGCTGGTGAACATTACGCTGACGATTTACATTTTGCAACAAGAAATGTAGAATGTATTTGCCAGCGACTTGCCATCATCCAACAATCGTTCGGCTTCGCTCACGATGACAGCGGAAGCCTTTTTAAATTTTCAAGTCTCGTCTCCGCTCGACTTCAATTTATGAGAGGTTGAGTTTTTGCATTCGGCCTTTTCATGTAGTGTTTCCCAATCTTTTTGAAAGAAGGCTATCTTTTTTGCCCTTGACCATTTTTTAAGTTTCTTTTCAACCGAAATTGCATCATTAATGTATTCGAAAGTCATATAATGCTTCAGATTTACAAGACGCTTGCTATAAGTATAACAGCTTTCATCAAAGCCTTCCTGATGCTCTATCATTCTCCTCGAAAGATCATTAGTAACACCAGTGTAATATGATCCATCAGAACATTCCAACAAATAAACATAAAACTGTCTCATACTTATTAATTCCAAAAACCATAAAATGTCGCTCTTTTGTTCGAGTCATTCGACAAGCTCAGGACAAGCTCCGCTTGATGTTTTGCATAGGGATGACACCCTTGTTCGAGCGGAGTCGAGAACATATGTGTATAAAGCGGTAAGAATTGTCATGCCGAGCGAAGTCGAGGCATTGCCGGCAATTTACGCTCCTTTTTACTTAATTTTTATCACCCCTCAAGGGAAAAACCGTCTTAGATCCTGTGCCAGGGTGTTTTACGGGGTGTTTCATGGCTGCCTTCAGGAGATCGATTAGCGATCCATGCAAATTAATATTGCAGATTGATGGATGTTTTCGTATCTTAGCTGTGCACGCAATCCGATCGCTTTGCCTATAAAGAATAACGAACATAGGAATATGGAACATGGAATAAGAATAAGAACGGTTATCTTGCTATTGATGCTATTTTCAGCGGTATCATACTTACATGCTCAGGATTACATTCCATTTCCAACTTCAGATGCGTATTGGAATGAATATAGGTTTTACCAAGGATGGTGTGATGCTCCTGATTATTGTAAAGTAACCTACTTCATTGAAGGGGATACAATCATTGATTCATTACTATACAAAAAGATATATTGTGCAAATCCCGATTGGACGTCATATATAGGTGCGATGAGGGAAAATGATAAGAAAATCTATTATTGGAGGGGTGGTTGTCCAAACCATGTTCTGTTATATGATTTTAACTTAAATGTTGGAGATTCAATCAGTTATCCGACAGAGTTATGCGATACATCTTGGGTTTACTACCACAAGGTGACTTCAATTGATTCCGTATTACTTCAGGACATGACTTATCGCAGGAGGATTAATTTGTATGGAACGTGGTCGTGGATTGAAGGGATGGGAACGACATCAGGATTATTCTATCCCTATTATTGGGGAATAGCATGTATATGCAGTACACATTTGGTGTGTTTTTATCACAATGGCAATCTTGTATACTTAGATGAAACTACCATGCCATGTTTTAATTTAACGGTCTCCCAACCTGAATTTAGTGGCAAAAATCAAGGTTTTGATACCTTCCCCAACCCCTTCACCACCTCCACCACCATTGAGTACGAATTATATACAATATGCAATATACAATATACAGTATACAATATGATGGGAGAGATGGTTTTTTATTCTCAGGAAAACATGCTGCCTCCCGGGCGTCACAAAATCACATGGTCTCCCGGGCATTTGCCGGCCGGATTGTATTACGGGGTGCTGAGGAGCGGGGATAGGGTGAGTGTTGTGAAGTTGGTGAAGCAGTAACGAATAAAGAACAGAGGAACATGGAACAAGGAATAAGAATAAGAAGGGTTATCCTATTGTGGCTGCTACTTTCAACAGCCTTATCTCTTCAATCACAATCAGCTGGGGATATTGATACTCTATCCCAATGGAGGGTGGATATTTCCTGGACGGATGGTTACGGGATTTACGATGATTGTTTTAAGTTTTATATCTCCGGAACTGAGATAAAAGACTCACTGGTATATTATAAAGTCTACAAATCAGGTTATCAGTATGAATTCTGGAGTGCAACTTATTCCTTTTATCAGAACCAGTATGTTGGACTCCTCAGAGAGCAAGATAATAAGTGGTATTCTGAAAACTATTACAGTGGAAACGGACTTCTAATTGATTTCACACTGGAAGTAGGCGATACAGTTATTTCAACGACTGCCTGGGATGATATTACCGTAACGAATATTGATACTATTCTTATTGATAATGAGTTTAAGAAGAGATTTCATTTAAGCTGCGCACAGAGTGGTTATACCCAATATATCATAGAGGATATTGGGTCAAGCTCAGGTTTGTTCCAACCTCTTTCTAATTGGTTTGAGCACATACCATTTATGCATTGTTATGCTATTGACTTTATACCACTATGGATTAATCCTGGAGCTTTTGAATGCGACCTCGCAGTTGGAATAAATGAATACAAAACGGGTACTGATATTACCACCTACCCCAACCCCTTCACCACCTCCACCACCATTGAGTACGAATTATATACAATATGCAATATACAATATACAGTATACAATATGATGGGAGAGATGGTTTTTTATTCTCAGGAAAACATGCTGCCTCCCGGGCGTCACAAAATCACATGGTCTCCCGGGCATTTGCCGGCCGGATTGTATTACGGGGTGCTGAGGAGCGGAGAAGGGGTGAGTGTTGTGAAGATGTTGAAACAATAGCGAACATGGAACAAGTAATAAGAATACGAACAATTATCCTGCTATATGTGCTACTGTCAGGAGTCACAAGCACGTATGCTCAATCCTATCATACACTTCCTGACTCAAATGCGACATGGATATTTACAGACGCGAGTAGTGCAGGACATGGTTATTTTGAGCATGGATTGGATGAACATCAGAACGATACTGTTATTAATGCGAAAGCATATATTAAGATGTTCTATAGAGGGCTTACTGATCAATATCCATATGTAGGTGCATTTCGTAGTAATACTGATGGGAAAACCTACTATGTTCCACACTTCCCATCAGATACTGTTGAATATCTGTTGTTTGATCTGTCTGCTAACATGGGTGATACAGTAAAAGATGTTGCATTGCACATCTATCCACATGATTTTGTGGGAGCATTTGACCTTACGGTGGATACAGTAAGGCAGGTTATAACGAATTCTGATACATTGAAATGCCTATACCTTTCAGTTATTGATTCATTTCCCCCATATTACGCATATGAAACAGTGGTTTGGTTGGAGAGCGTAGGAAGCCTGAACGGAGGAATATTTAACCTTTACATGTGTGGATTGAATGTAGATTGGTTAAGATGCATGAGTGTGGATGATACTATCAGGTATTTTAACCTTTGGGGTGATTGTCACTTTATGGACAGTATAGGATTGATATATGAGCAAGGAGTATGCGAACTTCCTGTTTCAATAGCTGAAAGGCGTGAAGGCTCTCAGCTATCAGCCTACCCCAACCCCTTCACCACCTCCACCACCCTTGAGTACGAATTATATACAATATGCAATATACAATATACAGTATACAATATGATGGGAGAGATGGTTTTTTATTCTCAGGAAAACATGCTGCCTCCCGGGCGTCACACCCTCACCTGGTCTCCCGGACATTTGCCGGCCGGATTGTATTACGGGGTGCTGAGGAGTGGAGATGGGGTGAGTGTGGTGAAGATGGTGAAAGAATAATGAATATTGAACAGAGGAACAACGAACAAGGAATAAGAATATGAACATTGAAGTGTTCCTTTCCGCCAATCTTCACTCTCAATTCTTCATTCCCAATCTTCACTAATCTCTAATCATTAGGATATCATCACTCACCAAAGCCGGCAGGTAAAATCCGTCATCCGGGTCTTGGGTAAATGCCTTGGTTCAGAACCCTGGTTTCAACCTCATATAATGAGGCCGGGTCGAAATCAGGCATGACTTTTACCTTGCGGATTTCATGGATGCGTGATTCGATCCTTTGCAAATGCACAGAAAATATTATTATCAGGATATGTCTGTTAATACCCGGAATGCTGATATGCCGCACATTTTCCCGGGATGAGCCGGGAATATTACTTAAAAACAGTGATGGCAACATCCCCAAAAAAAATGCTCATCAGTCATTGATAACATTAAAATAACATTCCCACAAAGATCATATGAATTTTTCTGCATATCTTTGCCTGCCCAAAGACTGAGAGGAATAGAAAACCTCAAAAACTATAAAATATAATGACCAAATGAAAAAACTGACCCTGATCGCCGGTCTGCTTTCGGCTTGTATGTTTCTGACGGCCCAAAATGCCTGGATCAATGAGTTTCATTACGACAATGACGGGACGGATGTGGGTGAATTTATTGAAGTGGTGATCGAGAACCCCGGCAGTTACGATCTTTCGGATTTTGCTGTCGTTCTGTACAATGGAGCCAACGGATTACAATACGATAGCGACGAGCTGAGCACTTTCACTGAAGGAAGTACGGAAGGAGACTTTACTTTCTATTACCTGGATTATCCCGTTAATGGTATACAAAACGGCAATCCTGACGGACTTGCCCTGGCATACCAGGGGACATTGATCCCGGGACAGTTCCTGAGCTATGGGGGTACTTTCATCGCCAGCGGAGGTGTAGCTGACGGAGAGACCTCTGTTGATATCGGCGTTCAAGAAGGAAGCAGCACCCCCGTAGGCCATTCCCTTCAATTAACGGGAACAGGAACCCAATACTCCGACTTTAGCTGGCAGCCGCCAGCGGCAAATACCAAGGGAGCCCTTAACAACGGGCAATCATTCGGCATTCCCGCCACGGTGGCCAACCCCACCGCTTTCACTGCAACAGCAGCCGGCAGCGAGCAGATCGACCTGAGCTGGAACCTCAACGGGAACGGGGATGATGTGATGGTGGCCTTTAATACCAACAGTACTTTTGGCACACCTGCCGATGGGAGTACCTATGCTGTTAACGACCCCATACCGGGCGGAGGCACCGTGATCTGCAACGGATGCGGCACTTCCGCCAGCCATACAGGGCTTGACCCATCCACACAATATTTTTACCGGGCCTGGTCGGTGGATGGTTCCGCTGATTATTCCAGCGGTGTTTCGGATAACGCCACAACCTATGCTGCCGGATCGGTTTCCCCCGGGGATATTATCATCACGGAGATCATGAAAGATCCTGCCGATGTATTAGATAATGCAGGTGAATGGCTCGAGATATTCAATACCACGGCCACAGACATCGACATTAACGGCTGGACCATCAGCGATGACGGTACCGACAGCCATACCATCAGCAGTGGCGGCCCGCTTATGGTGCCTGCAGGCGGGTTCCTTGTCCTGGGAAGAAGTACTGTAACTGCCACCAATGGCGGCGTACCGGTCGATTATGCCTATGGGTCTGATATTACCCTTGCCAATGGCGACGACGAGCTTATCCTGACCACTCCGGCAATGGTTGAAATCGACCGTGTTGAATATGATGACGGAACAAACTGGCCGGACCTGACAGGCAAATCCATGATCTTTATTGGCCTGCCATCCGAAGACAACAACCTCGGATCGCTGTGGATCGAGTCCTATACCCGCGAGGCGGGATACACCACAAATACAGAAAATGACCTGGGATCGCCAGGCACCAACGGCCTCTTCCAGAACCTGATCAGCACCACCACCTGGACCGGGACAGGCAACTGGAGTGCGGGTAACCCGCCTGCCGGAGCGGCGGCCAACTGGAGCAGCGGTTCTCCCGGCAAACATGTGGATGTGATCATCAATGGTTCGGTCACTGTTGATCTGCCAACCGGCTCATCGCAGGCGAGCTGCGGAAACCTGACGGTGGAGGCAGGGGGTTCACTAACGGTGGATATAAACAACGGCATCACCGTGAACGGGATACTGACCGAAAATGGCGGCACGATCACGCTGGAAAGCGGCGCTGCCGTAGATGTTGAATAGGAGGTTCACTCCTGTGGAACAAACCTGATACCAAGGCCCGGGGCGGCACTTCCCCCCATGACTTCCGCCGGCTCAGAATAAAATCCCTTCTGAGCGCAGACGGTATCTGTCAGCTTTTAACTATATTTGTAAGTTCACCAAACCCCAACACCATGTCACTGATCAACAAAACAGGCATCAGGGCGCTGGCAAAATCGCTCGATATGAGGATCAGCACCGGTTCATACGACGCTGTTGAAGAGAGGCTTAAGGCAATTCTGGAAACGGCAGCAAAAAAAGCCCGTTCGAAAAAGCGCAAAACCATCCTGAAAAGAGATTTTCAGCATGAGCCAAACCTTTTTACCATGGAATAGGAATGCCATTGCTTTCCGGAACCCCGAAACGGCACATTGATGAATAAGCATTTTATGATCATATAAAACCACGATAAATGAAAACAACAGCTTTTTTATATTCTATTGTCATTGCCCTTGCCTTAGCCTTCCTTTTCTCCTGCAGTTCGCCCGAGGCCCGGCTCACGGGCAGGTGGACCACCGAGCGTGTCGATGCAGAAATTGACTCAGTGAAGGCAAACCTCGAAAGCGTTGACCGCGCCATTGCCTCCACCCGTACAACAAAATTTGTGCTCAACGAAGACCACACCATGGCACTGAGCATCGACGGGTTTACACACGAAGCCTTCTGGACCTACGACAATAAAACAGGTATCATCAGCTTCAGGCTCGACGCCGACAAATTCGGCGATCCCATTGAGCTTGGCACATATGAGGACGGCCGCATCGTATACACCAGCAAGGTGAAACACGGTAGCATTACAGCAGTGTATGTAAAAGAATGATCAAAAGGAATTTTCCCGCCCGGTGCATTTACAGAACAATCGCGGGTATGAACCCCGGGGCAAGCCACGGATCCTGACTCCGCCGCAAGCGGCGGGATATTATACCCTCTGACTTCGCTGGAATTTTTCGGCTAAAAATTTTCTTTCACTACGCTCTGAAAATTTTAGTCTCACAAATAACCCTTGTTGTTTTCACCCTCATTCTTTCGCCTCAAAGGCAATGGTATGGAAAATGGCTTCCATCTGACGGATGAAATTCCGTTTCAGGTCGCCGGGATTATAAACATAACCATCGAGGGTGATCAGTCTTTCGCTTTGCGGATCAAGGAAGGTAAAACTGATAAAGGGGCCGCCCATAAAGTCGTTCCTGACCATCCAAAGCCCTCTGGTTTCCACTGCGAAGCCGGCGTTAAAGTCATCTTTCCGGGAAAACGCGGGGTCGATAATTCCAGTTGAAACAGCCATAAAGGAGCCGGGGCTGGGCCCTTCTATATGGATGGCGGTAAGCGAATCCCTTCTGATCAGGATATTTCTGCCAGAAAAGGCGCTTGTGTCGGTGTAAGGTTCGGTATGGATCATGATCCCCAGTTCCACATCCTGTTTTACCTTATGCATGCTCTGCCGCAACCACATGAACCGATCACTCTCGGCAGCTACCACAAATCCGCCGGGGATCTGTATGCTGAACCCGAATTTTCGGGCAATCCGGTTAACCAGGCTCACACTGCGGGCCATCTTGAATTGTTCATTGGTACGCCTGATCTCGAGTTCGTTGAAGGCCTTTAGAAAAGCTGTTTTGTGCTCCTGAAAGGCCTGCAGGAAGGCCAGGGTATCGGGAGCCGTGATCTTGATGACCCGTTGCGGCACCGACCAGTAATCGCTGCGCGTTTCAACCAGCGGCTTATCGAAATTCCTGTCAATATCGATGATCAGGATGTTGTGCTGCGCCCTGAAGGTTTTATTGAAATCTTTTTCGGCGACATTAAAAAGCCAGAACATGGGTTCCGGTTGGGGAAGCCCCTGCAAGGGTTGTTCGAAGAATTCGCGTATGGTCAGTCCGATCAGCCCGCTTTCCCAGTCGGCCTTAGTGTTTGTAACAATCAGTATCTCATTGGTGCGGCCGGTCGACCGGTCGGGTTTTACTTCGGTATTGCACGACGGCAGCATACATCCTAACAGGCCAAGCAGGATGATCAACAAGCGTGTGCGGGTGGTGATCAGGGCTTTCATAATATCCGTGTTTAAGTTATTATTCTTTCCGGGCATCGGTTATTTCGGGGCGATCCTGATGCGGTCGCCGGGTTTCAGCCGCCTGGCGTTGGTGATGTTGTTCAGTTCCTTTATCTGGCCCACCGTAACGCCGTCATACAATTTGGCTATATCCCAGAGTGTGTCGCCCGTTTTTACGGTATGATAAACATAGTCGGCATCGGAGGTCGTGGCTGCGGTGGTTGCGGCGGCAGGTTTGGCCACCAGCAGCTTTTGCCCCGGGTAGATGGTACTTGAGCCAAGCTTATTCCATGCTTTCAGCTCATTGACCGTACAACTGTATTTTTTTGCGATCAGTCCCAGGTTTTCACCACTCTTCACCGTATGTGTCCGGCTCTGCGAAGTTGTTGCTGCCGTGGAGGATGTTGAGGCATGTTGTTTCGGATCATATTTGGCCGAGGGATGCACCACCAGCCGCTGCCCGGGATAAATGGTAGACCCCTTGAGGTTGTTCCATGCCTGCAACTGGCTCACATAAACGCGGTATCGTCTGGCAATCAGCCCGAGGTTTTCGCCGCTGCGAACAATATGGATGGTGCGGTCGTGGGCCTTTTTAATCTCTTCCTGCAGCTTTTCTTTCTCTATACCCTTTTTGGTCACATAGGCATACAGTTCGCGTTCGTTGTGGATAAAGTCGCCCACATATTGCTTTGGCAGGGTAAGAAAATAAACACTGCCTTCCGTATAGGGAATGATACCCTGCTTATACAGAGGGTTCAGGAGCCTGAGCTGATCCATGGGGACCCCCAGCATTTCGCTGATCTGGTCGAACGAGAGCACATCCCTTATGCTCACCGTATCGGTTTGATGGTGCATGATCCCCGGTGGCACGGGATAGAGGTTATGGTCGGCTGCATGGGTCATCACATAGTAAACCGCAATGAAGGCCGGTACGTAACCACGGGTTTCACGGGGCAGGAAAGGCCAGATGGCCCAGTAGTTCCTGACCCCGCCCGCGCGGCGGATGGCCTTGTTCACGTTCCCGGCACCCGAATTATAGGCAGCCATCACCAAAAGCCAGTCGCCATAGATATCATAAAGGTCGTTCATATGCTGGCATGCGGCAATGGTAGATTTTACCGGATCGAAGCGTTCATCGGTAAGCGAAGTTACTTTGAGCCCGTATACCTTGCCGGTCCCGTACATGAACTGCCAAAGCCCTTTTGCGCCAGCACGGGAACCTGCAGTGGGGTTCAGCGCCGATTCAACCACGGCCAGGTATTTCATTTCCAGGGGAATATTAAACCGATCGAGCTGTTCCTCGAAGAGGGGGAAATACACATATGACAGGCCGAGTATCCGGGAAGTAAGATCGCGCTTATTATTGGCATAAAGGTGGATATAGTTCTTTACATATTTGTTGAATGCCAGGTCGATGGTGGTTTTTTTGTCGAGATTGCCGATCCGTGCCGCCAGCACCGAGTCGGGGTATTGCGGCACATAGCCGGGGGCAAAGCCGTGGATGTTGAGGCTGTCGGCATCGGCAATGAAGGAGCCGTTGCCAAAATATTTCAGGTCGGCCAGGCTGTCGAGCATGGCCAGCACCTGTGAATCCTTCCATACAAGGTATCCCAGTTCGTGGGTGTCGGCAACCGGCCGGGAAGCCATAATCCCGGCGTCGAGAAGTTCCTGCGATGCCGCGCTGTCGGGTACCGCTTCCTCCTGCGCGGCAAGTGAAGCCGTGATTAGTAGAAAGATCGCTAAGGCCGGTATAGCCCGGAAAAAGATGCCTGTTTGCCTGATCATGTTCTTATAACTGAAATAAGTACTGTTTTTGTATGCAAATACCATGCAAAAATATGATTCTTACATGTTATTCCGGATTATCTGTGAATGTCTCCGGGAAAAGCCTGCGGGTTTATCCCGCCTTCATCATACATTATTGCATCCCTTTTATCCCGCCGGGAAGCAACAGGCCGTAAAAAAAGAGAAAGTGTCGTTTTCACCGTTGCGGTAATTCCACTTCCTCTATGGCTCATGACGATGCGGCAACGGACATTATTTCTTTTCCTTTTCGTCCTTGTCGTCGTCGTCGTCGGTATTCAGTCCTTTTTTGAATTCACGCGTTCCCCGGCCGATCCCGCGCATCAGTTCAGGGATCTTTTTCCCTCCGAAAAGCAACAGCACCACCAGCACGATGAGGATGATCTGCCAGTAACCGGGTATACCAAGTATGATTGAAAGAGTGGCCATGATGTAAATATTTGTTATGCAAATATAATAAAGAAAAATATAAAAATGAATGCCGGGCAAGTATCTGGCCGAAAGCCGGTAAAACGGGATTTTGTGGATGCCGGTTGAATTGGCTTCGGGGCACCCCTGAACACCGGATCTTCGCGGGCCGTGCATATCTTCCCGGCAATTTTGGAAATTTCGGAAAAGCATCCGGTATATCTGTAAGAATTTATATATAATTTTGGGCAACGATAACTCCCCTGCAAAGTCTGCAGGGAAAAGCTGAATAAAATGAAAAAGACACTGCTGAACCTGCTCGCACTATTATTATTACTGGTACCGGTAGCAAATGCCCAGGATATTCCCGATATCCCGGTATGGAAGAAAATGCGCTACCTGAGCGAAGAAGAGATGCTTCTTCCGCATGACAACCTGAAGAGTTTTTTCCCGACCGACCCTCCTTCCCATCCCGTACGCATGGTGGCTGAATATGAGCACATGCAGAGTGTGCTGGTGAGGTATCCTTTCGGGATCCCCGTTTCGCTCATTGCGGAGATGTCGCAGCACTGCGGCGTTACCACCATCGTTTCCAACCAGAGCCAGCAAAACACGGTTACCAATATTTACCAGGGCAGCAGTGTGAACATGGATAACATCGACTTCATACAGGCCCCTTCCGACTCTTACTGGACGCGCGATTACGGCCCATGGTTCGTGATTGACGGCGGCGGCGATTTCGGGGTCTGCAATTTCCCGTACAATCGTCCGAGGCCCAATGATGACGACATCCCCATTGCCGTGGCAAACCACCTGGGCATCGACCTGTATGGCATGCCTCTCGAGCATACCGGGGGCAACTGGATGTGTTCGGGCAACAGCCAGGCCTCCTCAACCGACCTGGTATGGGATGAAAACCTTAGTATGACGCATCAGGAGATCCAGGATATGGTGGATGATTACCTTGGGGTAAGCACATACCATGTATTGCCCGATCCGCTGGGTGATTATATCAAGCATATCGACTGCTGGGGCAAGTATCTGGGCGTAAACAAAGTACTGATTGGCTCGGTACCGGTATCGGACCCCCGTTATTCCGCATTTGAATATGTGGCCGATTATTATGCCAATACCATCAGCGACTGGGGCATGCCTTATGAGGTTTTCCGGGTATATACGCCGGGCAATTATCCTTATACCCCCTATACCAATTCACTCATCCTGAACAAAAAAGTTTTTGTTCCCATCACCGGCAGCAGCCACGATGCTGCCGCACTGGCGGTTTACGAAGAGGCCATGCCCGGCTACGAGGTCATCGGGGTGATGCACAATACATGGGAAAATACCGATGCGCTGCATTGCCGGACCAAAGGCATCGCCGACCTGGGCATGCTTCAGATCAGGCATATGCCTTTGCACGGCAATGTCCAGTTGCAGGATGAATACGCAATACTGGCCAATATCACGGCTTATTCCGGAGCTTCCCTTTACGCCGATTCCATCCTGCTTTATTACAAAACCGACGGAGGCAGTTACCAGGCGGTACTGATGAACCAGCAGATCGGCAACCTTTTCAGGGGCCTGATCCCGTACCAGGACGAAGGAACCCTTGTAAATTATTACATTCATGCTGCCGACCAGTCGGGAAGAAGCGCCAACCACCCCTATATCGGGGCCCCCGATCCACATGAATTTACCGTTGTTCAAATGTTCCCCGGTCTCATCGTTGAACCCGACACGCTGCTATATACGGATTATACACAGGCCCTTGACGGACTGCAGTTAAGCATATATCCCGAAGGCGGTGAAGATGCAACGATCACCCACATCAACCTGGAAGGAACGGATTACTTTTACTGGTGGGCCGAACCGAACATTGACTTCCCCTATGTAGTGCCCGCCAATGATTCACTTATCCTGACTGTTTACGTCGGCCTGATTGTTGATGAAAACCCGGGCTTCCTGCAGGATACCATGTTTATCGATGCAGAGGGCGGAAACTACCAGGTGCTGATCATGGTTGACGAAACCATTATTTCCATACCCGATAATGACAAGGAAGAAGGTTTGCCCGATATTTCCGTTTATCCCAATCCTTTCCGTGAAAACATACGGATCAGGATCGTAACGGAAACCGAAGGCGAACTGAAGGCACATATCTATAACCAGCAGGGTTTGGTGGTTGCAGATCTCAGTAAGCCCTATATGCCCCGCGGGGAGCATATATTGCAGTGGAACGGTTCTGCATCAAACGGCACCGTTTGTCCGGCCGGCATTTATTACCTGCAGCTGATTGACGAAAGCGGCCGGGCGTATACTGCCAGGATGATCAGGATAGAAATGTGATAATAACGGACTCAGGGTTCGAGAACTGCCAGGATCTCTTCTATCCTGAAAGGCTTGGCAACGTATGCATCCATCCCTTCAGAAAGGCAGTAGGCGGCGTCTTTACCCAGGATATTGGCCGTGAGGGCGATGATGCGTATCCGCTCCCGCGCATTCCTTTCCGCCTCATGCTTCCTGATCAGTTTGGTAACGGCAATGCCATCCATTTCGGGCATCTGGATGTCCATCAGGATCAGGTCATATTCATTTTCCAGGTACATTTTCCATGCTTCGATGCCATCGTTGGCGATATCGACCTCATGACCCAGGTTTTCAAGATTGATCAGGATAATCTTCTGGTTGATGAGATTGTCTTCGGCAAGCAATATCCGGTATTTTCGTAAGCCCTGTAATTCCTCCGGAACCAAAGGTGCATCGGCTTTGACCTCCGGTGCAGAGGAAATGGTAAAGGGGATTGTGACGGTAAAGGTCGTGCCGGTGTTTTCCCTGCTGCTTACATCTACCTTTCCTTTCATCAATGTAACCAGCCTGTAGGCAATATTCAATCCCAGGCCCGTTCCGCCGAAACGCCGGCTAATGGAAATATCGGTCTGGGAATATTCCGAAAAAAGTTGTTTAAGCTGATGCGGGGAGATCCCGATGCCGGTATCGATGATCCTGAATTCGAGTTCTGCCTTATCCTGTTCGGTAACGCTTCCGGCCACCTCCATGGTTACACTACCATTTTCGGTAAACTTAATGGCATTGGAAAGCAGGTTTGCCAGGATCTGTTTCAGCCTGAGTTCGTCGCCGACAATGAATTGCGGCACCCTGGGATGAATGCTCAGGAACAATTCCAGCTTTTTTTCTTTCGCCTTTTGCGCAAAGGTATTGGTGATGTTGTTCAATAAATCATGCAGGTCGAATGAGCGTTCCTCGATGTCGACCCTGCCTGCTTCAATCTTTGAAAAATCCAGTATCTCATTAACGATCTCGAGCAGGTTTCCTGCCGAAAGGCTGATAATATCGAGCAGTTCCGACTGATGTTTATCCACGCTGGTGTTTTTGAGCAGGTCGGCCGAGCTGGTGATCCCCCCGAGCATGGTCCGTATTTCATGGCTCATCTTTGCCAGGAAAAAGGTTTTGGATTCCGTGGCTTTTTCTGCTTTTTCCCTGGCCAGCAACATTTCTTTTTCTGCCCTGACCCTCTCGCTGATATTCCTTACAATGGCCTGCACGTATTGTTTCCCGTCGGGGTTGACCAGGTTCAGGCTAACCTCGGCATCGAAAGGGGTTCCGTCCCTGCGTGTATGCATCCAGTAGAAACGTTGGGGCTTTCCTTCGTAACACTGAAAAATAAGGTGGTTTGCCTTTTCTTTTGAATTTTTTCCGTCGGGCTGATTCTCAGGTGAGAATTTGTATGGTGGCTGCCCGACTATTTCTTCCCTTTCACAGGCAAACATTTCAAGGGTTTTTTCATTACAGTCGATAAATGTTTCATAATCCATCAAAAAGATGGCATCATTTGCCTGGGAGAAAAGGGCTTTATATTTGGCCTCGCTGACCCTTTGTTCGGCGACTGTTTTTTTCAGGATATTCTTTTGGTGTGACAGGATGCGATTGGCCCTGCGCTGGCTGATCATCCTTGATACGGCAAGGATGACGGTTATCAGCGACAAAGCCAGGATAATGATAATGAATCGCCTGGTATATCGCTCAATTAGCAGGTCTTTCCCGATCTGGTCAGGGTCGATCTCATGTTTCCAGAAGGCGCTGCGTGTTTCAGTGCCGGCGATGGCGCGGGCAAGTTGTTCATCATATATGGAATCCCTTACCTGGTTAAACCGGATGTAATATTCGCGGGAAGCCCGGTGATCACCAAGTCCGCTGTATATTTCCGAGAGCAGCATGAAAACTTCTTTGCGTTCCTCCAGCAGCGAAAACTGAGCGGTAAGTGCAAGGCCTTGCCGGAGGGTTTGCAGGGCCTGCTCATGATCGCCGCTAAACAGCCATGCCCCGGCCATACCGGATGCGAGCCGGCCAAGTTGTTTAACATTATTCTCTTCTCTATATATTTCAGAAGAATTTTGGTAATATGCCAGGGCTTCGGAAGCATCGTCTCTGACCATGGCAAGTTTGGCAACACCTTCATATGTGCGGGCAAGCGCCTGCCGGTCGGCAGTATGAATATAAATATTAACGGCCCTTTTATAAAACTCATCCGCCAGGTTCAGGTTGCCGCGGGCTGTAAACAAATCGGCAATATTGGTATAGGTCAGGGCGCGCAGCGATGGTGTGAGGCTATCGTCGGGCAAGCTGAAAACATCGTTAAAATACTGCATGGATTTGTCATATTCATTCATCAAGCAATAGCAATTCCCGATAAGATTATATGTTTTGGCAAGTTGGCCGGTCCTTCCTTCAGCCCTGTATATGCCGGCAGCCTCACCCATATTCTGGATTGCCAGGTTGTAAATGCGTAGTTTTTGATATACCAGCCCGATATTGCTAAGGCATTCTGCCACGAAAAGCTTATTATTTCGCTGGCGGCATAGGTTAAAAGCATCGGAATAAGCCATAAGTGCCTGGCCGAAATAGCCCATATCGCCATTTACATGCCCCAGGTTGATGAATGATCTGGCAAGCATATCGTTGTCGGCAATCCGGCAGGAAAGTGTTTTCGCCTCCCTGGCCATTTCCAGGGCCAGGGGAGGATTGATAAAGCGGCATGCCGGGATCAGTTCATTGAGAATAAGCAGGGAATCTTTCCCCGTACGGGCTTCAGAAAAAAGTGTATCCAGATCGCCGGTAGCACCGGTAGCCTTTGTAAACAAGACTGGCCCGGAAAATCCGGCCATAGTCAGAATAATCATCGAAACAAACACAAAGGGCATGCGCCGGTCTTTTGATCGCCTGATTAATAGATCTGGGATAAACAAAAATAAGAATATTGAAAAAGCAAGCAAGAAAAATTTCAATTAAACCTTCCGGGGTGTATGCAAAAGGCAGGAGATAAAAAAAATCCCTCAATCCTTTTCGGCAGGATTGAGGGACTTCATCAGCAAAAAATGAGAACCTAGTTACATTTCAGCACCGTATTTCGCTGATAGTTGGCGGCATCGAGATTGGGGCCGCCGCTCACTTTTGAATAGGCTTCGCAGGCCTTTTCCTGGTCGCCTTTCCCCTGGTATGCACGGCCAAGCTCAAAATACAGGTTCGACTTATCATCCTGTTCGGGTTTCATTCCCGTTTGGGCAGCCTTGATGGCTTCGTCCCAGTTCTCCAGGTAATTATTTGACAGTGCCTGGTAATAGTAGGCGGTAGGTTCAAGATAATTGTATTCTATTGATTTCCTGGCCATCATCGAGGCTTCTCTGTAACTTTCCTTTTTGATGGCTTCGGCGCTGAGGTTGAGATAATAGTTGGCGGCAACATTTTTGGCCCTTTCAACCGTTTTTTCATCCCCGCCAATGGTAATGACCTTCTGGATGGCGGTTTCCATCTCATCGGTATTGTCGGTTTTGCTGTAGGAGATGACAAGGCCGTAATGTGCTTTCAGGAACACGGGATTATAATCGAGGGCTTTCAGAAAATTGCCGATGGCATCATTGTATTTTTTTTCCTTGTACAGATTATTGCCGATGGCCGTGTATGTAGTGGCAATGTAATCATCCGCCTTTTTTGCACTTTCGGGATTACCCGAACTGATGGCGTTCTCGGCCGAAAGCAGGAATAATGAAACCGCGGTATCATAATCCTTGGCCTGAAAGGCGTCAATGCCAAGCTTCATATACTGGCTGGTGATCTGGGTGAGGGCCTTGTTCATCAGGCCTTCGCCAACCTCTCCGAGTTCCCTGCAAATGGAAGCACATTTGTTGAAGGCTTCAATGGCTTCATAATGTTTGTTTTCCTGTATCAGGGCAATGCCGTCATTATAGGCCTGACCCGCACTATTCAGATCCTGGGCACCTATACTTCCTCCCAGGATGATCAGAAACGCAACAAAAACAATGGTCATTTTTTTCATAATACTTCTTTTTTTTATTTTTAGATGATTAGTAATGAACGAATATATATTGATCAGATTGTATTTCAGCCTGCAAAATTAACAATACCCCCCAAAAGCACAAGCGAAAGATTTTATCTGCCGGGAAATACCACCGGTCCGGGTAAACTGACCCGGCATGCAGCCAAAAACAGATGATCGCTGCGCCGGTAAAATTGACTTCCCGTAATGGCCGTGCTCAGAAAATGCGAACAGTCCGGAACGGAAACGGCCATATTTCGCCAATCAATTTGGCTGATTATCGTCTCCCCTGCCTGAGATCCCGGAGACCCATTTCTTCACTGTTTCGGGGTTCAGGGCCGGCGTATCCATTTTATTTTTTTTCCTGAGTCCGTTAAGGTCATTGGCCAGCTTATTCGGGTTCGCCGTATTCAATTGCTCCACCGTGCCGAAGCCCAGTTTTCTGATATGGGGGATCCAGGCTGCCGGAACCCCGAGGGCGATAAACGCACTGTCATCGTTTTCCGTTGATTTCTTTTCGGGCCGCATCTGCGGAAAGAACAGCACATCCTGTATGGAGGCTGAATCCGTCATGATCATGGTGAGCCTGTCGATGCCAATGCCCAGGCCTGCCGTAGGGGGCATGCCATATTCGAGTGCACGAAGGAAATCCTCATCCAGCACCATCGACTCCTTATCGCCCCTTTTCCCCAGTTCCAGCTGGTCTTCGAAGCGTTTACGCTGATCGATGGGGTCATTCAGTTCACTGAAGGCATTGCACAATTCTTTCCCGTTACAGATCATTTCGAAGCGTTCGACCAGCCCTTCCCTGCTCCTGTGTTTTTTTGCCAGTGGCGACATTTCCACGGGGTAATCGGTGATAAAGGTGGGTTGAATCAGCCTGGGCTCACATGTTTCACCAAAAATCTCATCAATGATCTTTCCCTTACCCATGCTTGGGTCTGTTTCCACACCCAGTTTTCCGGCCATTGATCTCAGTTCTGCCTCATCCATGCCCGAAATGTCGATACCGGTATATTCCTTTATGATATTGTGCATAGAGATCCGTTTCCAGGGTCTCTTAAAATTGATGATCTGTCCGCCGGTTTTGACTTCAGTGCCTCCGTGAAGGTCAAGGGCGATCTTTTCAACCATCTCTTCCACAAGGTCCATCATCCATTCATAATCCTTATAGGCGACATAGAGTTCCATTTGCGTGAATTCCGGGTTATGAAACCGGCTCATGCCTTCGTTCCTGAAATCCTTGCTGAATTCATACACTCCCTGGTATCCGCCAACGATAAGCCTTTTCAGATACAGCTCATTGGCAATCCTGAGATACAGGGTCATATCTAGGCTGTTATGGTGGGTCTTGAAAGGCTTTGCGGCCGCTCCGCCGTACAATGGCTGAAGGATGGGTGTTTCTACCTCAAGGTATCCCCTGGCGTTGAGGAAATCCCTCATGGAGTTGACAAGGGCTGCACGCCTGATAAAAATTTCCCTGACGTCCGGATTAACGATCAGGTCGAGATAGCGTTGCCGGTAACGTTGTTCGGCATCGCGGAAGGCATCCCATGTCTTGTCGTCCTTTTCCTTCACAACCGGAATGGGCCTGAGCGACTTGCTGAGCAATTTGAATTCCCTTACATGGATCGTGATCTCTCCCATCTGGGTCCTGAACACATAGCCTTTCACCCCGATGATATCGCCGATGTCGAGCAGACGCTTAAAAACAACATTGTAAAGGTTTTTATCATCATCCGGGCAGATGTCGTCGCGTTTGAAATACAATTGCATCTTGCCGGTATGATCCTGCAGTTCAACAAAGGAAGCCGCGCCCATGATCCTCCGGCTCATGATCCTTCCCGCCAGGCTGACATCTTCAAATCCGCCGGCATCATCGCTGAAAGTATTGAGTAATTCCGCGATGGTCATGTTTACTTTATAAGTTTCGGGAGGATAGGGGTCAATCCCCATATTCCTGAGTTCCTGCAACGAATTTCTTCGTATCTGTTCCTGTTCGCTCAATTCCAGACTCATTACAAAAATTTTTGCAAAGATAATTAAAGAATGTACGCATCAAAATACCGGACAGCGGCAGGGATTCCCTTATCATTCACATTTTTTCTCAGCTTAATATCCTAATTTTGCAGGCGGAGGCGTTTACATGAAAGAAAAAAGGGTAAGACAAAAGCCTGACTGGCTGAAGGTGAAGGTGCCGGCTGGCAAGGAGTACCTGGAGGTGAAAGAGATCGTGAACAGGCACAAGCTCCACACCATCTGCACCAGCGGCCACTGCCCCAACATGTGTGATTGCTGGCAGCGGGGCACGGCCACCCTGATGATACTGGGCGACATCTGTACCCGGTCGTGCCGGTTTTGCAATGTTAAGACAGGCCGGCCGGGTCCGGTCGACGAAGATGAACCCGGCAGGGTGGCCGAATCGGTACGCCTGATGGGGCTGAAGCATTGTGTGCTGACTTCCGTAGACCGGGATGACCTGCCCGACGGTGGTGCCGCGATCTGGGCGGCCACGATACGGGCGATAAAGGAAAAGAATCCGGGGATCACCATTGAAGCCCTGATCCCCGACTTCCGGGGCATTGAAAAGTTCATCGGTATGGTAACCGGTGCCGGACCGGAAGTGATCTCCCATAACCTTGAGACCGTCAGGCGGCTTACCCCCCTGGTGCGAAGCGTAGCCTCATACGAAAGAAGCCTGGATGTGATCCGTTTTATCGCCGCCTCCGGAACAAGGGCAAAATCGGGGATCATGACAGGCCTTGGCGAAAGCCCGGAAGAGATATACGAAACCATGGATGACCTGCTTGGGGCAGGATGCGAGGTGTTCACCGTCGGGCAGTACCTTCAGCCGACAAAAGAGCATTTGCCGGTGATGGCCTACACCAGCCCCGAAGCTTTTGAGGAATACCGGCTTGCCGGCCTCGCAAAAGGTTTTGCCCATATAGAGAGTCATCCGCTGGTGCGTTCATCCTACCGGGCAGAAAAGCATGTTCCAGAAAAATTCCTGAAATGTGAATAAGCTGATCACATACCGGGATCTGGGGCTCATCCCTTATGCCGAAGCATGGGATTACCAGGAAGAACTCTTTCGTGGCATCCTTTCCACGAAGAAAGAAGTTCAGGGGGGAGAAACATCCAATTACCTGCTTTTTTGCGAACATCCCCACGTGTATACGCTCGGTAAAAGCGGTTCTCCCACCAACCTGCTGGTAAACGAAGAGATGCTGGCAAAAATCGGTGCATCCTTCTATCATACCAACAGGGGCGGTGACATTACCTATCACGGGCCCGGCCAGATCGTGGGTTACCCGATCATCGACCTCGAGAATTTTGGACTGGGGATCAGGCGGTATGTTGAACTGCTGGAAGAGTCCATCATCTGCTTATTAAAAGAATATGGGATCGCTTCATCGCGGCTGGAGGGGGCCAGCGGGGTATGGCTTGATCCCGGCAACCCCTCCCGGGCCAGAAAGATCTGCGCCATCGGCGTACGCTCCAGCCGCTATGTTACCATGCACGGTTTTGCCTTTAACGTAAATACCCGGCTTGATTATTACTCTTACATCAATCCCTGTGGGTTTGTGGAAAAGGGGGTGAGTTCGATGGAAAAGGAACTGGGAGCCTTGCAGGACATAAATGCGGTGAAGTCCAGGCTGAAAGAACACCTCATACAAATGCTTCAATCCGCTTAACGGAAAACTTCGCGCAATACCTCAGCCGACCTGATGCTCCCCATACCGCCCTGGTGTATCATATAATACAATACGAGTGCATCCAGCAGATCTTTCCTGTCGGTGTTGCTGAATGGCAAATCCGGCAGATCAACTGCCCGGCTGGTCATAAGCCGGGCAAAAAGACGGCCGGTGCGGCTGTCGAGAAAATCGGGATGAGCGGGTTTCAGAACGGTAAACCTTCCTTCGCGCAGGTCGAAGAATGAATCAGTTTGAATGGCTTCCCCCTGCGGAAAAAAACCAAGATACCGGCTAAAGTGGATTAAAAAATAAAGATGAAAAAATTCCACGCCTTTTTTCTGTAAATCGAAAAACCGCATGGAAGAAACGAGGAATTCGAACAGGTCGGCATTGGTTTCATCTTCCCGGAGCGATTTGAGCAGGACTTCCGAAAGAAAGAGCACGATGGTGCGTTTGCGCAGTTCAGAAGACAGTGAGTGAAAGGGTTCAGCCATGCCCGCTTCGCGTATATGTTGCAGCCCGCCGCCTTCCTTATGGGAAATGACCAATTCGAGCAGGGTCATGGGTTGAAAGAGATTATGGCTGATGGAAGCTTTCCGCGAACGGGCGCCTTTTACAATATATGATTGCAGGCCGAATTCCTCCGTATAGATTTTAACGACCAGGCTGGTTTCCGAATATTTTAAAGCATGGATGACAATGCCACGGCTTTTATGCAGCATAGCGTAATAATGATATGGATCAATTGATAACCAGGATTTTCGTTACCATGGTTTCCGAGCCGTCCTCATTGGCTGCAAAAACCAGGTAAACGCCCGGTCTGGCCTTCCTGCCGTCGAAGTTCCTTCCATTCCACACAGCCTGACCCCCTTCCGAACGCGTGGCATAGATGAGATTGCCCGTAATATCGGTAATTTTGATGTCGGAATCCTTCATCATTCCCTTAACCGCGATCAGTCCGTCATAGCCGTCCTTTACCGGATTGGGGTAGGCATAAACATCGGTGAAGGTGTCGTTGGGTTGTGAGGCCGTTCCTTTGAAGGCGATGATGCCCCTGGCCGTTGCGATAAATACCTCGCCATCGGCATTGATGGCGATGTCAATCACCTGGTTGGAAAAGAGCGGACTGTTGTCTTCCGTGAAATGATAGATCTGTTCACTGCCATTATCCGACAGCAGGAACAATCCCGAACGCTCGGTCCCGACCCATTTCCTGTTATCCCCGTCCACTGCAATGGCAGTTACCACTTCGGTTTCGAGCAGGTATTGCACGTATCCGTCGAAATTTACCAATGGCCGCACCGCATCGTAGTTCTGGGAAGTGATGATGCCGGAGGGTGAATAAAAAATACCGATGCCTTCATCGGTACCGATCCAGATGTCGCCATCGAGGTCCTGGGCAATGCTGAATACATTAGATCCGGGGATATTGCCGGTACCTTCAGAAGACCTCAGCAGCCTGAGCTGGCTCCCGGGAGGATTATTTTCATTGAAAACCGCAATATAGTTCGGATTGCTGTTCGCATGCCTGAACAGTATCCATTTCTGGTCATAGGTATCAACGAAGAGATCACGGCAGTCGACTGAGGAAGCGCTGCTGCCCAGTGCATAGGAGGCCCAGCTCCCGTCGCTTTTCATTTCTGCCAGCAAACGTTCCGCCCCTGAGCACAGGGCCCAGAGGCTGCCCTTTGAATCGTATGCCAGACCGGTGATGGCGATGGTACCGGCTGCCTCCCATTTCTGCAGTTCGCTGTTTTCAACCGTAAATTTGTTTGTGATCTCATTTTCCGTTAATTCGAGCAAGCCCACCTCATTCCTGAAAACGCCCAGGTAAGTCTGGTCCTGATTGGCCGGGTTCACGGCAATGTTGACAATATCCCTGATCCCTGTCATTTCGGCCGTATTGCCCGAATTGTAGTTGGTCCATTCTTCATCATAAAACCTGTATACTCCATAATTGAGGAAAAGGGGTGCCCAGGTTCCCGTATAGCCTCCGGGAGCCACCCACACCCTGTTCCCGGCAGGGGTCATGGAAAAGACATTTGCGTTAAAAGGTCCCCCCGGGTTGATCATCATACTTTCCCATCCGTCGGCATATGACTTGACCAGTCCGCTGGTTTTATCGGCCACCCAGGCACTCCCTTCCTTATCGAGGACCAGGTCGTTCATGCGCGGATTTCCGGGGTTGTAGGTATATATATTCTGTTCTTCCTGCAAGGCGGAGTTGATGATCTTTCCCGAAAACTCCAGGGCGATCATCAATTTCCCGTTAGTGGCATTGAAGTTATTAACCTGTTGCTGATTTTCGGCTAAAAAAGCATTCCATGCAGACCCATCCCAGTAGAAGATGCTGTCGTTCCCAAAACCACTGGTTTTTTTCAGGTTAACAAATATTTTACCTTCATATGCTTCGATCAGGTTATATTCTGAAGAAGGATAGGGGGCATGACTGATCTTGCTCCAGGCGGAAAAATCGGCCAGGTTGGGATGGTCTGTCCGGGCATAGTAAATCCCGCTTTCCGTTGCAGCAAAGAAGGCGGTGTCGTTATAGGCCAGGTCATATACATTAAACTGGCTTCCCTGCGGACCGATATACCAGCTGTCGGCGATCTCTTCTTTCGCAACATCCAGCACCACGATACCAAACCCGCATGAAAAATAGGCATGATCGCCCCTGAAGGTAATCTTGTTGATCACCTTGTTACCGAGAATGGGCTTTCGTTTGATGTCGGGAATATTAACAATGGTATTCCCCTTGAACAGGTCGATGTTCGTATTGCGGTATGCTACAACAACGGTCTGCTGTTCATTGCTGTACCTGATATCGCTGATACCGATATCTGACAAGCCGTTGATCTTCGAAAAGCGTGCAATACTTTGCTCCTCCTTGTCGTAGACCAGCACGGCGTATGATGTTGCCCCGAATATACTGTTACCGGCTTCCGTTACGGCTATAAAACTGTTGAAAGGCAAGTGATCGCGCCACTGGCCCACCCCGGCATCCTGGGCACCGGAGGCACCGGCAAAAACAAAGGAAATGAAAGCCAGGAATAATCGTTTAGAGATACACATGTGATGATGAAATTTCTTAATAATCGTTTTCAGGCATTAAAACCAAATCGCCCGGCCAGGCAAATTGTTCATCAAATATACCATTTCCGGCGATTTTGACAGTAATATCAATAACTATAATTTACTTCATTTATTGTAAGAATCGTATTTTTACGCTATGGTTGCCTGCAATAATAAAATATTGCGGTAAAAACAGCAAATTAATGGATACGAACAACAGTTACCTTTCGCGGGTGATAAATATTGGCCAACTGGCCCTGGGTGGGAGAGAGCCTGTAAGGATACAGTCGATGACCAACATGCCGGGCATGGATACGGAGGCCACCGTGAGGCAGGTTTCCGGGCTTCACCTTATGGGCTGTGAGCTGGTTCGTATTGCTGCCAAAAATGCCGCGGAAGTTGAAAACCTTGCTGTTATTCGGGAAAAACTCGAAAAGGCAGGCATATTTATTCCCCTTGCGGCCGACATCCATTTTAATCCGAAGCTTGCAGAAAAGGCTGCATCCGTCGTACATAAGATTAGGATCAACCCGGGAAATTACATCGACCGGCAGTATTATCTTACCAAAGACCGAAAATCCAATGATACGGGCGATCATGCGGAGCGCATCCGTGAAGCCATTGGCCGCCTGACCGGCATCTGCCGCCGGCACGGCACCGTGATCAGGGTAGGCGTGAACCACGGCTCACTGTCGGAACGCATCATGCTGAAATACGGAAATACTGCTGAAGGGATGGTGGCCTCGGCGCTGGAATTCCTTGAAATATGCCGCGAACTGGATTTTCATGATCTGGTAGTATCCTTAAAATCCAGTGATATCAATACCATGATCGATGCCAATCTGCAGCTGGTACGGTTGATGAAGCTTCGCCGCATGGATTACCCCATACACCTGGGGGTAACGGAAGCCGGCGAGGGTGAGGACGGAAGGGTACGTTCGGCGGCCGGCATCGGCCCCCTGCTGGCACAGGGTATCGGCGATACCATCAGGGTATCGCTGACAGAAGACCCCATAAAGGAGATCCCCGTTGCAAAAACACTTATATCTCTTTATAAAGCCGGAAAAACAGGTCCAGCAGAAGCAGGGTTTCCTGTTAACCTTACACGAACCCATCGCGCATCAGGCATTGCAACCGGCCCGCTTGGCGGCGAGCAGCCCATCGCCGTGATCAGCAGTTCCGGTAAAGAGATCCCTTCACCCATCCCGGCCGATTTGCTGGCAGACAAGGACAATACACTAACCGGCATGAAGGGTGAGAAATATGAATATACGGTGCTGAGCGATGCTGACAGCCTGAAAGAATACCTTGCAAACGGCAATAAGGCGGGTCAGGGCAACATCCTTCTGTTAACCTGTGATGACGGAAAACTGCAGGGGCCGGAAAAAATGTTTTCCATGCTGGCCGCTTCGGCATACCGCAGTCCGATCGTTGTAAAAATGGCATACCGGGAACCCGATCCGGAACGCTTGCTTCTGCGGGCAGCATCGGATTTGTCGGTGCTGATCCTGAAAAACCAGGGTGATGCATACTGGCTGACGAACGACGGCGGAGAGGGGTTTGTTTCTTACCCGGGACTGGTATTCTCCATTCTGCAGTCGACCGGGAAACGTATCACCGGAACCGGGTACATCTCCTGTCCCGGCTGCGGGCGCACGGAATTTGACATACAAAAAGCCCTGAAGCTCGTCAAAGCACATACCGGCGGCCTGAAAAACATAAAGATCGCCGTGATGGGCTGTATCGTGAATGGCCCGGGAGAGATGGCCGGTGCCGATTATGGTTATGTGGGCAGCGGGGCAGGCCGGATCAGCCTTTATTACCGCGGGAAAATGGTAAAAAAGGGGATCCCCGAAAAAGATGCCTTAAAGGAATTGCTGGAACTAATTGAAAAGACCAAAAAGGAGTGAAGGAGGCATCTGCGGTCTAAGTCTCATTTCCTGTCTCCGGAGACGGGTCCCATTATAGTATACGAAAACACTACAATGGCTGCATTGATAAAGCAAAAGCCCGTTGAAAAACCCATTTCCACGCTATAAAAAAAAGTTTATTTCCTGAACTCAAAGGTTCCGTTCAGGGGTTCTTCAACGATCACCCTGAGCGCACGGGGCAGAACCGAGAATTCGAGGGGGGAATGGCCCAGAGATTCGCCGTCGGCTTCGAGGTAAACCGATCGGGGCGGGCGTGACAGGATGCTGCACTTTTCCCCCCTGTATGTACTCACAAATTTCAGATTGATAAAAGATCCGTCGTATAAGCGGGAAACATTCCTGACAATATTAAATTTTGAGGTGGCCTTGATGATGGTAACATCCAGCAATCCGTCGTCGGGAATGGCGTTTGGCACCTGCATCAGGCCGCCGCCGTTGTATCTGCATATACCCAGGTTCATGCTCAGCACACGGCCACTGAAAACCCTTTCTCCATCCACATCGATGATAAAGGAAGAATATTTATACTGGAACAGACCCGTGAAGATATTCAGCAGGTATGCCAGGGTCCCGCCTCTGCCTTTATCCTTCATGCGGTTGGTTTTTTCGGCAACCAGGGCATCATAGCCCATTCCGCTCATGTTAACGAAATACCGCTGCTGTTTACTTTCCCGGACGTGGAAGGTAACCGATCCCACGTCTTGCGTAAAGCAATACCCGTTTTTAATGGTTTTTATTGCCTTTTTGTATTTTTTCGGGATCTTGTACATGCGGCCCCAGTCGTTGCCGGTTCCCACCGGGATCATTCCAAGGATCACCTCAGCGGGCTTGCAGGCTTGTTGCCCGAATATGCCATTGACCACTTCGTTGAGCGTACCGTCGCCACCAACCACGATGATCTTCCTGAAACCCTCTTCAATTTTCCCGGCGGCCAGATCAATGGCATGATTTCTCCTTTCCGTAAATACCGCTTCGAACCGTAATCCTTGCTTCATCAGCAATTCCCTGATGGCCGGCCAGTCTTTCTGCACTTTCCGGCTTCCGGCATTGGGGTTTACAATCACAAGCCATTCGTTTCCTGTTTTTTCTTTCAGCATAGGCCGGGATTATATCAGATAGGGGTTTTTTCTCTTTTGCCAAACAGGAAAAGGGATGTAAAAAAGGCAAAGATGGTAACCCCGACCTGTGTTTCTATCGTATCCTCCGAGATCATCGAAGCCATCATGATCACAAAAAAGGAAAAGAAAAAATAATCATTCATTCTTCGGGTTTTTAGCGGGGGATACAGCAGGGCAAAGAGGAACCAGGCTATTCCAATTAATCCGAAACCCACCGTAATAGAAAAAAACTGGTTGTGCGAACGCCATCGGTATTCGGGCTTGAGCGGGCTGTTCATGATTTCGTATTGCTTTTCAAAAGCGATATTCATGTCGCCGGTGCCCACGCCAAACAGCAGGTTGTTGCGGATGATCTGTACAGAGGTTTTCCAGTATTCGATCCGTTGCATGGCCGAATGTCCGCTCGGGTCCCCTGTACGCAAATACTGTTGTACCTCCCAGATGATCTTATACAGGCGGATATAGAACCCTGATCGTTCATGGTAGCGGACGCTGGCCTCCCCGCTTTCAATAAGGGCAATGTCATCATTGGTCAACTGTGCAACACCGCCCGCATCTTTTCTCAGGCCTTTGGAAGTGAGATAACGGATCAGCGTAAAGCGCAAAAGCTGTGATTTATTATCATGCCCGTCAAAATCCAGGCTGCTTCTATTATTCCAGGCTTCACGCAATTCATCCGTCGAAATATAGATCCACACATAATGGCCGTTTTCCGTTTGAAGGTTTGTGGTATCATGCCAATAGTAATTTCCAGAGGCCGTTTGATTTTCGAGTTTCGAGAAATCGACCGGGTTCAGCCTGAAAACATCGCTAACCACTCCCAGCACATACAGCATGATAATGACCGGAACGATGAGCAGGGCCGTAGCGGCTATCCGCGAATAAAGATCCTTCTTTTTGAGGGAATAATAAACAGCCATGCAAAACAATGCCAGCAATAAAACCACCAGACCCGTGATAGAGGCCGATAAAACCATGTAAGCCAGCAACCATCCGGTCAGCAGGAGAAACAGCAAACGCAGGAGGCGTGAATATTCATCCCTGCGCAGGGTAAAATAAGCCAGTGTAAATATGGCCAGGCTGATGAGCAGGCTGAATCGAATGTGGGAAATGAACACCGATATATCGCGGATATTATCTACTTCGCTTGTAAGCAAAACCCATGTGCCGACCAATGTCCCAAATATCACCGATGCCGTAAAAAAGAGCATGAGCATCCTGAATTTTTTATTGTTCAGGGGTTCCGAAACCGTCAGGATAACAGGCAGCACCAGCAGGGGCAGTTTAATACGCAGGTCCTTGAGGGCATAATCGAAGTCGACCGTAAACACCAATCCCGCCAGGTGAAGGAGATAAAGGGACGAAAATACAATGGCGGGCAGGTTTTCCTTTCTCAAAAACCTCCGGAAGATCCCGGTGATGCCCTGTATGGTCCATATAACGGCAAAGGGGAGCAGCAGAATTCCGGCGAAAAGTCCGTTATTCTTCCTGAACAGCGATTGCACCCTGTCCATTTTGATATGGTCAAGGATCAGTATTCCGGAGAGGGCAAACTGTGAAACGCTCATCATATACTTCGACAGAGGGATGGAGAGGATCATCAGTACCAAACCCCAGAAATACATGGCGGCAAGGATCCCTTTCCTGTCGTATGAATTTATCCTGTCCAATGGTTATTAGTTTTCAGCGGTCAATATTACGGATAATATTTCACAAATTTTTGCCGGTGGTATTCACTGTTTCCGGTGGCCTGCAAGGGTGATCTTCTATCAGCATTTTAACGTCTTCCGGGCTGATCTCCCGCATGCAATGGCAATCCATTGTTTTTCTGCAGTCGTTGCATGATTTGTCTATTGCCAGGTAAGCGGCTTTCGGGCCCAGGGGTGCCCACCTGCCGGGATGCATCGGCCTGATGGGCGGATAAATGCCAATGGCGCAAATACCCAGGGCTGCTGCAAGGTGCAGGGGGCCGGTGCTTGCCGCCACCAGGCCATTGCAGGCAGCAATGAACGAGATCAGTCCATCAAGCGACATCCGGCCGCAAAGATCCGTTACGGCCGGATGATCCGTCAATCCCGATTCACGCAACAGATTGCCTTCTTCCGCGGTACCGGTAACAAAGATCTTATACTGATCAGGCGGCAGGATTTCAACAAGTTTTTTAAAATTGCCGGGGCCCCATTCGCGGGCGCTTCCTTTTGATTTGGGGTGCAAAATAATGTTAAAGCGCCCGGGGTCGATCATTTGGGCAAATGTCATTTCCGGCACCCCGGGCTTGTTGAGGCCGTAAAGGGTGCCTATTTCATCCAGCGGAACGATGTCAATTCCGGTGAGGCTCCGGGCCAGGCGGATGTTGAGCTGGGCCTCATGGAGTGACGAGCGCCTTCTCGACAACCTGACCAGCTTATTGCAGAACAACCAGTGATACCATCTGTTGGTGGTTCCCAGCCTCTGCCTGATCCCTGCTTTTCCGGCAAGCGAAGCGATTTCTTTTACAGGAAAAACATGGATAATGATGTCGGTCCGGGAATCACGAAAAGCCTTGATCTGTGTTTCTTCATCGGAAGCAGAAATTTCATCCCAGTTCAAAAAATCATCGATATGTTCGCAGGCGGCAACAACGGCGGCCGTATATGACCGGCCCAGAAAAGTGATATGGGTCCCTGCCAGGGTTTTTTTAATCATCCCTGCCAGGGGGAGGGTGAGGATGACATCGCCGATGCTGTCGGTCCTGCTGATGATGATGCGCTTGTATTCGCCCATTTCCAATGCCTTAAACCCCTGATTGCTTTCTAATCTGCCTGATCTTTGAATATTTCATGAATGTTGCCTGGGCGGAAATACGGCAAATCACATAGCCGTAATAGCCATCGAGGAATCCCAGCCTGAAGAAATAATCGCGAATGAACTTAAAGCCGGGGCTGATGAGCAACTTCAGAAGGCCGGCCTTTTTGCCTTTTTCCACTGCAAGCCCGGCAGTCAAATTGGTAAAATGATTCGCCTGACTGATATGTTCCGATATGGTATAATAAGAATAATGGAGAAGGTCGCCATCGATCTTTTCCACTCTGACATTCTGGTCTTTGTTTATGATGGTTTCGTGTATCCTTTCTCCTCCCCATTCGAATTTGTCCCGGTAAAACAGCCGGAGTTTCCTGTCGGGATACCATCCGCCATGCCTGATCCATTTCCCGCAATAATTGGTCAGGCGGTTCATCACCCAGCCGTCGGCTGCGGGTTTCTGCTTGACTTCAAGAATGGATTTCCTGAGTTTATCCGAAAGGGCTTCGTCGGCATCGACCGAAAGTATCAGCGGGTGTGAGGCCAGGCTGTTGGCATGGTTCTTTTGCCCGATGTAACCTGCCCACTCATGAAAATGAAAGTGTGCGCCTTTTTCTTCACAGATCAACCTGGTATTATCGGCAGAACCCGAGTCGACCACCACAATCTCGTCGGCCACACCCTTGAGAGAATCCAGGCAACGGCCGATGTTTTTCTCTTCATTGAGTGTGATAACGACAGCTGAAAGCTTTGGCATATGCTGTTATTATTGGATTGTCAAAGCCAAAGATAATACATTTAAGGTTTGGCGGGGTGGGATGGCTATTTTTTCCAGAATGCAGGCGCAAACAGTATCAGTACCGTAAAAAACTCCAGTCGGCCGAGCAGCATCAGGAAGGAGAGCACCCACTTGCCTGCGAAGGGGATAAAGGCATAATTGTCGACCGGCCCGACCATGCCGATGCCCGGGCCGATATTGCCAATGGTGGCCGCGGCAGCCCCAATGGCTGTAGAGACATTCAGTCCCAGAAAAGCCAGCACCATCGCCCCCGCGATAAAAACGAAAACATAAATAAGGAAGAAAGCCATCACCTTGAAGATGATATCCTGTGATACCACTTTGCCGTTCATTCTTACCGGGATGATGGCCTGCGGATGGACAAGCCGTTTCATTTCAAGGAGGCTGTTCTTGAACAGCAGCAATTGCCGCATCACCTTGATGCCGCCGCCGGTGGAGCCTGCCATGCCGCCGATGAACATCATCAGAAATATCAGCAGCCAAAGCAGCCCGGGCCAGTTCAGGTAATTGTCGGTGATATAGCCCGTGGTGGTGATGATGGACACCACCTGGAAAAAGGATGAACGGAAAGCTTCTTCAACACCCATGTCCTTTTTTCCAAATGCCAGTACCAGGGTGATGATGATGGTCCCGGTTATTATCATATAAATGAAATACCGGAATTCCTCACTTTTCCAGACTTTTCGCAACTGCCCGTGCAGGGCCAGGTAATGGAGTGTGAAATTCGTGGCGGCCAGGATCATGAAGAAGATGATGACGTATTGTATGTATGGGGAAAAAGTGGCAATGCTGTGGTTGGAGGTTGAAAAACCTCCCGTGGCCACAGTGCCAAAGGTATGGCAGAGTGCATCGAAAAGGCTCATCCCGCCCAATAAAAGCAATCCCGTTTGAACCAGGGTAAAAATAAGGTATATCCCCCACATCCTTTTTGCCGTGGCGGTGATCCTCGGGTGTAGTTTGTCCTTGGTCACTCCGGGCATCTCCGCGGCATAAAGCTGCATTCCCCCAATACCGAGGATGGGCAAAACCGCCACGGTAAAAACGATGATTCCCATACCACCGATCCAGTGTGTCATGCTGCGCCAGAAAAGAATGCCTTCCGGCACCGCTTCGATATCGGTAAGTATGGTGGCGCCGGTTGTGGTAAAGCCCGACATTGTTTCAAAGAAAGCATTGGTAAAGTTTGGTATGGCACCGCTCAGCAGGTAAGGCAATGTGCCGAAAAGGGAAATGGCGATCCATGTAAACGTAACGATCACAAATCCTTCTTTTTTCCCGATGCCTCTGGGTTTTTTCCTGGTTGAAAACCAGAAAATGCTACCCGAAGCCACGGTTAACAGTCCTGCCGCAAGAATACCCGGGCCGGCCCCATCCTGATAATAGAGGGAAAAAGAAAGGCTTGTTAGCATAAAGAGCCCTTCGATAATGAGCAGGAACCCGATTACCCGGATGATAACCGGTATATTGATGCCTTGCCAGTTCTTCATCCCTAATGGAATAATTTATCGACCTTGTGTATGGCTTCGGGGAGGCTAAAAACCACCACTTTATCGCCTTCTTCTATCTGGAAGTCGCCCACGGCAATATAGCTGTTTTCTCCCCTGATGATACCCCCGATGATGGCCCCTTTCGGTATGGGCAAATCCCTGATTGGTTTACGCAGCACATGGCTGTTAGGATGAGCCACCATTTCCATCACCTCCGCATTGATCCCACTCAGGCATTTGATAGAGGTAACGTTGGCATTCATGGTAAAACGGACGATATAGCTGGCGGTGCTGAGTTTTTTATTGATGATGGTATCGATACCGATATTCTGGGAAATGTCGATATAATCGATATTCTCGACCAGTGCGATGGTTCTTTTCACCCCGAACTTGCGTGCATGCAGGCACGAGAGGATATTTGTTTCGGAGCTGTCGGTGGCAGCAATAAAGGCATCCATCCCCCTGATATCTTCGTCTTCCATCAGTTGGATATCGCGTGCATCGCCGTTGATCACAAGTGTGCCCCCGAGCAGGCCGGCCAGGTGCTGGCTTTTTATCTTGTCAATTTCGAATAACTTAATATTTAAAGAGTGTTCGAGCTTGCCGGCGGCTGTACGTCCGACACGACCGCCACCCACGATCATCACGTTCCGGATGTCGATCTTTTGTTTTCCGCCCAGTTTCAGCAATTCTTCTATGCCTCCCGGTTTGGTAACGACATAGGAAAGATCGTTTACAAGGAATTTATCGTCGCCTTTGGGAATAATGGTTTGTGAATTCCGGTGTATGGCAACGGCCCTGAAATCGAGGTGGGGGTACATGGCCACAATGTCGTTCAGGGTCTTGTTCACCACCGGTGCATTTTGTTCGAGTTTTATAAGGAAGAGGAACAGCTTGCCTTCCGAAAAGTCGAAGATCTCGGTAGCGGCGGTCTGGCTAAGCAGGTTAACGATCTCGTTGGCCACAATCTCCTCGGGACACACCAGTGAATCGACACCCATACTAACAAACCTGGCCTGGTTTCCCGGTTCCAGGTATTCAAGGTTATTCACCCTGGCAATGGTCTTTTTGGCGCCAAGCTGCTTGCCCAGGGCGGCTGTAACAATGTTGGTCCGTTCATCGTGCATTACCGAGATAAGCAGGTCGGCCTTCCTTACATTGGCCTGTTTTAGCACTTCCACCGAGGTCGAGTCGCCCGTAATGGCCATAAGATCGGTATGGGATTCAACCATTTTGATGAGGTCTTCCTGCGGCCCTACAATCGTAATGTTCTGGCCTTCCAGTGATGCCAGTTCCTGTGCCAGGTATAAACCCACTTCTCCGTCGCCTGCAATAACTATATTCATGTCCGTTGATTAAAACAGGGTGCCAAATTAATACAAAGAAGTGCTAAAAAGCAAATCATGAAGGGAAATCTTATATCACAGCCCTGCGATCATTGGATTATGAAGCGGTCCCAGTCGCGCCCAACCCCCAGTTTTTCACGCGTTCCGGTCAGGAATGTCTTATCGAGTGTGAAGTGTTGCATGGATTCGGCACATGAAGCGATCTTCAGGGGGATGCTGCCATCGGGGGCCACCAGCATTGAATCTCCGGAGTGTGCCACACCCTTTCCATCGGTTCCCGTACGGTTCAGTCCGGCTGCATATGCCATGTTCTCTATTGCCCGGGCCCTCAGCAGGCTTTTCCATGCCGTTGCGCGCACCGAAGGCCAGTTGGCCACATATATCAGGAGGTCGTATGCATAATTACGGCCCCGGAAAGCATTGCGGCTCCATACCGGGAAACGAAGATCGTAGCACACCAGGGGCATCACCTTCCAGCCCCTGATCTCAACAATAAGTTTTTCATGGCCCGGACTGAAAACCAGGTGCTCTCCACCCATCCTGAAAAGATGCTTTTTGTCATATTTGCTGTAGCTTCCGTCGGGACGCATCCATACCAGGCGATTATAATACTTATCGTCTTCCCTTATGATCAGGCTGCCGCAGATGACACATCCATGCCGGCGGGCAGCATCTTTCATCCAGCTGATGCCCGGTCCGTTCATGGTTTCGGCGTTTTTTGCAGCATCCATGGTAAAGCCCGTATTAAACATTTCGGGGAGGATGACCAGGTCGGTTTGCGGCAATGACTGCAGCTTTTTGCCAAAAGCCTCAAGGTTTGCCCCCGGGTCTTCCCAGGCAAGGGATGATTGTACAAGGGTGATGGTCAGATCCTGCATAATATCTCCGCCGCTTTTTCCAGTGTTTCCATTTTCTTGGCAAAGCACAGCCGGAGCACCTTATGGTCATCGCCCCGCTGATAGAAAGGCGAAACCGGTATGGTGGCGATGCCAAATTCTTTTACCAGTCTTTTGGCAAATTCCATTTCCGGCTCATCGGAGATGCTGCTGTAATCGACAAGCTGAAAATAGGTCCCATATGACGGGATGAGCTTGAAACGGGAGCCGCTGATCATACCGGCAAAATAATCACGCTTCTCCTGAAAAAACGCTCCAAGTCCGGCATAGTTTTCCTCATTGCCAAGATAGTCGGCAATGGCATACTGAACAGGTGTATTGCATGTGAAAACGATAAACTGGTGCGATTTTCTGAATTCCCGCATCAGCCTTTCTGGCGCCAGCATATAGCCCATTTTCCATCCGGTGGCGTGAAATGTTTTTCCGAATGAGCCGGTTACAAAGCTTCGCTGCGCCAGTTCCGGATATTTGCAAACACTCTCGTGCGCATGCCCGTCGTAGATGAGATGCTCGTACACCTCATCACTCAGGATAACCATATCCGTTTGATTGGTCAGTTGTATCAGTTGCAGCATGTCTTCCTCCCTGAGTATGCTCCCCGTAGGATTATGCGGGCTGTTGATGATGATCATACGGGTGCGGTGGCTAAGCAGACGGGACACTTCTTCCCAGTTGATGCGGTATGCGGGCGGTTCAAGCCTGACATATTTCACGATGCCCCCCGACAACTGCACGGCAGGGGCATAGCTGTCGTAAGCCGGCTCGAATATGATCACCTCGTCTTCTTCGCGAACCATGCATGCAATGGCCGTATATATACCCTGGGTAGCTCCTGCCGTTACATTGATCTCGCTGCCGGGGTCATAACCGGCCTTGTATGCCTTTTTTATTTTGGCAGCGATCCGTTCCCTGAGCAGGGGCACCCCGGTCATGGGCGCATATTGGTTCAACCCCTTCTTCATGTACTGGTTCACAAGGCTGATCAGTCTTCCGGATATTTCAAAATCGGGGAATCCCTGCGAGAGGTTCAGGGCCCCGTATTCGTTTGCCATTTGCGACATCACGGCAAAAATGGATGTTTCCGTTTGCGGCAGTTTCGACTTTATGGTTCCTTTGTATCCGGGCATCGGGATATATATTCCTCCGAACAAAAATAGTGATATTTAAGCTGCTTTTCCTAATTTTGCAGTTACATCACACATCATAAATATAATAAAAACACTGATCGATGATTAGTATTGACAATTACAATTTCGCCGGCAAACGTGCCCTGATCCGCGTTGATTTCAATGTACCGCTGGATGATTCGTTCAGGATCACCGACACTACCCGGATTGATGCGGCCCTGCCCACCATTGAAAAGATCCTTGGCGAGGGGGGATCGGTTATTCTGATGTCGCACCTGGGCCGGCCGAAAAGCGGCCCCGAGGAAAAGTTTTCGCTGATGCACCTGCTTCCTTACCTTTCGGAAAAGCTGGGAAGGGATGTAAAATTTGCCGGCGACTGCACCGGTGGGCAGGCAAGCCGGCTTGCCGCTGCACTGGCACCCGGTGAAGTGCTGTTGCTTGAAAACCTGCGGTTCCACCCCGAAGAGACAAAAGGCGACGAGAAATTTGCCTCTGAACTGGCAAAGCTGGGCGATGTATATGTGAATGATGCCTTTGGAACGGCGCACAGGGCGCATGCCTCTACAGCCATCATCGCCGCCTTTTTCCCGAAAGATAAGCTCTTTGGTTACATCATGGGAAATGAACTGGAGCATATCAATAAGGTAATGCATGATCCCGGCAGGCCTTTTACCGCCATTTTGGGCGGAGCCAAAGTATCGGGTAAAATAGAGATCATCAACAACCTTCTCGACAAGGTCGACCACCTGATCGTGGGCGGTGGCATGATGTTTACATTCATCAGGGCCCTGGGCGGGGAAACCGGCAATTCGCTGGTGGAAGAGGACCTTCTCGATACGGCCATGAAAACCCTTTACAAGGCGAAGGAGCTGGGCGTGAACCTCTACCTGCCAACCGATACAGTTGCAGCCGATGCCTTTTCAAACGATGCCGCCACAAAAAACATTGCTTCCGATAAGATTCCGGCCGGCTATATGGGTCTCGACATCGGTCCGGAAAGCGCCCGGGTTTTTTCAAAAGTGATAAAAAAATCATCCACCATTTTATGGAACGGCCCGATGGGAGTATTTGAAATGAGCCGTTTCGAGGCGGGTACAAAAGCCATTGCAAAAGCCATTGCCGCCGCAACGGAAAAAGGAGCATTCTCACTGATCGGCGGGGGCGATTCGGTTGCCGCCATCAACAAGTACGGGCTGGGAGAAAAAGTCAGTTATGTTTCTACGGGAGGCGGAGCCATGCTCGAATACATAGAAGGCAAACAGCTGCCGGGCATCACGGCCATCACCGGCTCCTGAGCCTTAAGCCCGAACCACCTCCCATACCGGAAAACCTGATTGTACTGCTGCGAATGACACCCTTACCGGGGAAATCGAAGGCAGTTTTTTATCCGCTTCTTTTTCTCAAAATCAATATAAATCATATATTTGCAGCGCTTGTTAAAAAATAAACAGTAGAAACCTCATAAATCAGATCAAACCATGTACGGAAAAATGAAAGAATTCCTTCAGGAAGAACTGAAGGGCATCAGGGAAGCAGGTCTTTATAAGGAAGAACGAGTCATTGTCTCCCCGCAGAAAGCAGATATCAAAATCAACACAGGACAGGACGTTCTGAACTTTTGTGCCAACAACTACCTTGGACTTTCCAATCACCCCAGGCTGGTTGCGGCAGCCAAGGAAGCCCTCGACACCCACGGTTACGGGATGTCGTCGGTCCGCTTTATCTGCGGAACGCAGGACCTTCACAAAACACTTGAAAAGAAGATCGCTGAATTTTTCGGCACCGAAGATACCATCCTGTATGCCGCCTGTTTCGATGCCAACGGGGGCGTTTTTGAACCCCTGTTCGGACCTGAAGATGCCATTATCTCAGACACCCTGAACCACGCTTCCATCATCGACGGCGTAAGGCTCTGCAAGGCCCAGCGCTTCCGTTACAAGAATGCCGATATGGAAGACCTTGAAGCCCAGCTCATCGCTGCCAAAGATGCCCGTTTCAGGGTCATCGTCACCGACGGGGTATTTTCCATGGACGGAAACGTAGCCCCGATGGACAAGATCAATGAACTGGCCAGGAAGTATGACGCCCTGGTAATGGTCGACGAATGCCATTCGGCAGGAGTGGTTGGTGAAACCGGCCGCGGAGTAACCGAGCTTTTCAACATCCGCGGAGAGGTCGACATCATCACCGGCACCCTGGGCAAGGCATTTGGCGGTGCCATTGGCGGCTTTACCACCGGAAGGAAAGAGATTATCGAATTGCTGCGCCAGCGGTCACGTCCTTATTTGTTTTCCAATTCCATTCCGCCCATGGTGGCCAATGCCGGCATCGCCATGTTCGACATGATGACCGAAACTTCGGAACTGCAGGACAAACTGCATGACAACACAGCTTATTTTGTTGAAAAGATGAAGGCTGCAGGATTCGACATCAAACCGACCAAATCGGCCATCTGTGCCGTCATGCTCTATGATGCCAAACTATCGCAGACAATGGCAGCCAAACTACTCGAGGAGGGGATCTATGTGATCGGATTCTATTTCCCGGTAGTGCCGAGGGGCGAAGCCAGGATACGCGTTCAGCTGTCGGCCGCACATGAAAAAGAACACCTCGACAAATGCATTAACGCCTTCATCAAGGTAGGCAAAGAAATGGATGTTCTTACATAATTAAGGGCAACCATATTCCGGTTTGACCCCGCCCCAGGGCGGGGTTTTTTCATGAAAGCCGGCGGGTATACCGCCATACTGCATATCATCACATACCGCTTGCTTTTTAAGGTTTTTCGTTAACTTTGCCCTGAAAGCACAACAAACATGAAGGAAAAGATATCGATCTACAATACCCTCAGCCGGAAAAAAGAAATCTTTGAGCCACTCAGGCCTCCGCATGTAGGCATGTATGTATGCGGGCCCACGGTATACGGCGATCCGCACCTCGGACATGCCAGGCCCGCCATCACTTTCGACCTTGTATTCCGTTACCTCTTGCACCTTGGTTATAAAGTGCGCTATGTAAGGAATATCACTGATGTAGGCCATCTCGAGAACGATGCCGATTCAGGCGAGGATAAAATTGCCAGGAAAGCCCGACTGGAAGAGCTGGAACCCATGGAGGTGGTCCAGTACTATACCAACCGCTACCACCAGGCCATGCATTTGCTGAACGTGCTCGACCCTTCCATCGAACCCCATGCCTCGGGCCATATCATCGAGCAGATGAGCATGATCAGAAAGATCATTGATGCCGGTTATGCTTATGAAGCAGGCGGATCCGTATATTTTGACGTGGAAAGATACAATCGCGACCATCCCTATGGTATCCTCTCCGGCAGGAAACTGGAGGAACTGATGACCGCTACGCGTGAACTGGAAGGGCAGGAAGAAAAAAAGAACAGCTTCGACTTTGCCCTCTGGAAAAAGGCCGCCCCTGAGCATATCATGCGCTGGCCCTCGGAATGGAGCAACGGATTTCCCGGCTGGCACATGGAATGTTCGGCCATGGGTGCCAAATACCTGGGCGATACCTTCGACATACATGGCGGTGGCATGGATCTTTTATTCCCGCACCACGAATCGGAAATAGCCCAGAGCGTGGCAGCCAACGGTAAAATGCCCGTGCGTTACTGGATGCACAACAACATGATCACCATCAACGGGCAAAAAATGGGGAAATCGCTGGGCAATGCCGTTTCCCTCTCAGAATTTTTCTCGGGCAACCACCCCCTGCTCAAACAGGCATACAGCCCGATGACCATCCGTTTCTTTATTCTGCAGGCCCACTACCGCAGCACGCTCGACTTCTCCAATGAAGCCCTGCAGGCAGCCGAAAAAGGTTTTGAAAGACTGATGGCTGCAGCCGGCACCCTTGAAAAGCTCCGGGCAGGCCAGGCAAAGGGTGAAACGGCCGATGTGACAGCACTCAGGAAAAATTGTTATGAGGCCATGAGCGACGATTTTAACAGCCCCGTCCTCATTGCCCATCTCTTCGACGCCGTCAGGATCATCAACTCGGCGAAAGACGGCAAAATACAACTTGATGAAAAAGAACTGGGAGCGCTCAAATCCCTGTTCAACGACTTTGTTAAGGATGTACTCGGTCTCAGCGAAGAAAGTACCGGGAAAACCGATGACAGCCTGAGTGAAAAACTGATCGAAACACTTATTGCTTTCAGGCAGGAGGCCAAAATGAACAAAGACTTTGCAATGGCCGACGAGATCAGAACCCGTCTGTCGGAACTGGGAATCCAGCTAAAAGACAGCCGCGACGGCGTGGAATGGTCAGTTGAATGATCTCTCCGCGAGATGAATTACAGCAGGTGAATTCCGTGGAGTGACCTGCAAATGGCCGGTCTATTGATCTTTTCCAGCAATTTCCGGCTTCAATTTCTTCCTGACCGACCCGGTTTCCTTCAGGATAAGGGCGATCAACTCAGCGTTTTCTTCCCTCAGTCCCTCAATCTCCTGCTGAAAAGGCAGCTGGAAATCGCTCCCGAATAATTCGAGCCAAAGTTGGATTTTCCTGAGTTCAGCCAGCACCGAATGCAACTTTTTCGTAAGATCGGGCAGGGAACTGAGGTTTACCGCATCCCCATAATACATGGCCGAGGAAAGCCCCGACCTGAGAATGTGATGGCATGAAGGCGCCAGCTCAGATACCGCCTGCAGCTTACACCCAAGATTTACGATCCGGATGCTGAAGCCGATCAGCCGGTCTTCCATTTTAAGATAATAACATCTGTTCATGATACAGGTTTTTTGCCAATGAAGAATTCTGAAAGCCCCGTGCGGTCATACACGCTATGCCCTTTGAGCATGCCAGTACCGGAGACTTTATATATATTAATACCCAAAAAGCCAAAACGTCACACCCCAAATCAAAAAAAAATATGTTTTTGGAGAATTTCCCGAATAAGATGACCGGCCAGGGATCAGCCCGGAAAGGCAGGCAGCAGAAAACAACTGTTAAAGCGGATTCAGGCAGGGCTTATGGTGCGGAGAAAAGTGAGGGTTCGGTAGATGAGGGAAGCGCTTATTACACTGCCCTGACCAGGAAATAATTTTTCTTTCCTTTCTGCACAAGAATATATTTACCGTTGAGCAAATCATTTGGGGTGATCACATAATCCTCATCAACCTTAAGCTTGTTCACCATTACGGCCCCGTCTTTGATCATTCGGCGGGCTTCGCCCCTGGAAGCAAATATATTTGTTGAATCCGCAAGGAATTCGAGGATACCGGTACCGGGCGAGAGTTGCTGAGCTGCAATATCGCTTTGGGGCACGCCTTCGAACAGGCTGAGCAGGGTATCTTCAGGAAGTTTCTTAAGCGTTTCGGTTGTTCCCTTTCCGAAGAGTATCTGGGAGGCTTCCACGGCGGCCATGTATTCCTGTTCGGAATGGACGCGGATGGTCAGTTCTTTGGCCAGGGCCTTTTGCAGGGGGCGAAGATGGGCGTTTTCCGCCTGCTCCTTTTCAAGGATTTCAATCTCATCCCGGCCCAGGAGCGTAAAGATGCGTATCCACTTACGGGCATCCTCATCGGTGGCATTCAGCCAGAACTGATAGAACTTATAGGGAGATGTCTTTTCGGGGTCGAGCCACACGTTGCCTTCTTCTGTTTTGCCGAATTTGCCGCCATCGGCTTTGGTAATCAGAGGGCAGGTGAGGGCATAGGCTTCGCCGCCGGTTTTTCTCCTGATCAGTTCGGTTCCGGTGGTGATGTTGCCCCACTGGTCGGAACCGCCCATTTGCAAGCGGCACTGGTGGTTTTCATAAAGATAGAGGAAATCATAGCCCTGCACAAGCTGGTAAGAGAATTCGGTAAAGGAGAGGCCGGTATCAAGCCTTTTTTGTACCGAATCCTTGGCCATCATGTAATTCACCGTAATGTGTTTGCCAATATCGCGGACAAAATCGAGAAAACTGAATGTTTTCATCCAGTCATAGTTGTTCACGATGATGGCAGCGTTGGCGCCACAATCAAAGTCGAGGAATTTCAGCAACTGCCTTTCCAGACATTCCTGATTATGCCGTATGGTAGCTTCATCAAGCAGGTTTCTTTCCTGGGACTTGCCCGAGGGATCCCCGACCATGCCGGTAGCACCGCCAATCAGGGCGAGGGGCTTATGCCCGGCCAGCTGGAAATGCTTCAGCATCATTACCGACACCAGGTGCCCGATATGCAGCGAGTCGGCTGTAGGGTCAATCCCTACATAAGCCGTGGTCATTTCCTTACTGATCTGCTCCCCGGTTCCCGGCGTCATGTCGTGGATCATGCCGCGCCAGCTTAGTTCTTCGATAAAGTCCATGCTAAATGTATTTTGGGCAAAGATAAGAAGAAGGAGAATATGAGAGGCCGGGAATGGGGGAATACCCCGATACCGGCACAGGGGTTGATCAGGGCGGGTCAACTGCCCTGATTCTTCATAAAAACTACTATGGAATCAATTTATCCTGCTTCCCGGTTCTGCTTCATCCGCGGGTATTATAAATGTCAGTTTGCCATCGGGGTTCTCGGCCATGAGGATCATGCCGTTCGACTCTATCCCGCGCAATTTCCGGGGTGCGAGGTTTACCAGGAAACAGGCATGCCTGCCAACAATGTCTTCCGGCTTATAATACTCGGCGATACCCGAAACAACTGTCCTGATGTCGACACCTGTATCGACTTTCAGCTTGAGGAGTTTTTGGGTTTTGGGCACCTTTTCTGCTTCCAGGATCTTTCCAACCCTGATATCCATTTTCGAAAAGGCCTCATAATCGATACCGGCCTTAACGGGATCGATCTTCGTTTGGTTGTTCTCGTTTACCATTTTTGTATCGTGCAGTTTTTGCACTTGTTTTTCGATCTGCTTATCGTCAATTCTTTCGAAGAGGTATTCGGCCTGCTCCAGCGGGTGTCCTGCAGGCAGGAGGTCGCTTCTGCCTGCTTCTTTCCAGGGCATTATTTCCTGGTTGAGCATTTTTCTGAGCCTTTCGGCCGTAAAAGGGAGGAATGGCTCGCAAAGGATGGCAAGGTTGGCGCAAATCTGCAGCGAAATATTCAGGATGGTGCTCACTTTACCAGGATCGTCCTTAAAGATCTTCCAGGGTTCAGAATCGGTCAGGTATTTGTTTCCAATCCGGGCCAGGCCCATCATGTTTGCCTGGGCTTCACGGAACCGGAAAGCATCGAGGCTGTTGCCAATCTTATCGGGAAAGGTCCCGATCTCCTCCAACACATTTTTGTCTTCGCCGGAAAGACCGTTCAGTTCAGGCACTTTTCCATCGAAGAATTTATTTGTCAGCACCATGGTACGGTTAATGAAATTTCCGAATATGGCCAGCAGTTCATTGTTGTTCTTTGCCTGGAAATCCTTCCAGGTAAAGTCGTTGTCCTTGGTCTCAGGAGCATTGGCAGTGAGTGTATACCTGAGCACGTCCTGTTTTCCGGGAAAATCCATCATGTATTCGTGCAGCCACACGGCCCAGTTCCGGGAAGTAGATATCTTATCGTTCTCCAGGTTAAGGAATTCAAAAGCAGGCACATTGTCGGGGAGGATAAAGCTTCCCTCCTTTTCCAGCATAGACGGGAAAATGATGCAATGGAACACGATATTGTCCTTACCGATGAAGTGGATCAGCCTGGTTTCATCATCCTTCCACCAGGGTTCCCAGTCCCTGCCATGTATCGAAGCCCATTCGCGCGTAGCGGAAATATAGCCGATGGGTGCATCAAACCAGACATACAACACTTTGCCTTCTGTATTCTCGAGGGGTACTTTAACGCCCCAATCCAGGTCGCGTGTAACAGCCCTGGGCTGCAGGCCATGATCAAGCCACGACTTACACTGTCCGTAAACATTGGTCTTCCAGTCGTCGCGGTGCCCTTTTACGATCCATTCGTTCAGCCAGTCCTGGTATTTGTCGAGCGGAAGGTACCAGTGTTTGGTTTCCTTTTGTACAGGGACGTTCCCGCTGAGGGCCGAGCGGGGGTTGATGAGGTCCATCGGGCTCAGGGATGTACCACAGTTTTCGCACTGATCGCCATAGGCCTTTTCGTAGCTGCAGTGCGGGCATGTTCCCGTTATGTAGCGATCGGCCAAAAACTGGGCGTTTTCCTGATCATAATACTGAAGGCTTGTTTTTTCGATAAATTCGCCCTTTTCGTAAAGGTTTGAAAAAAATTCCGAAGCCGTTTCGTGATGTATGGAGTTGGAAGTTCGTGAATAGATATCGAAGGAAATGCCGAAATCGGCAAATGATTTTTTTATGATCTCATGGTACTTGTCGACGATCTCCTGGGGGCTGACCCCCTGCTGCCGGGCCTTGATGGTGATGGGGACCCCATGCTCGTCGGATCCCCCGATAAAAAGCACATCAAGACCTTTGAGCCTGAGATAGCGAACATATATGTCGGCCGGCACATAAACCCCCGCCAGGTGCCCGATATGAATGGGTCCGTTGGCATAGGGCAGTGCAGAAGTAACGGTATATCTTTTAAAGTTTTTCCTGTTATTTTTCATTTTCATGATGAAGTAAGGCGCAAAGATATAAATTTGTTTAACAAAGGCTGACAGGCAGGTGTAAAACCCGGCCTGTTCAATTTGCTGTTTACAAGTCAATTAATATGTCAGAAAAAGTGATTCAAAGCCGGCGCCCCCCTGCCCTTTCAGCCGGTGACAAAATCGGGATCGCGGCACCGGCACGGATGGTAAGCCCGGAAGAAATGGCCCCTGCCCTGGCCATGCTCAGGGAATGGGGTTATGTACCACTTGAAGGGCCGCGGCTCTACCATTCGGATAATCAGTTTTCGGGTGCTGATCACGAACGCTTGGCGGATTTTCAGATGATGCTCGACGATCCTTCGGTAAAAGCGATCCTGTGCGCCCGCGGGGGCTACGGATCTGTTCGTATCATCGACAGGCTCGATTTTTCGGCCTTCGCCAAAAACCCTAAATGGATCATCGGTTTCAGCGATATCACGGTTTTTCACTCCCACATCAACCGTCACCACGGCATACAGACCCTGCATGCCCCCATGGCCATAAATTTCCCTCCTGACGGCAGCATAAACGACTCGCTCGAAAGCCTGAAGCTGGTCCTGTCGGGGGGATATCCCGAATACCATTTTGCAGCACATCCGTTCAACAAACCCGGAACAGCCTCCGGTATCCTTTGCGGAGGGAACCTTTCGATGCTATACAGCCTGATCGGAAGTCCGTCTGACATCGACACAAACGGAAAAATCCTCTTTCTCGAAGACCTTGACGAATATCTTTACCACATTGACCGGATGATGATGAACCTGATGCGCTCAGGCAAGCTCAGCAAGCTTGCCGGGCTGCTCGTCGGAGGGATGAACGACATGAACGATAACCCCCGGCCATTTGGCAAAACAGCCTATGAAATCATTGCCGGCCTGGTAGAAAAATATCATTTTCCTGTAATTTTTGATTTTAAAAGTGGGCACATTTCGCAAAATCTGGCATTAATAATGGGGGGGCATGTCGAAATGATATGCGGAAGCGAATGTTCACTCACGTTTAATCAATAATACCGGAAAATGGATCAGGCTCACGAATTGGGTGTTACGGGCGAAGAGGCAGCATGCGATTACCTGGAAAAAAAAGGCTACACCATCCTTGAGAAAAACTGGCGCCACCAGAGGGATGAAGTAGACCTCATTGCCCTTGAGGGCGACTGCCTGGTAATCATAGAGGTGAAAACGCGCAGCAGCCTGTACTACGGCGAACCCCAGGTGTTTGTTACCAGGAAAAAACAGGCATTCATGATCAGGGCGGCCAATGCCTATATCTTCCAGAACGATATTCATTTTGAAACAAGATTTGACATCATCTCGGTGATCCACTCCAGCAAAGGCGTTCTGATCAACCACATCCGGGATGCATTTTATCCGACACTGTAAATATATTTCTTTCTCAAAGGCTTTCCGCCAGTCTGCCTCAATATGCTGACGAATCCATTCTGGTAAAACAGCCAATATTCCCCTGACGGAAGAATTAACCAACACGGTATCATCTTTTTAATCATATCTTTGCACACATTCAAAAAAATGAGATGAGCGAAGACAAACAAGGTGGCAGGGAGAAGCGTAAAAGGCACGGCGATTACTCCGTTTTCTACAAGAGCAAGAAGAGCCGCAGCACCAGGGATAAGACCGGTACCAAAGCGAAAGTTGAAAATGATCCCGACAAGGTCAGGGAAAAGGGATACCGTCGCAAGGATGAGGGCCATATCCGGCTCAATAAATACATTGCCGATGCGGGGGTTTGTTCCCGGCGCGAAGCCGATAAGCTCATCGCCAGCGGCACGGTTACGGTAAATGGCAAAACCGTAACCGAACTGGGCACCAAAGTGCTTTTCACCGATAAAGTGGTGTTAGGGGGACAAGCCCTGAGGCGCGAGAAACTGCGTTACCTGGTGCTGAACAAACCCAAAGATTTCATCACCACCACCGATGACCCGCATGAACGAAAAACCGTGATGGCACTGGTAGAGAAAGCATGCCACGAGAGGATATACCCGGTTGGCAGGCTCGACAGGATGACCACCGGCGTACTGCTATTTACCAACGACGGCGATCTGGCTAAAAAGCTGACGCATCCCAGGCATGGCGTAAGAAAGATCTACCATGTTGTACTCGACAAAAAACTGACCAGGGCCGATTTTGAAAAGATCGCAAATGGCCTGGAACTCGAAGACGGGCCCATTAAAGTCGACAAGATATCATGGATCGATAATAGTACGGACAAGAAAGAAATCGGACTGGAAATTCATTCAGGCCGCAACCGCATTGTCAGAAGGCTTTTCGAATCACTGGGCTATAAAATCATCCGCCTCGACCGTACCGTTTTTGCAGGCATCACCAAAAAAGACACCCCCAGGGGCAAATGGAGAATGCTGAGCGAAAAGGAAGTCAATATGCTGAAACGACTGCCCGTTTAGTATTAAGCGAGCATCAAACCCCCGCAGCCGCATTCACAGGCAATCCAGCGGTTTCGGCAACTTTCAGGAAATTCATGAACAGGGACTTCATGTGTTTCCCCTTCTACATATGTAAAAAACTTACTGTATTCCTGATCAATTTACCGGCTCAGTTGTTTATATTAAGTAACTTTACGGCCTGAAAAGCCAAATACAAACCAACACCAGATATCATGAAACAACTGACTTACGCTCTCAGCATCCTGCTGACCGCCGTGATCCTGTCATCATCCGGAAATCTTTTATTCGCCCAGTCGGGCGATGACCCCAATCTCGACAGGATCCCCGACGAATTCCTTGAATACATGCAAAGCCAGAACCGTATGCCCAGCACTGTTATCACTGTTGACGGTTATGACAATTACTATCTGGGCATCGACTTTGCCGAAGGGCACATCAGTGAAAACCCGCTCAGCCCGGGTGAATATTTCACTGCTTTCAATATTGACGAAACCCGGTACACCATGAACGGGCACGACTGGTTTAACAGCAACCCTTCCTGGGGTGGATACTATGTAAGGGGTGATGTGCTCACTGCTTATGATGGTGCCGGTAACCTGTATTATGAAAACATGTACGGCAGTTCCATACAGGGTTGTGTGATCGTTAAATCGAGCGACAACGGCCAGACCTGGTCAAGCCCTGTGGTTGCCATATCCGGTAATGACAAGAACTGGCTGGCTGCTGACCAGACCAGTGGTCCTTACGCCAATTACGTATACACCACCATGACCAACAACGGTGTTGGCAACTTTGCCAGGAGCACCAACGGAGGGGCTTCATTCCAGAGCACCTTTGCCCCTGGCACACAGTCGCTTCCCGGCATGATGGTTTGTGTGGGAGCCTGGGGGAGCACTGATGGTGGCGCTGTTTACGTAGTTACCAACTCTGGCAACTCCTTCGCTTCGGTTTATACCTTTTACCAGTCGCTCGACGGCGGACAAACCTTTACCTACAAGTCGGCACAGAATTTTGCCAATTATGTAGGCAGCAACGTGAATGGCAGGAACTCTGTACAGAATATGCGTACGCGTCCCTATCCGTTCATTACGGCCGACAACAGCAACGGGCCTTACCGTGGAAGGCTTTACCTGATCTATGCTTCCAACCAGCCTGCCGGCAACGGTTATAAACCCGATATTTTTTCAAGGTACTCCGACGACGGCGGCGCCACCTGGTCATCGGAAGTTGTGGTGAACGACGACTTCCCCTCCAACAACAACTCACAATGGCATCCGGCCACCTGGTGCGACTACACCACGGGCAGGCTGTATGTGCAGTGGATGGATACAAGGGATACCCCGACCGGCGACAGCGCCCTGATCTACGCCACCTATTCCGACAACGGAGGGCAGAGTTTTGCTCAAAACCAAATGATCTCCAACCAGAAGATGAAGATCAACTGTACCACCTGCGGTGGCGGTGGTACACCCAGGTACCAGGGCGACTATAACGGGATTGTATCAAACCCGGTTACCTCCATGTCGACCTGGGCCGACTTCAGGAATGGCAGTTTTGGTAGTTACACCGCCTATTTCCCCGATTATGCCATGGCCGTTACACCGGCTACCGGTGTTGTTTCCGGGGGCATCGCCACCTTTAGCGCCGAAGTGCCTTCGGTAAAGCTCTGGGATGAGGACGTAATTTTTACAGCCGTGATGGAAACGCCTGCTTCAGGTTCTTTCACGGTAAATTATCCTTCGGGCAATACCCTTTCTTCTTTTCCCGGAACATTACCCATAGAGATCGTGGTAAACGGAAGCGTTCCTGTTGGTTTTTATGAACTGACCCTGACGGGAGAAGGCCCCAACGGCACCCCTGTCCATATCCGTACCGCCTCGGTGGAGGTGGTACCCATGGCTCCGCCGACGGCTGATTTTACCGCCAGCGACCAGAGCCCCTGCGAAGGGACTGCCATTGACTTTTTCGATGCTTCGACCGGATCGCCCGACAGCTGGGACTGGTCTTTTGAGGGCGGCACACCCGCAACCTCCACCAGCCAGAACCCTACCGGCATCCTGTACGGCACACCCGGCCTTTACGATGTTACCCTTACCGCATCCAACAGTGCAGGCAGCAACAGCAATACCAAAACCGACTATATCGAGGTGATCGTTCTTCCGCCGCCTCCCGCAGGATCCGGTGAAGAAGTATGTTTCGGCGAGAGCGTCCCCGATCTTTATGCCGATGGTACAGACATACAGTGGTATGACGATCCCGGCCTGGGCAATGTGGTGGGAACCGGTAATTACCTTGCCACCGGGCAGACCAATCCGGGTATTTATACCTATTATGCAACACAGACCGTAAATGGCTGTGAAAGCAGCCCCGTAACCATTACCCTTACGATCCATGCCCTGCCGGAAGTGGGACTGCAGGCCTTTGACCCGGTTTGTATCGACCATCCGCCTTTTGTACTGACGGGTGGCACTCCCGAAGGAGGCGAATATACCGGAAACGGCGTGGTGAACAATATGTTTTACCCGATGACCGCCGGCCCCGGTACTCATGAGATCACCTATACCTATACCGATGCTAACGGCTGCTCCAACGACAGTGTGCAGGAGATAACCGTGAATGACCTGCCAGAAGTATTTTTCGACCCCCTTGCAGACGTTTGCATTGATGCCGAACCTTTTACGCTGACAGGTGGTATGCCCGAAGGCGGAACATATGCGGGACCCGGGGTGATTGACGGCCTGTTCTATCCCGAACTGGCAGGGCCCGGCTTACACACCATCACGTATACTTATACTGATGAGCATGGTTGTACGAATTCGGCCAACCAGACAATCGGCGTGAATGAACTTCCACAGCCGGAGCTCGGACCCGACTCATCATTCTGCGCTGACCAATCGGTATTACTCGATGCCACCACTCCCAATGCCGTATCCTATGAGTGGCATCCCGACGGACAAACCACCCCGACCATCACCGTTGACACAAGCGGGTTCGGCATTGGCGAACATATGTTCATCGCCTTTGTTACCGACATCAATAATTGTACAGGCAGCGACACCGTGATGATCGAGTTCCAGGATTGCACGGGTATTGGCGAACCGGACGGCATCAGCAACATCAGCATTTACCCCAATCCCGGACAGGGTGCGTTCACACTGCAACTTTTCACCAAGAAACCAACGGAAATAAACATCAGGGTTTACAACAATGCGGGTGTTATCGTTTATGAAGAGGACAAACGCATGCTCAGCGGAACTGAAAAAATCCGTATCGACCTCAGCGACCAGCCCGGCGGGATATATATGCTGAATGTTTACAACCAGAACGGAAGGTGGATCGAAAAGCTCGTGATCAACAAATAAACAGGGTTCTTTACATATTTCTTCCCGGCACGACAACTTCCTTTTATTCATGAAAAGGAAGTTGTCGGCCAGGGAGCAAATTCCCGTAAAGCCTGTCTTTTGATGCGCACCAGCCAGGACATCATGTTCCTGCTGTATTGTTGGTTTCTTCGTATCTTTGAAAGAACAGAATCATTGCCATGGCCAGAACCGTTGCCGTCTTCATTGCTGCTTTGTCGTTCCTGCTCCTTCTTCCGGGAACAGGGGCTTTCGCGCAGCAAACAGAGCCGGACACCATTTTTGTTTATCCTTCGGCCGATACCTTGTTCAGCGAACTGGATGAGGTGGTGATCACCGGGACAAGAGTCTCAAAAAAGATCATCGATATTCCGTACAGTGTTGTCAGGATCAACAACCTCCAGTTCCGGTATGATAAAATAAGCGGTGCCGACAACGTTCTTGCTGCCGTGCCGGGCATGTTCCTGCAGTCGCGTTACGGGAACCACGACGTAAGGATAAGCATCCGGGGATTCGGTAGCAAATCCAACTCAGGGATCAGGGGGGTGCGCATACTGCTGGACGATATCCCCGAGTCGGAACCCGACGGACAAACCCGTATCGAAGCCATCGATTTCAACTCCATTGGCAGGATCGAGATCGCCAAAGGAAATTCCTCATCGCTGTATACCAATGCCCCCGGGGGTGTGGTTAATTTTATCAACGACATTGATTTTCACCGTTCATTTGGCTACCAGTTCAACCAGATGGGGTCATTCGGCCTCCGCCGGAACGGGATTAAGGCAGGCGTGCGAACTGATCATTACGGCCTGCTTAACACATACAGCTACCAGCATTACGATGGTTACCGCGAACATAACAGCGAACACTGGCATATCCTCAACACGGTGGTTGAAACGACGCCTTCGGAAAATACAAGCCTGAAAATACTCTTCTATTTTGTTGAAGGGATGATCCGCCTGCCCGGTTCTCTTACCAAAGAAGAATTTGAAGAAGATCCTTACCAGGCCGACCAGCGTTCCATTGACCGCGACCAGAAAAGGCTTTCGACCAAAGGACGGTTGGGCATCAGGTATAATGCCAGGCTGGGAAAGACCGGGAACAACGAAGTTGAGATCACTACCTACGCCACCATCAAATACTTTGAAAGGACCTCGCGCGACTACAGGATCATCAGCCGGAACGGGCTGGGGGTTTCGGGGCGCTTTGTTAACAAATCAAAGCTGGGGCGCTCTTCCAATGAGTTTTCCGTTGGCGGCGACCTGTTGTTCCAGCCTGCCAGGATAGAAAATTATGACAACATCAACGGTCAGAAAGGTGATCAGCTGAATCAGCTTGTCAACGAAAAAATTGGCAATACGGGTTTTTATATTTCCAACCAGTTTGAGATCCTTCAAAACAAAATGTTCGTGCTCCTGACAGGGCGTTACGATAATGTTAGTTATAAACTGCGCGAAGAGACCCTGCCATCGCGATACGACCAGCAGCTTTTTACCGCCTTCACGCCAAAGCTGGCGATGAACTATAAGCTTACGGATTGGATGGCCCTATATACTTCGTATGGCTACAGCTTCGACAGTCCGGCAAAAAATGAACTGGAAAGCCTGGATCCGGCCCACCTTTATAACAAGGATCTGAAAGCCGAAGAGTCGCAAAACCTGGAACTGGGGATCAAAGGCTCGCTGATCAGATACGAATCCGATTTCCTCAGAAGGATCCTTTTCGAAGCCACCTTATTCAATATCCAAATCAACAACGAGATCATCCCCTTTGAGGTTTTCGGCGATGTTTTCTTCAGGAATGCCGCCAAAACCAACCGCCGCGGGCTGGAATTGGGCAGCAGCCTCGAAATATACCGGAACCTGCAGTTCACCCTTGCATACACCTACTCGCATTTCAGGTATGACAGCTATATCGCGAAAAACATTGAACTCGACCAGGGAGGAAACATCATTGAAGAGGAAAGGGATTTTGCCGGCAACATCGTACCCAGTTATCCCGAGCATAACCTTTACCTGGCGCTGTCATATGCATATCCATTCCACAAAAACCTGAGCGCATTCGCCAAAATGAGCTATATGGGCGTGAGCGGGCTGTGGGTCGACGATGCCAACAGCGACAAAACAGATGCCTATAAGCTGCTGAATTCGGTTCTGGGACTTGATATGGTGTTTGGCAAATTCAACATGCTGCTCTCGGGCAGTCTGAATAATATGCTCAACCAAATTTATGTCGGTTTCACCAATACCAATTCGGCCGACGGGAGGTTTTACGAAGCCGGGGAGCCCCGGAATTTTTTCGTTTCAATTAATTTTGGTTATCGCTTTTAACGCTATACTCAGTGAATCCTTCATCAGATGTTTAAAACAATCCTCTGCGTTCAGTTTCTGCTCATCCTCACAGCCGGAAAGCTTTTGGCCCAGCCCGGATCATCACCTCACATTTATCCCGGTCTGAGTGAGAATTTCCGGATATTTCCCAGTAATGTAAGCCAAACCGAAGTTTTTATCGTTAACAGCCCTGCCGACGACAATGTGCTCTTTGCTTCCTGTAATACCCTGACCTTTATCCCTTTCTTTGTGAGCGAAGGCATCTATGTTTCCACCGACGGGGGCGACAGCTGGTATGGCAGCGACACCTGCAGTGGCGAGCCCATCGCCTTTCACGGCGGCGACCCTGGCATTGCCATCGACAAGAACGGCACCTTTATCCTCAGCAGGATTGGCAGGCCTCCATTCAGCGGGCTCTTTTCGCACTATTCGAACGACAGGGGTTTAAGCTGGTCGGTGCAGCAGGTGATCTCGACCGACGACCTGGAGCGGGCTGTTCTTGCTTCCGACATCTTTCCGTCAAGTCCTTATTATGGCAGGACCTATGCCGCCTGGGTCAAGTTTGCACCGCCTTTCCCGATGATGATATCCTGGACGGATGACGGCGGCATCAGCTGGAGCCCGCCCCTTCAGATCAACAACCCTCCCAACCGGAGTGCCGGCGGCGACATCTGCATCGGGCCGGGAGGCGAAGTATACGTATGCTGGGCAGGTGTAACCGATGTGTCGCCCTTCAGCGAGGTCTATATCGGATTTGGCTTATCCCTGAACGGGGGCAGCAACTGGAATGTTACCGAAAACGCCTACCCGGTTAAAGGCATCACCGGAAAGCTTGAAGAAAAAGGCAACATCAGGGTGAACGGGCTGCCCGTTATTGCCGTCGACACCTGCCAGGGTGAACGCTACGGGTGGATATACGTGCTGACGGGACAGAAGGACCTGGCCCCTGCCGGCAGCGATCCTGACATTATCCTGAACCGTTCAACGGATGGCGGACAGAGCTGGTCGGGACCGGTGCGCGTTAACCAGGATATGGTCAGCAATGGAAAGATACAATATTTCCCTGCCGTGCATGTCGACCGCTTCGGGGTTGTCAATGCTATCTTTTACGACGATCGCAACACGACAGGTGATTCGGCGGGTGTCTTCCTGGCACGCTCAGCCGACGGCGGCTTCAGCTGGAAGGAATATGAGATCAGCGACCATCGTTACCGCCCCGAACCCATTGGCGGGCTCGGACAGGGATACCAGGGCGACAACATCGACCTTACTTCCACACATACGACCCTATGGCCGGTGTGGATGGACAATTCGAGCGGGATTTACCAGATATGGACGGTCCCCATCGACTTCACATCCCTGGATGCCATCGAAGAAACTATTCATAAGCCGCTCTTGGTAATGGAACAAAACCATCCAAACCCTTTTCACAATCAGACCCGGATCGCATACAGGCTGGATGAAGCGGGAAGGGTACACATCAGAATACGCGATCTTCAGGGTAGTTTTCAATTCCCGGCGGTTGATGAGTGGAAGGAGGCGGGTGATCATGAAATCGTGTTCGATGCCGCTGCGAACGGGATCCCGGCAGGCGTATATCTCTATTCACTAACGTTCAGGGGGAAAACGATCAGCCGCAAGATGCTGGTGCTACCATAATACTATTTTAGCGGTGGCGGCTGATATACCGGGACGGATGCCCTGTGCCACGGCCCTGCAAAAGTATATCCCGGCAGGCAATGAAGAGCCGTAAAACATATATTCAAGGACGTTTTCAGGCAATGAATGGAACAATTGCCGTTCGACCATCATCCCGTACTGATCATAAAAACTAAGTTCAAGGGTAAGGGGGTTTTTACTTCCGGCCCCCCGGCCGTACCCGCTTACAACAATCAGGCAACGGTCGCGAAAAGGATTCGGGGATGCCGTAATTTTCAGATCCATATGTCCGTGATCATGGCCAGGTGGTTGTGCAATTCCCACAGAAGCGGGAATATAGCGGATCATGGCGCCATGGTATCCTACGCCAAACCCATGCATGGAATCGGGAAAGCACATATCGAAGATGGCTGTCCCGCCGGGTGTCGGCACGGCTGTCCAGGTATAGCCGGTATCCAGACTGTAAACAAGTTTTTGTCCCGGCCCCAGGGGCGCCCAGGCCTCGTACTCGTTCCTGAAGTCGATATCGAAGGCATTGCCCGGCATTGACAGTTCTTCATAATCCCAGTTTACACCGCCGTCGGAAGTACGGATCATGCCAACCCCGTATCCCAGGTCGGGGTCGCCCCCGGCCCCCAATACCCTGAGGGAATCAAAAACATGCAGTCCGTGAACCTCATCGGCAGGCGCATCGGAAGGCTTGATGGGATACCATTGATCGCCGCCGTTGGAAGTGCGCCAGGTTACCCCGGCAATATCAAACATTCCCCCGCTGGCATAGCCATACTGATCGTCAAAAAACTGGATTTCCAGGACCGGGAAGAAGGCCAGGGCATTGGTATCGATAGCCGCCTGTGCCCAGGTCTGTCCCCCGTCGGTAGTCCGGGCCAGTGCATGAGGGCTGGCCCCTATCCATCCCGTAAGGGAATCAAGAAAAAGAATGCAATGGATGAAAATATTTCCGATCGGAAATTCTTCACTTATCCAGTCGGCCCCGCCGTTGTCCGTTTTCAACAATAAAGTCCCGTAAAAGCCGCTGAAATTCCATGATGATGCCCATCCCCGCTGGCGGTCAAGAAAAAACACATCCATGATGTTATTCGTAGTGGGGCTGCTCTGCACTTCCCAGCTGAGGCCTCCATCGGAAGTGTGGATGATCGTGCCCGTATCGCCAACGGCCCAGCCATACAGGCTGTCGGTAAAATAAACCGACCGCAAATGGTTTGCAGCAGGCACCTCCAACTGTTCCCAGCTACCCTGGGCTACAGACGCCTGAGGGAATGCAAAAAATACAGACAAGGACAGTATAATCAGCCGGGATGTTTTTTTCATACAAGCAGGATGAATTCCAAAGATATAACAATCCGGTGTATTCACTGCAAAAACCAATATCCTTATCTTAATCAGATATTGAAGTATATATACTAAAAACCTGTTTAAAGGCGATTTCAACAGTATTCCGTTATTTTATTCCGGTGGTTTGGCAGCTATTTTGACATAAATTATGCATCTTTGTTATACTGAAATGCTCCGGTAATCATCACGTAAAAAGGTAAGAGCAGAATCCGGATGAGATTAAAGAACATCATTATCATATTAACCTGCCTGTTCACGGGTATCGTTCCCTTATTGGCGGAAGGGCCTGCGGGTCCGGGTGGGAAACTGAGCGGGATGGTGACCGACTCGGCCAGCAGCATGCCTGTTGAGTTTGCCAATATCGCGCTTTTCGCGGCCCATGATTCCTCGTTGGTTACGGGAGCCATTTCAGACAATAAAGGTTATTTTGAGCTCAACGACATTCCCGACGGGGAATATTACCTTGTTATACAGTTTATCGGTTATGCGAAAAGGACCATCGACAGGATCGTCATTTCCCCAGAACAGCAGAAAATCAACCTCGGCCCCGTCAAGCTCAGCATTTCGGCCATACAGCTTACCGAAACGGAGATCACCGCGGAACGTACCTACACCGAATACAAGCTCGACCGGAAAGTGATCAATGTAAGCCAGGACATTTCCAACACCGGGATCTCAGCTGCCGAAGTGCTTGAAAAATCGCCATCGGTGAGGGTCGACATCGACGGGAATGTAAGCCTGAGGGGAAGTTCCAATTTTGTGGTATTCATTGATGGGAAACCCAGCGTGCTCGACGGCAATGAAGCCTTGCAGCAAATCCCGGCCAGCACCATCGAAACCATAGAGATCATCACCAATCCTTCGGTGAAGTATGATCCCGACGGCACCGCCGGCATCATCAATATCAACCTTAAAAAAGAAAAACTCAGGGGATTTAGCGGAGTGGCCGACCTCATGGCCGGCACCGGCGAAAAATACGGAGCCGACCTATACCTGAACTATAAAACAAGAAAGTTCAATTTTTACGGAGGCATCGACTGGCACCGGCGCATGTTCTCGGGGACAGGAACGGAAACAAGGGAAACATACAGGGGCGACACCACCGATTACAGGGATGCCGATAATGAAGCCAAAAGAAAAAGCCATGGCCTTAATTTCAAGGGAGGCCTGGATTATTACCTGAATGAAAAAACAACCCTTTCGTTTGGCGGGGAGTACGGGACAGGCGGCCATGGCTGGGATAATCAGAGAAAAATCCATGATTACACGCCCCTGGCAGGCTTCAACCGTTATTACACCGACAGCAATGCCTTTAGCTGGGACCGGTCGTTTTACAGTGTTCATGCAAGCTACCTGCAACAATTCAGGCAGAAAGGTCACCAATTGAGGATTTTTGCCTTTCACTCCGGCCGGGATGGAACGGAAAAACAGCAAAAACGTGAGGAGGACACCGATCAGGACTGGAATCCGCTTCCGCTTGATCCGTTCCGTTTACGATCGATGGAAGAAGGCCCGTCAAAACATTATCGCATCGAAACGGATTATACAAAGCCGGTATCGGAAAGCGGAAAGATAGAAACCGGCTATCATTTCAGGCATGGCAGCCAGGATGAGGAATATTACCTTGAAACCTATGATAACAGCCAGGCTGTTTGGGTGCGGGATGATCTTTACAGCAAAAACACCACCTTCAACAGGTATATCCATGCCGTTTATGGCATCTTCAGGCATGAAATCAGTGGTTTTCAATACCAGTTGGGGCTGAGGGGAGAATACACCTACCGCGAGGTTGAGGTGCTGAACACGAATGAAAGTTTTCTGGTCGACCGTTTTGATTATTTCCCTTCCGTCCATATTTCAAAAAGCATCAACAAGCTCAACCAGTTTATGGGCAGTTACAGCAGGCGTATCGAAAGGCCGAGACGTTATTTTCTGGAGCCTTTTGTAACCTATGTTGACGAAAGTACGCGCAGGGTTGGAAACCCCGCACTTTTGCCCGAATACACCGATTCGTACGAACTGGGCTTCCTGCGGGGCCTGAAAGCCGGTTCGTTCAGCATCGAGGCCTATTACCGGAATACTACCGATAAAATTACCCGTATCACCAATTATGACAGCGAATCGGGTTTGTTCCTCAACGAATTCGTTAACCTGAACGAGGACCGGTCGCTCGGCATCGAATCCGCCATCATCTATGATGTTGCGAAATGGTTTAACCTGAATCTTTCCGGAACATTTTACTATTATCAGGTTGAAGACCTCACCGGTGAAACGGCCGATCTGCGCAGCAGCAACAACTGGGACGGGCGAATGATCGTTTCGTTCAAACTGCCTTCGCACACCTATTTCCAGGTGAATGCCGCCTACAACGGCCCCGGCGTAACGGCACAGGGCCGTTCCGAAGGTTATTTTTATGCGGATTTCACAGCCAGGCAGGAATTTTTCAAGAGAAATTTCAGTGTCACCCTCAAAGTGTCAGATATCCTGGCAAGCCGCCAATGGGAGACTTACTCGGGCGGGGTATCTTTCGATTCGTACCAGTACCGGAAACCGGAATCGAGGGTGGTTACCCTCACGCTGACATACCGCTGGAATAATTTCAGGAAAAATCCCGCCCTGACAATCACCGGCGACGACGGAGAAGACGGCGGCATGTGATGCCGGCATGCGGAAAGGCGTTTCCGGCAATATTTCCGGCCTTTTACCCATGCTATACACCCCCGATTCTTTACCACTTACTGACATATCATTTATTGGAGAGTAGCATGTATAATCAAAATTTTCTATATTTGGTAGCATAAAAAGGCCCCCATGCGATACCCGGTACTGGTTTTATTTATTTTTTCCCTGGCCGCGGCCGGAATATCTGATCTGCAGGCGCAGTCAATGCATGTAAAAGATACCGCCGATAATCAAACCAATTATTCTTTGAGCCATATAGCCAGTTTACATTTCCTGCCGGGTGAGCTCAGGATCAAGCTGGCTGATAACAGCAGTGATGCCTACACACTGGGCAGTTTGCGGTACCTGATTTTTTCAGACTCCACCCAGGTACGGATTGATCCCGAAGAAACAGTCAATCATCTTATAAAAATATACCCGAACCCTGTAATCCGTGAGTTGACAATCGACCTGTCAGCAACCGCTCTACCCGGCGGAACACTGGATATCATGAGTATTGACGGCAAACTGATAAATACACAACAATTGTCAGGTTCTGACATTTTTACGGTCGATATGAGTCAACTGCGCAAGGGCATCTACATTTGCCGCTTCCGCAACCAGACAGAACAAAGAATCATTAAGGTCTGCAAACAATAATGAAAAGAAAATCGATGATGAAGCGAAAACTATTTCTCGCAACACTTTTCCTGCTCATGGTAACTGTATCGAAATCCCAGTACGACACCATGTATGTGATTAAGGATGACAGTGTAATCTGGCAACATGCAATTATTGATATCGACAGTATAATATTTTATGATGCCATGTTTATTCCGGATACGGTGCCGCTCCCCAAGATAACCGGCTTTGCAGACACAACATTCGTTGATGAGAACGGACATCCCTTTTTCCCCTGGGGATTGAATTATACCAATCCTGCCCTGGTTGATCTTATTGAAGATTACTGGATGATGGAGGATGCGTGGGAGATCATTGAGAAAGATTTTAAGGAGATGAAAGAATACGGGGCCAATACCGTACGCATTCATCTGCAATATGTAAAGTTCATGAAAAACACCACTACGCCGAATACAACCTCATTGGAGCGATTGGAAAGGCTGGCGCATATTGCTGAAGACAATGACCTCTACCTGATCGTGACAGGTTTGGGGGCCTACAGGCTGAGTGATGCACAGCCATGGTATGACGAACTGGATGATTACGGGCGATGGGAAACACAAAAACTCTTCTGGCAAACAGTGGCGGCTACCTTAAAAGAGCATTCCTGTGTATTTGCCTATGACCTCATCAACGAACCCGTTGTGGCCGTCGGATGCCATCCTGATTCTGCCACCTGCAGCTGGTATCCGGAAAACGGGCAGTTTGGCGGATATCAATTTATCCAGAATATATCCATAGATCCCGACAATACCTACTGGGAAACGATTGGTTCCTGGACAGATGAAATGACAGCTGTCATTCGACTGGAAGACGAAGTTACCATGATTACTGTCGGGCTGTTGCCTTTGGGGCCGATAAACTCCATTGCCTCCCATTTCGACATATTAAGTACACATATTTATCCAAATTCAAATGATCTTACAGCCAGTGTCAATTATGTATTGAACAACCAAAGTGATAAGCCATTTTTGATCGAAGAATTCTACAACCTGAATTGTTCCGCTTCAGAGCTGGAGGACTTCCTGGAGCAGGTGGAGGGTTTTTACCATGGTCTTATCGGACATTATATGGGCAAGACCATTGAAGAATATGATACGAATATCCTGGTAGATGTCATTCACAAAGAGTTCCTGGAATTCTTCATTTCAAACAATCCCAATCAATAGGCCGGTTGAAGACTTACGCCACCAAAGCATCCGGCGCGATATTCCTGCTTTCGCGGAAATGATTATGGATGCTGGATGGGGTTGTTTTCTGCCAATGTTCTGCAAAACGCCAAAAGGTGCACTAAGTCAATTTACTGCAATTCGCCGGGGGCCTTGTCACTCTTATCCACCGTAGCTTAAACGTAGGTGGATCATATCATCCCTCCCCTCCTTCGCTTCTCATCATCCGAAGCCCCGGAGAAGAATGAAAGGCTTCGGAGGACGATGCGGGATGACACCGTCAGTGCTTAATAGACGGGGCGGAATATGTTGCCAGATCAGGCCGTAATCATCAGGCTTCCATTATTCATTTATTGTCAATTGCTAAGGGTGGTCAATTTCGACCGGCATATGCAAGGTGTTCATGGCTGTTTTTATATTGTTATATTTGTGATGAAAATGAACACCAAAAGAGGGAGAAATTAAAACAATAAATTGTGACCTCGAAATTTAAACATTGCTTTAGGTTTCTTATCATTATCCTCATAATGTTTCCTCTTGCTTTGTTTGCACAAGTCGACGATGAGTTTTGGTTTGTAGCACCTGATATTGCAGCAAGCCATGGTGATAGTCCTATTTTCATGCGTATATCTGCAATGGAGAATGAAACCGAAATAAATCTCAGAATGCCCGCCAATCCATCATTTACACCTATTACACAAACCATAGCTCCCAATACCACACTTAGCATTAATCTCACGCCTTGGCTTAATATAATTGAAAATACTCCTGCTGATCAGGTTCTTAACCGGGGCTTGCTATTGGTCGCAAATAATGATGTGACAGCATATTATGAATGTGCCCATACAAATAATCCGGCAATCTTCTCATTGAAAGGGAAAAATGCACTTGGGAACGAGTTTTATATTGTTTCACAGAATAATTACAGGAATCAGGTCGGGCAAGAATCTTTCGAAATTGTTGCCACTGAAGACAATACAACGATTACGATTACGCCAAGTGATGATATTATCGGACACAATGCCGGAGAATCATTTGTTATAACACTAAACAGAGGTGAAACATACTCATGCAGGGCAATCAGTACATTAGCACAACGCACCCTGAATGGCTCATATATCACATCCGACAAACCTATTGCAATTACATGGCAGGATGATAGTATATATGAGAATGGAGCATATGACATTGTTGGTGATCAGAGCATACCGACAAATATTCTTGGAGTGGAGTATATTGCCATTAGCGGATGGGCTAATGCCAATGAACATATTTATGTGTGTGGCACAAAAGATAATACGGATATATATTTAAATGGAAGTACTACTCCTGCCACAACTATCAATTCTTCAGGCTTGTTTTCATATCAGATTCCGACTACTGAAAATACTGTATACCTGGAGGCTTCGAAACCAGTTTATGTGATGCATCTTTCTGGTTTCAATAACGAATTTGGGGCATCAATTTTGCCACAGGACTCCTGTACCGGTTCCGATCAAATCGGATTTAATCGCACTAACAACAACACTTTCGCTTTATTGATTCTTACACGAAATGGCAATCAGGACAGTTTTGTTTTAAACGGGTCCACTACTATAATAACCGGGGCAGATTTTGATGTTGTTCCAGGTACTAATAATGAGTGGGTTTATTCTAAAAATCAGTATACTACCTCGGAAATACCTGTTGGCCCGAATACAATTTCAAATACTATAGGGAAATTCCATTTGGGTGTTTTGCATCAAACCGGAGCCAGTGCCGAATATGGTTTCTTTTCTGATTACAGCAGCCTGTATCTTGGTGCTGATGCCAATATATGTCCTGGAGATAGTATGATACTTGATGGTGGTTCCAACATGACCTCTTACGAATGGTATAAATTGATCAACAGCTCATGGACCCTTGTTGATACCAACCGTTACTATACAATACTGGACAGTGGTTATTACTCATGCGTGGTTAGTGGGAATTATTGCACGCTTATGGATACTATTTATATAGGAATGTATCCTATGGCTACTGCTGATTTAGGGCCTGACACAAGCATTTGCGAAGGCAATACCGTTACTTTAGATCCCGGAATTTATGTTTCATATCTATGGAATACCGGCGCAACTACTTCTGCCATTACAGTGAATAGTACAGGCGAATACTGGGTAGAGGTCATCAATAACAATGGTTGTGTCGCAAGAGACACAGTAAATGTTTTTGTCAACCCCTTACCTGTGCCAACAATTATTGGTAGCGATAGTGCATGTTCCAACAATTCAGAATATTTGTATACAACCCAACCTGGCATGTCCGCTTATTCATGGGGCATTTCTTCAGGAGGTACCATAATTTCAGGATTAGGAACCGATACTATTTCGGTGATCTGGAATGATTTTGGATCTCATAGTGTAAGTATCAATTACATTAATGAAAATGGTTGTACAGCTGCAAATTCAACAGTATTTTATGTACTAGTAATGCCACAGGCATATTCCGATGCAGGCTCCAACGAAACTGTCTGCCAGTATCATGAGTGGGACTTCACCAATTCAGCCCTGTTGCCCGATACTACTAATGCGGATTCCCTGCTCTGGTTTGGCGGGACCGGGACATTTAATTATGATACTGCCTTGATCCCTGTTTACACACCTGCGGCTGGAGAACTGGGTGTAGTAAGACTATGGCTTGTCGCCTACGGCATGCAACCATGTATCAATGATACGTCCTATATGGACCTGACCATCCTGGACGGCCCCGAGGCCGGCTTCACTATCACACCAGGGGATTCACTCTGTACCATGGAAGCCATCGCATTTCAGGATACCTCAACGACGACCATCGTCGATTGGCAATGGAACTTTGGAGATGGTAATACATCAACTTTGTCAGCTCCATCACATTTTTATGCCACATCCGGTATATATACTGTAATGCTTCTTGTTGAAAATACAGATGGATGCCTGGATTCTATCCAACAGGCAATTGAAGTCTTTCCCCTCCCTGTAGCAGGCTTTGAGATCACACCCGGGAATGCGGTATGCGACGGCACCATCCTTACATTCACCGATACTACAGATCAGGGTACCGGTATTATTCAGGAAAGATACTGGGACCTGGGCGATGGAACCACTACCAACGGAACATCCTTTACGCATACTTATTCCGGTCCGGGAACATACATTGTGAGTATGCATGTGTATAATGAAAACAGCTGCCGCGATACGGTGACACAGCAGGTTACCATCTTTGAGCTGCCCGTATGCGACTTTACCATCTCGCCCAACGACACCAACTGTGTGAACGAGCCCATTTATTTTTCCGGCACCGGATCGGCCGATATTGTGAGCTGGGACTGGGACTTTGACGACGGCAACTTTGCTGCGGGGCAGAATGTGACCCATACTTATCTGAACCCGGGCACCTACAACGTCATGCTCGTGGTGACCAACAACAACGGCTGCCTCGACACCACCATCCATCAGCGCGAGGTGGTCGACATCAGCGTTGACTTTAGCATGTCGCCTTCGCCAAGCTGTTTCGGGGATATGGTTTCATTCAACGGCATCGGCAACGTTACCTTTACCGACTGGCTGTGGGATTTCGGCGACGGCAACACCGCCGTCGGGCAGGATGTTTCCCATGTTTATGCTACCTACGATACGTTTAACGTGATGCTCGTGGTATGCTCCGACACGGTGGTCTATCCGCATATCGTATTAGAGCCGGCCGCTGCAAATGCCGGATCGGATGAAGGGATCTGCGAGGGTTACAACTTCAATTTCATTTCATCGGCAGTGCTTCCGTCGGCAGTCAGTTTTGACTCATTGCGGTGGATAGGCGGGGCGGGGACCTTTAATGATCCCAATTCGCTGATCCCCGTTTATACCCCTGCGGTCGGAGAACTTGGCCCCGTCGCGCTCACCCTCGTGGCCTATGGCAAACTGCCCTGTGCGAATGACTCCTCTACCATGATCCTGACCATCACGGATTCGCCCGAAGCAGATTTCACCACCATCCCGCCGGATTCGCTTTGCGTGGACGAATGGATCACTTTCGATGGCACTGCCACTACCGTGATCAATTCGTGGGTGTGGGATTTTGACGACGGCAACGTGGGGAACGGACAAATTACGGGGCATTCATACAATGCCGCCGGGTTATACAATGTCACCCTTATCGCTACGAATATGGGGGCCTGCGCCGATACGGTCTCCCATCTGCTTGAAGTCTTTGAGCTGCCCGTGGCAAGCTTCGGCATCGCCCCCGGCAATGCCATCTGCC
>CAZHFC010000020.1:0-66393 GCA_964531985.1 uncultured Bacteroidales bacterium
CGGTGGTGTGAGAGGCGCACCCCGGCTATCCCTGGCCGGGGCCGCCTACTCGATTACCAACCGTTTTTAAAATCCGGGTTTAAATTTAATATCTCATTAATTTTTTGCTGATCTGGATAAAATAGCCCTTGCTGACCAGGACCCATTACGGGAAATTCAAATCGTTTAACATTTGATATTATCCAAGCAAATAAACCTGATTGGTAATTTCCAAGATCCTTATGCTTATCCTTCCAATTAATCCATCTATCCTCATCAAAAGGGACAATAGCTGAAATTTCCAAGATTCCAATATATCCCCCATGAAACATATTTGACATATTATAAATCTTTGCAGCATATTCATCAGTTTTACGACCTACATGAAGTAAAACAGAGCCTCTGTAATCTGTAAACCATCTTCTTACTTCTATCTGTTTTTTTTCTTTTATTATCAACTCAGCCCATGGCTGATGAATAGTAATAGCAGGAATTTGCTTGATATTCATAATGAAAATATTTTTGTGAATTTTCTTTCGAATTCTTCTGTAAACATAACACATAGTTTATGCAAGTCTTGAATGTTCAAGTCCTGATCATAATCAATTAATTCTCTGACGGATCCTGGCATCATAAAATAAAATTTACTTGTATTATAAATTATGTTTTCTTTATCATCAACTTGTATGGTTGACTTAATTTGATGAATAAAGTCATAGTATGCCCGATAATTGATGCCTATTAAACTATCATTCATGTAATTTTTAAGTTTACTTTTTGGTGCTTTGCTAAAGTCAAATTGGTACGTTCCATGTTCAAAAGCTGTTAATCGGTTTATACATGGAATACATGTACCACAAGGAATATTGTTTTGTTTATTTATTTTCTCATTCTTGTCATTTTTCCCAAGTTGATTGGAATATTGATACCAACATGTTTCTGTCTTTATAAGCAATTCATTTACCTGTTTTTCAGAAAATTTCTCATAACATTTTTGAACTGCTTGGTTCTTTGTTAACAATTTAAATGGATTTACAATTTCCCAATTGCCACCATAATAATTTATGAGAAATTGTTCGAAGTATTTATGTAATATAGGATGTGAATGTTTGGTCATTAAATATGCTGGCGATGGGGGAATAGCTAAAGCAAGCATCCCATTTTCGTACTGATAAACTTTCTTTAAGTTATTATCAAATTCATATGTATTCGCAATTGAAGACGCAAGGGAAAGAAAGAAAAAAGATCTATATAAGAATGATTTATTGTATCCTTTTTGTTTACCTTTCCAATCCATACGGATTTGAACCAATCTTTTATAATCTAAACTTTTCATAGCAATTGATCTTTGTAAAGTTTTCTGTCTGTTATAAAAGGAAACTAGTACACTTTCTTCTTTTTCATCATATTTATCAAAAAGACCGCAAGTACTATCCATACCTCCAGAAAACAAAATTGCTTGCTTAATTATTCCTGTATCACTCAAATTTAAAGCATCGTTGAATTTGGAGCGATCAATATCAATTTTCTCTTTATATGGTATAATCTCAATCTCCCAATTGCAGTTTCCCATAAAACCCAGTGTTTTTGAAAGAAATTCTAAAGCTGTATCATTCCAATTTTGCGGATTTATTGATTGAAACCTAATTTTGATAATTTTTGGAGGATTTGTTCGTTGGTATCTAGAAAACAATTTCTCACCGTGATAGATGGAAGCTGCGAAATTTATTAAATCAATCTCTTTCTCTGTTAAACCATATTTCCCAATCTCTCCAAATAGTTTAACGGATAAATCACAACCAAAACCTACGCTAAAATTGAATTCACGTGATATTTTGTCATTAAGCCCAATAATTGTGAAGCTAACCATAATTCAATCATTTAGTTAAGTGTTTAATAAACCAATCATAGTTTGACTTTATGATATCAAACAGATTGTCATATGTTATTTGCTTGTTGTCATAATTCTTGTGATAAAATTCTAACTCGAAACTTCGAATGATTTCATCTGATTTTTCAATTGCAATTTTCGAAAATTCGTAGCGAGCTTCAGTAGATGGTTCTCTATCTAATTTCACTAATTCTGATAAAAGAGTCCCTAAAAAATTTGAAGATGTTGAATTAAAAATTCGTCGATCCAATGCATCAATAATTTGTTCAGAAGAACCACTGTGATATAGATTAATGTCATCACCTAAAGCTTTGAGCAAAAAATTCTCAAATGTCATCTTTACATTTTGTCTTACTTTGGGATTTTGTTCTGATTCTCCATATTTATTAGTAGCTTGAGAAGCAAATTGTTGCAAACAACCTTTCTGATCACTAATGCTCCATTTATTTTGAATATTATCCCAAGTTTTATTTTGAAAAATTTCAACTGAAAACAAAAATAATTCCTTGTATAGGTTATTCAACATTTCGTTAGTCACCTGAATTCTCAAATACGGTTTAGATTTGGAATTTAAACTTTTAAAAATTTTTATGAAATCATCATAAAAATTATAATTACCTTTAGATTTAAAACCGAATAATTTTTTAACAGAAGAATACCCAGAGGCGCCACCGCCACCTCCTTGACTCCCGCCTGATGTACCATAAGAACCAGTGCCCATAATTTAAGATTTAAAAATTTCTTCAAAAGATTTTGTTGAAAAATGCGATTTTATTAACCACTCTTTTGCCCACTTAATGCTTAGAAACTCATCCCAATGATTTGTCTGCTTCCCTTTTAATTTATTTAGATAAACTATACCTGAAAATATTTTTGCAATACGTGTCTTGTCACTATTCCCACTTTCTAGATAAGAATATTTTCTATAGACTGTGAGTGATTCAGTTAATATTTTAATTGAATTTTCAGGTTCGATAGTTACTAAATATTGTGCTGCTTTTATAGATGAGTTAAAATAAGTTCTAATTGCCCAACCATGGTTTGAAACTTTTAAATTGTTGTTTAATTTAAACCATGTTTCAAAATTAAAACTTTCAAACGCCCAAAAAAATGCCGTTTGTGCAATGTATTTAATCATTAAATGATTTTGTTTGTCAGCATATTCAATACATAACAGCAATGATTCTTTTTGGTCATTAGTCGCTTGCTCTTTTTCGTTCATTTGACCTTTTTGATTATAATAATTTCGAAAAGACTCATGGATTTTTGCTTTTTCATAATAGCATTCTGCGAAAATTGAAATATGAAAAAGTTTTCTTGATTCTAACAGCTGAATTGCATTGCTTATTTGATTTTTTGCTTTTTCAAGAAAACAAACTTCTTGACCAATAATACTAGATTTTGAACGATAACATTCTGCAAGATTTCTTCTTGCTATTGAAACAAATTCCGTACTTTCAATATCTAATTTCCAATTTTGAATTAATTCTTTATAGATTGAAACAGCACTATCATATTCATGCAGAACATGTTGATAAAATCTTGCGCGATCGTGATAAAAAATTCTTAAATCCTTTTCATCTTTTTCATTGAATAATAGAGAATCGTTGTTCTTTCTTTCCTCATATATTTTTACGTTTTCATTAAGGATTTTTAAAGTTGTTTGTAAATTTTCTTCACCCCCCAAAGATTTATAGTATTCTGCTAAAATTGAATTTTTTAGAGTTTTTTGAGAATCAAAAATAGGATTAGCTTTTGAAATCCAGAAATAAACTTCTTGAAGTTTGTATAGCTGCATATAAGCCCAAGAAATATATATCTTATATTCATCTTCTAAATGTAAAGCCAATCTTCCAAGACGATCAACGATTAAAGTTATTCGATAAGGATTTACGGCTTTGTAATAATATTTAATTAGAGCTTGACCCTGCTGAAGAAAAACTCTTTCTTTTTTTAATATTGAATATAATTTAAAGATTTCTTCTTCAAGAGTAACATCGATTCTCCAATCAGGGAATCGCATCTTTATTAATACTTCTATACAATCTAAAATTATGCGTTCCTTTGCTTCCGGTTTCAAATTAGATATTAACCAATCTTTAACACCTACATTCAATAGGTACCCAGATTTGGTATAGGTGATAATTTCTTGAGATAAATCGGCCTGTAGGAAATTGATATCATTTATCAAATTGCAGGATTCAATATCTCTTCTCTCAATGGGGCGTTCCAAGAACGTAAGCACTTCTATAAGTTTTGACTCAAGCTGATAGTGTTTTGAATATTCAGTTTTATCGCTTTTTCGTGAAAAATTTTCCACTTGCCAATTGGTCAAATTAATATTCTCCATAAAATCATCTGAAAAGATGACTGTACACATATTATTGGAATTATTTAGATATTCCCAGAACCAACTAAATTGGGGGTCAATGTGATTTTCATTCGGAGGGAAAAGGACTATCAGAATAATATTTTCAAGGTTGCAAATTCTCTCCCAAATATATTTGATATAGCCACCTTGCATTTCAAATAACAAACGATATTCGATAAAAGTATTGAGATTCTCAGCTTCAAAGGCGAAAGACTGGAAGAATCTTGAAGCCCAATCCTTTAAAATGCTATCAATATTTAAGTCTGTTCTAGTATTCTTATTCGAATTAGTAATTTGATAAAATGACTTTAGATCTATTACAATGGTATTTGAAACATTGAAATCAATTTGCTTTATAAACTGGTTTAGGAAAATATAAATAAAGGAATCATCATTTACTGATGATTTGATCCATATCTTTGGATGATTCATGAATAATTCTGAATCAATACTAAAATTTAGATTTTTATCTTCTATAAATAAAGTGTTTCGACCATAAAGATTTCCTTTATAAGAAGATCTCAATAAATTTAAAGTAGTAGAAAGCAGATTAATTTCCTTAGAATGTTTATGATTCCAATTTAACCTAGATGGATAATCTCCATTTGACCATATTACAGGAATTGCCCAATTTGCTTTTCCCAATAACTCATTTTCATTATAAAACATTATTGCTCTTGCACGAGATACTGCTTTGTGAAGTGGCAAACCGTTGGATAAATGAATAAACAATTCTTTCGCCATAATTTGTGCAGCAAAATCACCAATTGGTGATTGCATTGCTAGAACAGAAACTATCCCTGCATTTGAAAGTTGTGTTATTAGTTCTGGAGCACTACAATTACTCATTTGCTTACTAGGAATGGCAGAGTCACAAGCCCAAAAAACAGCATAAAAAGGTTTAAATTTAGCTTCATTAATTATGTTAGCTAGAGTTGAAGCAGATACCCATTTGTTTCCTGGAAATAAAACTTGAGGTTGATTTTTTGTAATTCCGTGACCACTGAACCAAAATAAATGAGGCTTAAATTTATCAAGATAATCAGGAAGTTCTTCAATTGAGCAATTTTCAACAATAAGAGGTTCTTCAATCGAGGATTTAATTATTGAAGGGAGATTCCTCCAAACCTCTTGAACCAATTTGGCATCTCTTTCTGGATGGATTAACTTATCTATTTGACTTCCATTATCACCGATTATTATTAAGATTCTAAGTTTATCTTCACTGAATTTCGCAATGTGATGTTTTTTCTCAGTACTTGTTCGAACTAAATTAACTCTAGAAATATCAATAAATTCTAGTTTACTTAATAATATCTCCCATGGCTTTTGCCATTCATCTTCATTCCTGAAAATAAATTCAGCTACTCCATCTTGTTTTGAAATCTCTGCTGCACTATTACCCCACCATGAATAAAATTTTGGTATATCAATAAATAATCGCTCAAAAAATTGTACAATATTTCTATCCTTGGGGGAGATAATTCTGTCAAACTTAAAACGTTTTTCAAAAAAATTTAATTGCCTCAAAGGGAACAAAAAAGATTTAAATCCTTCAACTTGGAGTGAAATAGATTTTCTTTCTTTTAAGAAGGAGAACTTTAAAACGGTTGTTTTATTTATTTTTGCCACCACCTACTAATAAAGTGAAAAGTATTACCAAGTCCACGCGTTTCTTCATTCGAGTCCTTTTTAGCCAAAACAGATGCAGTCAAAGAACTAAAAATCTGAGGTCCTGAATAACCTATTGCTAAAGCTTCAATAATATCCTCAGGTGCTTTTAAATAGACTAGAAATCCCCCCAATAGTATTAATAAAACTAATCCCAAATAAAAATTTCCTGATTTAAGATAGTTTGGTAAGCTTGGTTCATATCTATTCTTAATAATCCTTAGTATATCAGGGAACAATCCTCCAATACAACCATAAATAATGTATTCCATAATGTTTTGTTTTTATGTTAATATTGTTCTATTTTAAATTATAACTTTTTTATTTCTACAATTAGATTCATATTCTATCTGGCTTTTTTATTTTCCCAATATGTTTGTTGTAAATTTTAATCACTCATTCAAATGGTTGGTAACGGATGGCGGTATAGTTAGTTGCCGATTTCGAAGCACTTACGTATCAAGTTACAACTACTTTTGATACGAGCTGTGCCGCTCGAATACACACTGCACCGGCAATTAACTATACCGCGTGTTAGCCGTTCGGTGTTTATTTTTTCAGTCATTTTTCTATCAATTTGCTACTCTGTTTTTGTCTGCCGTGCGTTGGGGTAGGCAAGCTCTTTGGCTGGTTTTGGTCGTGTGTTGGCTTTTTGAGCGACCAGCCAATGTGCTTGACTACGAGCGTGGGCTATTTCTTTAAAAACGGTATCAATGCTTTTATTAATCTTTCAAAACCACTAACAGTCAATTCTTCGCTGTTATCTTTTTTATCTTCGGTTTCCAAGTCTTTAGAGTTTCCAAAGAATTTTTCGACCATTCTTTCTTTAATCGCTTGTTTTTTCTCCTCTGGCAAGATTTCAATAAATGGATTAATCGAAGCAATATCAAGTTCTGATTTCCTGTTCAAATTTTCTAATCGCCTATGTTTGCTCGATTCTCTCGCTGCATAAGTTGCAGGATATAATAAAACGGAGAAAGCTACAATTCTAACGATGGTAACTTGCCAATTAAAACTGGTACCTGTTACATGGTAAATTGTGTAAATTAACAAACCTGTCAATAAAACCATGAAAAACAAAGCAATCCAACGCCATAAATTTGCTTGTCCTTTATGATAATCGGCAATTATCTGATAGTTACCAGTTGCCCCAACATTTCCAATAATATTTACCAATTTTTTTGATTCAGCTAATTTAATTTCAAGCTCTTTTACCAGATTCTCTGTTTCAGTAGAAATGTTTTCCTTTAATGTTTCTATTTGTTTTTTGTATGTTTCTCTTTCTGTGTTAAGCTCTTTCTTTAAGGCTTCTCTTTCTGTATTAAATTCTTTCTGTAAGGTGTCTTTTTCAGTAACAAAACTTTGTTTTTCAGTATTAAATTCTTGTCTGAATTTTGCTTTTTCTTGTTCAAATTGCTGAGTTGCTGTAGATTTTATATTGTTGTAATCTGTTGTGTATGTGTTTGTCAGGTTGGTGATTTCTGTTTGTTTTTGTGCTAAAAGCTGATTAAGATTGTTTAGTTCCTGTTGTTTTGATTCTATTGCAGTTTTTAGTTGGGTTAACCGTTCTTCAAAGGCTTTATTTTCCTTTGCTAATTCAGAATATTTTTCAGAAACAGTTTTTTCAAAATTTGCGATTTCCTTGGAGAAGTTGTATTTGCTTTTCGAAACAGGTAAAGGAAAATTCCGTGCCCTGTTTAATGCTGAATTTAAATTGTTGTTTGCATTGGTTAAATGACCTTGGTTATTGTTTCCAATGAAGTTATTAATTTGCCCTAAGCCTGCTTCAATTTCACTTGCTAAAGCATTTAATTCGGCTTCTTGCACTAAAACAGGAATAGTGGAATTAAGCCTTTCTGAAATGTATTCAATAGCAGAATCATAAAAACTTAAAAATTCAAGTTGAATTTTTTCCCGTACTTCATTTTCTTGAAGTCGGTTTATAATTTGTTCAAGTTTTTCGAAAACAATGTGTTCGCTAAATTTATCTGCTATCATATTTTTACCCTTTTTTATACTCAACACTCGGCTCTGCTGCCATACTTAAACTTTCTTCCGCTTCTTTTACTGTTACCTGCCCATTCATTAACATTGGCAACAACCAATCTCGAAGTTCTTTAAGTTGTTGGTTTTGTTTTAGATTGATTAAGATTTTATTCATAGTTGACTGAACGATTATATCGAATTTCTGAATTAAACTCTTACTTGGAATAACAAATTTCAGTTCTCGGATTTTATCTTGAGATAAATTATCTCTTGCAGAGCCTGAACTCAGATTTATAAGGTATTTGTATAAATCTTCAAGCATAAGTTTTATGTAAATTCTATGAAAATCTTCTTTAGGATTAATTGCACAAATGGCTTGGTTAGTACATGCTTCAATATCTATAAAGCTAACTTTACCTGCTGTTGCTCCATACATTGCCATTAAAATAGTGCCACGTTTAAACATTTTAGCACTTGAATTTTCAAGCCCTTTTTGAGTAATGAAATTTTTTGTTGAAACGATAAAAGGCATATTTACTTCACCGCTATTTATCCAAGGGATATTACCATTTTCATAGTATTCTTTTTTTGTTGAAAGTGGCGTGCCACCTGAACCAGTTGTTGCAATGTCAGACAATTTTTTCACTACCCAACCCTCAGGAATTTCCCTTTTCAATTCGGCATTATAAACCATTTTGCCGCCCGATGATTTGTAGGGTTTGCCTTGCTCGTTAGGAAAATCGAACTGCACAAACCAATAATCGTACAGCGTTTTTGCCATGGCTTCCAACTCTCGGTTAATACGGTTGTTGAGTTCTATTTTGGTGTCAAGGTCGGAAAGGACTTTCGCTATTTTTACTTGCGTTGAAAGTTTAGGTAAATATAAAGGGGTTGATTTAATGCAATCTAAAACTAATGTACACCTTTGTCCACTACCACCAGCATTGTTTTCAAAATATCTTTTAGCTTGTTTGGTGTTTAGCCAATAGTGTAAAAATTGTCCATTAAGTTTATCATTGTCTGGAGTAATTAGGGCTAAATGATAACCTAATACAACATCTTTAAAATCTTCTGAAATATAAGATGAAACACCAATATCATTTGGAGTTTCACTATCTTTTGTAATAGCAACTTGTCCTTTTTTTAAAATGAATTTTTCATATTCATTTTCATTGCAGGAAGCAAGCATAAAACTTTCCGACTTCTCATTGTTGATGAATGAATTTTTATAAACATCTGTGTAATTGCACAAACGAACAACTCTTTCATTTTCAATAGTTAATTTATCGACATTACTTAATTTAACATCGGCAACAATCCCAAGTTTCTGTTGTTTCCAATTATTCATACCGCAATCCTTTTAAATTATTTTGAATTTCGGTTTCCAAAGTTCTATTTTCTGCAAACAACTTATTGAGATTTGTTTCAAAGCCCTTCATTTTTGCTGTAAAATCTTCAGCCGTAATGTCAACATATTCAATTTTTACATCAAAATATTGCCCAGCACTCAGCGAGTAGTTTTTTTGTTTTATCTCATCGTAACTTACCACTACCGAAAAATCTTCAAGAGCTAATTTGTTGTTAAAAGTGTCAATAATCTGTTGTTCCTCTTTTGCAGTCAATACTGTTTTTTGATTTTTGCCTTCCTTTATGGTTTCGCCTAAATTGGAAGCATCAATCAGCACCACATTCCCTTTGTTGTTTTTATCCATAAATACGATGGAAACATTGGTGCCTGTGGTTGCAAAAATATTGCTTGGCATACTTACCACACCTGCCAACATTTTGCTTTCCACTAATTTTTCACGTATTTTTTTATCAATTCCGCTTTGTGCGGTAATAAAACCTGTAGGAACTACAACGGCTGCTTTACCTTTTTTGCTCAACGAAAAAATAATGTGTTGCAAAAACAGCGAGTAAATCGCCATTTTGTCCTTTGCTTGCTTTGCTATGTTTGGAATACCGGCAAAAAAACGGTCTTTGTTTTCTTTGCATTCCAAATCGTTGCGGTAATCCGAAAAGTCGAGTTTAAAAGGTGGATTGGAAACAATAAAATCGAATTTTTCCAGCTCACCGTTTTCGTTTTTGTGGTAAGGGTGCGAAATGGTGTTACCCTGAATAATGTTTTGAATAGAATGTACCAGATTATTTAAAATCAAGTTCAAACGCAACAAACTCGATGATTTTTGGCTAATGTCCTGCGAATAAATGGTGCATTTGTCTTCGCCAATGGCGTGGGCAATGTTCATCAACAGCGTTCCAGAACCTGCCGAAGGGTCGTAAACAGTTACATCCTGCACAGGCTTGTTTACCAAAATTGCAGCCATAATTTTTGCCACTGCATGGGGCGTAAAATATTCGGCATACTTGCCTCCGCTGTTGGTATTGTAATCCTTAATCAGATATTCGAAAATGGTGGCGTAAAAATCGAATTTTTGGTTAAAAATATGCTCAAAACTTACTCCAACCAATTTATTGATAATGGCTTTTGCAAAAGCATCACGCTTACTGCCATCGCTAATGTATTCGGTTAAGCGGTCGAACAAAACCACCTTAGCACCACCATCGGTTTTCACCGAGAAAATATCATTGTTGGTAATGGCAATATCCATTAAGGTATCGTCAAACAATTTGGCAAAATCGCTTTCGTTTTGTCTGCCAAAAAGTTCAGAGATAAAATGCTGTGGTTTTAGTTTGGCGGTGTCGGCTCCCAACTGCAAAAGCAACATTTCGTAATCATCTTCAGAATACGAACCTATTTCTTTTTCCCAGTTTTCGGCTTTCTTTAATTTGCTGTCGAGTTTCTTTACCTCAAACGCAAATTTGTCGTTCATAAATTTATACAGGAAAACCTGTGTAATTATTTTAAACTCGTTGCCATCATTGCCCAATCCATAGTTTGCACTAATGCTTTTAAGGCTATCAATAAGCGTTTTGGTTTTTTCTTTAAAATCTATATCTGTCATACTGCTCTTCCGTAGAATTCGTTAATGTATTCGTTTACCACCAAGTTGTTAATGTACTTTGATGATTCAGCGTTCAAATTTATATTGTTTTTATTTTTGAATTGGTCAATAACCAATCGCATCATTTGTGTAGTAAAATAGCTTTCATTATCTAATAACCTTGTGTTTTGTAGCACTTGCAAATCAGCATCTTGCTTTACACTTTTTAATGCTTCAAAAATCTGACTTTCTTTTTGTGATAATGTCCCTTTTTCAACCAATCGCTTGTGGATTCTGGCATATTTCGGGTCGCTGTCGTATTTGTCTTTCAGTAAATTGTTTTGGCGGTTGAGTTCCTTTATTTTCTCGTAAATTTTTGTCAATGCACCAATGTTTTGTTTCATTTCGTCCTGTGTAATCTCGTCAAGGTTTTTCTTGTCGAATAAGCGTTTCAGTTCCTCGTACAACGAAACAAATTCAGGGTCTTTCTTATCAAAATTACTTGCCAAAGTTTCACGGGTTTTCCGCAAAGTATCTTTTAACTCATCGGCTAAAATCAGTTCTTCTTCCGAAATTTTTGTGAAATGAAACAGCACATCTTCCAAAGCAACATTCAATAAATTAGTATTGTCGATGTTGTTTTTTAAAGCTTCCTGCGTATTGAGAAGGGCTAAATGATTTTCGGTTTCACGGTAAAGTTGAGCCAACTTTTTGAAATCTATTTTTTCGAGCAAATCAAAATGACCGAATAAGCGAATTAGGTTGTATAAACTCTTGGCATTGCCTAAAGCTTTTTTAATGAGCAATACTTTTTCACGGTCTTGAATTTGGGTTATTTGTTGTGAAAACAGTTCAGCATTGGTGGTGTCGAAATAAAATAAAATGTCTTTTATTTCTGCAATTTCCTTTTCAATTTCTTCTTTCGATTTAAACAAGTCAGAGTAAAACTCCATTTCATCGCCCAGTTCGGCTTGTAATTCATCAAAATAAGCTTTATTAGTGGCGTCAAATTCTGCCCGTATGTCGGCAAAATCAACTACATAGCCATATTTGAAATTCTTGTAGGTTCGGTTAACTCGAGTAAGTGTTTGTAAAAGGTTGTGCCTTTTTATAACTCGCCCGATGTATAATTTCTTTAATCGTTTTGCATCAAAGCCTGTTAAAAGCATGTTGTAAACAAACAGAAAATCAATTTCTCCCTCTTTGAAATCTTCAACAACATCTTTTCGTTCGTCCTTAGTGCCAATATCATGAAGAATTAAAGCTGCCGTTTTTACTTTATAACTGTGTTTTAGTTTGGTTTTGTAATCTGCTTTTGGTTCTGCGGCTTGCAGCAATTCTTCTTCTTGTTCCGTTTTCAGTGCGTATTTTTCGTTGAAAATCCGAAACATCTCTTTTGCTTGGTCGGAACTATCACAAACCACCATTCCGCCAATGGAACTATCGGAAAAGGTCAAACGGCTTTTCTCAAAGTCGTTTACAATATAGTCGAGCATTGGCTCAACAAAATTTGTGTGAGCAAAAACTTTTTGTCTTTCAATATCGCCTTTTAAAATCTTGATTTTATCTAAGGCATCTTTCAGCACAATTTTGTAATCGCTTTCAATTTCTTCTCTGATTAAGCGAAGCGTGTAACCATCGGCAATTGAAGCATTATAGTAATATTTATGAATGTAATTGCCAAATAAATCTTTCGAGTAATAATCCTTTGTAATGAGTGGCGTACCTGTTAAACCGATTTTTATTGAGTTGGTGTCGGATTGCGTAAGGTTTGCCAAAAAACTACCTTGTGGGTTGTAACTGCGGTGTACTTCATCCAAAAAGTAAATTCGTTGAATACTGATGTCGTAATCTTGTTTTTGCGTTACATTAGCTTCTTCGCTGAACTTTTGAATGTTCACCACCGTAATTTCAGCCCTGCCCGAATTGTTGTGAATGGCAGTTGTGGTTTTAATTGACTTTACAAAATCCGCTTTTGAATCGACAATATGAACAATCAAGCCGCGAGCTGTAAATTCTCGTTTTGCCTGAATAAGCAGGTCTAAACGGTCAACAATAAAATAGAATTTGGGTATTACTTTTTTCTTTTGGAAATAATCGGTTAGGTAACGAACATTGTAAAACGCCAAAGCGGTTTTACCGCTTCCTTGTGTGTGCCAGATAATTCCTTTTTTAATTCCGCTTTCTAATTTATTTTCAATGGCTTTTGTGGCAAAGATTTGAGGGTAACGCATCACATGTTTTTCAATTCCTTTTTTCTCGTCCACATAGGCAATAGCATATTTTAGAATAAAAGAAAACCTGTCTTTTGAAAACAATGATGTAAGAACACGGTTTGTTGGCGTATTTGGGTTTTTATTTGTCAGAAATTCGGGTGAACTTTTGATAACTGCCAGATTATTGTCCTTCAAAATAAAGTTTTCCAAACTATCATCTTCTGCTTGTAACAACTTTTCTAAGTCCAATTTTTCTTCTTCTCTGAAATAGTTGAATATCGGTTTTGTGTATGAAGGCGAAGCATAAAAAGCACCTTGTAAGGGTTCAATATCTTCGTTGTCGTACTCCATGTTGTTGGAGAAAACCATCAATTGCGTAATGTTTACAAACTTTCTGAATTTCTTGTTTTGAAATCGTTTGTTTATTCTTTCTCTTTCTGCAATTATTCCGTCTCGGTTGTTCGGCTTTTTAACTTCAATAAATGCCAATGGCATTCCATTGATTAAAAGAATTATATCGGGTCTGAATTCTTCGTCTCCGTTTTTGTAAGTCAATTCGGTTACAACATGAAAAGTGTTGTTTTCAAAATTCTCAAAGTCAATCAGTTTTACGCCTGATTCACTGGTCAATTTCTCAAAATAGGCTTTACCTAAATCTTCATTGCTTAGTAAAAGTGAAATGTCAACCAATAATCGTTCTGCTTGGTCTTGGTCAAAGTCAGGATTGATTTTAACAATAGATTCTTTGAATATTTCCGTGAAAATATTTGTCTCTGTATCCCAAACCGCATTATTCAGCGAAATATATTTATAACCAAGTCTGCATAAGTGCAGTATGGCTGGTATTTTCACTCTTGAATCCTCGTTAAATTTCATATTTCATTGTCCAAAATTTATAGTCCGCAAGATACTCAATTTCCTGCGGTGCGTCAGCAAGAAAACTGCTCTTTTGCAAGCTGAAGCATCGGCTTGTGTGTCGGGGCTTGCAAATGTGCAGTTTTGTGCGTGGGCTGTTCATTATTTCGTTTTTCTTTTTCTGTCTTTAAGTAGCAAATTGTCTGTTCGTTTCTGTCTTTTTACACTGACGGCTAACTTGTTTATACTGCTCACGATGTTTTCATTACCCGCGAAATGACGTCGGGTAATGAAATGCATATGTCTTCTTTATCTGTCAAAATCCTCCATTGGTTTCGCTGCAACACATACATGCCCTGCAGCGCGTTTACGCAAGGGGCAGCCCGGGAAGATCTTTTGGTCCTGAAGGGTCGTTTACCGCTTGTCCGTCCACTGCGGTAAAAAAGTTATGTGAGTGTGCTGCCGGCAATGCAGGGTAAAAATATGGCATAATTATTTGTTTTCCAAAAACGAAATAAAAAAATTCGTTCAGCCTGCCATTCCCATGCCCGTACAGGCGTGGCCCCGGGCCCCAAAAACAGCTCCGGGCAAAAAAAAAGGCTGCCCTCATGCTGGCAGCCCGGCAAAAGAATATCATGCTTAATACGCTATTTCGCCAGCACTTCCGAAACCAGCCTGGCGGCGTCTTCCAGCAATATGGCCGAGTGTACCTTCAACCCCGATGCATCGATCAGCTGCTTGCCTTCCTCTGCATTGGTGCCCTGCAGGCGCACGATGATGGGCACCTTTATCTCGCCAATGTTGCGGTATGCATCCACCACGCCCTGCGCCACACGGTCGCAGCGCACGATGCCCCCGAAGATGTTCACCAGTATGGCCTCCACCTTGGGGTCGCGGAGGATGATGCGAAAGGCCTCCTCCACGCGCTTGGCGCTGGCCGTGCCGCCCACATCGAGGAAGTTGGCCGGGTTGGCCCCCGACAGCTTGATGATGTCCATGGTGGCCATGGCCAGCCCCGCCCCGTTCACCATGCAGCCCACGTTCCCGTCGAGCTTCACATAGCTGAGATCGTACTTGCTGGCTTCCACCTCAATGGGGTCCTCTTCATAAATGTCGCGCATCTCCTCAATGTCGGGGTGCCTGAAAAGGGCGTTGTTGTCGATCACGACCTTGGAGTCGGCCGCGAAGATCCTGTTGTCGGAGGTCTTCATCACGGGGTTGATCTCAAAGAGGGAGGCATCGCTGCCGGCAAAGGCGGTGTAAAGGGCCCTGACGAATTTCACCATCTGCCTGAAGGCCTCGCCCGACAGGCCGAGGTTAAAGGCGATCTTCCGGCACTGGAAGGCCTGCAGGCCAACCCGCGGATCGATCACTTCGGTGAAGATCTGATCGGGCGTTTCTTCGGCTACGGCCTCTATGTTCATCCCGCCCCGCGGTGAATACATGATCATGTTGCGGCCAAGGTCGCGGTTCAGCAGTATGCTCATGTAAAACTCCTGCGGTTCGGCTTCGCCGGGGTAATAGATATTCTGCTCTACCAGCACCTTCCTGACCTTTTTCCCTTCCGGGCCGGTCTGGGGCGTAACGAGCTGCATGCCGAGGATCTGCCCGGCGTATTCCTTCACCTCGTCGAGCGAGCGGGCGATCTTCACACCGCCGCCCTTGCCACGCCCGCCGGCATGGATCTGCGCCTTTACCGCAAATGTTTCCATGCCCGTTTCCGATAATATGTTCTTTGCCAGGTCGCGCGCCTGATCCTGCGACTCGGCCACGTAACCCAGCGGGACGGAAACCCCGTAGCGCTTTAAGATGGCCTTGCCCTGATACTCATGAAGGTTCATATGACAGGTTTTTGATCCACAAAAATAGTTTTTTTTGGAGATATGCGGCGGTCGCCGCCATCCTTTGCCCGCGTATTTCGCGGCAGCATGCGGGAAAACAAAGTTTTATCGCCCGTAAAAAAACAAAAAGCTATCTTTGCATGGCAAAAAGAAGGCTGATGATACGGGCTGAAAACATTCATAAATCATACGGCTCCCTGGAGGTGCTCAAAGGGATCAGCATCGGCATCGCACGCGGGGAGATCGTTTCCATCGTCGGCGCTTCCGGTGCCGGCAAGTCAACATTGCTGCACATCCTCGGCACCCTCGACCAGGCCGACACGGGGCGGGTATACATCAACGACAAGGACGTTTCGGCCCTCAGCGAACGGGAGCTGTCGCGATTCAGGAACAGGGAGGTCGGCTTCGTGTTCCAGTTCCACCACCTGCTCCCCGAATTCACGGCGCTCGAAAACGTGTGCATACCGGCCTATATAGCGGGTATCAGCAAAAAGGCGGCCATGGAAAAGGCGGCCGGCCTGCTCGGGTTCCTGAACCTTACAGGCAGGTTCGATCACAAGCCCGCCGCCCTCTCCGGCGGCGAGCAGCAGCGCGTGGCCGTTGCCCGTGCCCTGGTGAACGACCCTGCCGTGATCATGGCCGACGAGCCCTCCGGGAACCTCGACTCCAGGCATGCCGTTGAACTGCACGAGCTTTTCTTCAGCCTGCGCGATAAATTCGGGCAAACATTCATCATCGTGACACACAACAAGGAACTGGCCGGCATGGCCGACCGGCAGTTGCTGATCAGGGACGGATGTATCACCGACAGCAGCAGCCTTTGAAAAATGGCAATATTCCGTTCATGCCAGCGTTAAAAAATGATGGATCATCCGTCGCAGAAAAGATAGCATTCCCCTTATGAAGAACAGCATGACCACCCTCACAGCAGTACTGGCTTTCATGGCACTGTTCCTGACGGCCCTTCCGGCGCAGGCGCAGGAGGATGACGGCAAATACCGGGAAGCCATTGAACTGGCCGACCGCTATTTCAGCGAAGGTGATTACCTCAACGCCAAGGCGTCCTACCAGCTTGCCCTGCAGCTGAAGCCGGGCGCAGCATACCCCGGCGAAAGGCTGCAGGAGTCGATCGGCCTGCTCAGGAAGCAGTTGGAGAAGATGGCCCTGTTCAACGAGCGTCTGGGCACGGCCGACCGCCTTTTCGGTGAAGGGGCATGGGATGCCGCGATCACCGCCTACGAAGAAGCGAAAAAGGTGATGCCCTCCGACCCCTATCCCGACCGGCAGATCGGAAAGATAAGGGAGAAGATGGCGGAGGAAGCCGCGAAGACGGCCCGCTTCAACGATCTGCTGACAGCGGGAAAACAGCATTTCGACGATGCGGATTATGTAAAGGCAAGCGAAACATTCACCGAAGCCCTGGAGCTATTCCCTGAAAACGCCGAAGCAAAAGCCCTGCTCGAAGCCGCCGGCGAAGAACTGGCATTTGCTGCCGGGCAGGAGTCGGAATACGACAAGGCCATCAGCGAAGCCCGCATGTACCACGCCCGCAAAGATTATGAGAACGAGCTGCTGGCCTACCAGCGGGCGGCCGGACTGAAACCTGACGAAGCCCTGCCACAGGCAAAGATCAGGGAGGTGAACGAGTTCCTGAGAAAATACGAATCCTATAACCTTTTCGTATCCGAGGCGGATGAGCTCTATATCACGCAGCAGTATGCCCTGTCGGGGGAAAAATACAAAAAGGCGCTGGAAGTGCTGCCGGGCGAGAACTACCCCCGCGAGATGATCAGCAAGGTGAATGCGGCGCTGGCCGAAAAGACCGAGCGCAACCGGACCGCCTACGAGGAGGCCGTTGCCAAAGCCGATGAACTCTATAACCAGGAGAATTACGAAGACGCCATGATCGCCTATTCCGATGCCCTGCGTTACTGGCCGGATGGCGACCATGCCAGGAAGCAGCTGATCGGCATCAACGAGATCATGGCCATGAAAAAGGCCAGGGAGGAAGCATATGCCAATGCCATCAGCCTGGCCGACAAACACTTTTCCGGCAAGGCCTACCCGGAAGCCAGGGCCGAGTACAGGAAAGCAGCCGACATACAGCCCTTTGAACAATACCCCAAGGTGCGGATCAGCGAAATTGACATGATATTGTCGGAGCTGCAGAGCAAGCTCGAAACCTACGAACAGGTGATACAGGGGGCCGACAAGCTTTTCAACGTGGGCGACTACGAACTTGCCAGGACGCAGTACCTGAAGGCCAGGGACATCCTTGCCGACCGCAGCTACCCCGACGACCAGATCAGGATGATCGACGAGATCCTGAACCGGGAGCAGTCCACGCGTGAAGCCTACCTGGCCGCCATCGCCCGTGGCGACGAATTCTTTGCCGGAAGGCTGTGGGAAAAGGCCAAGGGCGAATACATGACCGCCACCGACCTCATCCCTGCCGAGCAATATCCCAGGGACAGGATCACGGAGATCAACAACCTGCTGGCGCAACTGAAAGCCGAGCAGGAAAACTACACCCTGGCGCTGAAAGCCGCCGACAGGCTTTTGACGGAAAAGGATTACCGGGCCGCACTGGGCGAATACCGCAAGGCGGCGGCGATATTCACGGATGAAGAATATCCGCGCCAGAAGATCGAAGAGATCGAAAGCCTGCTGGCGGAAGAGCAAAGGCTTGAAGAGCTCGAAGCGGAATACAGCCGGCTCATTGCCGAAGCCGACGCCCTGCTGGCAGGTGAAGATTACCGTGAAGCACGTGAAAAGTATACGCTGGCGCGAAGCCTCAAAGGGCAGGCCCCCTACCCTGCCCAAAAGATCGGGGAGATCGATGCCGTGCTGGAGGCCATCGGGCAACAGCAGATGCTGGAAGAGCAGTATGCCGCCGCTCTTTCAAAAGCCGACGCCTTTTTTGAAGAAGGTTCGTTCGAAGAGGCAAAGGCCGCCTGGGAAACCGCAGCCGGCCTGAAACCCGGCGAATCCTACCCCCGCGAAAGGATCCTTGAAGCGACACGCCTGATCGAAGAAGCGGCGCGCCTCAGGGAGATCGAAGACAACTACGCAGCGGCCATACTGTCGGGCGATGAACAGTTTGAACGGAAACAATACGAACAGGCCCGGGAATCATACCGTGAAGCCCTGGCCGTGAAGCCCTCTGAGGCCTATCCTGCCGGGCGCATGGCGGAGATCGACCGTATCCTGGCCGCCATGGCCGAGCAGGATGCCACCGACAGGGCCTATGCCGCAGCCATCGCAGAAGCCGACCGGCTGTATGAGCTTTCCGAGCTTCCGGCTGCCAGGGAGGCCTACCTGGAGGCTGCGGGCCTCAAGCCCGCCGAAGCCTATCCTGCCCAAAGGATCAGCGAAATTGAGAATTTCCTGGAAGAGCAGGCCCGCCTGGCGGCGCAGCAGGAGGCCTACGCAACGGCCATCGCCACCGCCGACCTCTTCTTCGGCCGGCAGGAGTACGGGGAAGCCCGTGAAGCCTACGAACGGGCGCTCAGCGCCAAAAACGACGAGACCTACCCGCAGCAGCGCATCGCCGAAATCGACAGCATCAGGCAGGAAACGGCCGAACGGCAAAGAACGGAGGAAGGCTATGCCAATGCCATCGCCCTGGCCGACAACCACTTTAACAACAAAGAATACCTGCAGGCCAAAGAAGGCTACGAAAAGGCACTCGGCTTCAAGCCCGGCGAAGCATATGCAGCAGGCCGCATCAGCGAGGTGGAAGGGATACTGGCCGATGTGGCACGCCGGGAGGAGCTTCAGGCCGCATACAGCGCAGCCATAAACGAGGCCGACAGCTCATTTGCCCTAAACCTTTATGCGGAGGCCGGGCAGGCATACCGCGAAGCGATGGCCGTCCGTCCGGGCGACAGCTATGCGGAAGGGCGCCTGAAGGAAAGCGAAGAGCGGCTGGAGCGCATTAACCGCGAACGCGAACTGGATGAACAATACAACAGCCTGATGGCCCGGGCGGGAACAGCCTTTGAGAGGAAAGACTATGCCGCAGCCAGGGAAGCCTATCAGGCCGCATCAGCCTTAAAACCCGGCGAAGAACTGCCCGCCGGCAGGATCATTGAGATCGACGCCCTGATGGCAGAGCAGGCAAGGCTGGCGGAAACAGTGCGGCAATATGCCAGGGCAATAGCCGGGGCCGACTCGCTCTTTGCTCTTTCAGACTGGGAAGCATCCCTGCAAGCCTACCGGGAAGCAGGCAGCATCAAAAAGGAAGAGGACTACCCGCAGGAACAAATTGACCGGATCAATACCATCATCAGGGAAGAAGCCAGGCAAAAGAAGATCGATGAGGATTACCGGCTGGCCGTTGCCGGGGGCGACGAACACCTCGAAAACAAAGAATACATGGAGGCATTGCAGGCTTACGAACTGGCCGCAGAACTCAAACCCGGCGAACCCTATCCGGGTGAGCAGATATCCGGCATCAGGGCCCGGCTGAGCGAAATGCGGGAAGAACAGCAAAAAGCTTTCGAAGCTGCCATGGCCCAGGCCAACAGCTATTTCGACCTGGGCAACTACCGCAGCGCCCGTTCGGCCTACCAGACCGCCGTAAACCTCAGTCCCGAAGACAAGGATGCCCGCGCAGGGCTCGAAGAAGCCGACAGGCGCTATCAGGAAGAACTTGAAACACTGAAAGTGGAATACCGCAAATACATTGCCGATGCCGACAACTACTTCAGGGAAAAGATATACGATGCAGCCATCGAAAACTACCGCATGGCCGCCGGCATCCTTCCCGACGAAGAATATCCCATGAAAATGGTGAGCAGGATCACGCAGATCATCAACGACAATGCCATTACGGATGTGAACAAGCTGGCACAGGTGATCCCTAACAATACCGACAGGCGCTTCAACTTCGAGCCATTGCCCGCCAGTGTCAGGAAACAGAACTATATCCTGATCAAGGCCAGGAACATGAGCGAACAGGATTATAAGATGCTGGTGAATTTCGGAAAGGATAACTCAAAGACCGGCGGGGTGGTGCTGCCGGTGCCGGCAGGAAGCATGCAAAGGGATTATATCATCCGCATCGGAGCCTTGTACCGCTGGTTCAGCGAAGACAACAACTGGCTGAGCATCTACCCCGAAGGCGGCGACATTGAAGTGGCACTGATACGCATTTCCAAATCCGACTAAAATATGAAAGATTTATACCATTCGCTGCTCATCCTGATCATCGTCACCCTCTTGCCAACCCCCCGGCTGAATGCGCAGGAGATCACCGATTTCAGGGTGTTCCCCGAGAACATCACCAACACCGACGAAGTATTGCTGATCGTTACAACCGGCTTCCCCTTTACCGGCTGCAGCCTCGATTCGGTACACAGTTTTTTCGCCTGCGGCGCATTCTCCTTCGATGCATTCTACAACAGCGACTTCCAGACCGGCAGTTGCACGCGCACCGACACCATCAGCCTGGGCGTTCTCAGCAACGGCTCCTATGTCATCAGCTACCGCATGTACTACCTCGGCTGGTCGCAGGTTGACCAGGCCGACACCTTTATCACCGTCGGGACCACCGGCCTGGAGCAGCTGACAGGAGACGCAGTTGCGCCCCTCAGAATATGGCCGAACCCCTCAACGGGAACGGTGAACATCAGCACCGGCGGCGGGAGCCCGCATGATATCGGCATCAGGCATATATCCGGAAAGAATGTGTATGCCACAGGGCCGGTGTGGTCAGGCAATGAAACAATTACCATATCTTTGCCTCCCGGCATTTACGTTTGTACGGCCGGCAGGCAGGGCATGGTGCTGCAGCAGTCGAAACTCATCGTTACCAGGCCCTGACCGGCAGGTGAAAACGAAGGGTAAAACCGCCGCAGCAGGAACATGGCTGCAAACGACATTAAAGCGATGACAAGCCAGCAGTATGGACAGTTATTTTGAAAAGTACAGAAAAAACACCATTGGCCATGATCTCAGGATCGATACGCCATTTGGCACCAAAGACCTGATCTACGCCGACTGGATAGCCAGCGGCAGGCTGTATGCCCCCATCGAGGAGAGGATCAGCTACACCCTGGGGCCCTGGATCGGCAACACCCATACGGAGACCAGCGCCACCGGCACCCTCATGACCAAGGCGTACCACTACGCGCATAAGATCATCAAGAAGCATGTGAACGCCAACCAGGATGACGTGATCATCACCACCGGCTTCGGGATGACCGCCGCCGTTGTAAAATTCCAGCGCATACTGGGGCTGAAGCAATGCGGGAAGCTCACCGGCAACCAATGCCTGAACGAGAAAGACCGCCCCGTTGTTTTTGTCACACATATGGAGCACCATTCGAACCACACATCATGGTTCGAGACCATTGCCGACGTGGTGCAGCTGCAGCCCGGAAAAGATCTGCTGGTCGACCCGGATGAGCTCAGGCATCAGCTCAATGCGTATAAGAACAGGCCCGTCAAGATCGGCGCCTTCACCGCCTGTTCGAATGTTACGGGTATAGAAACCCCCATTCATGAAATGGCCAGGATCATGCATGAGCACGGCGGGTTTTGTTTTGTCGACTATGCCGCTTCGGCGCCCTATGTCGACATCGACATGCATCCCGCCGACCCGATGGAAAAGCTGGATGCCATCATGTTCTCACCCCATAAGTTCCTGGGCGGACCGGGCAGTTCAGGGGTGCTGATCTTTTGCAAGAGCCTGTATAAAAACCACACCCCCGACCAGCCGGGCGGCGGCACCGTCGACTGGACGAATCCCTGGGGTGAATACAAGTATATTGACGACATAGAGGCGCGGGAGGACGGCGGCACGCCGGGTTTTCTGCAGGCCATCCGCACGGCGCTGGCCTTCAAGCTCAAGGAACAGATGGACCCCGCCCGCATGCGCAGGCGCGAACGCGAACTGGTGGAGGCCGCCTTCGATAAACTGCAAAAGATCCCCGGCCTGCACATCCTGGCCGACAACATCCGTGAAAGGCTGGGCATCATCTCGCTCTACCTCGACGACATCCATTTCAACCTCGTGGTGAAACTCCTCAACGACCGCTGGGGCATACAGGTGCGGGGCGGTTGTGCCTGTGCAGGCACTTACGGCCATTTCCTGCTGAACGTGAGCCACGAAAAGTCGAAACATATCACCGACCTGATCAATCACGGCGACCTGTCGGAAAAGCCCGGCTGGATAAGGATATCACTGCACCCCACCATGTCGGATGCCGAACTCGACACCATCGTGCATGCGCTGGACGAGATCCGCAGGCATCACGCAGAATGGGGCAAAGACTATGTTTACAACAACCACCTGAACGAATTCAGGCATAAGGATGAGCCGGAAGACAAAACAGCGATGGTCATCCCCTGGTTTGAGCTCGATTGAAAAGGATGCAGAAAAACAGGAACTTGCGTTTCGGAGTGAGTAAATGCCTGTCTTGTTTCAGAAAAAAAACCTATCTTTATGACTTCACGGTACCCCGGAATGCCAATGGCCATCCGTATCCCGTGACGGGTTGATTATCCTTAACCAATTAGAATTGATGGAATTCGGACTGTTAAAAGATATGGTGCTCATTCTGGGACTGGCTATCCTGGTGCTGTATATTTTCCACAGGCTGCGCATTCCCTATGTGATCGGCTTTCTGATCACCGGAGTGATCACCGGTCCTTCCGGGCTGAACCTGGTCGGCAACGTACATGATGTTGAAATGATCGCCGAAGTCGGCGTGATCCTCCTGCTCTTCACCATCGGCATAGAGTTCTCGCTCAAAAGCCTTTTAAAGATCGGCAAGGTACTGCTTATCGGGGGCACCTTCCAGGTGGTGATGACCATAGCCGCCATCACCCTTGTGGCGCTATATCACGGCAATGAGATCAATGAATCCGTATTTATCGGGTTCCTGGTGGCATTGAGCAGTACGGCCATTGTGCTGAAGCTGATACAGGACAAGGGTGAGATCGACGCCCCGCACGGGCGGATATCACTGGGCATCCTCATTTACCAGGACATCATCATTGTGCCGCTGATGCTGATCACACCCATCCTGGCAGGCAATGCCGAAGCCATCGGTTCATCCTACTGGGAGATCCTGCTCAAGTTTGCCGCCGTGGCCCTGGTGATGATCCTCGGCACGAAGTACGTGGTACCCTTCCTGTTGTATAGGATCGCACGCACGCAGAGCCGCGAACTCTTCCTGTTCAGCATCATGGTGATTGCCTTTGCCGTGGCTTTCGCCACATACAGCCTTGGTCTTTCGCTGGCGCTGGGCGCCTTCATCGCCGGCCTACTGATATCGGAATCGGAATACAGCCAGCAGGCCCTGGGGAACATCACCCCCTTTCTGGATGTTTTTGCCAGTTTCTTTTTCATTTCCATCGGGATGCTCCTCGACCTGCAGTTTCTTTTCAACAATCCTTTGACCGTTTTGATGTTCACAGCCATTGTTCTGAGCATCAAGGCCGTTATCGCCGGCGTTGCCGCCTTTATCCTCGGCTACCCCCTCCGCACCGTGATCGTGGTTGGTTTCACGCTGAGCCAGGTTGGAGAGTTCTCTTTCATCCTTTCGCGCATCGGCGTTACCGAAGGCCTTATCAATGCCGGTAATTACCAGTTATTCCTGAGCGTGGTGGTGATCAGCATGGCCGCCACCCCCATCGTGATCATGCTGGCCAGCCGCCTGGCCAACCAATCCATGAAATGGCCCTTGCCTGCTTTCCTCAAACAGGGGCTGATCCCCCGGCCCGAAAGCACCATCGGGAAGGTAAAGGATCATCTCATCATTATCGGTTTCGGGCTTAACGGACGCAATGTGGCACATGCAGCACGCTATGCCGGTATTCCCTATATCATCATCGAGATAAACCCCGATACGGTAAGAAATGAAAGGGAAAAGGGAGAGATCATCCATTACGGGGATGCCGGCGATGAAGAGATCCTCAGGCATGCCAATGTGGAAGAAGCCACCATTCTGGTCAGCACCCTGCCCATATCGGGCGACAGCAAGCGCATCATCCGGGCGGCGCGGAAGCTGAACCCCGGCATCCATATCATCATCCGCACCCGCTTTGTCAGGGATATGCATGAGTTCTATGACCTGGGGGCTGATGAGGTGATCCCCGAGGAGTTTGAAACATCGGTGGAGATCTTCACCCGGGTACTGGCAAAATACCAGGTCCCCAACGAGGAAATTGAGAAGCTTGTTTCCGAGATCCGATCCGACGGCTACCAGATGCTGCGATCACTCTCGGCGAAGGAGATCCCGCAGGGCCCGCTGGCCGTAAAGGTGCCGCAGGTGAAGATACACACCATCCATGTAGGTGACGGAGCCCCTGCAGCCGGACAAAGCGTGGGAAAACTGAAACTCCTCGACATCAAGGGACTGAGCCTGCTCGGCGTGAGCAGGGACGGGGAAGTTGATTCCTACCCCGGCAAGGACCTGATATTGAAAAGAAATGACATCCTTTTCTTCCTGGGCCAGGAAAACAAACTGAATGAGATCAGGGAATTGTTTAGCGGAAGCGATGAATAAAACCATCCTCTGCTGCGGCACTGAACGGCAGGTCACTCCCTGACCGTATAGAAATCGCCGCGGGCCAGCCGGTACGAGCGGATCATCCCTTTGTTTTCGAGCAAAAGCAGGTATTTGTTGATCACACGGCTGTGCGCCCCCGTCAGCTTTTCGAGATCATCCATGGTACAGGGCCTCCTGGAAATGGTGTTGTAGATGAGTTCCTCCAGTTTACTGCCCGCATAACGTTTATCGAAGGAAGTATTCAATGAAGATATGATCTCGGCATGATCCGGCTTCCAGTGGTCGATGATCTGCTGCAGGCGTTCGGTTGTGGCCGGCTGCAAGCCCTTTAGCGTTCCGGGCCGGTCGAGGCTGTTCAGCTGCAGCCTGTCGGGCCTGATCCGCAGGATCGCCTGCCTAAGCGCTTCGAGGTTCGCGGCATCGTCATTGTATCCCGGGACAATAAAAACCTCCAGCCATATCTCCTTCGGGAACTCTTCGCGAAGGCTGACAAGCCCCTGGATATAATCCGCGAGCCTGACACATCCGGCCGGCCGGTTCACTTTTCTGAAGGCCTCCTCTGTCGCGGCATCCAGCGATGGCAGCAGGAGATCAGCTTCCAGCACGGCCTTCCTGGTCTCCTGATCGCTGAACAGGCTGCCGTTGGTAATCACCGCCAATGGTATGTCAGGCCAGCTTTGTTTCAAATAAGCGATGAGTTCGCCCATGCGGCTGTTGAGGCAGGGCTCCCCCGCACCCGAAAAAGTGATGTAATCAGGTGCCGGATTAAGGGCAAGAAAGTTATGGAGTTCCTGCTTTACCGCATCAATGCTGACATATTCGCTGCGCCGGCAGGTGTGGTTGGTTGTTTTGCCGCATTCACAGTAAATGCAATTAAAGGTGCAGGTTTTATGCGGCACCAGGTCGATACCCAGGGAAGCACCCAGCCTCCTCGAAGGAACGGGGCCAAACAGGTATGTGCGCTCCGGCCTTTGCTCATCAGTCATAGGCAATCCTCGTCTTTACATCGGTCAGGGTGGCTTTGAGCAATTCCTCCCACCAGGGCTCCGACCATGTTTTCATCTGGGTATGGTTAATGAAGTACTTTTCGGGGATGGGATGTGTTCCCGCCACAACCTTCAGGCCGTACTGGCATTCAATAAAATCGCTGAAATGCCGGATACGGGGACAGGGAGGATAGCCCACCAGCAGGCCGGTGGCCAGGTGCACCACATCCGCTCCGTTTTTCAGCAATTCGGCCGGGGCATATTCGATATTTCCGCCGGGGCATCCCCCGCAGGTGGTATATCCCACCACCTCCAGCACAGCATCCTTGCCGTATATGCCGAATGCACCCTCACGCCTTTGCAGGGCCCTGAAACATTTGCCGCCCGCGCAATCGCTGTAGCGGTCACAGATGATGATCCCGATCTTTACATGGTTTTTCATATATAGGTTTTTAACAGATTAATTCCTGTGCGGCATGCAATGAATGCCATATACCATCTGAGGTTTTTCCCGGAGGAAACCATCAGCCATTAACACCCGTTGATCATATACCCTGATCGGGATGTATCGCGTCGACCGGACAAACATCGGCACAACTTCCGCAATCGGTGCATATAGCGGGGTCGATCGTATAATAATCATCACCCGCTGTAATGGCTTCAACGGGACATTCATCTATACAGGCCCCGCAGGCCGTACACTCGTCTTTTTCAATTATGTAAGCCATGATCTTTTTGGTTTATGATGATGCAACATGTGTCAGGATCTTCCCGGCGGCGGCTTCGGCAGCCTTGATCAGCGGATAACCCGCGGGCGATGCCGTGAGAAGCGGATGCGTACCGATCTGTGAGGTCAGGAGCGCATTGACGGTCATCTTGTTTTCGATGATGATACCGATGGTATTGGTCAATTCACCCACCGACAGACCGCCGGAAACGGCTCCGCCCAGGATGATCCCTGCATCCCTGGAAACAATAAGCTTTACATATTGCCTGTGTGCATCCTTAAATCCTCCCGGGTGCCGGTCGATGCCTTCAAATACCCCCGTAACATAATCAAAGCCTTCATTCAGGGCCACTTTTTCGGTCAGGCCGGCCACCCCGAAGCCGTGCTCACCAAGCGCGGTTGAGAAGATCGAAAGGGTACCGCCGAATGTTTTGATGGCCGACAGCTTGTAAAGGTTCATCCCTGCAATGCGGGCTTCGGCGCAAGCCGTTGAAGCAAGCATGACCATGCTGGGCTTCCTTGTAAAGAAATCATGCTTTTCGGCGCAGTCGCCAACCGCAAACACATGGGGATCTTCCGTCCTCATATATTCGTCAACCTTGATAAATCCTTTGTCGCTCAAGCTTAATCCGGCCTTTTCTGCCAGGGAAGTGTTGGGCAGGTAACCCATGGCCAGGATCACGGCATCGGCCACGATGCGCTGCCCGTCGTCAAGGATCGCTGCTTCAAAGCGGTCTTTCCCGACAAGCTTTTTAACAGAGGTGCCGGTCATGAGCTTCACGCCCCTGTTTTTCAGTATTTCTTCGGCCATCATGGCAATATCTTCATCAAAAGCGAGGCCCAGGATGTGGGGCAGTTGTTCGATCAGTATCACTTCCATGCCGGCCTTATGCAACTCATCCGATATTTCAACCCCGATAAACCCGGCTCCGATCGTAATGATCTTTTGGCAATCCCTTAGTTTTTCCTGCATCTGATCGAGATAGGCCTTATCCTTCGGAACCGTGAAGACATTTTCCAGGCCGGCCCCTTCCAGCCAGGCCGGCCTTACAGGCATTGAGCCGGTGGCCAGCACCAGTTTATCATAAGCGATGGTTTCCCTTGATTCCAGCGTAACGGTCTTTTCATTTCTGTCAATGGCAACTGCCAGATCGCAGATGACATCAATGTCATTGGCCGCAAACATTTTTTCGGCAGGCAGGATATCATTATCGGTGCTGCCCACCGTCCCGAAAACATATGGAATGCCGCAGGGGATCAGTGTTTTTGGCAGGCAGGATACGACAGTGAATTTTTTGCCGGGGTTGGCCTTTTTTCCCGAAGTAGCGGCGACCAGGCCGGCAGCGCTGCTTCCGATAACAAGTACATCAGTTTTGATCATGATTTTTGTGTATTAAATTTATGTAAGTGACCCGTTTTATAGTTTTCGTATGCTTCGCGCACGGTCATTTTTTCAGCACCGGTATATATCGTCATACCGGTCTTATCCACGATCGTGGCTGCATTGGTGCCGGGGCCGTTCCCTGTAATGATGACATCCGCTTTCAGCCTGAAGAATTTTTGGGCCACTACGGGCCCCACCCCGTGCCCTTTTTCGCTCACTTCATTGTTATCAACGGCATCAAGCCGGTCTTGCTCTTCATCATAAAGCAGCAGGTATTCCGCCCTGCCAAAACGGGGATCTATTTCTGACTCCCAGCCATTTCCTTTGGAGGTAAACCCGATTTTCATCTTTTTCTGTTTTTAAAATATTTATAACTGTGTTTCTTCCAATATCTTTAACGCGGCGGGACTGCTTCCCGCTCCTGTAAATTATTTTAATTCAACATTTCCATGATCTTCTCATGGCACGAAGTGATGGCCCGCTTCAGGGGCTGATGATCCGTTTCCATCACGGTTTTTCCTTCCACCACAGCCCTGCTGAAAGAATCATGATAAGGTATTTCACCGATGAGTCCGATATTGTGCTGTTTTAAAAATTCCCTGGTCTTCCTGTTCATTTCCGGGTTCAGGTCGGCCTTGTTGATCATGCATCCGGCGGGAACGCCGAAATGCCCTGCGAGCTGTGCGATGCGTTCCAGGTCGTGAAAGCCCGACATGCCCGGTTCACTCACCAGCAATACGAAGCCGGCACCCGAGAGGGCTGATATGACCGGGCATCCGATCCCCGGAGGGCCGTCGACAATGATCAGGTCTTTCCCGTGCATGCGTGCCTGCCTGGCTGCCTCTTCCCTGACCCGGGCCACAAGTTTCCCTGAATTGGAGGCACCTGCCGCCAGTTGGGCATGAACCATGACTGCACCGGTACGGGCCAGTGATACATAGTATTCGCCCGCTTTCGGCACACTGTTGGTGATGGCCTCTTCGGGGCATATCCTTGCACAATAACCGCAACCTTCGCAGCGGTAATCCCTGATGCGGTAGTAACCCCCGTTTTCCTCTATGGCATGAAAGCGGCAAATGCCGGCACATATGCCGCAAGCGGTACAAAGATCAGGGTTGATCGCGGCAAGCTCGCCACTGTAAAAATCAAATGACTCCAGCTTGCGGGGCTGCATGAGCAGGTGAAGGTCGGCTGCATCCACGTCGCAGTCGGCCATAACGGCTTTATCGCCCCACAGATATGCCAGTGCAGCCGTGAGTGATGTTTTCCCGGTGCCTCCCTTACCCGATAATACGACTATCTCCTTTGGCATTTCATTAACTTTTACAGGAAAGGATATATCGGGCCACTTTTTCGATCTCCCTTCCTGTTTCAGCGATTTCAGGATACATCAGCCTGCCCCTGCTGCAGAGTTCGGCGGCCTTCCGCGAAGCGGGGATCTTCGCAATGAGCGGAATGTTCTGCGCTGCGCAGAATGATTCCACCTCCCCGTTCCCCGTGCCGTGCCGGTTGAGGACAACCACATAATGACCATTGACAATATCCAGTGTTTTCAGGGCAAGCTTCAGGTCGTGCAGGCCAAAAGGCGTAGGTTCGCTCACCAGGATCACCAGGTCGGCATCCGCCACAACCTCAATGAACGGACATGAGGTACCCGGCGGGGCATCCATGATGATGATGGCATCATCGGGGTATTGATCATTCACTTCCTTCAGCGAGGCAGATATCAGGGGAACGGCCTGTTCTTCCCCCACATCGAGCCGGTTTTCGATAAACCGGATGTTGCCTGCCGCATAAACGGCCGTAGTGCCGATCTTCCTTTTCACCATTGATATGGCTGAAGCCGGACAAAGTTCCGCGCAGGCATAACAGCCATGACAAAGGCCCGGGAATATGACGACCTCATCCGCCAGCATTGTGATTGCATGAAAGTTACACACTTCCTGGCATTTACCGCAAAGTTCACATTTCTTATTGTCCCGGCGGGGGACAGCCCTGTATCTGTTGACTGACGAAACAGGCTGTCCTTTGATGAAGATGCCGGCATTGGGTTCTTCCACGTCCATATCCACGAGCACCACCTCCCGGCTTTCCGCCATGAAGGAAGCCAGGTTGGTTGCCAGGCTTGTTTTGCCTGTACCCCCCTTACCGCTGGCTATGGCAATTTTCATATCATTCCGCGGGCATCCATGGTGCGGGTTTAGTGGTCACAGAGGTTATCACCGGGTATCAGTTCGCCGCGCAGGAATTTTTCCGCGAGCCCGCGCGGGTCGCCCTGCTCAATGCCGGTTATCACCCTGATGTTGTTTTGGGCAAATATCTCCTGTGCCCGGGGGCCCATGCCACCCGCGATGATAATATTGACCCCTTTTTCGGCCAGAAAACGCGGGTACACCCCCGGTTGATGCGCCGGCGGAACCAGGTATTCGATCCGGTAACGTTCATCCCCGTCGATGGTCAGGATGGCAAATTTCTCACAATGCCCGAAATGGGGCGTCAGGCGGTCTCCTGCGACCGGAACTGCGATCTTCATCATATCAGTTTTTTTTCAGTATCACTTTGGTTTTTTACAGAAAGGATCATTCCGGTTTTTGCAGTTTTGAAAGCTTTTCGGTCAGGGCTTCGATTTGTTTTCGCATCTCGCCCATTTCCTCCTTCATACTGCTTATTCCGGAATAAGCATCGTTGCCGGCGTAGGGCTGCATATCCCATCCGCCGCCCCCGCCGGATCCCCTGCCGCGCATTCTTCCGCGGCCGCGCCCTCCGGCACCGCCCCTGAATTCATTATCAATGGCATTTCCGGTACAAAGACCATTTTTCCTGCCGGTCATCGGGCCCCTGCCCTGCGGACCGCTACGATCAAATCCTGGCATAACATCCTCCTTTTTATATTCGTTAATAATTATATACGGCAACATTTCCCATGCCCGAATCCACCTGCAAGGTTGATCAGGTCCTGTGAGTGGCAGGACGGGCATTCCCTGACTTCGTTCATCATCGGTGTTTTGAACATCTGTCCACAATTTCTGCAACGGATGATGTTGTTCCGGAAGTGTATATTTCCTCCATCAATCAGCAGCACTTTTCCTTCGATGATAAAGTCGGCGATCTTTTTCCTCGAACGTTCGATCAGGCGCGAAAAGGTGGATCTTGAGACCCCCATTTCATCGGCGGATTCGGCGTGCGACAAGCCATTATAATCGGCCAGGCGAAAGGCCTCAAACTCATCCAGCGTCAATTGTGCCTGCTGCAATTCATGGATCCGTACCCCAATGGGTTTGAATTCCGTAAAGATCGGGGGCGTGTGAACAATCCGGTTCTTCTCTGTCCGCGGCATATTTTTTTCTGCAAATATATTGCACATATGTTCATAATGCAAGTTTTTTACAAAATAATATTCAGGCCGGGGGGCCGGAAAAGAAGCCTGAAAACAAATGGGTCAGGAAATGAGTTCAATAACGGTGATCTCGGGCATGATCCCGATCCTGCCGGGATAGCCGATCATCCCCAGCCCGCGGTTGACATACAGATACTGAGGGGTATCGGCAGCAGGGTTGGCATACAGTCCGGCCCAGTGCCTATACATGTATTGTGCCGGGCTCCATCTGAAGTTTTTGAGTTCAACGCCGAACTGAAAGCCATGGGTATGTCCCGACAGGGTAAGGGAGATATTCGGGTGGTGTTTGCTGATGATGTTTTCCCAGTGGGTCGGATCGTGCGAAAGCAATATTCTGAAAGATGCGTTTTCTGTTCCTTTCAGGGCCATTACAACATCTCCGTAACTCGGGAAGCGTTCATAGCTGCTCCAGTTCTCAACGCCCAGCACGGCCAGGGGGATATTCCCCACATTTACCATGGCGTGGCTGTTCCGCAGCAACACCCATCCCATATCCCGGTACAATTTCTCCAGGTCGCGCAGGTTTTGTTCCTTTTCAGCCTTTGTGGCCCACTTCACGTAATCGCCGTAGTCATGATTCCCCAGGACGGCATAAACACCATAACGGGCATTTGCCTGTGCCAGTATATCTTTATATCTGTCGGCTTCGCCGGTCACGAAATTCACCAGGTCGCCCGTAAAGAACAACAGGTCGGGTTCCTCCTCGTTAATGGCATCCACGGCTTCCTGCATCGCGGCCCTGTTGGTCCAGCTGCCAAGGTGGAGGTCGGATATATGCACGATCTTCAGTCCGTGCAGTTGCCCGGGCAGTAAAGGATAGCGGAGATACTCCCGCCTGATCCTGAAATCGTAGGCCCAGCGTACGGCACCGATGATGAGCCCGCTCAGGACAAAACCGCCCCCTATCAGCCCCAGTTTCGTCAGGAAACCCGCCCGGCTCATCTTACTGCCTTTCTCAGGGCATGGCGTCCCCTTTTTCCGGTGGTAGAGAAACCGGCTTACATGGCCGGTGATGCGTATAATATCGGCCGCAAGAAGGACCAGTATGGTGAAAAGCTTGGCGATATAGGTAATAAAAATGATCCCGCCAAAAACTGTGGCCCACTGCGGCTGCCAGATGTAAACATTAATAAATATGGATGCAATGCCCAGCAAAAGAACCATTGAAAAGGGGATCCAGTAAAGAATGCCCAGCAGGTATTTAACAGTTGCACCCAACGCATACACCCGCTTACGGATCGAAAACCAGAGGTAAAAATCAAGCAGGATGAGCAGCACGAAAAAAGGGAAACGGTTCAGTTCCTTCGGGAAGGCGGCGGCCACCACGAAATAGGCTGCAATAAGCAGGGCCAGCAGTGGGAGTATGTAATATATCGCTTTTCTTGGCATGGGCACTTGCTGAAAGCTGCGTGCTTTTCAAAGGCAAACACTGAATGGCCGCAAAGATCATCATTTTTCCCGGAATGAAATGTTAACTAATTGTAAATTACCATTGTGAAGTCTCTTTCCGTTCATTTTTCAGGCAAAGGGGTATTGAAAAGGCCTGTATTATTGGATAAGATCAAAAAAAAATATCTCTCCGGCTTTGCAGAGCAAGATACTAAGGATCATAATGATCCCTGAAATACCAAAAGGAAGGGGAAGATATATAAATAAATTCAGGTTGCCGGCCTTGTGTGTATATATGGATATTGTATTTTTGAAGACTGAAAACAGGATACAAAAAACTTCAATATTATTATTCATTCATTAAAACAAAAAAAATGAAAAAGCTGAAGATCCTCATCACCATTTGTTTGACGGGCTTATTCCTGACATCCGTCCAGGCACAGAAAATTTCCGTGAAAAGCGGCGACCTCGGTTTCCTGCAGGAAGTAACCGAGTTAAATGCCGAATATGATTACAGCCAGATGGTCGTAGGCAAGTTCAAGACCGAGCAGGCCTATATCGACAAGAAAAAACAGGAGCGTGACGAAAAAGAGCCCGGCACCGGAGACCTCTGGGAAGCCGAATGGCACGACGACAAGGAAAAAACCTACCATGTCAAGTTCGAAGAATTGTTCAATATCATCATGTATGGTAAAAACCAGGAAATAAGAACCGGGAGTTTTCCGAATGCAGACCATACGGTGATCGTGAGGACCACCTTTCTCGAGCCGGGATTCAACATCGGCATATCCAGAAAAGATGCCTCCATCAATGTTGAATTTGTTTTCGTAGAGACCGATAATCCCGAAAATATCCTGGCGGTGATCACGATGGACAAGGTTCCCGGCCGCGGGGCCATGGGCGGCGACTTCGACACCGAGTACCGCATCGGCGAGGCTTATGCAAAAGCAGGGAAAGAGCTGGCCGGGTACATCTGGAAAAGAGTGCTGAAATAAGCGTCTTTATCAAGGATTAAGCCTTGGGCAATCAAAAATAAAACAAAGGGTGCCATCCCGGACGGATGGCACCCTTTCGTATATCCATGTTTTAGATTACCAATTAATTGGCTACCTTGTTCGCAATGAAGTTGATCGTATATATGCTGAGGTTTTTACCATTGGAGGTTGAATTAAAACGCAGATCCAGTGCATCACCTGCCGAAAGCCTGATCAGGCCGTTGGTTGATGCAGAAGCCAGGTCGCCTGCAGCATGAAGCCTGCTTAAAAAGCGGATTTGGGATTCGACAGCAGGTCCGCCCACAGGAGTGTGGAACACAACCCCTTTTACCTGGGTGTTGTTACTGCCTCCAAACGACATGGTTACCTGCACCTGATACAGACCATCTTCGCCAACCACAATACGATCTGCATCGGTGTTGTTTGTATCCGTGTAAGTATCGCCAAATACTTCGCCTTCCACAGCAGTAACCCATCCATAAAAGTTATTACTGCCCGGTAACGAAAGATTAGTCGGGGAACCAAAATCGTTGTTCTCATATAGTTCAGCTGCTTCGCTAAACTGGGAAAGCTGAACCTCTGTCAGCTCCGTATCGATATTCGTGATCTGGTTCCAGCGCGTTCCGGTCCAGAAATAAAAGCCGGGATCGGTATTGACCGTTCCGGGGTTATAGATCAACAGGCCCTCGGCGGGAGAAACCACCGGATCGGTATCGGAGTTTACATCAAGGATCCTGAGCTGGGGTATAAGAATGCCTTTGTCATCGGACTGAAGATCCAGTATGGCGCTGGCATCAGGCTGGGCACCGGTTTCATTGATGGCCACCTGGGCGTATGACATGGCAAAAACCATTGAAAATACAAGAAAGAGTGATAATTTGGGTTTCATAATTCTTTTGTTTTTAAATAGTCTAAATAAAAATAATAGCGCAAATGTATCAATCCTAACAATCAAGTGTTGTTAATGTTCTGTTAAACTGAAAATTTTTATGAAATCCTGCTGAAAAGGGGCCAGGATTCCCCTTATTGTTGCATAAGTGATCTGTCCGGCTGGAAATAACTGTTCAGTGCACCACAGCTTTGATGTTCAGGATGACGTAAACTTCCATACCAGGCATTATACCGGCAGAAATATTGCAAAAAGGATCGTTGTTAAGGATACAGCGATGATACGGATGGTCTTACTCAACGGACTCACCCACTTTCATCACGGTGATGTTCATCAGAAAGATGCCAACCTGATTGGAATTTGCGGTTGAACTAAAACGCAGGTCAATGGCATCACCTGCATTCAACTCCAGAACGCCTTGTGAAACACCGGAAACAATATCGCCGTTGCTGGAAAGTTTGGCCATGAACATGATCCGTGTGCCAGCAGCCGTCCCCCCATTGGGGGTATGAAAAATAGTTCCGGCTACCTGGTTGTTGTTTGTTCCCCTGAATGAAGATGAAACGACAATGCGGTACAAACCGGCCTCATCCACGATGATCTTGTCTGCAACGGGATCATCCAGGTCATAGGTAATGCCGTTGGTATTGTCTCCCGCGGTGGCGGTCGTCCAGCCATAATATGTTAATGCCGTTCCCAGGTTAATCACAGTAATACTATTGGGATCCGTTCCAAGGGGGTTATGTTCATAGAGTTCGCCGGCCAGGTACAAGCCGGAGGTCTGCTCAAAGGAAAGTTGCGATCGCTGGTCTGTCAGCTGTACCCACTCATCACCTTTCCATGAATAAAAGCCCTTAGGGACGTCAACCGACCCGGTATTGTATACCAGAAGCCCTTCAGCCGGGTTTTCGACCGGCGTCATATCCGAATCCACATCCGTTATCACCACGCGCGGGATCATGAGTCCCTTGTCGGAGGCATTGATATCAAGCATGGCAGAAACTTCAGCTTCGGCACCGTTATCGTTGATGGCTACCTGGGGAAAAACCTGAAGGATGGTAAAAAAGAATGCGACCGTTGTGGTAATTAGCAAATGCGTTTTCATAATTTTGAGATTTGGGTTAATCTTCCTCTTAAACATACCTCATTCCTTCGGTCAAAAAGGAAAGAAGGCAAAAATACGGAATTGATGTACTGAAAACAAATATGTATGTTTTTGCGAGTTCTTTTCCTCCTTCGTTCCATCCCGGGCATTAAGAAATGCAACCGGCAGCGGGCGTTCGTTAACTTAGCACAGATTGTCTTACCTTTACGGCAATAAAAATCCCGCCCATGATCACCCTGCTTTCAGTCATACTGTCGATCGTATTGCTGATCATCGCCTTTATCAGTGCCCTTTGGCTGTTGAAATATGCAAAGAACCGGATTGCCTGGATCTTCATTGCCATCGCCTTCATATTCATGGCATTGCGCCGGGTATTCAACCTGATCTATTTTACCGGTGATGAATTGCCGGGCAGCCTGCTGCTGATCGAGAACTGGCTCGGTTTCCTTGTTTCACTGATCATGGCCGTTTCGGTGATCGGCATTGCCAGGATCCTTTACAAATACAACAGGGCCGAACAGGAGAAGGAAGAAACGGAAAAGCAGTTCAGTACCCTTTTCCACAACAGCAGCGATGAGATCTACCTGGCAGATCCCGAAGGAAATTTTCTGGAAGTGAACCAGGTTGCCTGCGAATCACTGGGTTATACAGAGGATGAGTTCAGGCATATGAATTTCAGGGATATCAAGTCATCGAAATATCTGGATAAGGTGAGCGAAAACATCGAACTTATCCTGACCCGCGGCCAGCACACCTATGAAACGGAACACCGGGCAAAGAACGGCCGCATCCTCTCGCTCGAGATGAAAAGCCGGCTGATCAATTATAAGGGGAATAAAGCCATTCTTTCCATAGCCCGCGACATCACTGAACGAAAACAACTGGAAAGAAAGATCCTGCGCGCCGTGATCAATGCAGAGGAAAAGGAACGGGAAAGGATCGCGGGAGAGATCCACGACGACCTCGGCCCCCTGATGTCGACAATAAAACTTTACATCAACGAACTGGAATCGGAGGATCTGTCGGAAGAAGAACATGCTGACTTTCTTGAAAAGACCAACGAGATCATCGACGAAGCCATCAACTCCACCCGCGCCATTGCAAACAATCTTACGCCCAGGGTGATCATTGACTTCGGGCTGGTAAAGGCCGTTGAGTCGTTCTGCAAAAAGGTCAATCTCGCCCAAAAAGTCAACATTGTTTACGAAACCGGCATCCGCGAACGTTTCGACCAGACCATTGAACTGGTCCTTTACCGGGTGATCACCGAATTGCTCAACAACAGCCTCAAACATGCACAGGCAGAAAAGATCGAGATCTATCTCGAAAAGATCGACCAGGTACTCCAGCTAACCTACATGGACGACGGCATCGGCTTTGACCTGAACAAAGTGCTGAACGAGGATGGGGGCGGGATGGGCCTCAAGAATATCATCAGCAGGCTGCAATCCATCAACGGCACCTACAGGATCCACTCCCAGCAGGAAGTGGGGACGCTGGTGGTGGTGGAAATAAAGCTGGACCCCTGATCCGGGATAAAGTATTACCTTTGTGCACCATGACAAGCAATCCGAAAAAACTCCGCATCCTCATTGTCGACGACCATGAATTCTTCAGAAATGGCCTGAAGATGGTTGTCAACCGACTGAAATACGCCAGCGTGGTTGGAGAGGCATCGAACGGACAGGAATTTCTGGCATTGCAAAAAGAAAAGAATGCCGACCTGGTATTGCTCGACCTGCAGATGCCCATCATGAACGGGATAGAGGCAAGCAAAATAGCGATCAGGGATTTTCCAGAGCTGAAAGTGGTCATCCTTACCATGTTTGACGATGCCGAATACATTGAAAACATGATCGACATCGGCGTGCACGGCTACCTGCTTAAAAACATCACCAGGGAACTGCTCGATCAGGCCCTTCAATCCATCGCTGACGGGAATACCTATTATTCACCCGAACTCTGGTCATATTTCAGCAAAAGGTTTTCGGAACAGAAAAAGGATGAGCGCGCGAATATCGCCTTCACCAAACGTGAAAAGGAAATTCTGCAACTGATCTGCGACGGCCTCAGCAACAAGGATATCTCCGAAGAACTCTTCATCAGCGAAAGAACAGTGGTGGGCCATAAATCCAACCTGCTGTCGAAAACCAACTGCAAAAGTACCATCAGCCTGCTTTCGTATGCCATCAAGAACAAGCTGGTGAATATTTAGGCAAGCCCCTGTAATTCTCCTGTAATTTTATCATAAAAAACATCCTGGTCCGGGGTCTTTTCATCCCTGAAAAAGATCAGGGAAGAATCGTTTTTTTCTTCGTTCCGGTCGCCGGAAACTGTTTTCCGAGAAAAATTATTTCCGTCCGTCATCACCCAAAAAGATATTCCGTAACGAAAAACTCAAAAATCCCCCTGCTCAGGCAAAAACCCTGTCAATCCATCATTTCCTGTAATCGAACATAAACTGCCGGAAACAAACGGGAAGAGATTTTGCGTTTTTTTACCGGTTCCGGCAGCCTTTGCTTCTCTTTTTTACCATAAAAAAAGGTACTTCCTTCCACCTGCAAAACAGTACTTTTCCACCTTGTGCAACACCCTTCCGTCATGGTAATTTTACATCGTAAACTTTTTATAACAAACCCTTAAAAAAACAAACACCATGGAAACAAAAAAAATCCTGATCGTAGATGACGACATTGACGTGATCACCGTAGTGAGCGCCATCCTTAAAAAAGAAGGATATGAAGTGATCTCTGCCAACGACAAGATCGAGGGCATCAAAAAGGCCTGGACCACGAAACCCGACCTGGCCATTCTTGATGTGATGATGACCACCCATTTCGAAGGATTCGAGATGGCCAAGGAACTGAGCGAGAACCCCGAATTCAATTACATGCCCGTGCTCATGCTTTCATCCATCGACATTCTCACCACCACCAAGCCAAGCGTACAGGAAATGGCGAGGGAATTCCGTAAAGACCCGAACTACCGCGAGCTGGACGTATTGCTGATCAAGGATGTGGTTAGCGGGAATGCCGGGATCGACTACCACAGCGAGGAAGGCCCTTCGGTATGGCTGAAGGTCGACGGCTTCCTGAAAAAGCCCGTTGAAGCAGAAAAGCTGATCAAAGAGGTCAGGCTCCTGCTCGACCGGAAAGCGGAAAAGATAGCGCTAAACTAAACATCGGCCAATTATTAAAAGAACCCCAGAAATGAAAGATGACATTGATATGATTTTGGATGAGAGGATGGATGCCGGCAAGGACCAGTTGATCCCCATCCTGCAGGAGATACAGAACAGGGAAGGATTTTTATCAGAAAGCTCCGTGGTGAAAGTTGGCAGGCATCTGAGCATGCCTGCCAGCAAGATCTACGGTGTGGCCACCTTTTATAACCAGTTCAGGTTCGAGCCCCTTGGGAAGTATCACATCCAGGTTTGCCGGGGAACGGCCTGCCATGTGCTGGGTTCTGCCACGGTGCTGCAGAAGATCGAGGAAACGCTGAAGATCAAAGCAGGGCAGACCAGCAGGGACGGTCTGTTCAGCATTGAAGTGGTGGCCTGTATCGGAGCCTGTGGCCTGGCACCCGTTATCTGCATCAATGGCGAGTTCCATGCAAAAGTGGATGCTGCGGGCATCGAGGGGATCATCGAAAACTGCAGAAAAAACGAGGAATTATCATGACAGAAAAAAACAAATACCAGCATGCCGGGTTGATCATGGAGTGCCTGGAAAAAGGGCCTGCAGCGAATTTTTCGCCCGCAAAAATGAAAAAGCTCAGAATGCTCAGGCGCGAAGATACCGGCAAGCCCTGCATCTATGTAGGAGCCGGCACATGCGGCCTGGGGGCCGGTGCCGACAAGACCATGGCGGCCATCCGGGCGTGGATCAGCGAAAAAGGCATTGAAGCCGATGTGATAGCGGTTGGATGCATCGGGCTTTGTGCCGCCGAACCCATCGTGGATTTTCAAATGCCCGGCATGGCCAGGATATCCTTTCAGAAAGTGACCGCCGGGAACGTACCCTCCCTGCTCGACGGGGTCTTTGAAAAGCACATTGACAGTGAGCAGGTGATCGGTCAGTTCCGCAGCGATACATCAGGGGCCTGGCCGGATGTGCCTTTCATCGACGAGCACCCTTTCTTCGGCCCGCAAACCCGGATGGTTCTCAGCAATTGCGGGCTGGTCGACCCCACCTCCATCGAAGAATATATTGCCAGGGGCGGATACACCCATTATCTTGGTCTTTTGCGAAACAGCAAGCCCCCGGAAGTATGCCGCATGATTGAGGAGAGCGGTTTGCGCGGGCGCGGCGGCGGCGGTTTTCCCACCGGCGTGAAATGGGGCTTTGCCTTCCGCGAGGAAGCCGATCAGAAATACCTCATCTGCAATGCCGACGAAGGGGATCCGGGTGCCTTCATGGACCGCGCCGTGATCGAAGGCGATCCGCACCGGCTGCTGGAAGGCATGGCTGTGGCGGCATATGCCATCGGAGCCTCAAAGGCCTACGTTTATATCAGGGCCGAATATCCGCTGGCCATCGCCAGGCTGAAAAAAGCCATCAGCCAGGCCTATGATTTCGGCCTGCTCGGCAAAGACATACAGGGTACCGGCTTCAGCCTCGACCTGGTGATCAAGATGGGGGCGGGTGCATTTGTATGCGGGGAGGAGACGGCACTCATCCACAGCATCGAAGGCAAGCGCGGCATGCCCAGGCCCAGGCCTCCCTTCCCGGCCGTGAAAGGGCTGTTTGGAAAGCCCACCATTATCAATAATGTAGAAACCCTGGCCAACATCCCCGCCATCATTGAAAAAGGGCCGGCCACTTTTGCCTCCATCGGCACCAAAACCAGCAAAGGCACAAAGGTATTTGCCCTGTCGGGAAAGGTCGCCCTTACCGGCCTTATCGAGATCCCCATGGGAACCACCGTGAGGGATATCATCTTCAAGATTGCCGGCGGGATACCCAATGGAAAGAAATTCAAATCGGTGCAGATCGGGGGACCCTCGGGCGGATGCATCACGGAAGAGAACCTCGACATACAGATCGATTATGAATCACTGATCAGTGCCGGAGCCATGATGGGATCGGGCGGACTGGTGGTGATGGACGAAGACACCTGCATGGTTGATGTGGCCAAGTTCTTCATGGATTTCATACAGCGTGAAAGCTGTGGCAAATGTATCCCCTGCCGCGAAGGCACAAAGCGCATGCTGGAGATCCTCGAAAGCATCACCCACAAGCCAAACGGCGTCAACACCGATGCGCTGGAACGCTTCAAGGGGGTTATGCAGCTTGAGAAGCTGGGAAAGGTCATACGGGAAACATCCCTATGCGGCCTCGGGCAGACGGCCCCAAACCCGGTGCTCAGCACCCTTCGCTGGTTCAGGAACGAGTACGAGGAGCACATCTTCGAAAGAAAATGCCCCGCCGGCGTGTGCACCGAACTCAGGACCTTCATCATCGATGTCGACAAATGTACGGGTTGCACGCTCTGTGCCAGGAAATGCCCGACAGGCGCCATCATCGGGGCCAGAAAATCACCGCACTTCATCGTTGAGAACAAATGTATCGGCTGCGGCAGCTGCGAGGAAGTCTGCAAATTCGACGCGATATCAGTCCAGTAAATAACACTATAAATAAAGATCAGATGAGCTTTGAAATTGAAATAAACAAGAATAAGGTCAGCGCAAAACAGGGCGAAACCATCCTTGACGTGCTCGAAAGAAATGGCATACAGGTGCCGACGCTCTGCCACATGAAAGACATGTTCCCGAGCGGTTCGTGCCGCATGTGCGTGGTAGAGCTGGAAGACAGCGGCAAACTCGTCTCATCCTGCTCATTTCCGGTGGCTGATGGAATGAAAGTGAAGACCCATTCGGGCAAGGTGATCGAAGCCAGGAAAACCATTGTGGAATTGCTGCTTTCGAACCACCCCGACGACTGCCTTTATTGCGTGAGGAACGGGAACTGCGAGCTGCAGGGCCTTTCGAAAGAGTTTAACGTTACCGAGCGGCGCATCCATGGCATCAAGAACAACTTCAGCATCGACCAGTCGAGCCCCAGCATCATCCGCGACCCCGACAAGTGCATTCTCTGCGGAAGGTGCATAAGGGTTTGCGAAGAGGTGATGGGTATTTCCGCCATCGACTTCATCAACAGGGGCAGCCGGACACTGATCGGCACTGCCTTCAACCGTGGGCTGAACACCTCCAGTTGCGTGAACTGCGGACAATGCATCATGGTATGCCCCACCGGTGCCCTGACGGAGAAAAATCACTTTGCCGGCATCAACGAAGCCATCCATGATCCCGGCAAGACGGTGGTGGTGCAATACGCACCGGCCATTTCCGTGTCGCTGGCCGAAGCCTTCGGCATGGAAGCCGGTAAAGACATCAACGGCATCCTCAATGCCGCATTGCGAAAGATCGGTTTCGACACTGTTTTCGACACCACCTTTTCAGCCGACCTCACCATCATGGAAGAGTCGGCCGAACTGATCGGGCGCATAAGGGAAGGAGGCACCCTGCCCATGTTCACCAGCTGCTGCCCGGGCTGGATCAAATACGCGGAAGAATTCGCCACCGATTTCCTTCCAAACCTTTCCTCCTGCAAATCGCCCCAGCAGATGATGGGAGCCATCATAAAAAGTTATTATGCTGACCTGGAAGGGATCGCACCCGGGAACATCTATTCGGTATCGGTCATGCCCTGCACCGCCAAGAAATTTGAGGCGCAGCGCAGGGAGATGACACACGAGGGCATCTCGGATGTGGATGCCGTGCTCACCACCCGTGAGCTTGCCGACTTCATAAAGATGCACGGGATCGACATTCACAAGCTGGAACCGGAAGTGGCTGATTCGCCCCTTGGTTTCCGCAGCTCAGCAGGTAAACTCTTCGGCGCTTCCGGGGGAGTAATGGAAGCGGCCCTCCGGACAGCCTATGCCAAACTCACCGGCAAGGAACTGGTGAAGTTCAGGATACCCGAAGTACGGGGAATGAAGGGCAGAAAGGAGGCCCGCATCGAAATCGGCGACATGGAGATCGGGGTGGCGGTGGTGAGCGGCATAGGCAATGCCAAAAAACTGCTTGACGAGATCAGGAACGGGAGGACCGACCTTCACTTCATCGAGGTGATGGCCTGCCCGGGCGGCTGCATCGCCGGAGGAGGCCAAAGGATCGGCGCCGGGAAGGAAGCCATCCTGGCCCGTATGGGCAGCCTCTACAACATTGATGAACAGGAGACCATTAAAGTATCGCACAGGAATCCAGATGTAAAGGCAATATACGACTGCTACCTGGGTGAGCCCTGCGGGCACAGGAGCCATGAACTGCTCCATACCTCATACCAGGCAAGGGAAGTAATGAAATAACAAGCAACAGGAATGATAAGCTCAGTAAAAGCATGAAGACAGACAACAGGCAGCGGCAACTGGTATTCACCGTCAGGGACAGGTGCAGGATGTGCTTTACCTGTGTGCGCGAATGCCCGGCCAAGGCCATCAGGATACTGAACGGGCAGGCGGAAGTCATCAGCGACCGCTGCATCGGCTGCGGAAACTGTGTAAAGGTGTGCAACCAGGGCGCCAAGGTCTTCATCGACACTACCGGGGCAGTAAGGGCCATGCTGAGCCAAAGCAAAGATGCGATCGCCATCCTGGCACCCAGCTTCCCTGCCGAGTTCAAGGACATTGAAAAGCCTGCCGCCGTAGCCGGCATGATCAGGGCGCTGGGATTCGGCAAGGTCATCGAGGTATCGTTCGGGGCCGACTTGGTGGCGCGTGAATACAGCAAGCTGCTGAACAACAGGAACGGAAAGCGTTACATCTCCTCCGACTGCCCCGCCATCGTCAGGTATATCGAATATTACCACCCGGAGCTTGCCGGCGCCCTGGCGCCTGTTGTGTCGCCCATGGTGGCCACTGCCAGGATGATCAGGGCATTATACGGCAAACAGGCGCCGATCGTATTCATCGGTCCCTGCATCGCCAAAAAGGCGGAAAGCAATGAAGTGGATGAGGCCCTCACATTCAAGGAGCTGCGGCAGATGTTCAGCGAAAACCATATTGGCCCCGAAAAGGATGACGGTCGGGGCTTCGACCCGCCCGCTTCAGGAAAAGGAGCGGTATTTCCAGTAAGCCGCGGACTGCTGCAGACCACGCGGCACACCGATGACATCTGCGAAGGCAATGTGCTCGTGGCCGAAGGAAAGGAAAACTACCGCGAAGCCATCAAGGAGTTCGAAAAAGGCCTGATCAAAAGCCAGCACCTCGAACTGCTTTGCTGCCACGGCTGCATCATGGGGCCAGGCATTTCCTGCCAGGGAAAAAAGTTTGAACGCACACTGCGCGTGAGCAATTATGCCAAGGACAAACTCAGCAGCCTCGACCTGAAGAAGTGGGAACAGGACATGGAAGAATTTGCCGGGCTCGACCTCGGGATAAGCTTCAGCCCGAGCGACAGAAGGGCATACGTACCCGATGAGGAAAAGATCAGGAAAATCCTTGTCAGGCTGGGAAAGGAAAACGAACAGGACCACCTCAACTGCGGTGCCTGCGGCTATGACACCTGCCGCGAGCATGCCATTGCCATCTACGACGGACTGGCGGAAGTGGAGATGTGCCTGCCCAATACCATCGAAAAGCTGCACCGTTCGGTGAGCGAACTTAACGCAAGCAACGAAAAGCTCGCCAATACGCAGCAGGCGCTCAGGCAGTCGGAAAAACTGGCCCACATGGGCCAGCTCTCGGCAGGCATCGCCCATGAACTGAACAATCCGCTCGGGGTCATCACCATGTACAGCAACATACTGAAGGATGAAACCCCGAAAGACAACCCCATATACGAAGACCTTGACCTGATCGTACAGCAAACGGAAAGATGCAAGCATATCGTTGGCGGACTGCTCAACTTTGCCAGGAAAAACCAGGTAAAGCTCATCGAAACGGATATGAAGGAATTCCTGGAGAGCAGCATCAGCAGCATTCTTCACAATGGCTTGACAGAAGTGGAACTGGATGTGCAAACCGGTGACACTTTGGCCTGCATAGACCGTGAACAGATGATGCAGGTGGTAACCAACCTCGAAAAGAATGCCGTTGAAGCCATGCCCGAAGGGGGGATACTGAAAATCACCCTCGGAGGCGATCAGGAAAACATCAGCATCGGCATCAGCGACACCGGCATCGGGATACCCCGCGAAAACATGGAAAAACTGTTCACGCCCTTTTTCACCACCAAGGAAGTTGGCAAAGGGACCGGGCTGGGGCTTCCGCTGGTTTACGGTATCGTTAAAATGCATAAGGGCAAGATCAGCGCCGACTCCAATACCGATCCCACTGAAGGGCCCACAGGAACAACATTTACAATCACTTTGCCGAGAGGCACATAAAAACAGGAGATATTGACATGAACAACGAAAAGAAAAAGATCCTCATCATCGACGATGACATCGATTATTTGGGTCAGGTTGAGATGCAACTCAAAAGCATGGGCTTTGAGACCATCACGGCCGGAAGCCAGAAAGAAGGCGAAAAACTGATGGAAGAATCGGCCCCGCACCTGGCCATCATCGACCTCATGATGGAAAACAAAGACAGCGGCTTTATCCTGAGCTATAAGTTAAAGAAAAAGTTCCCCGGCATGCCCATCATCATCGCTTCGGCCGTAACGGCCGAAACCGGGATGAACTTCGGGCTGGAGACCGAAGACGACAAAAACTGGATCCATGCCGACAAATTCCTTGAGAAAGGGATCAGGAAAGACCAGCTGGAACGTGAGATCAAGAAATTGTTAAAAATGTAAACTGAACGATCATGGCTGAATTAAAAGTACTGGTAGTGGATGACGAGCCCGGCATCAGGTCGGGGATCAACAGGATATTGCGGAATCACAGCGTCGGGTATCCATTCATGGAGGAGGATTTCAGCTTTCAGATCACCGACGCCGGCACCGGCGAGAAGGCGATAGAGATCCTGCATGCTGACAAGCCCGACATCATCCTCCTCGATAATAAGTTGCCGGGCATTGACGGCATTGAGGTGCTCGAATATATCAACAAGAAAGGGATAGACGTACAGGTGATGATGATCACCTCCTACGCCTCGCTCGACCTCGCCGTAAAGGCCACCCAGAACGGCGCCTATAACTTCGTGCCCAAGCCATTTACCCCGGAAGAGCTGCGTGCCGCGATGGACAACATCACCAAGCATCTTTTCCTGAAACGGATGACCCGGCAGATGAAACAGGCCGGAAAAGAAGTGCGGTTCCAGTTCCTCTCGGTATTGTCGCATGAACTGAAATCGCCCATCAACGCCGTTGAAGGGTATCTCAACATTATGAAAGACAAACAGGTGGGCGACAATATCGACGATTACGGCAGCATGATCGACCGGTCCATCGAAAGGCTGAAAGGCATGCGGAACCTGATCATGGACCTGCTCGACCTGACACGCATCGAATCGGGGAAAAAACAACGCCACATTAAAACTACGGACCTTGTACAGCTTGCCCGCCTGGCCATGGACACCATCGAGCCGATGGCCATACAGCGCAATGTTAAGGTTTACCTCGACGCCCCCGAAAAACTTGATTTCAGGGCTGATGAAGATGAAATCGAGATCATCTTCAACAACCTCATATCCAATGCTGTAAAATACAATAAAGAGGGAGGGGAAGTCAGCATTTCCATTAAGGAGAAAGGCCGGGGCATCAGCATCAGGGTGCAGGATACCGGTATCGGGATGAGCGCGGAAGAACTGGAAAGCCTCTTCGGGGAATTTGTAAGGATAAAGAATGCAAAGACCCGGAACATCACCGGCAGCGGCCTGGGCCTGTCCATCATCAAAAAAATCATCGAAAACAATTACGGCGGCGAAATAAAGGCTGAAAGCGTTCCGGATGAAGGAAGCACCTTTAGCGTGAGGCTGATGCCTGCCTGAAACAGCATAAAAACAAAGATCGAACCCCTGACAGCAACGGCCATGAAATTCACACCCGAAAAATATGCGATCAGCGACGAGCCCATGAAGCCATTCATTGACCCGGCTGAAATTGAACACTATCTGGCTACCGCCAATACCGAACCCGCAGAAGTCAGGAGGATCATAGGCAAATCGCTGGGCAAGCAACGGCTTTCGCTGCCCGATGTGGCATCCTTACTACAGACCCGCGACCCGGAGCTGATTGAAGAGATCATGGAAGGTGCCAGGCAGTTGAAAAAGCAGGTTTACGGCGACCGCATCGTGCTCTTCGCCCCGCTGTATATTGGCAACAAATGCACGAACAACTGCAAATATTGTGGTTTCCGTGCATCCAACAAAGAGGCCGTTCGCAAGACCCTCAGCCGCGAAGAACTGATCATGAACGTGGAAGCCCTTGAGGATGAAGGGCAGAAAAGGCTGATCCTGGTTTACGGCGAACACCCCGATTACACACCCGAATACATAGCCGGCAATGTACGCACCGTATACGGCGTTCGCAAGGGCAAGGGGGAGATCCGCAGGGTGAACATCAATGCCGCCCCCCTCGAAATTGAAGGATACAGGATCGTAAAGGATGCCGGTATCGGCACCTACCAGGTCTTTCAGGAGACCTATCATCCGGAAGCCTACGCAAGGTATCATCCCGGAGGGAAGAAAAAGGACTATCATTACCGGCTCACCGCCCTTGACCGCGCACAGGAAGCAGGGCTCGACGATGTGGGCATCGGGGCGCTGCTGGGCCTTTACGACTGGCGTTTTGAGGTGATGGCACTGGTGCGGCACACCAATCATCTCGAAGCCTGCTATAATACCGGTCCGCACACCATTTCCTTTCCGCGCCTGCAGGACGCATCGTCCTTCCACATTGATAAACGCTACAGTGTGAGCGATGAAGACTTCATCAGGCTGGTGGCCGTACTGCGGCTGGCCGTACCGTACACCGGCATGATCCTGACGGCCCGCGAAAGCGAAGAGATCAGGAGATCGGTGATGCAGTTCGGCTGTTCACAGATCGACGCCGGCACCAGGCTGGAGATCGGGGCCTATGCCGAAAAGACCGGCCACAAACAAAGTCTCGAGAAAGAACAGTTCCTCATTCACGACACGCGCAGCCTGGCGCAGGTAACCGGAGAACTGCTGGAGCAGGGTTATTTGCCTTCGTTCTGCACCGCCTGTTACCGGAAAGGAAGAACGGGTGAGCATTTTATGGAATTTTCAGTGCCGGGATTCATCAAAAGGTTCTGCACCCCCAACGCCATCCTGACCCTGGCCGAATACCTCGAAGATTATGCCGGTAAGGAACAGGCGGCAAAGGGGTGGAAGATCATTCACAACACCATGGAAAACGGCATGGAAGAAAAAATGCGCAATGAACTCGGCAAGAGGCTGGCGCGCATCAGGGCCGGCGAACGCGACCTGTATTTCTGAGAAGACATGAGATGAACAATGCAACAGACATATTAAAAAACAGAACAGCAGAAAAGGAAGGACTCATCCACCTGCTGCGCACCGGCGACCCGGAAGAGCGAGCCGCAATCTTTACGGCTGCCGGCCGGGCAATGCGTGAAAATACCGCTTGCTCGGTGAGCCTGCGCGGGCTGATCGAGCTATCGAACATCTGCAGCAAGAACTGCTGTTATTGCGGCATCAGGTCCGGCAACAGGGCTGTGGATCGTTATCTCCTCGACAGCCACAGCGTGATGAAAGCAGCCGTTTATGCCTGGCAGCAGGGCTTTGGCTCCATCGTGATACAATCCGGCGAACGCACCGATCGTGCGTTTACCAGCCATATTACACAGCTGCTGGAGCATATCGGGAAAAGCTGCCGACATGAGCTGGGCATCACCCTCAGTTGCGGGGAGCAGAGTGAGGCGGTTTACCGCGAATGGCTGGAGGCGGGAGCGCAACGTTATCTTCTCCGCATTGAAACCAGCGATCCCGCCCTGTACAGGAAACTTCATCCGAACAATAAATTGCACAGCTTCAGCAGACGCACGGACGCGCTCAGGACATTGCAGCGGCTGGGCTATCAGACCGGTACGGGGGTGATGGTCGGGCTTCCCTTCCAGGGGGTGGAGCAACTGGCCGGAGACCTCCTTTTCATGAAGGAATCCGACATTGACATGGTTGGGATGGGTCCGTATATTCCCCACCCGGATACGCCCCTGTTCCGATATCGTGACGAGATACCGGATGCCACCTCCAGGCTTGAGCTCAGCCTGCGCATGATCGCACTGCTGCGCATCATGATGCCCGACATCAACATTGCCGCATCCACTGCCATGCAGGCCCTGGACGAACGCGGAAGGATCAGGGCCATTGAAGCAGGGGCCAACGTTTTTATGCCAAACCTCACCCCTGCCTCCGAAGCCTCCAATTATATGCTGTACGAGGGCAAGCCCGTATCGGGCGACATGGCAGCCGACATCCTGGCCGGATTTGAACGGGAAACAGCAGCACTCGGGCTGAAGGTAAACTACGGGCAGCAGGGCAACTCAAAACACTATTACAGGCGCATGGCCGCCATCAAAAACCCGGTACCATGAACACTGCGCGCAGACATACCCATACAAAAACAACAGGCTGCACAGCGCTCATGTTACTAAATAAAGCAGAAAACAATGACAAAAAAAGGAAGAGAGAATAAACCCCATATCGGGATCTTCGGCAGGCGAAACAACGGAAAGAGTTCCTTTATCAATGCCATCAGCGGGCAGGAAACCGCCATCGTTTCAGACACTCCCGGCACCACCACCGATCCCGTCAGGAAATCGGTCGAGATTTTCGGTATCGGCCCCGCCATCCTTATTGACACGGCCGGTATCGACGATCACGGTGAACTGGGTGCACTCCGCATCAGGAAGAGCCTGCAGGTGATCAAGACCATCGACCTGGGCATCATCATCATCACCGCCAACAAGCTCGGGAGTTACGAGGAAGAACTCGTGGAACAATTCCGCAAGTTCGAGGTACCCTTTCTTTTCGTTCACAATAAATCGGATGAAGAACGGCTCAGTCCTGCCACCGCCGGACTCATCAGGGAGCGCTACAAAGCGGAGGCCATTGACTTCAGCAGCATCGCCCCCGGCGATACGGAAATGCTGCTCAACCTCATTGGCAGGCACATGCCCCGCACCGCCTATACCAGGCCTTCATTGCTGGACGGGATGATCGGGCCGGGCGATATAGTCATGCTGATCACCCCCATTGACCTGGAAGCTCCCGAAGGGAGGATGATCCTGCCGCAGGTACAGGCCATCAGGGATGTACTCGACCACGACGGCATCAATATCGTTTTAAAAGAGACGGAAGTGGAAGCCTTCCTGGAGAAGACAAAGATCAGGCCGCGCCTGGCCATCACCGACAGCCAGGTTTTCGGCCGGGTAGACAAGATCCTCCCCCCCGACATTCCGCTGACCGGTTTCAGCATCCTGCTGGCCAGTCACAAGGGTGATTTCGGGGCATACCTTGCCGGGACGCCGGAAATTGACAAACTGAAAGACGGCGATCGCGTTCTGATACTCGAATCATGCACCCACCAGGTAAACTGCGACGATATCGGCCGGTATAAGATCCCGGCATGGATCAGCAGCCACTGTGGTAAAAAAATTGAATTCGACATTGTTGCCGGGCTGGACGATTTCCCCCGGCCGGTAGATGAATATGCGCTGCTGATACAATGCGGCGGCTGTATGATCACGCCCAGGCAGATAAAAAGCCGCCTGCTGGAAGCCATGAAAGCTGGTGTACCGGTAACCAATTACGGCATGGCCATTGCGTTTACCAATGGCGTTTACCACAGGGCCATCAAGCCTTTTAGCGGAAAACCAGGGCTTTAGAAAAATTTTCATCCGCCCTTCGAAAAAACTTGCCTCTTATCAATTATTTTACGATTTTTGGCATGCTTTTTTGAAACAGAATAATAAACAACCAAACCTTATCAACCATGAAAAAAATCCTATTTTCCATCCTGCTTGCGGGTTTACTGCTGCCTGTGTGCAGTCAGGGCATCCACAACCTGGTGATCTTCACCGAAGAAGGTGAGCGTTTCCAGGTAGTGCTAAACGGGGTTTTGCAGAATGCCGAACCCGAGACCAATGTGATGATCCGGGACCTGATCGCACCGAGCTATAAAGTAAAGATCATATTTGAAGATCAGATACCCGATCTCGACAAAACCATTTATTTCATGGAGGGAAGTTCACAGGACACTTACTCCATCAAGCCAAACCGCAAAGGAGAGTATGTGATGCGGCCGCAGAACTCGGTCCCGCTGGAGCAGGCCCCGCCGCCACCGCCCAACCAGGTTGTGCACGTTTATTCCACCACCCCGCCTCCGCCCGCGTCGGTGACGGTAGTGCAAACCACAACCCACCACGACCAGGTTCCCGGAACTTCGGTAAATGTGAATGCCAATATGAGCGGCATGAACATTAACATGAACATCAATGACGCGCATATGAGCAGCACCACCACTACCACCACCACAACAACCCATACGGGCGGTGCCGTTGTGGAGCAGGTATATGTACTGCCGGGCTACGACGGATATTACGGCTGCCCCTACCCCATGTCCGATGCCGACTTCCAGATGGCCAAGCGTTCGATCGAGAGCAAGTCTTTTTCCGACAGCAAGGTGACCATGGCCAAGCAGATCATCAACAGCAACTGCATGCTCACCTCGCAGATATACCAGATCATGGAACTCTTCAGCTTTGAAGACGACCGCCTTGAGATTGCCAAGTACGCATATGGCTCCACGCTTGATGTTGGGAACTATTACAGGGTAAACGATGCCTTCACCTTTGAATCGAGCATCGAAGAACTCGATGCGTATATCAGGAGTTACCACCGGTAACATTTCCGCCCGACATTTTATCCGGCCGGTATGTCAGAATACCGGCTTTTTTTTTTAAACCATATCCATGTTTGATAAATTTTTCATAATTTTGAAATCACTAACCCCTTAATAAAAATAAACATGAAAAAAACCTTACTTTTTTTGGTTGCTGCAACATTTGCATTGTTTACCTATGCGCAGCAGTCAGGCCAGTTTAAGGTGGCCGTGGGAGAGCATTCTGCCCCTCAGAACAATGAGCAGGTACCTTCCCTTACCAGCCCTGCCCCCACTGTAAAACCACCCATGCCCGACATCACCGCCGGATCGTCTTCCAAAGCGGTTGTGATCAGGGAGCTTGGCAATTCAGGCAATGCCTGGGGCCTGTCTTCAGGCGGCCGCACCTTTCTCTGGGCCAACAACGACATCAACAGTGCAGCCTTTCTTCACCGTTCGCTGACACCAGGCAGCGGATATCTTTCATATGATGTTTCGACCGACAATGGCGAAAGCTGGGAGGTTGACCAGGAAGTATGGGATCCCGCCAATTACCCCCTGGGGGCATCCCTCGGTGCTGCGCGCTATCCGCAGATCGTGATCTACAACCCCGAAGGAAACACCGATCCCGACAATGCCATCATGTCGTTCTTTGCCCCCATCCTTGACCAGAGCAACGGCGCAAGCTGGGGCGGCTACGGTATGGGCACCAACCCGCTGACCGCAGTAAACCCCACCACGCCCACCACCACGGGCCTGCCTTCGCCGGGTGGCGATTACCTGTTCAGCGTTCCGGATGCCTTCCATATTACCACTGCAGGTAAAGCCATCTGCTATGAGCCTTCGCTGGTAGAGGGTCTCTTTGCCAATTATACCGGTTTCCTGATATACACTTCGGGTTATTATGATGAAGGCACCATGCTTTTTGACTATGAGCAGGAACTGATCAGTTTTGACATTTCCGGTGGCGGAGAAGGTGTGACCATTCCCACGCAGAAGATCGCCTTCCACCCCGACGGGCAAACAGGCTACATGGCCATGCTCAGCAACAATGGCGAGAACGACCTTGCCGAGGGCGCCTTTTATCCCATCCTTTTCAAGACCACCAATGGCGGCGACGACTGGGACGGGCCCTACACCGTGCAACTGGGCGGCCCCAACGGCCTGCCTGCCGTGCTGAACTACCTCACCGATGATCTTCTCGAAATGCTTTACGAACCGCCCGTCCCCGCCAGGGAAGAGCTGCTCTTCACCACTTCCTTTGACATGGCCCTGGCCGTCGACATGAACGGCAACCCGCACCTCAGCTTTGTGGTCGGGCTTGGCAGCGGCGAATGGAGCATCTACACCTCCATCGAAGGACTTCCGGGCACCGGCGGCATGATCGCCCTGATCCATGCTGCTTCCTACGACGGGATGAATACCTGGTTTGCCGATACACTGACACTCCCCCACACTTTCAGGGGAGAATTCCCCGGCAGCACCGGAAGCACCCTCTCGGAAGACCTGCGCCCCTACATCGCCACCACACCCGATGCCACCAAGCTTTTCTTCTCCTGGCAGAACACCAATATCGAAGATGTTGACGACAACATTGCACCCGACATCTACTGCAGGGGCTACAGGGTTGCCGACCTGAAATACACCGAACTTTACAACGTAACCGCCTTTACCACCATCATGTGGCAGGCATGGTGCGCCACCGGTTCATATTATGTATTTGACGACGGGGCCGGAAACTACGAAGTACCCTTCGTAAGCCAGTTAATGGACCCCGACAACAATATCGAACCCGTTCAGTTCAGGTATGTCGATAACTTTATAATTACCGACGCCGACTTCACCATTACCGCCACGCCTGAAATTGACCAGAAAGTGATCAGCATTTCCAACAACTTCCCGAATCCCTGCCGTGACATTACCCATCTGGACATGAACCTGACCCAGCCCGCCAATGTGCGGCTGGAGATCAGCAACCTGATCGGGCAAAAGGTAAAAACCATCCAGTACGGATCGTTTACCAACGGCAAACACAAGCTTACGATCGATGTGAGCGACCTTGACAGCGGCATTTACATCTATACCCTGACAACCGGCACCGACGCCGCCTCAGGCAAGATGGTCGTGAACTAAGGCCTGCCTGTCCCGTAATTTTAACAAAGGCTTCGGTCCCGGGGGGACCGAAGCCTTTTCTTTTCATTCGCCGCATCTTTATCAACAAATTATCAACAGAACCCAGCCTCTAAAGAAAATTTACCGTAGTTTTATTTTTTCATCGTACCACGAACTTTAAACGATCCCAGATGGGAGGCATTTTCGGCACCATTTCGACAGGCAATTGCGTTACAGACCTTTATTACGGAACCGATTACCATTCACACCTTGGAACCCGGAAGGGCGGCATGGCCGTGGTTAACAGCAGGGGGATCAGGCGCAGTATCCATAACCTTGAAAACTCCTATTTCAGGACAAAATTCGAAACCGAGCTCAATGAGTTTTCAGGCCGGAGCGGTATTGGCGTGATCAGCGACTTTGAAGCACAGCCCATCATCATGAAATCGCACCTGGGTGAGTTTGCCCTGGTTACGGTAGGCAGGATTGCCAACATCGATGAGCTTACCCAAAGGGCTTTCGGCCAGCGGCGCACCTTCTCGGAAGTGAGCCCCGAAGGCACCAACGCCACCGAGCTGACAGCCATGCTGATCTGTGAAGAAGAAAGCATTGAAAAAGGCATTGAGAATGTTTTTGACAGGGTAAAGGGATCCTGCAGCATGCTGGCATTAACCGCCAAAGGTATTTTTGCCGCCAGGGACAAGCTGGGCAGGACCCCCCTGGTGCTGGGGAAGAAAGACGGCGCCTACGCTTTCGCATCCGAAACCACCGCCTTCTCGAACCTGGGCTTTGAAATTGAGCATTTCCTTGGCCCCGGCGAGATCGTTCTGGCCACCGCCACAGGCTGGGAACAGGTGAAAAAACCATTTGAGCGGATGCAGGTCTGCGCCTTCCTCTGGGTTTATTACGGATACCCCAGTTCATCCTTCGAAGGCATCAATGTAGAAGATTGCCGGTACCGCTGCGGTGCTGCGCTGGCAAGGAACGACCGTATCACCCCCGATTTTGTTTCAGGCATCCCCGACTCAGGCATTGCCCACGCTGTGGGGTACTCGAACGAGAAAAAGATCCCTTACAAAAGGGCTTATGTGAAGTACACCCCAACCTGGCCACGCAGCTTTATGCCGCAGAACCAGGAAGTGCGCGAGCTGGTGGCACGCATGAAGCTTATTCCCGTAAAGGAACTCATACAGGATAAGAGGATTGTTTTCTGCGACGACAGCATCGTGCGGGGAACCCAGTTCAAAGACAATGTAAAGGTGCTCTTCCGTTTCGGTGCCAGGGAAATACACATCAGGCCCGCCTGCCCCACCCTCATCTTCCCCTGTGAATTCCTGAACTTTTCACGTTCGCGCTCGACCCTTGACCTTGCCGGGCGCAAAGCCATCATGGAGATTGAAGGGGTTGAAGACAGGCACCTCGACGAATACGCAAAAGCGGGCTCCGGCCGCCATCAGGCCATGGTCGAGGCCATCAGGAAGCGGATCGGGGTAAGCAGCCTGCAATACCAGAAACTTGACGATCTGGTGGCTGCCATCGGCCTGCCCAAAGAACGCCTCTGCACCCATTGCTGGGACGGGAGCAGCTCGTTTTAAACCCTTTACGGCAATCATCCACAAGCCATCCGGCAGCCTCCCGGAAATATCCACTACATTCCTGACTGTTAAATAGTTGTTAAAAACTTGACAAACGGTCATCACACCCATATATTTAGGCATTGAAATACTTATTTACGATATTATGAAAGCAAAACTACTCATCAGTATGATCATCATCAGCCTGGCCATGCCGGGCCATTCGCAATTATTCCAGCAGCACTTCCAGAGCAGCATGCGGCATTTCCATGAAGCGTTCACCATACAGTTACCGGGCAGTAACGGCGACCTGGTCATTGCCGGCAATTCGTTTAACGGATCGCTGCAGGAGCCCTTCATTGAAGTGATAAGGATCAACGAAGCCGCCGGTAACCCGGTCTGGAGGACTGTGCTTCACGATCCGGGCGCCGTTTACAAGGATCTCAGGGCCTTTGACATGACCCACTACCTGACGGGGAATGATCCGGTGATCGCATTTACCGGTAGCGTCAGCATTGCCGACACCAATTACGCCTTTATTGCCCGCATTGACGGGAACGGATTATTCACCGATGCAGCCTATTACCGGGATATTGTCCCGGGCGCAGTGCATTCGCAGGGGCTGAACATCATTTACTCACAGCAGGGCTTTGTGGTAGGCGGTTTTGCCAACATGGATTACGACCATGGCACCAATAACCCCATGCACGGCTTCGTGATGAAGGTTGACAGCAACCTGGTTCCTGTCTGGACAAAAGTGATCAACACAAATTACCCGAACGCCTCGAGCGACTACGATATGGTTTCGGATGTGCTGGAAACCGCCGATGGTTATTTTGTTAGCGGCAGCGTGACCAGCATGCCCCTGTTCACCCAGCAGGCCATCATGGCGATGAAGTTTGACTTTAACGGCAACCTGCTATGGGAAAATTCATATTATGTCGGGAACAGCAGGGATGTGGGCGTTGATTCCTGGTACGATGCCGCTGCCGACGAGATATACCTCCTGGTGAATTATTCCGTATCGCATTATTTTGGCGTAAGTGTTTTTGACAATGCCACGGGTGTGATCGATCCTTCGCGCAGCTGGCGGGCTTTCGACTGGGACCACCTCGACCGTTACGGCTTCAGGATCATGGAATCGAAGCACGACTCCAACCTGGTGGTTGCCGGGTACATGCGCGACGGCACCTACATTGATGGATCCGGAAATATGGTTTACGCCCAGAGCCTTCCATTCACTTACGAATTCGACAAAAGCAGCGGTGACCAGGCCGGAGTGAATTATTTTTATCATGTACCCTATACGGATCCCGGTTTTTCAGACTATTTCGATTTCTGGTTTTTCCAGATGCCACTGATCTATTATCCTGAGATGGCCCTGAAACTGAACAGCAATGAAGGTTACTTCATTTCCGGTTTCAGGACCGATTCCACAGGCGGTTATACCGAAACCGAGCTGATAAAAACCGACAGCATGCACAGGAATTCCTGCTGGTTGTCGCCCCTCGTCCTGCAGCATGAAACCGTTCAGCCGAATTACGTGCCTGCCGATACCTTCAGCAGTGTACCCGTCAGGCACATGTTCATACTGGCCAACATGCCATATGAATACATACTGACGGAAAGTTGTCCCATGCCGGCCTCCTGCAGTTGTGATTCGCTTGCGAAGGATGTGGCCGAAGGCTTTGCTTACGTAACGACCGGTTTGTCGATCGACCTCAAGCCCTTATCGCTGGATGACGAATGCGACAGCGTATACTGGGATTTCGGCGACGGGCACACGGCTGTTTCGCAGGGCAATCAGCAGGTATCGCACACCTATGCTTCGGCAGGCAGTTATCTTGTGTGCATGACCGTGACGCGTTATGAGAGTGCCGCCGATCTGTGCACCGATTCGATCTGCACCCAGATCGACATCAGCAGCGGAGTGGGGATAGGCGAGGCGCATGAAGACGGGATCAGGATCTATCCAAACCCTGCCAGGGATAAGTTTTTCGTTGAGGCGGGCGACCCTGCCTTCATAGCGGCTTACAGGCTTTACAACATTATGGGGGTTGAAGTTTTGTCAGGCCGTCCGGCATCGGCGCCCATGGTTATCGACATCAGCGGAGTGGATGCGGGCATTTACTTTCTCAGGGTTGAATATGCCGGCCGCATGCTGGTAAGTAAAGTTTTCATAGAATAGGTTAAGCGATACAGATGCGGGCATTGGGCCTTCCGGCCCAATGCCCGCTAGTATTCATAAGCTTTTCCCACCTGATTTATAAAATTATTCTTGCCGATAAGAATTAGTTTTCATAATTTTGCACCTCCCAAATACTACGGGTGTCCGTTTGCAGGCAACGGGGCCCTTTGGAATTGGGGTTTAAGGTTTTATGGAGAGGTGGGTGAGTGGCTTAAACCAGCAGTTTGCTAAACTGCCGTACTCGAAAAGGGTACCGGGGGTTCGAATCCCCCCCTCTCCGCGAAGTAGGTTTGGGTTTGCGTGTGGGTGAGGGTGAGTTTGGAGTATTGTTTTTGGGAGCAGATTTATTATATTTTGTATTCATATTTTTTTCTTTTCCGTTTCTGCTGAATAACGATAGCGTATGTTTGATTTTGAAAAACTGGATCTTTATCAGGAGCTAAAAAAGCTCAACCTGAATGTTTATTTAAAGATCCGCGAGTTGGAGGATGTAGACCCGTATATCATTGAGCAGTGGAAGCGGGCGAGTTTAAGCATGGTATTGAACCTGGCTGAAGGCACGGGCCGCATGACTGCCGCCGAAAAACGGCATTATTACACCATCGCCCGCGGGGGTGTCTTTGAATCGGTAGCCATTCTGGAGCTGATCCATGGCCTCGGGCATCTCAGCAAGGAAGAATTTGAGCAGTTTTATGCGGCTTATGAAACTGCTTCCAAGATGTTGCTGGGCATGTACCGCAGCCAGCAGCTTTAACCTTTAAGGCATTAACGGACGACCGGCCAGGCCTCTGACTAAAATAAGAGTATAGAGAAAATCAACGGTCACAAACCCACACACTCTCACGCACAATCTCTCACACACACTCACACCACACACACACCCTCTACGGGGTATAGCCCTTCGGCAAAGCCTGTACTGAGCGAAGTCGAAGGACTCAGGATAAACTCCGTCCGGTTAGCGGAGAAAAATAATATAAAATCTAAATTGTAAAGTATAAATTTTAAAATATTCGGGGTATAGCCCTTCGACTGGCTCAGGATAAACTCCGTCCGGTTAGCGGAGAAAAATAATATAAAATCTAAATTGTAAAGTATAAATTTTAAAATATTCGGGGTATAGCGCAGTCCGGTTAGCGCACCTGCTTTGGGAGCAGGGGGTCGTAGGTTCGAATCCTACTACCCCGACAAGCCAAAAACCCTTCACGAAAGTGAGGGGTTTTTTGTTTTATGGCGAGGCGAAAGCTTGCTTTCAAGCCGAGCAGATAAAACAAAAAAGCTCTGAACGCGAAGCGTTTAAGGGTTTTTGGGTTGAGCCCCTCCTCCATGGATCAATGCAATTAATCCTACTACCCCGACAATAAACAAAAGCCTCACACTACAGTGTGGGGTTTTTTATTTCCACCAGGAGGTGCAAGCTTGCTTGCAAACCGACGGGTGAGAATAAAAAACAACTTACCGAACGAAGTGAGGGAAGGCTTTTGTTTGTTAATCCCCCCCACAACGGATCACCGCAGGTAATCCTACTACCCCGACAATAAACAAAAGCCTCACACTACAGTGTGGGGTTTTTTATTTCCACCAGGAGGTGCAAGCTTGCTTGCAAACCGACGGGTGAGAATAAAAAACAACTTACCGAACGAAGTGAGGGAAGGCTTTTGTTTGTTAGCCCCTCCCCTTCAGGATCAATGAAATTAATCCTGTTACCCTGAAAAGTAATTTTCGCCTCCAGCCACTGGCAGTGGTCGCAAGCGAAAACAATAAACCACTATATGCCAGGATGTTAGGCATTTCGCCTCCAGCCGCTGGCAGTGGCCGCAAGCGAAAACAATAAACCACTATATGCCAGGATGTTAGGCATTTCGCCTCCAGCCGCTGGCAGTGGCCGCAAGCGAAAACAATAAGCAACTATCTGCCAGAATGTTAGGCATTTCGCCTCCAGCCCCTGGCAGGGGCTGGAGGCGAAAAATTCACAATAATAAAGGGCCTTATGCATGCTTAATTAAACCTTCGGTGGCAGCAAGAATAAGATTAAAATCAACATCACTTCACAATACTCCTGCTATAGAAGTCAAATACTTTCTGGTCGTATTCTTCGTCAATGGGCACTGACGGATCGAACTCCGGTGCCGATTTGATCGCATCCTTCTTAAGGTTTATGCTTACTTCCCTGTCAGTATAACGTATTTGAGAAAGAAAATCGATTGAAATCAAAACCTTTTTGCTCCATGGCAACCAATTGCTTGTATCGACAATGACATAAAGAATCTGCCACTCCTGGTCATCAATGATCAGATCCTCAATATGCCCGAGTTTACCATCCAGGGCATTAACATGATAATGTTCAACTTCATTAAAACTCCTGAGCTCTGTATCAACTTCTTCTTCCGGATCTGAAGCTGCAGGAGGGATAACAGCCCTGGGAGGGTGATACATCCTCATATGGCCCGGATATGGCATTGTCCAGTAAAGATCAACCCCATAATATCCGAACAACTGTTCTTCGATTTTTCTTGATACCGGCAGATGATCATCAATATCAGGGCATTTTCCGATCTCATCCTTATTCAGGGCAACAGTAAATTTTTGTTCCTGCCATTGCGGGGTTTTGAATAATACCCTTGGAATCAATTTCTTTTTGGCAGCAAATATGTTACCAAAGTCAACTTTTATAAAACGGACCACCCAGAGCCTCTGATCGAACAAAAAGTCCTTCGTTGAACCACTCTTTCCATCAAGGGTCTCAACTTTGTAATCCAATATTTCTTTTAAACTCCTTTTCATTTTATTATATTGATTTAGTTAGTATTGATTAGAACTTGAGTGTCTTCATGATGTTGTCAGTTCTTTCAATGATCCACTGACGAACTTCCTTCCAGATGTCACCTGTGGTTTCTTTTGCTTCGTCCAGCCTTTTTTGCATGACTTTTTGCTTCTCCCGGATCTCATCAAGGACTTCCTGATTTTTTTTCCTTGCATCCTGTGAGGATTTTTTAGCTTTCTCTTCAAGCTCCTTTATCCGGATATCAAGTTCATTGATAAATGACTGGACCTTTTCGATAAAAACCTGCTTGTCGCCTTCTGCAAAATCCAGGATCAATTCATATTCCCTCCTGAAATCTTCCCAATTGCTCTTTTTTGATCTTTTCAGGTCTTCGAACCTGCCTGTAAGGTCCTCGCGCAATTTCTTCTGGTTTTCATAATCTTTTTCCAGCTTCCTGATCTCGTCCTGTAGTTCTTTCTTTTTTTCCCTCTTTTTGCTGATCCTTGAAAGCAAGGCTGATTCGTTTTCATACATTTCGGATAACAGGTTTTTCACCTTTACTTCATTTTCTTCTAAATACTTATCTTTTTGATACATAGCCTTAGTTTTTTTATTCTGTAGATCAAAATTAATTCCATGCATTCAGGATAATAATGAAAACAAAAGGCTAACTTATACTCCCTTAATAGTTAGGTAAATATAAAATCCAGAAGGATTATGCGATAAGCACAGATCATCTTCAAACTGTAGAATTTTCTCCCGGCTTGTTGTCATACTTCAACACTTTCCCTTCGGATACCGGCAGCCGCCGATCCATTATTTCCTTGACAATATATATAACTGTTGTGGCATAATCTCAGGAGAGATTTTGCTGATATATCCTGCCACTTCACCATCGACCTGCAGTTCCTGGGCAGGTTCTACGGATATTTCAGCATGCTTGCATGTAATGATATTGGTCCATTTTTTCTTGCCTGACCGACCCCGCAAAAGGGCAAACAATACATAAAACAGGTACCAGAAGGGATATGACCTGATGAGGACGATCTCGAATTTGCCGTCGTCCAGTTTAGCCTGTGGATTCACATTAACACCCGTACCGTAATAAGCTGCATTTGCTATGATTATCATGGCCACTTTATTACTGATCCGGGTTTGTTCGGTCCTTATCCGGCATTTGAACTTCTTCGTTTTGCAGAGTTCTCTGAAGTATTGTATAACATAACCCGAAAATCCTTTCACCCTGGCCGATTTGTGTCGCCTGATCACACGGGCATTGGTCCCCAGGTCGCTCAGGTGCAGACAATTAAATTCTGAATTGATCCTGATCACATCAGCCCTGCTCACGTGATCCCCTTTAATGATTTCCATTGCTTCATCAATATCATTCGGGATGCCGACCTGGTAAGCCATCCCGTTAAATGAACCAAGGGGGATAATCCCGAGTCTGATATCCTTACCGAGAATATGCCCCGCAACAAAGTTCACGGTTCCATCGCCCCCGCATGCCACAACGGTTCCGGGGGCAAAATCATCCAGGTATTCACCTAGCAGGTGATCATTGTTCTTTTTCTTCATCACCATGATTTTAGTAACCATTTGATCATCATTAAATTGATCATTGATAATCTCTCCCATGTCATTGTCCGGAGTACTGCCCGCGCCAGGATTAACAACGAATAAAATCTTCCGGTTCCTTTCAACTTTAAGTTCCATATGGTGCAGTTGGTTTGTTTTTTGCCTGTATTTTAATATCACACGCAAAAACAGTGCAAATTGAAACATATTAAAAATGAAATTATCCAGCGTATACCATAAATTCCCTGATCCTTTCAAGTTCCTGAAGGTGGTTTTGAAGAAAAAGCTCGGTTGGCTGGGTGTTCCGAAGATCCTTCCCTACATGGCATATGGCAACGAAGAAAAGCTGATCATAACGGGGGCAGTGATCGAAGACAAAGGTCTGTCAAAGCCCAGGTCAGAGCAAAGTTTATGGTCGAATATGCTGGCCATGATCAAAAGATATTCGGGAGATGAGCTGGCCGGGGTAAGGGTAAAAATCGAGCACAACGGGTTTGAACAGACCGTTCAAACCAATGAAAAAGGCATCTTTCATACGATCATCCCCCACAAGAGGGATTACAGCCCTGAAAAAGAATGGCAAACCATCAGGTATACCCTGGCTGATCAAATCATTGAAGACCAGGGGCCGATCGAGGCAAGCGGTGATCTGCAGATCATAAATCCACAGGCCAGCTATATTGTGGTTTCCGATATTGACGATACCGTACTGGTATCGCATTCGACCAGTTTTTTCAGGAAGTTAAGGCTGATGTTATTTAAAAATGCAATGACCAGGATGCCCCTTGCAGGCGTACCATTTTTTTACAGGGCGCTGGTGGAATCCGACCAGCAGGGATCGAAGCCCATTTTTTATGTTTCAGCGAGTGAGTGGAACCTTTACGACCTGCTCACCGATTTTTTCGAATACCAGGAAATACCAAGGGGGCCGCTTATGCTCAGTGAGTATAAAACAAAGCTGTTCAGGTTATGGCGGTCAGGCAATAAGGCACAGCATAAGCAAACAATGATCACACAATTGTTTGAAAGATTTTATGACCGGTTATTCATTTTGATCGGCGACAGCGGACAGAAGGATCCTGAGATATATTTACGCATACTTGAAATGTTCCCTTCGAGGGTTAAGGCTATTTACATACGATATACCGGCAGGAAAAAAAAGAACAAACGCCTTGTTCGCTTAACCGGAGAATCAGAAAGTCTGGGGGCAGAGATGGTCATTGTTCATTCTACCTCTGAAGCAATTGAACACGCCGCAAAAAAAGGTTTCATTAGCAGAGATGTTCAGCTGTCCTGACCATTTGCATGGCATAACCCCATTCATTGTCATACCAGCTCATTACCTTTATCAGGTCACCATCGATTGACATGGTCATTCCAAGGTCAACCACCGAAGCACGGGGATCTTTGATAATGTCTGATGAAACCAGCGGCTCCCGGGTCACCCCCAGAATACCTTCATATCGTTCAGACACGGCTTCATTCACAAAAGCCTGATTAATTTCTTCTTTCGTGGCATTCTTCTTAATCACGAAATTCATGTCTGCAATGGATCCTGCCGGTACCGGCCCCCTAATGGCAGAACCTTCAAACTTATGCTCGAGATGTTTAATAACTTTTGTCGTTGCACCGGTAGCGCCTGTGGTGGTGGGTACAAAATTTTCTGCTGCGGCCCGACCGCGTCTTATCTTTTTATTGGATGTATCCACAATGCCCTGTGTTGAAGTATAGGCATGGACCGTGGTGAGGGTGGCCTTTTTTATCCCATAATACCTGTCGATGACCTCAACAACAGGAGCTATGCAATTTGTAGTACAACTTGCACAGGAAATGATGGCCTCATCAGATTGGGGTTTGTTCACACCAAAAACCACCGCAGGGATATCATCATCCTTCGCCGGTGCTGAAAGGATCACATGTTTTACTCCTCCCTCCAGATGCTTCTGAAGCATCTTCCGTTCATTAAATGCGCCGGTACATTCAAATACCAGGTCGACACCATGTTCCTGCCATGGAATGTCAGAAAGGTCTTTTTCGTTGTAAAGGGGTATTCTTTTACCCTCCACTGTCAGCCCGCCTTTATCGGGTCTGATATCCTTATTAAACCGGCCATATACACTGTCATATTTGATCAGATACGCAATATTCTCACTATCAACAATATCGTTCAGTGCCGCAACTTCAAGATTACTGTTTGATTGCAGAATCCTGTAAACAGCTCTCCCTATTCGTCCCAATCCGTTAATGGCTACTCTCATAATTTTATAATTTCAGAAGGGTTTGACATATACTGACCGGGGCCGGAATTCTGTGGTTGTGCCCCGTGAAAGATCATTATTCATTGATTTACACGATGGGGTTATATCGTTTCGTCACCGGGCCTGTAAAAATGGCCGGGGGCATCAGATAATTTTTCACCTGCGCGCCTGAATAATGTCCCTGCTCTTCTGAATGCTTCATCAAAAGATTTGAAATCGCTGTAGATATCCTTTTCCATCCTTTCCCACACATTCTCTCTTCCTGAATCGGCTTCAGCATATTTTCTCCTGATGTCATTCCTGATGGTCTCCAGTTTTCCTATCAGCACTTCGACCTGATCCTTCAACCTTTTATCATGTAAATCTTCTGTTTTCAGCAGGTCGATCTTCCGGTTGATCTCATCCAGTTTTTGTCTGATTTTCTTCTTCCAGTCATTTTGGCTCATCTCTAATTGAATTTCAGTGTTAACATTAAGCGTTTCTAATACCTCATCAACGCATTGATATCCGAAAATTTCAGTGGCATCTCGCCTTTTTCCGACAGGTAAACCCTGCCATTTTTTTTCAGGGTGCTGACTGCTGCCAAATTGAACAGCGAGACATGCCCTGCTTTTGTCTGCCCGTTTTCGATCACGACCCTCTCTTCAGGATCATACAGGCCATACCGGTCAGTACCTTTCCTGATAAACAAGGTGTCGACACGTCCATCCACAGATGCAGGGAGGATCTCGCTTAACCTCGCTGAAGACCTGAAGTCGTCTGTCAATTCCCGGATCTTTTCGATTTTTTCCCTTCGCTGTTGTTTAAAGTGATTCCCGATCATCATCCAGGCTTTTTCATGCAGAAACAGCGGATCTTCATCGCCGGGATTTCCGCTGATATGTTCGGGATACAGGTATTTATAGGCCGTTACTTCATTGAAAACCGGGTAATAATGATCAATACAGGCCAGTATCAAAGGTGCCTCCGCTTTATTCAGGATTCTCATTAAGCCCTTGTCGACCGCCCGAAAGAATTTTTCGATTTCCTGTTTCTTGTCGTCCTTTCCCTCACCCTGACCGTGGAACATGGCACCGGCCTCTCCTCCCTGCCCGCTTCTGAATTGCAATGACTTTTCCTCAAAATCATATCCCACGGCATCTTCAAGCCTTTCAGGCACATCATCTTCTATCACGATCTCTGCAATTGCATGACGTGAACATTCATACAGCCTGACATGCCTGAGACTCAGGGCAAGCATAAAGAATGTCCCGTCATCATTGAACACCGGAATGAGCGGCAGAATATGAAAATGATCGGCTACACAGGCATATTCCCCGAAATGGACGGGCAGCGTATAGTATTCCATATTACCTCCATGAAGGAAAATGGCAAGACCATCCGACTGATTCCGCCAAAAATGCACATCATCGATCAGTTGATATGGCGGATCCAGCAACTTCTTGATTTCTCTTTCTTTCTTTTTCTTGTCTTTCAGTACATCCCTTATTTCCATTAACAGGTTTTTCAGCCTCAACTGACCGCCGCGATTATCAACATCTTCACCGGCCCTGAAAGTCGGGATAAATATCGAAATACAGTTTTCATCATGGGTATTGTACAGTTCACGTAATTGTTTTTCCGACATCAACCCGGAACCTTCATATTTATCATTTGCGTTCATAAGGATGATATTTACGATTTCACAACCCCTGCCCACAGGCAGGAGAATGGTCTGTCCACACCATTTACTTATTAATTACCAGCTTAATATTCTCACCAATGCGGCCACGAACAGCGCAATCATCAGCAACCAGAAGAAAACGCCGAAGGTGATTTCAGTGGCGGTCACTACTTTTGCTTCATCCCTGACCTTTTCATCCATATCGGCTTTTGAAATAATCGGTGAACGTGGTTTTGAGGGCGCCTGTTTTCCGGATAGGACACCCATTTTCAAAATTTGCCGTTAATTATGTTCATT
>CAZHFC010000021.1:0-62090 GCA_964531985.1 uncultured Bacteroidales bacterium
TTAACATATTAGATTGATATTCAAAGGGTTATAAAATTTTTGTCATGTACTAAGTCCGGTTCATAAACAATCCTAAAAAAGCATAAAAGATGTTAATTTTGCGGAGTTTAACCGAATGTTAATCATGGCAGGAGATCATTAATAAAGAAACGGAAAGATGAAATTCGGGCTGATTAAATGCCGAACGAAAAATATATTATATCTTTAAACCCTAAAAACAGATTAATTATAAAACAAAATGATATGAAAAAAAATCTACTTTTTGCTTGTTTGGCTATATTTATTTCATTCGCACTTTTCGGACAGCAACAGGTTCCGAATGGCGATTTTGAAAATTGGGAAACCCATGTGCTGGGTTTTGAAAACCCCCTGGGGTGGGACACCCCCAATGCATCCCTGGCTTTGTTTGGCTTAACACCCGTTGTTCCTTCCGATGACGCCGCCCATGGATCGTTTTCAGCCCTGCTTGAATCGAAATTGCTCAGCGCAACCGATGGCGGGCAGTTTGTGATCCCGGGCGTTGTCACGCTCGGCACTTTTGTTGTCGACTATGTTAACTTAACGGCTACCCTCGAAGGCGGCGTTCCCTTTAGCGACAGGCCCCTGGCTCTTAAAGGCAGCTATAAGAACTTCCCGGCTTCCGGTGATTCAACCATGGTGGTGGTAATATTTACCCGTTATCTTCCTGCCAAGGGGAAAAGGGATACCATTGGCATCGGCGCCATGTTCAGCAGTGCAGTGATGGATACCTGGACAGAATTCAGCGTTCCCATAAATTTCTTTAATGAGGAAAGCCCCGATACCATGAACATCAATATTGTATCGTCAAACATGGTTTTACCCAACAAGGATTCTTATATGTTTGTCGACAACCTGTCATTTGAATATGAAGCAGGGATCCCGGATCAGGGCCAGTTTGTCGAAACGATGGTTTTCCCGAATCCGGCCGCCGATCATCTTATCCTGCGCTTCAGCAACAGCGTTGAAGGCTTGTTGCAGGTATTCAGTAATGAAGGTCAGCTGGTACAAAAGCAAGCGCTCCGTGGATCACAGCATACGCTGGATGTGTCGGAACTTGTTCCGGGCACCTATTATTTCAGCCTTACAAAGGGAAATACCCGGGTCGGCTCCGGCAAATTCATGATCAGCAGGTAACAGGAAATTTATGGAGATAAAATATACGGGAATGAGAATAATCATAATGATATTGTTACTGGGCGCGGTGGTTTTGGGATCATGCAAAAAAAATGATGATCCGGTCAATGATCCTCCTGCCGCTCCCGTGATCAATGAACCACTGCATGTTTACGGGGATTATTTTTACATAAACTGGACAGGCGTGGTGGGAGCCGAGACATATGTCGCCGATGTGGCTACCGATCAGGCTTTCACCAATATCCTCCCCGATTATCAGAACAAGGAGGTTCCTGTTAAGGGCATGTTCCTGGTTGAAGGCGTAAATCCCGGCAGCCAGTATTTCGTGAGGATGAGGGCCGTAAATGCCCATGGTACCAGTCCGAACTCATCTGTCAGGGAAGTACAAACCCGCCAGCGGAATGTGCTTCCAAACATGGATATGGAGGAATGGATCACCTATCCCAATTACGAAAACCCTTATCCGGAAGGGATCTGGGCCTCGGCAAACAAGGTGGTCGACCTGAACCCCGATATTTATCCGGTATTGCTTTTTAAGTCGGATGAAGCATATTCAGGTAATTATTCAGCCAAAATGGTTACCAATGAAGCAGTTGGCATGCCATTGTTAACCGGCAGCCTTTCCACGGGCGTGTTTACGGTGAACCTGCAAAACCCCCTGAAAAGCATGATCAGCGGGGTGCCGTATAAATCGCGCCCGGCCAGGTTTCAGGGGTATTATAAATATATGGGGGTAGATGGAGATTCGTGTGAAATACGTACCACGCTTACGCGCTGGGATGCTTCGGCAAAGCAAAAGGAAAAGATCGGCGAAGCGGTTTTCCGTACTACCGACCTGATCGAAGATTATACCTTTTTCGATCTGGAAATCGTCTATTTTTCCACTGCCAACCCCGATACCATCGATGTGGTTTTTGCCGCAAGCGCCGGGGGTGAATATTTTGTGGGCGGTGTTGGAAGCACCCTGTATGTTGATGATTTTGATCTGATCTTTGAGTAGCGGGGAAATTAACTTAAAGCCGTTGTATTGTTTATGAAGCAGTTTATATTGTTTTCGGCAATGCTGTGCGTGTTTTTTTCAGGCACACAGGCGCAGGAAATGGAATTTGGCCTTAAGGGTGGCCTGAACATCGGAACACCCATTGGCGTTGCCGAAAAAGGTGCGACCGGAAGCCTGGGGGTTGGGCCGTTGCTGGGAATGTATTTTGCCTATGATCTTGGTGGCAGGTGGTCGGTACACGGCGAATTTCTTTATTCCTACAAAGGTTCGAAATTCCATACACCCGTATCGGGCGATACGGTTTATAAATACAATACCATTACCCCTACCGATACCATTCCCTCCGAAGCCAATACCATGTACAGGGGATGGGTCGACGGGAAATTCGACAACCGTTATCTCGATATGCCGTTGTTCGTTTCCTACCAGTTGAGCAGCCGCTTCCTGATGATGTTCGGAGGATATGTTTCTTATCTGATCGAAGGCAACAATACCGGAACCGCAGACATAGAAGTAGGCGATCCCAAACACCCTTTTACAACGGTTACAGATGAGCCCTTCGATCAGAGCAGTGAATTAAACCAATGGGATTACGGACTGATGCTTGGGACTACCTATATCACTGAACGCAAGATTAATTTTGGCATCAGTCTGAGCAGCGGCATGCGATCGATATACCGGAAGAATTACAAGTATATCGACGGAGTAGTGAGAAACCTGTATATGCAGACTTTTGTACAGTTCAGGATCGGGAAGAACAACAAATAGTCGAAAAAATTCGATTTTATGGAATTATTCAACGTAAAGGGGCTACCACGGCTGTTTCCTTGTATCTTTTCACCCGTCCCCGTATATCGGTCAGCTCTACCAGGATAATATAGATCCCCGCCGCGGCCTTTTGGCGGTCGTCGCCGAGCCCGTCCCAGCTATAGCTGCCACTGCTGCCAAGCAACTCATTGTTTACCAGTGTCCGTATCAGCCTCCCGGAAACATCAAATATCATGATCCTGGCCAGGTTTCCCGCATCATCAAGCCGGTAATGGATGTTGATGCAATTATTGATCCCGCCGATACCGGGGGTGAAAACCCTGGGTTGGACACTGACCGATCCGTCATTTTCTCCGGGTTCCATAAACATTGAGTTCCTGTATCCGGGAGTGCCAAAACCGCTCGATTGTGAAGCCGAATGCCAGTTTGTGGCATCCTGTGCCGGCCGGTCGTAATGAATGCGTTCGAGGGAAACGCCTTTGCTGGTGTTCAAAAAAGGGTAATGCATATTTTCATGGTAAGTGAATTCATCGATGGGTACCAGATCTTCATCAAATAATACGACTGTTCCCGATTCATTGCCATATGCCGGAAAACTTCCTGTTTCCAAATGGTTTTTTACGGCAGGTCCGGGGTAGAATTTTACAACTTTGTCGAAACTACTGCAAAGAAGGGCGTATTCGCCGGGTAAAAGGGCATGGCAGGATCCGGGCAATATCACAAGGCTTGTATCGGCAGGCAGGGGCGGGTTGTTCTTTACAGACCCGATCATCAATCCGTTAATATTAACGGCATGTCCTGAACGGTTGTAGATCTCCACATAGTCGTTACCCCCGGTATAGGGATCAAAAAGTATCTCATTGATCACGATATCCTGCCATGCGGGTTTACGGGGAAGGCCAAGCCTTACAATCCCGTTAAGCCTGACCGGTTCTCCCAGGCAATTAACGATGTCTTCCATAACGCTCAGTTCATATACGGTGCCCGGTGAGAGCGGTATTTCGGGGTATAGTATGAATGTTGTCAGAAAGGCGTCGCCGGGCAAGATGGCAACAGGTGCCCCGATGCCCTGATCGATGTAAAAAATGTGGGGCGACATGCTCAGGTCGGGGTGCATCGACTGATTAAAGCCGATATAAATGCGAACCGAGTCTATGACGCAGGCCGAGACAATTTCAGGATCGATACCGGTATCATCAAAAACGCTGTTTTCCTTGCCGGGCGTGCCGCCGTTCTTGTTTTCCGAAGCTTTCCAGTTATCCGAATTCAAACAGGGATTGTAAGGGTTTATCTGTTCAAGCGACCAGCCCCCCGATGCTTTGTCCGCATCGCGGTACCATTTGTCGGTATAGTATAGGCCCGAAATCATCATCCCGTCTTTGTTGCTGAGAATGATGCTTTGCCCGCCATTGACAAGGGAAAAGCTCTGAAAGCCGTAAAAATTTCCAAAAATTTCCAGGCTTTGCGCAGCATCTTCTTTTCCCAGTATCAGAAAGCCGCCGGCTCCGATAAAGGCTTCCGTAATGATTTTTTCGCTGGTCCCGAGCAGGAGGGTCCAGCCTGACAGATCCAGCGGCAGACCGGTAGGATTGAATAACTCAAGGTATTCATGATCGGGCAGGTATTGCGGGGGCGATGGGTCGGCCATGATCTCGTTGATCACCACATCATGTGGTTTGGCTTCGTACCACGCAAAATCCAGTATCGCGGGTTCCATCATGTTGCCGGCAAGATCTTTGATATTTTTGATCTCCAGGTTCAGCAGTATGCCGTACGGAAGGCTGTCGTTAAAGAACAGTCCGGCCGTGGATGCATCGGAAGCCAGCAAAGCCGATGATGCAGGCTGCCCCACTCCCTGGCTGACGGTAAAATTGGCAGGGTTTGCCGCGGTAACTTCATCCAGGCTTTCAGAAAACTGCACTTCCAGTCCGAAAGGTGATTTTACAATAACCCTGTTGGCTTCGGGGGGCAGGGTATCGTGTTGCATGGGGCCGGCATAGATATCATCGAAATAAAACTTTTTACTGTTGCTTGAAGTGTATTTACAATAAATGCCCAGATGGCTTTCGCCTGCCGGCAGTTCTCCTGCCACCGTACCTTCTGGGGTATAAATATCGTTTTCTGTGTAATCGGCCATCAGTTGCCAGTATCCATCGGAAAACAGGACCCTGATCCTGCAACTGAATGAGGAGGCAATGGCACCCGGGCTTCCCCTAAGCAGGGTGGTGGTATCGCCATTTGTTTGTTCCATAAGGGTAATGGCATCGTTTGAGCCGCTCTCGCCCAGCAGGAGGAATATGCCGTCAGGAGGGTCCTCACCGCCCTGCGACCCGGCCAGCAGATATATCCTGGAATGATTGTTTGCCGAAGGGCTGAAGGATTGTTTGACCCACAAGCGCCACTCCATTTCAGGGGAAATATCCAGGGAAGTATATAAATATGCGCTTCCCGCTTCTTCTTCATCAAGCTGTAACTGAAAGGAGGCATTTACTTTAAAACTATCTGTATTGCCTTGCCATGGCGGGTCATGGGTAATGTCCCCATCCGAAAAATCATCATATACCTGCCCCGCTGTAAAAAGAGGGACCATGACAAATATTAAAAGACAGCGTTTAACACAAGCCGTAATTATCATCGAATTAGTATTTTTGTCGTTCTCTATATATTAATACCGATTTTATCAAAATGTCCGCTTTTTGGGACAAAAAAAATTGGGGATGATGAAAATAGCTGTTATAGGTGCCACGGGTGTTGTTGGCAGGGTAATGATCGGGGTTCTGGATGAAAGCAAGGTTTTTACCGGTGCCGGGCTTCTTCCGGTCGCTTCGGAACGTTCATCGGATAAGCATGTTTCTTTCCATGGTAAAGATCATGCCGTTGGCCTTATTGCCGATGCCCTCGCAGCCCGTCCCGACATTGTCCTTTTTTCGGCCGGGGCCGGGGTATCACTGCAATGGGCGCCGGAATTTGCCGGCGGGGGGGCTTTTGTGATCGACAATTCATCGGCCTGGAGAAAACATGAGGATGTTCCGCTGGTGGTTCCCGAGATCAATGCCGCCACCATCAGCAGTGATACCCGGATCATTGCCAATCCCAATTGTTCAACCATACAACTGGTTATGGCCCTGTATCCCATTCACCGGAAATACGGCATACGGCGCCTGGTCATTTCTACTTATCAGTCGGTTACCGGTTCGGGGGCTGCGGCCGTGCAACAACTCGAAGGCGAACGAAAGGGGCAAAAGGTTAAACGTGCCTATCCGTACCAGATTGATCTGAACCTTTTCCCCCACGGGGGTGATTTCCTTGAAAATGCCTATACCACCGAAGAGCAGAAACTGGAGGATGAAACACGCAAGATACTCGATGACCCGAACATAGAGATTACGGCAACGGTTGTAAGGGTTCCCGTTATGGGGGGGCATTCGGAGGCAGTTAACGTGGAACTGGAATCGGCTTTTGAGATTGACGACATCAGGCAGTTGCTTATGCAAACCGGGGGGGTTACCGTTCAGGACGATCCGGCTAATGCCGTTTATCCCATGCCGCTTATGGCAGAAGGAAAGGATGATGTGTTTGTGGGTAGGATCAGGCGCGATCATAGTCGTGAAAATTCATTTAACATATGGATTGTTTCCGATAACCTTCGAAAAGGGGCCGCTACGAATGCCGTTCAGATCGCTGAATATCTTGTTGGCAGTAAATTATTGTAAAAGTGAAAATCTACCACGGATTTGATGAATATGAAAGGGCCCGGAACCCGGTTGTGACCGTAGGTACTTTCGACGGGGTACATTTGGGTCACCGGAAAATATTCGAATATATGACAAAACTTGCCCATTCCTGTAACGGGCAAACCGTGGTGATCACTTTTGATCCGCATCCACGCCTGGTGTTGCATGCCGACAGTCGTGACCTGAAGTTCATCAATACCCGTGAAAGAAAATATGAGCTGATTGCCGCGTACGGGATCGATCAATTGATGGTGATCCCCTTTACCCGCGAATTTGCAGGGACCGGTGCCGAACAGTTTGTGGAAAATATCCTTGTTGAGAAGATCGGTCTTTCGAAACTGGTGGTGGGTTACGACCATCATTTTGGCAGGAATCGGGAGGGCTCATATGATGCCTTGCTGAAAATGGCAGGTGTAATGGGGTTTGAGCTTGAACGTGTTCCCGCCCGGGATATCAATCAGGTGGCCGTTAGTTCAACAAAGATCAGGAATGCCCTGAATGAAGGCAGGATCAGGCTCGCCAACGAACTGCTCGGGTATGAATATTCGATTACCGGTAAAGTGATCCCGGGTAATAAGATTGGCCGGGGCCTCGGTTTCCCGACGGCCAACATCAGGCTCGACGATGTGTATAAACTCATTACCGCCGTGGGTGTTTATGCCTGCCGGATAAAATATAGAAACCGGCTCTTTTCCGGTATGGGCAACATCGGCTACCGACCTACCGTTAATCATGGCGACCTGACCATAGAGGTACATATTTTTAATTTCAATGAGGAAATTTATGATGAAACCCTTACCATATTTTTTGTTGACAGAATAAGGGATGAAATAAAATTTGACAGCCTGGAGGACCTGAGGGATCAACTGGTAAAGGACCGCGAAACGGTTTGCCGCATCCTGGGGTGCTAATGAGAGCGTTTGATGATGATGCCGATTTTATGCAGTCCGCCGATCTCAATCTTCTGCGAGCGGTTTTCTATTTCAAAGGTACAGCTCCCTTTTTCTGAAAAGGCAAAGTCTTTCCTCAGTATCATTGCTGTTTTCTTTGTGACATTGCCGGGTGTGTCATCGTTAAAGTTCAGTTCCAGGTGCCTTTTCCTTATTTCCCCGCCGGGAGCCGACATGATCACCGCCATGGGCAATTGTTTTACTACGGGAGTACCCTCATAATGTACTTCAACCCACATATCGTAATAAATACCGGGATTCGAAACCTCAAATTCGAGCAGAACATTATCGAATCTATTCCATTGCTTTTCCGGAAATTCATAAAAAAGATCCTTGTCGCCGCTTTTTATGCATGCGGTCAGAAAAAACAAGATAAACAGGATTTTGATGTGGAAATTCATAACAGGGTTGTTGTTTCTATCACAAAGATAGGAAGAAAGCAACAGTACTTTTGTTACTTTTATTGATTCATTTAACCTGGATCATGGGCAAACAAAAATTCTATGTTGTGTGGGTGGGGAAAACCCCCGGTGTTTACCGGCAATGGAAAGAGTGTGAAGAACAGATCAGGGGGGTCGACGGGGCGGTATACAAGTCGTTTGCAGATGAGCAACTCGCCCTGAAGGCATTCAATGATGATTATAAAAAATACATAGGCAAAAGTTTCGGGAGGCTCAGCGAAGCTGAAAAGGAGAAATTCGGCCGACCGATCGGCGATTCTATCAGTGTGGATGCAGCCTGCAGCGGAAACCCGGGCATTATGGAATACAGGGGGGTAGATACCCTTTCGGGAGCCGAACTGTTCCGCCGGGGGCCATTTCCCGATGCTACCGTTAATGTGGGCGAGTACCTGGCCATCGTACACGGGCTGGCATATCTTGCCCAGAGAAACTTTGATTTCCCGGTTTATTCCGATTCCCTGACGGCCATAAAATGGGTGCGCGACAAACATCCCAGGACCCGCCTGCAGCAGAAGGCGTCGAACGAAAAAGTATTTGAACTGCTCGATCGCGCCACGCGCTGGTTGAAGGAAAATGAATATCCCAACAGGGTGATCAAGTGGGAAACCGCTGCCTGGGGTGAAATACCGGCTGATTTCGGCAGAAAATAACGGCCGGATAATGCCGGCAGGAGGAAAAGGAAAATGGTCCCTGCCGCTGCCGTAAAAATATAATAATATTGATCGGCAAACGTATATATATCCTTATCTTAGTGCGCCTGAACCGCAACCTGCCGGTTGTTGTTAAAGCAACTTTCAGGATAGAATAAACAGCAGGAAATCCCGGTCCATGGATATTAATCTGAAAACCATAAAAGAATTCATACGCAAACATCACCTTGATGCGCTCAGGGATGTGGCCATCTTTATTCTGATAACGGTGATTATACATTTTGCCTGGCGTTTCTGGGCCGCTAACTTCAATTATGCCCCCATCCGCACTTTCATGTATGAAACCATGGATCTGATGGCCAGGGAGGTGTACAGGGAATCGGCCCGGATCATTTCGGTCATGTACGAGATTGACAGGAATGATGAAAGCATGCAGTTTTATTTTCCCAACCAGTGCATGATGTATATCAACGAAAGCTGTTCGGGGCTGAAGCAAATGCTGCAATTTTCATTGCTGCTGCTGATCATACCCGGCCCCTGGAAGAAAAAGCTGTGGTTCATCCCCCTGGGGGTCCTTATGATGCACCTGACCAATCTGTTCAGGGTTACGGGCCTGGCCGTGGTGATGATGAACCGCCCCGAATACTGGAATTTCAGCCATGATTATATTTTCCGGCCTTTGTTTTATGTGGTGATCTTTGCACTCTGGCTGATATGGGTTGAGAAAATGGCGAAAAAGAAGAAACAGCCCAAACAGGCTTGAGCCAACAGGTATTCCCGTATAGTGTATTCCGACTACCAGGCAGTATAAGGAAATTCAGCCAGCCTGGCGTTGTAGTAGCGTGGGTCGTTCGTCACTTCCTTGCCAAGCCACGGTGGATTTTTAAAAGTTTCGTTTTCGGAGCCAAGCTCTGTTTCGGCCAATACCAGCCCCCGGTTTACTCCAAGAAATTCATCCACCTCCCAAACAGTTCCACGGAATACTATCCTGTACCTGTTTTTTTCGATCAGGGGCTTCAGGCAGAATGTTTCGAGCAATTCCACGGCATCAGGGTATGGGATCTCATATTCGTATTCCTTCCTGGTAATGCCGGATCCGCTGCTTTTTAATGTAATGAAGGCTTTTTGGCCGCAGGTTCTGATCCTTACAACATGTTCTTTATGCGTACTGATAAAGCCCTGCCGGATGTATACCGGTTCAGCGCCCGTCTTGAAATCATTACCGTTTACGAGGAATTTCCTTTCAATTTCCTCATGCCGGTTCTGTGAACCGCCTGATTCCATGTTATTTACCTGATAATGGTGAGTTCTTCAATGATATTATGTGCTTCGGCAAATTTTTCGATGATGAACAGTATATAGCGTATATCCACATTGATGGTACGCTGCAGGGCCGGTTCAAAGGCAATGTCGCCGCTCATGGCTTCCCAGTTGCCATCAAAGGCCAGCCCGATAAGTTCACCATTGGCGTTGATCACCGGGCTTCCGGAGTTCCCGCCGGTAATGTCGTGGTTGGTTATAAAACATACGGGCATATAGCCGTCTTTCCCATAAATGCCAAAATCCTTGTTTTCCCAAAGTGTTTTTAGCTTTTCCGGCACCACGAACTCCCAGTTGCCGGGGTCTTCTTTTTCCATTACCCCGTCAAGGGTTGTATAGTATTCATACCGTATGGCGTCGGCCGGATAATAATCCTGCACCGTTCCGTAGGTTAGCCGCATGGTAAAATTGGCATCGGGATAAAAGACCTTATCGCTGTCCATTTCCCTGAGTCCGGCAATAAATAACCGGTTGCCCCTTTCGAGGTAGTCGTCGGCTTCAGACATTTTTTCGCTGATCTCATTGTAATTATTGCTGAAAGCCCCGATCGTTCTGTAGGCAGGATCCTTTTCAATGGTTTTGGCCTTTGGTTTTTCGAGCAGTTCAAAGACTTTTTCAGGGTTGGCAAAAACACTTTTTTCAAAGATTCCGGCAGCCCATTTATTAAAATCGCCCTTGTTTTTTGCGGTAATTTTTTCCAGCAATGCGGGTTGTTGATCCGCGGGCACATTTTCGTGGTACATCCGCATCATGGCTCCCAGCAGGTTTTGGTCGATGGCGGCATTGTAATTCTTAAAATGCCTTTCGCTTGCCTTTTTCAGGTTTTCAATGGTTTTGGCAATCGTTTCGTCATCTTCCTTTTCTTCCAGTTGTTTTTTGAGTGTTGAAAAGCGTCCGGCAAAGCCAAGTATCTCGCTTCCCCTTGCGATGGCTTCGCGGTAATATATACGCGACAGGTTATATTTTTTCAGGATATCATAGCCTTTTTCGATATCGGGTAAGACGTTTCCGTATGTATCTGTTCTTTCTGTATCCTCTTGAATCCAATTGGTGAATCGCTTTTCAAGATCTGTTTTTTTGTCATATACTTTCAGCCTTTTCAAGCCCCTGGTTTGTCCGATGTAATATTTCCAGTAGTTTGACGTGCCGGCGTATTTTGAGGCGTACTGTATGCGAACGGCTTCGTCGGCATCCATGCCTTCGCGCATGATGGCGAGCTTCTGCTCCCTGATCTTTACAACGGTCATGTTCGATTCATCCACGGCCAGTTTTACGCCAAAGGAGGTCAGGTACCTGTCGGTGCCCCCCGGGTATCCAAGGATCATTGAAAAATCGCCCTGTTCAACACCTTTTACGGAAACAGGCAGGTGGTGTTTGGGCCTGAGCGGGATGTTCTCTTCCGAGTATGCAGCGGGGCTGCCATCGGGGGCCGTATAAACCCTGAAAAGGGCAAAATCGCCGGTGTGACGGGGCCACATCCAGTTGTCGGTATCGGCACCGAATTTTCCGATTGATGAAGGGGGGGCGCCAACCAGTCGAACATCGTTGAATACTTCATAAACGAAAAGGTAAAACTCATTGCCCCTGAAAAAGCTCCTTACCGTGGCATTGTAGTGGTTGTCGGCAGTGGCTTCCGATTCTATTTCCCTGCTGATCTCGCGGATCTTTTTACTTCTTTCGGTTTCGGTCATTTCTTCTTCGAGTCCGGCCAGGATTTTATCACCAACATCTTCGATGCGAACCAGAAAACGAACGCCCAGGCCGGGATTGGGCAATTCTTCTTCGCGGCTCATTGCCCAGAAGCCGTCGCTAAGGAGATCATTTTCCACGGTACTGTGCGATTGTATGGTCCCGTAACCGCAGTGATGGTTGGTCAGCAACAGGCCTTCATCCGATATGATTTCGCCGGTACATCCGCCTCCAAAGATCACAATGGCATCTTTCAGGCTTGAATGGTTGATACTGTAAATCTCTTCGGGGGTCAGCTGCAATCCCATCTCCTGCATATCGGTGTAATTAAAACGGTCGATCAGCAGGGGGATCCACATTCCCTCGTCGGCTTTCATGTTTGTCGAAAACAGAAATGCGAAGCCGGTCAGAAAGTATATTAACTTATTCATGAGTAAATAATTTGTTTAGTTAAACTTCTTATCAGCATTGTCCGGTACACGCTGGGCTTTATTGCCAACAGGCAGGCCCGGGAGAGCGTTCAGCGGAAAAAAACATATACCGACTGATCCAAAAAAAATGCAGGATCAGACAAACTTTTCACCTTTTTCAATTTTTATATCGTTCACGATCTGCCTGATTTTTTGTTCATCTGACATACGGCAGATAAGCAGGGTGTCCTCGTCTTCAACAATGATAAAATCCGTCAGCCCGTTGATGACCACAAGTTTATTGCGGGGCATGTTTATGATACAATCATTGGTATCATACACCATCACGTTATTCCCGATAATGGCATTGTTGTTTTCGTCTTTTTTATGCGTTTCGTGCAGGGAGCCCCAGGTGCCGAGATCAGACCATCCGAAGTCGGAGATCCGTACAAATACGTTTTCGGCTTTTTCCATTATTCCGTAGTCGATCGAAATATTCTTACAGACCGGATAGGTTTCGTTGATAAAACTTTCTTCGCCGGGCGTGTTATAAAGATCAATCCCGCGGGCAAAGAGATCGTCAACTTCGGGAAGGTTTTGTCTGAATGCCTTCATGATGCTTTTCAGCGACCAGATAAAGATGCCCGAGTTCCACAGGAAATCACCGCTGTCGAGGAACGTCTGTGCCAGCTCAAGGTTGGGTTTTTCGGTAAAAGTCCTTACTTTTCTGATCTTTTCATCGCGGGGATAAACACCGTTTTCGATATATTGAATATAACCGTAGCCGGTATCGGGACGCGAGGGTTTGATGCCCAGGGTAAGCAACCATTCATTTTCCGTTGCCGCCTGCATAACCGACTGAAGTGTGCTGACGAAGCGGTCTTCGTTCAGGATGATATGGTCGGATGGGGCCACCACGATGCAGGCATCCGGATTCTTCTTCAGTATCTTGTAGTTTGCATAAGCAATACAGGGGGCGGTGTTTCTCCGCATGGGTTCGCAAACAACCTGTTCTTCCTTAATTTCCGGAAGCTGGCTCATCACCAGGTCCCTGTATATGCCATTGGTCACGATCAGTATGTTTTCGGCCGGACACAATCTTGTTAAACGCTTGAATGTTTGCTGGATGAGGGTTTCACCGGTTCCCAGGATATCAATGAATTGTTTGGGGTGTGAGGTCCTGCTCATCGGCCAGAAACGGGCGCCAACCCCGCCGGCCATGATCACGCAGTAATTGTTGTTGTTTGGTTCCATAATTCCCGGTTTTATCCTTATGTCTTACAAATGTATTAAAAGTAATTGTATTGAAGTTCCTTTTATGCCTGCCCTGCCCTGGATTCTCCCTCTTCCCCCCGGAGCATCTTCACCCTCACCAGGGGATTTACCAGGTATACCTTTTTGTTTTCAAGACAAATGCAGCGATACCGTTTTCTCAACAGTGGGCCCTTGCTGAAAGTTCTTCCGTTTTGCAGCCTGAATACGCTTCCTGCCTCAAGGTCTTCCAGCCTGCTGCCCCCGTTCTGGTCGTATTTGTGCAAAACCCGGCTAAGCCGGAGGTCGGCATTGCTCGAAGCAAATGATTTCAGCAGGGATGCCCCTAAAGCCTGTTGCAGGTCGGGAGGGAAAATATTTTGTTTCACGAATGGGTCCATCAGTTCACGGTAAGCATTTTTCCATTCGTTTCCGTGAGCCTTAACCTTGTTCCTGTGATTTTCCCAGGTAAGCAGGTGTGCCATTTCATGAACCAGTGTGATCAGGAAAGCATAGGGGTTCAGATCGTGGTTTACGGATATCTGGTGTCCCCTGCCATTGTACGGAGGCCGGTAGTCGCCAAGCTTTGAGGTTCTTGTGCGTGTGATCCTGAGACTGACACGATGATCAATAAGCCAGTTGAAAATGGTATCGACGGTGGCTTCGGGAAGATATTTTTCAAGGATGGCCCTATATTTTTCCATCTGTGTATATTAATTCGCCGGGTTGCGGGGGCTTTTGGTACGACCAGGAAGGACATTCACCGCAACGTCTTTTATATCCGGGCTTGCGTTGTCCGTAACGGCTGCCGGCACAGGAAAACAACAAAAGACTGCCGCAAAAAACCAGCAATAATAAGAACCCGGGCCTTTTCGTTCTATGAATTAAATAAAACATACTGCAAACCTAACGAATAAACTGTAATTAACGTATCTAAACAGTGTGTATAAAATGAAAACAGGAAGGAAAAAAGCGTGCAGGCAGTTCGATGCATTTTTCAGGCAGGCGGGTTGTCTTGTGATATTTTCTTCCGGAACCCGATGATAATTTAATGGCTGCGATAAGCAGAGTCCCAAATAAATATTAATTTAGCATCAATTCTTGCATGATATGATCAGGCATTTCGGCAGTTATTTACAACTGATGCTGCAGGTCTTCCGGAGGCCCGATAAATCGCGGGTATTCTGGAAACAGCTCTTTGTTGAATTCCAGAACCTGGGGATCGATTCGCTTGGCATCGTGGCCATTATTTCCATTTTTATGGGAGCGGTGGTGGCCTTGCAAACGGCCTTTAATATTGATTCCCCGCTGATCCCGGCCTATACGGTGGGCTTTACAACACGGCAGTCGATCATACTGGAGTTTTCCCCTACCGTGATCAGCCTCATACTGGCCGGAAAGGTTGGATCCAGGATTGCATCTGAAATAGGCACCATGCGTGTTACCGAACAGATCGACGCCCTCCAGATCATGGGGGTGAATTCGGCCAATTTCCTGATCTTCCCCAAGGCCATGGCCGCCATGATCTTCAATCCTGTGCTCATCGTGCTTAGTATGTTCCTGGGCATTCTGGGAGGATGGCTGGCCTGCATCACCACCGGCATGATCTCTTCAGAGGATTTTATTATGGGCATCAGGTTCTGGTTCGATCCCTTTACCATTACCTATGCGCTGATCAAAACGGTGGTTTTCGCCTTCCTGATCGTGACCGTTTCAGCCTATCACGGATACAGCATCAAGGGAGGGGCCCTGGACGTGGGAACCGCCAGCACAAAGGCAGTGGTTTACAGCAGCATTCTCATCATTATCTTTAACCTCATCCTTACACAACTTCTCCTGGTATGATCGAAGCAAGAAACATAAACAAGTCATTTGGCGACACCCGGGTGCTGGAAGATGTTTCGATCAGTTTTGAACCAGGTAAAACCAACCTCATCATCGGACAAAGCGGATCGGGGAAAACCGTGCTCATGAAATGCCTGGTCGGGCTGTTCGAAATCGACAGCGGTGAGGTCGACTATGACGGCAGGATCTATTCATCCATGAAATTCAGGCAGAAAAAGAATATTCGCAAAGAAATCGGAATGCTTTTTCAGGGCGGGGCCCTGTTCGATTCCCTTACCGTCGAGGAAAACGTTATGTTTCCCCTTAACCTGTTTACGAAAAGATCATACAGGGAAAAACTTGAAAGGGTTAATTTTTGCCTGGAAAGGGTAAACCTGACAGGGAACAATAAACTTCTCCCTTCCGAATTGAGCGGCGGGATGATCAAACGCGTGGCCATCGCCAGGGCCATAGCCCTGAACCCCAAATACCTTTTTTGCGATGAGCCAAACTCGGGACTTGATCCCCAGACTGCCGACCGCATCGATAAACTGATCAGCGAGATCACAGAGGAATACCAGATCACCACCGTTGTAAATACACACGACATGAATTCAGTATTGAATATAGGCGATAATATTGCGTTTTTATACAAAGGAAAGCTATGGTGGAAAGGAAATAAGGAGGAGATCATGAAAACGGATAATGAGGAGGTGAATGAATTTGTGTTTTCAACTGAACTGACCAAACGGCTCAAATAATGAACTGGCTTGATGTGGTGCTGATCATCCCCATGCTCTGGTTTACCTACAAAGGGTTCAGAAACGGCTTTGTCGTCGAACTGGCATCCCTGGCAGCCCTGGTACTGGGAATTTTTGTCGCCCTGCATTTTTCATATTATACGGCAGACCTGCTTCGCGAATATTTTAATATTTCCGAAAAATATATTTACATCCTTTCCATTGCCATTACCTTTTTACTGGTTGCCATGCTTGTTTTCCTGGCGGGAAAGATCATCCATAAGCTGGTGAACATTATTGCGCTCGGTTTTTTGAACCGTCTGGCCGGTGCCCTTTTCGGCCTTTTGAAAACCGCACTGGTGCTCAGTGTGATCATCTATTTCCTGAATAGCTTCGATACCGGCTCTTCCCTGATAAAGCCCGAAACAAAGGAAGATTCACTCCTGTATAATCCCATTAAATCCATCGTTCCCCTGCTTATACCAAAACTCAGGATCAGGAATCTTGAATTACCCGGTACGGACCCCGGCGGCGACAAGCGTATTATTTGATCGAAAGCCTTTTTCAGTGATGGTACAATATTTGATATTTATGTAACAACCATCATTAAACCAGATGTTCCGTTTTTCCGGAAAAAAACGAAAAGATCTTCCCGCCGGCGATGATGAACTGATCCGTTCTTACCGGCGGAATGGGAATGCGGATGTTGTTGGTATTCTTTTCGAAAGATATACCCATCTGGTGTTTGGTGTTTGCATGAAATACCTGAAGAACCGTGAGGATGCCGAAGATGCGCTCATGGGGATTTTTGAGAAACTGCTGGCAGACCTGAAAACCCACCGGGTACATGATTTTAAAAACTGGCTGTATCGTGTTTCGAAAAATCATTGTTTGATGATCCTGCGCAAAGAAAACCTTACACAGCATGTCCTGAACGAAACCCGCATAATTATCCGGCAGGAATTTATGGAAAATGCCGAAGAATGGCATCCTGTCTTAGGGAACGACCCCGACATTTCAATACTTTTACACAGGGCCATGGAAGCCTTGAAGCCCGAACAGCGAAAATGCCTTGAAATGATGTATTACGAAAAAAAATCCTATAAGGAGATCGTCGTGCTGACCGGTTACAGCCTGAAACAGGTAAAAAGCCATATACAGAACGGAAAAAGAAACCTTAAGAATATGATGACCGCCCCATGAAGCCCTTTTCAGAACATATGGATCCATTGTTCGGCGATTCTGGTTGCCTGAGCGTTGATGCCATCCAACGGTATCTGGCCAACAGCCTCAGCAACGAAGAAAGGCTGCTGATAGCGGAACACCTGCGCAGCTGTGCATTATGCCGTGATGCCATGGAAGGCTTTCAGCAGGCGGATTTAGCCGGCGACCAGATAAGGGAGATTACTACAGGGCTGAACCGCCGGCTCAGGGAAAACTATGCTGATGCCGGTCGGGAAGAAAGGCCGGGCGAGGTCCGTTTCCGATCCCGGCGACCCCTTCTGATGGCAGCAGCCTCAGTTGTTTTACTTGCCGGAATGGCCACGCTGCTGTATTTTTTCTTTTCCCTGCCGCAGCAGACCACAATCCCGGCAAATGAAAACAATGGACTGGCGGCCGCCGGGGAAGTGAAAAAGGAAGAAACAGGAATGACTTCCGGGCCGGTTACGGAAGATACCGGAAAAGAAAGGCTTACGAACGGTATTACACTTGCCGGAAGCGAAGAAACACAGTCGGATAAAAGTGAGTTGCCTGCCGGGGAAACCATTGCAGGATCGCGGCCGGAGGCAGCGGATGCAAAAGAGGGATTAACCCGTTTAATGAATGAGGTTGCTGAAACAGATCCTCAGCCGCAGGCTTCGGAGATGTCTTCCGCTTCCATTCCGGAAACTCAAATCATTACCGGTGAAACACCTGAATATTTGCAGCAGGCAGATCATGATCAAACCGTTTCGGCCGTGAGGGATCTTGCTTTGGATAAAGAGGCAGAAATGAAAGCAGGGGAAACAAATTTTGCTGCAAAAAGGAGTTCCGGGAAGTCTTATGCCGAAGGCCTGATGGTGCAGCCGCTGCATGAAGCCGAACCGGCCGTTCCCGCTGATAAATATGATGATCCCGTTTTTCCCGGGGGACCGGATTCCCTGCATGCTTATTTCATGCGGAATTTTGTTATGCCTGCAGAAGCCGCCATGGCCGAAAACGACAGCATTTGTGTTGCATTCATTGTCGGGCCTGATGGGAGCCCCGGCAGTATTCAGGTATTTCATGGCGAAGGGAAAGGGATGGATACCGAAATAATAAGGCTCATGGAAGGAATGCCCGCCTGGGTACCCGCCTCTTCGGGTGAAAAAACGGTGGCTGCTGCACAATGGCTGGTGCTGGAGTTCAGTAAAAATAAGTTGCTATCCGTGGTAAATGGCAATTGTTCCGATGTTCTGCAGCCGTAATACTTTATCTTTGCAACATGATACTTGTTACAGGCGGCACCGGGCTGGCGGGTTCCCATCTCTTACTGGAACTTACTTCACGTGGCCGTAAAGCCAGGGCCCTGCACCGTAAAACCAGCAAAAAGGATTTCGTTGAACATGTATTCAGGCAATATGCCGCAGACCCCGGCAGGCAATTGTCGATGATCGAATGGGTGGAAGGGGATATCCTGGACGTTCCCTCGCTTGAAGATGCCATGAGGGGTGTAAAACAGCTTTATCACAATGCGGCGCTGGTGTCGTTCAGCCCTTCCGAACGAAAAATTATGGGAAGGATAAATGCCGAAGGTACAGCCAATGTGGTTAATGCGGCCTTGCAAGGCGATGTGGAAAAATTGTGCCACATCAGCTCTATCGCTACGCTTGGCAGGGCAGGGGAAGACGGGCTGACCGATGAAAAAGCAGCCTGGATCACATCCAGGCACAATTCCTTTTATGCCATCAGTAAATACAATGCCGAACGGGAAGTATGGCGTGGCACCGCCGAAGGCCTGGATGCGGTGGTGCTCATCCCGTCCATCATCCTCGGGCTGACCGGCATGGATAGCGGGAGCATGCAGCTATTTAAAACCGTACGCAAAGGACTTCCCTTTTATACCGCCGGCTCGAATGGTTTTATTGATGCCCGTGACCTGGCCGCGGCACAGGTATTTTTGATGGATAGTGACATTAAAAATGAAAAATTCATTGTTTCGGCCGAGAACCTGCATTACCGGGAAGTTTTTAACATGATTGCCGAAGGTTTTGGCAAGCGGCCGCCTTTTATCAGGATAAACAAAAGCCTCGCAGGCCTGGCCTGGAATTTCTTCAGGATAAGAAGCCTGTTAACGGGTAAAGCTCCCCTCATCACGAAGGAAACGGCCGGTACCGCCCTGCGGCAGTACCGGTACAGCAATAGTAAATTCAGTGATGTCAGCGGCATGACTTTCCGCCCTGTGAGCGATACCATCCGTGATATTTGCCGGATATACCGTGAAAACAATTTTTTCAGTTAAGCCCCGGGTTTTGCGGTTGGCATGCATACGGCCGATCATGAATAATCCTTAATTTTGCTTATTCTTACTGAAAAAAAAGTATTTTGGAAGTATGACGGAACCTTGATGGTATATGTATTATTTCATTTTGCCGGATAAAGGAAGTTTCGAACAGTGCAACCATTTTTTTGTTTAATGAACAAAACCTATCCTGTATGAAAAAAGCAATTCTTGTATACTGGCCAAAACATGGCAATGTTGAAAAGGCCGCTGCCAGGATCGCCGGGCATTTTATCACCGGCAGCCTCGATGTATTTACCATAACGCAAATTGAAGCCGGCAGGCTGAGGGATTATGATCTGCTCATTTTCGGCGGATCGACCGTGGGCGCCGATCATTGGGAAGATGCCCATACCAGTAAATGGTATTCCTTTTTTGAACAACTGAAGGAAGTGGATCTGAAAGGTAAGAAAGCGGCTGTTTTCGGTCTGGGCGACCAGGTATTGTATCCTGCCCATTTTGTCGACGGCATGGCTGTGATCCGGGATGAGTTGATTGCCGCCGGAGCGGAGATCATCGGTGCCTGGCCTGTTGCCGGGTATGAACATACGGAATCGAAAGCCCAGGAGGGGGATCATTTCATCGGCCTGGCGCTTGACGATGACCAGCAAGCCGATATGACCGACGGGCGCATTGCCGAATGGGTTGCCGGCATTAAAAAGGAAGCATTGTAAAAACCCTGAAACCCGGTTTTTTGATTTTCAGGGATATTTTCCCGCCGCCGGGAAATTTTCTTATTACCGGAATGTTAAAGGGGTTCCGGGATCCATTTGCCCGAATCAAGGCGGTATGCTTCCCTGTAACCCGATTCTATCAACAGTTCTTCCGCATCATTTACCAGTAATGCCATTTCCTGCGGCCGGTGTGCGTCGGTGCTGATGGTGACCGGGATATTCATCCGTTGCATTTCGCGTATGACCATGCTGCCCGGGAAATAATCGTCGGAACGGTTTTTATACAGGCCCCGTGTGTTGATCTCCACGATACATCCTTGCTGCCTGATCACTTCAAGGGTTTCCAGCAGCAAACTCCTGTACCAGGCCTCCTCCTCCCTGAAAAATTCATTCCGGTTGTGCATTTTTACCTTGTCGAGATGGGCAACGATATCAAAGTCTTGCGTTTCAATCATCCGGTTCAGCTGCCGGTAATATGCTTTTACGGCCTTTCGGATATCGCCCCCGAAACCTTCTTCCAGCCCTTTGAGCCAGAATTTGCGTTCCGGGCCGTCGATAAACCACAATGCATTGTTATTGTCAAGCACCAGATGCACGGCCCCGATCATGTAATCAAGGGGGTATTGCTCAGAGAAATCCGAAAAAGCGGAACTCTTTCCGGGGATGAAATCAGCTTCCAGCCCCAGGTATACATCGATCTGTCCCCGGTATTTTTCACTGAGTGCCTTTGTTTCATGGCAGTACTCTTTCAGTTTACCATGGTTGGCAATGGCAAAGGAATTCTTAAAGGGAACAGGCGCATGACCCGAAAACCCGACCGATTGCATGCCGGTATCCAGGGCATGGAGAATATAGGCTTCGGGAGCGGAGCTGCCGTCGCAATAATGTGTGTGCGTATGGAAATTATGCCTGAACATTTTCAGCGGCAATGATAATGAATTTGCCAATACGGCGAGGTGTAACCAAAACAAAGGAGAGCGTTAATCAAACGCTCTCCAAACCCAAATCTTAAAATTATCAAATGAAAAATTAACCTTAGATGTTAACCCTTTCATCTATTAATACGGAAAAACGAAAAAGGTAACCCTGTTTTTGAAAAAATTTTCAAATTTTTTTTAAGCCGACCTCCCCAAAATCCGTATAAATCATTGAAAATGTATGCGTTAAGTGTTAAAAAAAAATTTATATAATTTATCGGCCCTGCGTAAAAAAACGGGTACAGGCAGGGAGCAGTGTTCACCCTGTACAGCTTTTTTGCAAACTTTTCCATCCACCCTCAGTTCATCCACTTTACCTTCGTATACACCGGTGGTCGGACCGGTCACACAGATCTCATCATTTTGGCTGAGCGGGCTGGCTTCAACAAGCACTTCGGCTACGCCGATATTTGCAAAATAGTTGACTATTTTCCCTACATAGATCTTCTTTTTCGTTGCCTGCGAACCGTATTGTTCCGACCATTCGCCGGTTTTTCTTCCCAGGTAATATCCATCCCAGAATCCGCGGTTATAAACGCCGGCCAGTTGTTTGTTCCACGATTCTGTCTTTTGCCTGCCAAAGCTTCCGTCAAAATATGCCGTAACGGCTTCGTGATAGCAGCGGGTAACGGTTTTCACGTACTCGGGCGAGCGGCCCCGGCCCTCAATTTTCAGTACCCTGACCCCGGCTTCCAGAATCTTATCCAGGAAATCGATGGTTTTTAAGTCTTTGGGCGACATGATGTATTCATTGTCGACTTTTAGTTCAAGACCGGTTTCTTTGTCTGTTACCAGGTAGGACCGGCGACACAGTTGCATGCATTCGCCGCGGTTGGCCGGGTAATTGACATTGTCGAGGCTCAGGTAGCATTTTCCGGAAATGGCCATGCAGAGGGCTCCGTGAACGAAGATCTCGATTTTTACCCTTTCGCCTCCCGGCCCGCGGATATTTTCCCGGTTTATTCCCTCCGTAATGTTTTTAACCTGGCCGAGATTCAGTTCCCTGGCCGTAACCATCACATCGGCAAAATTCGCGTAGTATTTTACGGCTTCGAGGTTGGTAATATTGGTTTGTGTCGACATATGGATCTCCATGCCGGTTTGCCGCGCATAGCTGATAACCGAGAAGTCGGAAGCAATGATGGCGCTGATGCCGTTTGCTTTGGCGGCATCCACCAGTTTTTTCATTTCATACAGTTCTTCATCGTAGATCACCGTGTTGAGGGTGAGGTATGATTTCATCCCGTGTTCACGGCAGATGGCCGTGATCTCTTTGAGGTTCCGGATGGTGAAGTTCTTCGCGGAGCGCGAACGCATATTCAGTTTCCCCACGCCGAAATATACCGATCCGGCTCCGCCCTGTATGGCTGCCATCAGTGATTCCATGGATCCCACCGGTGCCATGATCTCAATATCTTCTGCCTTGTGTTTTTGTTCCGGCATGATACAAAAGTAACACATTGCGAAGAAATCCTGCTATTGCCCCTTCAACCCCTTTTTACCGCCGGAGGCGATTGCCTGCAGTCCTCGTCATTATTAATCAAAAAATAATACGCCATTCCGGTCCCTGCCCGGGGGAATTATTTATTTTTGAAAAACATGAGCCTGTGTCCGCATAATATTATTTCCCGGCAACGTTGCGGGTTTTAGGAAAAAAAAATAATAGGAGATGGTTTCATATGAATTTAAAAAACGAAGCGACATGAGAAAAACAGGATTGTTGGCCCTGCTGGCCCTGCTCCTGCTGGGCTTGTTCCTGGTCAGGTGCGATCATACTGAACAAGCTGCACCGGCCGGTGCTAAATATGTATTCCTTTTTATTGGCGACGGCATGGGCTTGTCGCAGGTGGTTGCCGCGGAGGCATTTTTAACGGACCTTAGCCCCGGGGGAGGCTATGTTTCGCTTCCTTTCAGGGATTTTCCCGTCAATGGCCTGAGCAATACCTATGCCGCAAACCGTTTTATCACGGGTTCGGCGGCGGCCGGAACGGCCCTGGCTACGGGGCACAAAACTTCCGTTGGCCGTATCTCGATGGACACATCGGGCAGCATTCCACTGCAAACCCTGGCAGAAAAGGCCATGGAAAAAGGAATGAGAACAGCTATCATTTCCAATGTTTCGATCGATCATGCCACGCCGGCGGCATTTTACGCCCATCAGCCTTCGCGGAACATGTATTTCGAAATCGGCCTTGACCTGGCCCGAAGCGGAATAGACTTTTTTGGCGGCGGCGGCTTTAAGGAACCCGATGGCAGCCATAACGGCCGGGAGGTTCATATTCCCGCACTGGCGCAGGAAAATGGCTATACATATATCAACGACGTTGAAGCCTTTCTGGCCCTGGAAGCCCCGGCGGGGAAGGTGCTTTTTGTACATCCCGGACTTACCGCCGGCGCCTCGATGTTTTATGCCATCGACCAGCCGGAGGGTTATTTCAGCCTGGCCGGCATTACCCGAAAGGCTATTGAGCTGCTGGAGGGCGATGAAGGATTTTTTATCATGGTGGAAGGGGGTAAGATCGACTGGTTGTGTCACGACAATGATGCGGGGGCCACGGTTTGGGAGGTCCTCGATTTTTCTGCGGCCATTGACGAGGCCATCCGCTTTTATGAAAGGTATCCCGAAGAAACCCTCATCGTTGTTACGGCCGACCATGAAACCGGCGGGCTTGGCCTTGGAAGCAATGTTATGAAATATGATACGGAGTATTCATTGCTGGCGCATCAGAAGGTTTCGGGCGAGGCCTTCAACCGTATCCTGGCTGGTTGGTTGCCTGATAACCACATCAACGAGAAGGGTTTTAAAAAACTGCTTATGCTGACCGAGGAATATTTTGGCCTGGGAGGCGAAGAAGCCCCGATCGTATTGAGCAGCGTGGAAACCGGCAGGCTCAGGCAGGCCTTCATGGGCCTGGAGGTGAGCCGGGAAGGGGAGGAACCTCCTTACGACAGGCTTACACTGACCATCCTGGAGATCCTTTCGCACAGAGCCGGCCTTGCCTGGACAACTTTTTCGCATACCGGAACGGCGGTGCCGGTTTATGCGCTTGGGGTAAACAGCATGCTTTTCGGGGGGCAGACAGAAAATACGGACATTCCCCGGCTGATATGGCAAACGATCGAATGATCAGCCCTCCGGCTTGTCTTTCGCGGTTACGCGCAGGTTCAGTTCATCCAGTTGACGGTTCGAGATAAGCGAGGGTGAATCGATCATCACATCCTTTCCGGCATTGTTTTTCGGAAAGGCGATGAAATCGCGGATGCTGTCCTGCCCGCCGAACAACGCCACCAGGCGGTCGAATCCCAGGGCGATGCCACCGTGTGGCGGGGCGCCATATTCAAAGGCATTCATCAGGAAACCGAATTGTGCCTGGGCTTCTTCTTCGGTAAAGCCCAGCACGCCGAACATTTTTTTCTGCAGGTCTTTGTTATGTATCCGTATGGAGCCTCCCCCGATCTCCACCCCGTTTATCACCAGGTCGTAGGCATTGGCACGTACCCGGCCGGGCTTGCTTTCGAGCAGGCCGGTATCTTCCTGTTTGGGGGAGGTGAAGGGATGGTGCATGGCAAAAAACCGTTTTTCTTCTTCATCCCATTCAAGCAGTGGAAAATCAACCACCCAGAGCGGTTTGAAAACATCCTTGTTACGGTACCCAAGCCGGTTCCCCATTTCCAGCCGCAATTCACAGAGTTGTTTCCGGCAACGATGGGCTTCGCCCGACAGGACGAGCAGGAGGTCGCCGGCCGATGCCCCGGCTTTTTCTGCCCAGGTGCGGAGGTCGTCCCCGCTGTAAAATTTGTCGACCGAAGATTTAAAACTCCCGTCGGTATTGCATTTGACGTATACCAGTCCTTTGGCACCGATTTGCGGTTTTTTCACAAATTCAGTGAGTTCGTCCAGTTGTTTGCGTGAAAACTCAGCGCCTCCGGGGACACAGATACCCGCTACCAGTTCGGCCTGGTCGAATACATTGAACCCTTTCCCCACGGCCACATCATTGAGTTCGGTAAATTCCATCCCGAAGCGCAGGTCGGGCTTGTCGGAGCCGTATCTTTTCAAGGCTTCTTCGTAGGTCATACGCGGGAAAGCAGGTATTTCAATACCTTTGATCTTTTTGAAAAGATGTTGCATGAGGCCCTCAAAGGTTTCCAGCACATCATCCTGTGTTACGAAAGCCATTTCGCAGTCGATCTGTGTGAATTCGGGCTGGCGGTCGGCACGAAGGTCTTCGTCCCTGAAACATTTCACAAGCTGGTAGTAGCGGTCGTATCCGGCCACCATCAGCAACTGTTTGAAGGTTTGGGGCGATTGCGGCAGGGCATAGAATTCGCCGGGATTCATGCGCGAAGGCACTACGAAGTCGCGGGCGCCTTCGGGTGTCGACTTGATCAGGCAGGGGGTTTCTATTTCGTAGAATCCCAGGTGGTCGAGGTAATTTCTCACCCCGATTGACATGCGGTGGCGCAGTTCGAGGTTTTTGCGCAGGGGCGACCTCCTGAGGTCCAGGTAGCGGTATTTCATCCTGAGTTCCTCTCCGCCGTCGGTATCGTCTTCGATGGTAAAGGGAGGCAGGGCGGAGGGATTGAGGATTTCAAGTTTATCCACGCTGATCTCGATGCTGCCGGTGGGGATTTTGGGATTTTTCGATTCCCTTTCGATGACGGTACCCGTGGCGCTGATGACGTATTCGCGCCCCAGCGCCCTCACCTTGTCCATGAGCCCCGGAACGGCTTTTTCCTCCCTGAAAAGCAATTGCGTGATGCCGTAGCGGTCGCGCAGGTCGACCCATGCCAGGGCACCTTTGTCGCGGATACGCTGCACCCATCCGCTTAATGTTACTTGTGTGTTGATATGTTCCGGTCTTAATTCACCGCAGTTGTGGGTTCTGAGCATATTGATCGTTTTTTTGGATCACCTTCGCGGGAAGGCGTTTTCAGCCCCGCGAAATTAATAAATATTTTAGTCCGGCGATTTTGTGGGGATGTCGAGGCCAAGGAATACGAGTCCGTAAATGTTCGATTCGCGGTATTCATTCAAGAGGGGGATGCCCGTATCGATGATGTTTGTGAGCCCGTAATAAAACCGCAATCCGAGGGTCAGGTGCCATTTTTTTCTTTTGTCGAGCGGTATCCTGCCGCCAAGGCCGGCTGCAACCCCAAAGTCGAAAACGTCATAAAACTCGATGAGTTGTTCATTGAATGAGCCGCTGCTGACCTGCCCCAGGGTGTCGGTAACCTCCACATCGCCCTGCATGCGGGCATTCACCAGGAAAGAGCCGTAAACGCCTCCTTCAACATAATAATTGAAACCCGAATTGAAAAAATAGCGGTTCGTCAGCAGTAGCCCGATATATCCAAGGTCTTCAACGGCGTTGGTGATCGAAACCCTGGAGTTGTCGCTTTCATCTATATAGTCCATGTCATGAAATGAACAACCGAGCGAGAGCAGGTCGGCCTGCAGCAGCAGTGAATTATTCCTTGTAAACGGCAGGGTGACCGAAACCCCAATGGATGACGCCAGCAGGGGCTTGTTGTTTTCGATATCGCCGTAGATATTGCTTGCCCCCAGGCCGATGTGCCAGCCCAAAAGGGGTGATTTGCGAACGGGCAGGGGGCGGTTTTCTGTTTTTCCGGATTTTATTTTTTTTTCGGGCTTATCGAATGTAACCACCCGGCCATTCTCATAGATTATTTTTTCACACTGTTCCCTGGCGATGGAAAAAACCGGCCCCTGCCGGTGGTCATATTTCAGGTATTTAACAACGCCGGGTGATATTTCAAGAACGACGGCCCGGATCTCTTCCCCGTTATTTCTGTAAATGATATCCTGGCTTGCTGAAATGAGGGGCAGGCCCAGGATGATTGCCAGAAGAATGAGCGGTTTATTTTTCATATCCGGGCCGTATACGATGGCGTTGTCAATTATTTAGCGGAATATCCACGCCCAGCTTCAGTATGCCGTATATGTTCCTTTCGTTCAGTGATGTTCCCTCAACGGGTTTGGCGATGTTGATGAGGCCGTAGGCGGCACGTGCCTCGATGATGAAATTACTGAATTTCTTATTCCCGAGGCGAAGGCCGATACCGCCCACCAATCCGAAATCCAGGGTGGTGAAATCGTCCTTGTTGTCGTTGTCGATTTCATTCAGCTGGCGGTCGTCGGTGCCGGGAATATCCGTGTAAAAGCTTCCCTGGTATCTGGCCTGGGTGAGGTACGACACATATAAACCCCCGTTTACATAAAAAACCCGGTTTTTGTCAAGGAAGTAGCGGTCCATCACATTCAGCTTAAAATAGTTGAAACGCTGTTCGGTTGTTGCCAGGCTGATGGTATCGCCCTTGTGGACATAGGTGTTTGTCGCGTACTTAAAGCCCTGGAAAGTATAGAGCAATTCGGTGTGGATGTTATTTTTTTTCGAGACCGGCAGGGTAAACCCGGCTCCGAATTGTCCTGTCAGGCGGTATTCTTCCGATGGGAGGTTTCCCGCCAACGAGCTCAGGCCCATGCCGCCTCCCACTTCAAGGATGGGCAATGGCAGCTTTTCTTTTGTTGTTTTTTCCTTTACCTGTGTATGTCCTGCCCAGGGAAGGAATGCGATCAGGAGGGTGAAAATGGTCAGTCTTATCATGTTGTTGTTTTTTCCGTTTCGTATGATCCCGTCATTCAAATCATTATGTCTGCAAAGGTACATTTATTGGAGGAATGCTCATGATTTTGGCAGAAATAATATGCCTCCACCGTCGAAAAGCGGGCCCTTGTAAAGTTGGCAAAGCGATAGACCCAGGGTTTCGAGGTAGTGTCTGATGTTTTGGCCGCGGGGATGGTGATCAGCGGATCCCGACAGGTATACGGTATTTTTATATAAGCCGCAGCATCCGCCCAGGAAGCCATGTTTGAAACCCGGCAGCAGAATGCCTTTTGGGTCGATAAACAGGCAATTTTTGCCATTGTTTTTCAGGGTGGTGGTGATGCCGGCATCGGAGCTGATAAAATGCCGGTCGCCGAGGGCCAGCAGGTTGCACCGGGTGTAGCCTTGTTCCACATGGATAAAGGCGGTTTCGTGCCTCATTTCTTTGATCACCGGATCGGTATGCCGGAAGTTGTGGATCAGGGTATGCTCTGTTGAAACGGCGTTATAGGAGGCCGAGGCGGGAAATCCGGTTCCAACCGGACGGCTGCCTTCCACGATGTTCAATTTGGTTGCCGACAGTAAATTTTTGAATTTTTGCGGGAGGTTCGGGGCGATGACCAGCGTATTTTCATTGATGGGATGGATAAAAACATCGGGGTGACCCGAGATGGCTTCATAGGTAATGCCCGAGGTATGGAACCTGATCACCTCGCCCATGCCTGCCAGTTTTTTCACCACTGCCGCCGGCATTTTCTTGTCAACGATGATATACATGGTAATTTCTTCCTTGCAGGTTTTCATCGGGCCTGAACACGACGGTTTCATAGTAATTGAGCAGGGCTTTTTTGTTTGCGGCCCCATAGCCTGTGGCAAAATTGAATTGCCCGGGCGAAGTATGTATTTCGAGGTGCCGGCTGGCGGCGGATGTCATCAGGTATGCGAGTTCTTCCGCCCAGAGGCGGGTCATCACCAGTTCCCTGAAGGATTCGTGAAAAGGGCCGGCCACCAGCTCATCGCCGCCCAGCAGTCCTTCGGAAGGGTGGAGGCCGATGCGGATCACGTTCACCCCGCCGGCTTCGAGGATCTTGTAAGCTTCCGCGGTCCGCTTCACCGCCTCCTCCATGCCGGGCGGCCGGTATTTGCCTTCATGGTAAAGCTTTTCCAGTGCCGTGCCCCTGATCACCAGGGTGGGGTAGATACGGGCATCGTCGGCTTCCAGTTCAACGAAGGCAGCGGCCGTTTCGAGGTCGTGCTGCCGGCTGTCGCCCGGGAGCCCGATCATCATCTGCAGCCCCAGCCGCATGTGCGCATTCCGGATCATTGCCGAGGCCCTGACGGTGACAGCGGCCGTATGCCCTCGGCGGCTGGCCTGCAGCACCTCGTCGGCCATCGACTGTGCGCCGAGCTCGACGGTGGAAACATGGTATTTCTTCAGCAGCCTGATCACCGTCTCGCTGATGTAGTCGGGCCTCGTCGACAGCCTTATGCCGTCAACCTTTCCGTGGGCGAGATATGCTGCGGCCACGGAAAGGTATTCCGCCTGCAAACCAGGGTCTATGCCCGTGAAATTGCCACCGAAGAACCCGATCTCGACCACCTTTCTTCTTTTCGGGAAAGAGGCCAGGTGTCGTTCGATGATGTCGCGAATCCCATCCGGGGCCGGCATGTCCGTTGTGCCGGTGATCTTTTGCTGGTCGCAGTAGATGCAGCGGAACGGGCAGGCCAGCTCCGGGATAAAGACCGGGATGGTATAGTGTTTTGTTTTCACGGGCGGCGTTACTGATTGCTAAGTTAGTGAAAAAAGGGAAGGGGTGCCGGGTAGGATATATGATTGCCTGGTTTACAAAACGGAAATATTGCGCATCAGTGGGATGGACTGATGATTGTTTTCTTTTTTTCATCTTCTTTCGTATCTTTATTCTGAAATATAAGCCCATCTTTTGGTGACCGGTTAAAGAAGCACAGCCATAAATTTGGGTTTTCAAAAAGCCTTATTTATGCCTGCAAAACGTTTTTACGACATCCATATGCATGTGTTCAACCTGAGCCATGCCGGGCTGATGGCCTTCATCAACAGGTTTTTCCTGAACAATGCCCTTCGGTTTGATGACCTGCTCGAAGGCCGGTATTTTAAGATAATCCGGCATTATATGTTCAAAAAAGGGCACAGCAGGGCCGAGTCGCAGGCATTGATGCGTAAGCGGGTCATCTTTCTGTCTATGTTTATCATCATTTTCCTTGCCTGGGTTTTTTTATGGTTTTTTGTCATTCCCGGCCGGCTGTATTTCATCCCCGCCGGCAGTCTTCAGGCCTTTATCTCCTGGTTGCTGCTTGCTTGCGGATTTCTCCTGATTCCCCTGTTGTTGGGTTTTTTATTATACACCGGCAGGAGCGTGTTGAAACGATGGGTTCTGAAAAAGGAAAAATCTAAAAGTATCCCCCGCAGCATTAACGTATTGTCTGTTTTTGAAAACGACCTGGCTCATCAGCTGCGATACCTGGAACTGGATTATCTTTCCCTGCACGATGACATCAGGGATTATATTTTCGGGGTGGATGAGCCGGATCCGAAGATTTTTTATGGTAAGCTAAGAACACTGTGGGAGCGTCATAACCATCAGTTTCCGCTTGGCAGGCAGCAATACGGAAAGGTAGTGCTGACGCCACTGATGATGAATTTTGATTCGAAAGGATTCGAAAAGCTTGATAAGCAGAAAATCCATTATAATCTGCCACCGGCCAAGCTGATCATTGAGCAGCTTGTCGACCTGTTTAACGGGATACAGGAATACTGCCGCGGAAGCCTGGGTTTGTTGCAGATATTTCCCTTCATGGGGATAAATACCGGATCATACAGGCATGGCAGGGCATTGAAGACCGGAAGCAGGATCGATATTCCGGAAAGGCTATTGGGAAAGGTTGTTTTTCTGCGGGCGGTGAGTGTTCTGGTGTTTGTGAGGGAATTGAGTGCGGATGAGCGGGATGTGCTTCTGTCTGCTGCCAAGGATGATGCTTTGCGGGATTCCATTCGCGAGGCCATGGATGATTTCCATAAGGCGGAGTTTAAAGACACTTATCCGCGCGAAAATACCCTGCCGAAAATGCTCGACAAGTATTTTGGTGAATACCGGGGTGAGATTGCAGATTTTGAACAGGCATTTAATGAAATGTTTTATAATCCTGCATCTTCAGCCATGACCTGGCGTGATCTCGGGAGTAATTTTTTTAGCGGCATCAAGGTATATCCGCCACTTGGTTTTGATCCCAATCCACCCGAAGCTCCTTTGGAAGCGGAGTTGGGGAAAGCCTTAAAACCGGAATTACGAATACGCCTGCAGCAGGAATATTTCAATACCTGGGTAAACACCCATTATCTCTACCAGTATTGTGAGGATAAAAACATTCCGGTTACTACTCATTGCAGCGACGGTGGCTTTGTGATCATGGATGAACGCTGGAGCCGGGAGCGGGCCAATCCTGCCTGCTGGTCAGGGGTGCTGGAGCAATATCCGCAACTGAAACTAAATTTCGGGCATTTTGGTGTGCAGCTTCGTTCGGCCCGCCATGGCTGGGGCGAATGGAACAGGACCATTATCGGGCTTATCCTTAACGATCGTTATCCGAACGTATATGCCGACATTTCCGACCTGGGGGCTTCGCCGGAGACATACCATTATTTGGGCAGGGCTGTTGAAGAAAGCATTGACAGTATGGCTTCCGGCGGCGCAGACAAAGACGAATTACGCCGGAAACTCATGCGTAAGTTGCTTTTCGGTACCGATTTTATGGTTAACCTCTTTGGGGCCGACAGTTATTTGGCTTATTTGAAAACATGGGAGGAAACCACTGTTTTCACACCGGAAGAAAAAGAAATATTCGTTTCGGAAAACCCCGGGCGTTTCCTGTTCGGTGAAGCCTTTTGAAGACTATTGTGTTTTTTTAAATTTATTGTATATTTGCATCCCCAAAATAATATAGAAAGTCACACGCATAACTCCACACCCACACTCACACCCACACTCATTTCGGGGCATTAGCTCAGCTGGCTAGAGCGTTTGACTGGCAGTCAAGAGGTCATCGGTTCGACTCCGATATGCTCCACAAAAAACCCCGCTTTTGGCGGGGTTTTTTGATTGTCGACTGTCAGTTGTCAACTATCAATTTATAATATTTGCGTTCAGGATTCTTATTCCTTGTCCCCATAAATGCAAATCTTTGATTTGCTCTTTTATCGAGGATCCACGAAAAACGATGAAATCGAAGATTTCTGGTTTTTCGGGATTCCTCAGTTCTCTATTCTATCGTTGGCACCTGCCCGAAAATTCACTAACTTGTGGCGGCAAAAAGAAGAACAATGATCAGGTTAATGATTGCCGACGACCATCAGCTGATCATCGACGGGATCCGGTCGACGCTTGGCGGTGCTGCCGATATAGAGGTGGTGGGTGAAGCCCTGCACGGCTACCAGGTGCTGAAGAAACTGGAATCGGGACTGCGCCCCGACATTATCCTGATGGATATTAACATGCCCGGGCTCGACGGGCTGGACTGTACCCGGCAGGTCAAAAAAAAATACCCGGACATCAGGATCATCGCCCTCTCGCAATACGATGAAAAGCGGTTCGTGAAACGCATGGTGAAGAACGGGGCCAGTGGTTACCTGCTCAAGGATGCCGGCCGGGAAGAGATCGAAAAAGCGGTAAGGGCCGTTTATGGAGGCCAAAGGTATTTCTCGGGCAGCCTCTCCATCAGGCTGATCGAACAGGAGCTGAAGGAAGAAAACATTTCCGGACTTTTCCCGAAACTCAGCGAGCGCGAAAAAGAGGTGCTCATCCTGATCTGTAAAGGCCTTTCAAGTCAGGAGATCTCAGAAAAACTCTTCATCAGCCTGCATACGGTAGAGAACCACCGTGCCAACCTTATGCACAAAACCGGGACAGGAAATACCGCCAGCCTGGTGAAATGGGCAGTCGAAAACGATCACGCCGAATAAAGCGCGAAAAAGCCGGATAAAAAACGGGGCGCTTTTTGAGCGCCCCGAAAAAGTCTACTTCGTTAAACCAACAAAGCATTATCAAAAAAAAAACCGTACTAATAATGTTTAGTAACAGGCTTTTTAACCGTGGTTCCCTTTCTGCAGGGTTCCTTTTTCTTTATCTGACTTTTTTCTTCCGTATCCGGTTTCCTGACCATTGAATCCGACTGCATTCTCTTTTGTTGGAAACCCACCCTTACCCGGTCTTTTCCCGAGATCCACGATACCGGTTCAGGACGAACCGGTATCATGTTTCGGGCATTAAGCCTTCGTGTCTCAGGTTCATTCATGCCAGCAACTAAGGCAATGAATATCAAGGTTGTGATCAGGGTAATTACAAAATCTTTCTTCATTCGTATATGGGTCTTGTGCAGGACCGGCAACACGAACATCGGCTTTGTGCCGGTCAGGGTACAAATATATGATCACATATCCCCCTGAACATGACAGGAAACCACCAAAAAAAAAAATAGTGATTTCCAGCCATGTCATTGGGGATCCATATCTTTAATATTGTATTGTAGTGAAAGGTGATGTAAAATATATTACGAACATCAGGATCATCAGGCAAGAAAGCGAACCGGAAATCATGGCCGTGAGGGCCGGCGGCATTGCCCGGTTCAGCGCATTGCCCTGTCCGGTGCTGTTACCCAGGAAATATGATGATGAACCTGACGACGGGATCATGGAACTTGATTTTGTCTTCGTTGGCGAATCAAAAAAAGAGCTTGAGGTTGAAATGGAGGTCGATATCGTGATGAAGATGGAAAACCTTCCTTCCTGGGTGAAAGGGCTCCGCATCAATGCAAGCGAGAATTCTGATATAGAATTGATCCGGCATGATATCACATAAGCAATGCGGAGACTTTTGCGATGGTCGTGAAAATTATATTAATTTTAGGTTATAATTTCAAACCAATAAAGAGCAGCAAGAAGATATTATCATGTACGAACAGGAGCTTTATCCCGACATCCTTTACCTCATTGCGTCGCAGAAGATCTATGCCAGGGCCACCGACCAGGTGACCATATATTCAACGCAAAGCATCCCTTATCCGCGGCAGGACGACATTATCGTGACCGATCACGGGGAATCAGGAAAAGACATAGAAATACACCTGAGGGTTACGGGCCCCGTTTCGGAGCATGGCAGGACCGAGGAGCTGGTGATCCCGGTTGAGATCTTTCAAATAAGCGGGGAGCTCGACGAACAGGGAGTCAGAAATCTTATCGGCAGCAAGGATTATAATATCACCTGCATGGTATATAAGGATAATGTGTTGCAAGACAGTAAGTCAGGTGTGGTCACGCAAAACAGCAACATTGAATTAAAATAAACACCTGATGGGTAAAACGATAACATCTGCATTTGCCTGCTTGCTTATGCCTTTGATCATGCACGCTGGTCCGGCAAGCCCTGATGAATTTATTGATTCGTTGATGGCCTGTGCTTCTCAGGAGCGGGCAAGCCGGGAAAAGGTGGATTGCCTGATAGAACTGGCATATTATTACCGTGACGTCGATGGAGATTCCTCGGTGATGTTCTCCGAAAAGGCTTACACCATCGCAAGGTCGATCGGTTACACCGTAGGGGAGGCGGAGGCGGTATACAAGAAAAGCCTCACCCTCGGGATAACGGGCCATTACAAAGAAGCCACCAAATACGCGGAGTTGTTCATTGCCATATGCGATTCGATCCGCGACAGTGTCCGCATGGCAAAAGGGTATTTCAACCTGGGCAACCTCGTAAGGATCGGATTCGACAGGGAGGTTTCCCTGGATTACTATAAGCGCGCCAAAGTGATCTATGAACGCCTGAAAGACAGCACGGCACTGACGGTGATCTATAATGGCATCGGGAACTATTACAAGGAGATCCCGGTTTATGACTCCGCAGTGACCTATTACCACAAGTCGATCGAATATTGCGAAGCAATAGGTTTTAACTCCCGCCTGGGAAGGATCATCGGGAACCTGGGCGATACCTATATGAAACTCGATGATCTTGAGAATGCACGAAAATATCTGCTCATCGGCCTTGACCATGACCGCAGGAATGAAGATAACGTCAGTATGTCAGTAGCCTTTTCAAGGATGGGGATCCTGGAAAAAACCGACGGGAATGATCATGAGGCCATGAAGTATCATCTGCTTTCCGACTCCCTTTACCGGATGACCGGTGACCAGAGCGGCCTGCACGACAACATTATGAACATGGGTTACCTTTTCCTGAAGCAGGGAAAGTTTGACAAAGCCATGGAGCATTTCAGGAAGGGGCTGGCCCATCATCGTACGCAGGATTATGCCGATGGCAGGATGTCGGCCTGGCATGGCATGGCACAGGTTTACAGGGAAATTGGCCAGACCGGAAAATCACTCCTTTACGCCGACTCCAGCCTGACCATGGCCCGTTCGACAAATAATCTTTACAGGCAAAAGGCCATCTTGCAAACGATATACCTGACCCATTTACGTGCGGGGAATACAGAGGAAGCCTTGCAGGTATTTACCGAATACCACGGGCTCAAGGACAGCATCTTCAGCCTGGAAAGGACGCGGATCATCAATGATCTGTTATTGCGATACGAAAAGGATAAGGACCGCCTGCGGATCCTGAACCTGGAAAAGGAGAACCTTGAAAAGGCCAGGCAGCGGAACCTGATGATATTTGCTGCTTCGGGGATATTGTTTCTGGCCCTGTTCATCACCCTGTTCCTCCTTTACAAAAGAAGGAAGGACCGCATCATCGCCAGCCAGAAGATCCGCCGGCTGGAGGAAGAGAAAAAGCATATGGCGGCACGCTTCCTGGTGGAAGGACAGGAGCTTGAAAGAAAACGCATGGCCCTTGAACTGCACGACAACCTGGGTGTGCTCCTAACTGCTACAAGGCTGCATTTCAGCGAGATCAGGGACAAGGACCCCGGCAGCAGGGAGTTGGTCGGCAGGGCGGAAAAACTGCTCGAACAGGCCAGCACTGATGTCAGGAAGATCTCGCACAACCTGATGCCCGGACTGCTTACCAAACTGGGGTTGTTCGAAGCTTTGGAAGACCTGTTCGAGAACCTGAGCGAAAAGGATGGCTTTGATGCGCGCCTCGAGGTGATCGGAGAAAAGGACCGGCTCAACGAGAACAAGGAGATCATGATCTACCGCATTGTACAGGAGCTGGTCAACAATACCATCAAACACGCCGGCGCCAGCGTCATCGACCTGACCGTCGTCAACCAGGACGGGGAGCTCTCTATGAGTTACCACGACAACGGCAAGGGCTTTGATGTGAAAAAAATGCTCGACCTCAAAACCATGGGTCTGCACAGCATACAGTCGCGCGTGGAGTTCCTCAACGGTACCGTCAAAATCGATTCCGTAAAAGGAAACGGAACGGTATTCCGGATCTGTATCCCGGTAGGATATACGCCGCCTTCCTGTAAATAGTGTTATTTTTACACCGTCTTCAACTCCCGCACATGGATTTTGCCGTGGTATTACAACACCATCCTCCTTTCCGTATTTTCCGGCTGACTGGTCTTCTTGTTTTCACTGATCCACAGTATCACGGCAATGGATGATCGGGATACCCATTTCACGGTATTCCCGCCAGGGACGGCCCCCCGATATTCAGCCACAGATATCGCCTTCATCATTCCCTGCAGGGTTTTCCTGCCAGCAGCCTGACTTTTTCAACCGGCGATATACAGTAACCGAAGTTTAAAAAAGAACGTCTATCCGTGATCAGTCACTTTTTTCTTATAGGAATTTTCGTCCTGCCTTAGGTTTTTTCAGGCCGCTACCCGGCAGTGAACAGGTAAAATTCATACCTTTAACAGCTTAATGCCATCATGCTCATCCGATGAACGTAGACCCCACGCGCGAAAAGATCCTTAAGGTTGCATCCCGCATCTTCGGCAAATACGGCTTTCAGAAGACCACCATGGATGAGATAGCCCGTACGGCGCACAAAGCCAAAGGGTCGGTTTATTACCACTTTAAAAGTAAGGAAGAGCTGTTCCTGGCTGTGGTAAACGTGGAGATAGAAAGCCTTAAAAATGCCCTTTTGGCAGTGGCTGCCAAAGAAGACACCGCCACCAACATGATCCGCGATTATCTGCTTACCCGGATGAAAGTACTGGCAGGCGCAGTCAATTATCACGAAACCCTGAAGGCCGACTTCCTGCAAACCTTCGAATTCCTGGACGAACTCAGGTCGGAATTCGATGAATTTGAAGTTGAGCTGTTGTCGGGTATCCTTCAAAAAGGGATAGATGAAAGATCATTCGAGGTTGAGAACGTCAGGAAAACCGCTCAGGTGATCATCCTTGCCATGAAAGCCATCGAAATCCCTTTTTACCTGCAAAACAAGATCGTTGAGTACGAGAATACCATTGTGGAGCTGCTCGATATTCTCATCCGCGGTCTCGAAAAAAATGCCGGCCGGTAAGCAGGTGGCTTTAACCCCCCAATCCCCGGCAATAGCGGTCATTCCTCTGACATCCGGTCTGCCTGCCGATCGCTGCTTGTTTTCATTCATCCGATTATGTACCTTTGTATCATAAAACTGACCAAAAAACGTTTTTAGTCAAAACATACCTGAATACAGCAATGTCTTAACAGGGATACAGGGGTGAAAAGCATTTCTCATAACATACTGCGCTTTCGCAGGGCCATCCTGCTCATATCCTTTCTGCTGACGGCCGCGTCGGCCTATTTCATGAAGGACCTGGAGGTGGATCCGGATGTGTTCAACTACCTGCCGGATGATGACCCTGCGGCAGCCCTCTTCAATGAGATCGGGCTTACTTACGGCGGCAACTATATTGCCATGATCGGGATCAGGACGGATGATGTGTTTACTTATGAAGTGCTGGAGCAGATACGCACACTGACCGATTCGCTGGAAGTGATGCCGGGTGTGGGGCATGTGACAAGCTTAACGAACATCATCGACATCAGGGGTTCGGAATGGGGGATCGAGATCACTTCCCTGGTTGATCCGTGGGACCTGCCGCATACCCCTGCGGCGCTCGACAGCCTCAGGGATTATACCTTGTCGGATGAGATGTACCGCGGAACGGTTGTTTCTGCCGACGGCACCTTTACCGCCATCATGGTGCGCATTGCCGAGGGGACCGACAAAATTGATGTTGCCAGAAGAATCAGGGCCTTCATGCAATCGAATAACAAAGATTTTGATGTGTATTTCGGCGGGCTGCCCTTTACCCTGCTCAGCCTGTCGGACATCATCATGAACGACCTTTTGTTTCTTGCCCCCCTCACGGCACTGGTCATTATCCTGGTCCTGCTCTGGGGTTTCCGTTCCTGGCGGGGCGTGATGCTGCCCCTGGCCACGGTTGGCTTCAGCACCATATGGACCATGGGCTTGATGGGTTTGCTGGGCATCCGGGTTTCCATCATCTCCGATGTGATCCCGGTCATCCTCCTGGCGGTGGGAAGCGCCTATACCATCCATGTGCTGAACCGCATCAGGGAAACGGAGGGCGAAAACCTCCGGCAAAGGATCATGCCCGCCCTGACCTATATCATTACCCCTGTGGTAATTGCCTCGCTCACCACCATGATCGGCTTCATATCCTTCATATTCGGGTCTTACCTCACCATGATCTCCACCTTTGGCCTGTTTGCGGCGGCGGGAATATTTTTTGCCCTTTTGCTGTCGCTAACCTTTGCTCCTGCCTTCCTGGCCACTTTCGGCGGCAAGAGCGGGAAAACGGTTTTCCATCGCCGGCAGGAAGCTGCCCCGGGGGTTTTTGATGTGTGGCTGGGCAAAATGGCCGGGATGGTGATAAAATGGCCGGGCAGGATCATCCTTCTCTGGCTCATCATTGTTGCCACCGGCATATCAGGCATCCTGCTTATAAACCGCAATGTCGACATGATCGATTATTTCAAAAAAAGCGATCCCGCCCATGTTGCCGAAAACATATTCAGGGAAAAGTTCGGGGGCTCCTTTCCTGTTTATATTGAAGTAAGGGGTGATGTGCAATCGCCCCATGTGCTGCAAAAAATGGATTTGGCTGCCGAATACATGAAAAGGCACCAAACGGTAACGCATACGCAGAGCGTGGCCGACCTGGTTAAGGAAATGAACGACCTGATGGAAGAAGGGGAGGTGATCCCCTCTGAAAAGGAAAAGATCGAACAGTTGTGGATCCTGCTGCAGGGACAAAACATCATGGAACAACTGGTCAATTACGAACTCGATGCGGGGCTGGTTTCCGGTACCTTCAAAACCGGCGATGTTATGCTTATGGATGATTTTGTAAAGGATATGGAAGCTTACCTGCTGCAGGAAAGCACCGAAAAGTGCCAAATGCACATTACCGGTTTGCCCAGTTTGTACCTGAAGATCGATCACAGCATCATCAGCAGCCAGGTGCAGTCGCTTGCCTATGCCCTGCTGCTGGTCTTCCTTGTTGTGAGCCTGTTGTTGCGTTCATTCCGGAGCGGCGGGTTCAGTATCATACCCATATTGGCCACCCTGGTGGTGTTGTTCGGGTTTATGGGCCTTACGGGCATTCCGCTCGACATTGCCACGGTGCTGGTGGGAAGCGTTTCAATCGGGATCGGCGTTGATTATGCCATTCACATGATTTCGCACCTGAATGATGAACTGCGCAAACATGGTCGTATCGACCTGGCCATACGGCAGGCTTTTGCCATCACCGGCAGGTCGGTGGTACTGAATGTGCTGGCCGTTTCGCTCGGCTTTCTGGTACTGCTTTTTTCGAACCTGGTGCCCCTGCAGCGCTTTGGTTTGCTGGTTGCGGTAACCATGATCACTTCATCGGCGGCGGCCCTCACCCTGTTGCCGGCGGTGATGCTGCTCATCAGGTCGCGCCATCCCTCCGGGAAAAAAGAAAAAACTAAATAAACATAAAATGAAAACGATCATTGCCTTTAGCTTTTTTTTATTTGTTGCCGCCGGACAAACGGTGGCACAGGATGCACAGGAGATTGTCAGGCTCTGCGATTCGGTAACCTACGCACCTGACGACCAGGTAAGCGGGATCAGGATGATCCTGACCGACAGCAAGGGCCGCGAACAGGAACGGCAGGCCATTGCCACACAGATGGGCAACCACCACCGGCTGTTTCGCTTTACCGCACCGGCCTCGCAGGAGGGTATCGCGTTTCTGTCCCTGCCGGACGATGTGATGTATGTGTACCTGCCTGCTTATGACAAGGCCCGGCGCATTGCCTCTCATGTGAAAAACCAGAGTTTCGCCGGCACCGACCTGAGCTATGATGATATGGAATCGGTGCCACTGGCCGAAAAATACGATGTTAAACTGCTGGAGTCCACGGATGAGCATTACCTGCTGGAAATGCTTCCAAAGGCGGGAGCAAAATCGGATTATTCCAAAATGCTCACACGCATACATGCCCGGCATTACACCATCCTGTCAAGCGATTATTATGACCGTGGCGGAAACAAGGTCAAGGCAATGCAAAACAACGAAATTGAGAACATCGACGGGTATTGGATCATTACCGACATGAGCATGAACGACCTGAAAAAAAATCATTCGACAAGGATGATATTTACCGCTACCCGCATTAATACGGGCCTGACCGAAGATGATTTCAGCGTTCGCCTGCTAAGCAGGTAATTGTATCCGCGGCCTCATGGTTCGTTGGTATGCATGATAAGCAAATGCAACAAAAACTGCCTGAGTGAAGGTTCCAACATATCAAACAGGATGATCATGGTAAAGACAAGGTATTTTCTCAGTGTGCTGGCCCTGTATACCCTTTTTTCCCATTTCGGGGCACAGCCGGTGCTTGCCCAGGATGAATTACTGCGCCTGGGTGGCGAATTCTACACCGATAACAGGCTGCGGACACATGACGGTGCCTGGTCGTGGAGCGAAACCCGCCTCGACCTGAAACTTGAAAGGAAATTCAAGCATAAGGCAGCTTTTTACGGAAATGTATGGCTGCGTTCCTTTGGTTTTCCCCTGCTTGATCATACCGGCCAATTGTTCAACAAAGACGAAGTGTCGCCCTATAACATCGATTTCAGGGAAGCCTGGGTGGCTTTGTATGATTTCCTGATCGACGGGCTGGATGTACGGATTGGCCGGCAGCGGATCGCCTGGGGCACGGGCGACCGCATCAACCCCACCGACAACCTCAACCCGGATGACCTGGAGGATATCTGGGATTTTGGCCGCCATTCGGGCTCGGACGGGATCAGGCTGATCTATTATTTTTCAGGGATCCGTCTGGAGGCCGATTACCTGCCTTTTTTTCGTCCGGCGGTATTGCCCCGGGGCGACTGGGCCGAAGCCATTGTGCCGCCCGTACAATTGCCCCCCGGGATCCTTGTCAGGGATTTCAGCGATTCCCTGCTCATGCCTTCCTACAGCCCGGGCGAAAGCAGCACTTATGGATTTAAGATTGGCGGGTTTCTGGCCGGTTTCGATCTTTCGGCAAGCTATGTATATTGCCGTGACGACATTCCCATACAGTACTATAACAGGATCAGCCTTGTTGAACCTCCCGCCACCATCGACATCAGCAGCAAGCTTTTTTTCCCGCGCCAGCATGTTTTTGGCGCCGACCTCAGCGGAGCCATCGGCAGTGTGGGCGTGTGGGCCGAAGCCGCGGTCTTTCTTCCCGAAAAGGAAGTGATCATGCGTACGGATATTTCCCAATTGGGTTTGCCGCCCCGCGACTCCGTCATGCTCAAAAAAGAACCATTCGTTAAATATGTTGCCGGTACCGATTATACCTTCCGCGATGGTTCCTATCTGAACATACAGTACTTTCACGGGTTTGTTACCGAGCGGGGACAGGGAAACCTGAATGATTATTTCATGCTGAACTGGGAAAAACAACTTTTTAACCACCGGCTGAAGATCAATCCGCTGACGACAGCCTTTGTGGTTGGCGACTGGGATGACATTGCCGGCAACCATGCATGGGTGTATTCCCCTTTTATCACCTATTATCCGAACATCAATACCGAGATCGTTTTGGGGGCCAGGTTTATCGATGGAACGGGCGATAATATGTTTGCCCTTGTCAGGGATAAGGATGAGGTGTTCCTGAGCCTGAAATATTATTTTTGACGGCCGTGTGCAGCGATTCAACAATTGGCATATCCCGGCAGGGTATTTTCAAAAATGCCCTATCTTAGCCTGCAGTAAAATATTCTACGGGGCTGGACGAAAAACATAATATTGGCAAAGCCGGTTTGAGCGGCAAAGAATTTGAAGCGCTTTTTAGAAAACACTTCAAGGGACTGAGTTTTTTTGCCCTTGAATATGTAAAGGACCATGATCAGGCCAGGGAGATCGTGCAGGAGGCTTTTGCGGCCCTATGGGAAAGGCGCGGGACGATCAGGCCGGACTGGTCGCCCGGATCCTATCTGGCTACCTCGGTGAAAAACCGTTGCCTGAACCACCTTCGCGACAATAAAAAGTTTGACCAAAGCATCCTGGATCTCGAAGGCCTCGACCGGCAGGAGGACCTCCGGGCAGACGACCCCCTTGTCAGCGGCGAACTGCAGGCGAAGATTGAGGATGCCATTGCCTCATTGCCGGAAAAGTGCCGTGAAATATTTATTCTGAACCGTTATGAGCATAAAAAATACAACCGGATTGCCGAAGAGCTGAACATTTCGGTAAAAACCGTGGAGGCCCAGATGACCAAAGCATTGAAGATCATGCGGGAAAAGCTGGCTGAGTTTCTGGGCCTGCTGTTGCTCCTGCTCGGTTTTTAATTCGGGGCATAAGGGTAAGTGCCATTTAATGTGTATAAAAAAAAGCAGAGATGGATCAAAATCACACATATTACGAAACGCTGATCATCCGGTATCTTTCGGGTGAGGCCACCGGCATTGAAATTACGGAGCTGGCAGCCTGGATCCGTTCCGATGATGAACACATGCGCCTGTTTAACGAATTGCGGCAGAGCTGGGCCCTCAATGAGGCGGCACGCATCGAGTCGCAAACCAATCTTGATAAAGAATGGGACGCCATGGCCGCCCGCACAGGCCTGGATACGTCTGCCCGGCCCTTGCTGAGAAGGATGCCGGCAGGACGCAGACTGCTGCTGGTTGCGGCTTTTATGCTGCTCCTGCTGGCACCGGCCATGCTCTATCTCTGGTATTCCGCAGGTCCGTCCGAAAGCAGGCTGGTCGCCGGCAACCACATGCTCTCATCAACATTGCCCGACGGTACACAGGTCAGCCTGAATGCCGGCGCCACACTCATCTTCCCGTCGCGCTTCATGGGCACCGAACGCAAAGTGGTGCTGCAAGGGGAAGCCTTCTTCGACGTTGCCCACAAACGGGCAAAAACTTTTGTGATCGATGCCGAAGACATGCAGATCAGGGTGCTGGGTACATCCTTTTATGTGAATACCGAAAGCAGTGACAATACCATGGAAGTGGTGCTGATCAGCGGCAGCCTGAGGCTTGAATACGGCGGTGAACAAATGCTGCTCGATGAAGGGGAAAAAGCCGTGGCCATCAAACAAAAAGGCTCCATGCACCGGCAGGCCCATGACGACCCGAACCTGCTGGCCTGGAAAACGCGAAAACTGTTTTTCGACAATACACCCCTCGGCGATATCGTTAAGGTTCTTGAAAAGGTTTATCACAAAGAAATCGTCATATTGAATCCCGAAATACTCAATTGCCGTATAACTGCCACATTCGACGGGGAACCGCTGGAAGCGGTCCTGAAAGTGCTGCAATCAACCATCGACCTGCAGGTGAGGCCACATGGTAACGCACTGGAACTGTCGGGCAGGGGATGTCAATAAGGCCTATGTTGTCCGTACCATACAAAATATGCATGCGCAGGCTGCCCGGAGCAGTCATGCTGGCATTGGTACTGCTTCCTTCCATACTGTTTTCGCAAGACCTTTCGAAAAGGATCACCATCATGGCCGATCAGATGCCGCTGGAAGAAGTGATCCGCGATATCGAGAAACAATCCGGCGTTTACTTTTCATACAGCCCGCAGGTCATTCCCGTTTCGATGCCCGTGAGCATACAGGCACGCAATAAAACCCTCAGATACGTCCTTAATAATCTTTTTCATGACAGTGACATCGGCTATGAAGTGGTGGGAAACCACATCGTGCTGACCGTAAAGGCTGCGGATAACCTGCTGCCGGCTACAGAAGCAAGCAGGGGCAGAAAATATACCATATCGGGTTACCTGCGCGACCGGGCCTCCGGCGAGCCGCTGATTGGCGCACATGTATACGAAAATGAAAATTTTACGGGGACCGCCACCAACCCTTATGGTTTTTATTCGCTTACGCTCCCCGAAGGCCTGCACAGGATCGTTTTTTCATTTCTGGGATATGAAACGGAAGAGATGAGCATCCTGCTCAGGGGGGATAAAAAGCTTGACATGGAGATGAACGAAAGTTCCCTGCCCATGAAGGAGGTGGAGATCATCGGACGGAGCGACGGAATCCTTTTCCAGAGTGAACAGATCAGCGAATTCAGGTTTGGCCGCAAAACCATTTCCAGGCTGCCGGGCATCACAGGCGATCAGGACATCATCAAATCCCTGCAGGTGGTACCCGGGGTGGAAGCATACGGCGACGGCTCCTCCATGTTCTTTGTACGCGGGGGCGGCAGCGACCAGAACCTCATCCTCATCGATGAGGTGCCCGTTTATAATGCCTCCCACCTTTTCGGCTTCCTGTCGGTGATCTCGCCCGATGCCATCAACGACATGGAAGTATACAAGGGCGATTTCCCGGTTAAATACGGCGACCGGCTATCGTCGGTGGTCGACATCAAAACCAAGGACGGGAACATGAAGCGTTTTGGCTTTGGCGGCAACCTGGGCCCCTACACTTCCTCTCTTTACCTGGAAGGACCGGTGATCAGGGATAAAAGCTCCTTCTACCTGGCCGGCCGGCTGTCGACCCTGCAATGGCTTCCGCAACTCTATTTCAACGAACAGGATATCAGGCTTGGCTTCGTCGACCTCAATGCCAAGCTCAATTTCAGGCTGAACAGCAAAAACCGCCTGTTCGGGACTTTTTATATCGGCAATGACCTGCTGGAGCGAAAGACGAATTCAAGTATTGAAACCTTTGGCCTGGGATGGAACAATGTGCTGGGCACCATTCGCTGGAACCATGTTTTCAGCAAAAAGCTGTTTTCGAACACCACTTTTTTCCTTACCCGTTACCAATACCTGATGTATCTTTCGGAAGACCGTCGCGACTACTGGAACTCCGAAATTGCCACTTTCGGGCTGAAGACCGATTTTACCTGGTACCTGAATCCGCGCAACACCCTCGGTGCAGGCATACATATTGGTGCATACAGCATCGATGCGGGCAACATCATGCTGTCTGAAAATAACAGCGGCAACGGTGTGCGGGAGGTGCCCGGCTATCAGTGCATGGAGTATGCCTTTTACATCGGCAACCAGCAACATATCGGCAAGCGGATCAGCCTGCGCTATGGGTTGCGGTTTACGGTATGGCAGGACCTGGGTCCGGCCACGGTATTCTTTTTTAATAATCAATATGAGGTGATCGACACCTTCAACGCCATGCCGGATGCCGTATATGCCTCCTTTGCCGTGCCACAACCGCGTATCAGCCTCACCTATCAGCTGCCCGGCGGTGCATCGCTTAAAGCCGGTTACAGCCGCAATGCACAATTTCTCAGTGAACTGACCAACAGTGTGAGCCCTTTCACCTCCCTGGCCGTGTGGGTACCCGCCGGGCCCAACATAGAAGTACGCAAAGCCGACCAGTATTCACTGGGTTATTATACCATTTTGCCAAACAGGCAGTTCAGGTTTTCGACCGAGGCTTATTATAAGTATTATCATGATAATATCGATTACGCCCCCCACGCCAATATGATCTATAATCCCTATCTGGAAGGGGAGCTGAGGAAGGGCAATGCATGGTCGTACGGGCTGGAGATGATGTTCCAGAAAAGCTCGGGCAGGCTTACCGGCTGGCTGGGTTATACCTATTCGCGGGTATTTGTGCAGAGCCCGGGTGTGAACAGGGGCGAATCTTACCGGGCATACCAGGACAGGCCGCACCACCTGACACTTTTTGTGTCGTACGATGCCGCAAAACGATGGAACCTTTCCGCCAACTGGATATGTATGAGCGGGGCGGCCGTCACCACCCCCGTGGGGTTCTACGATTACAACGGCTATGTGGTTCCTCTCTATGGTGAAAAGAACAACGACCGGCTCCCTACATATCACCGGCTCGACCTGGCTGCCGCCTTCAGGCTGAATAAGAAGGAAAATGCACGCTACGAACACAAGCTCATCATGAGCCTGTACAACGCCTACGGACATACCAATCCATATTTTGTCAGCTTTAACAGGGTGGAAGACGGCAGCGGTGATTACCTGGTGCCCGCCGACCAGTCGATATACCGCGAAAGGATCCCCGTTACCCTTTCGGTATCGGAGATCACACCATCTTTAAAATACCAGTTCAGATTCTGAGGAGGAAATAATGATGTTGATGAAGCACTTAATAACATATGTAACCGCCATACTGCTGCTGGCCTCCTGCGTAAAGGAGACCGACTGGCCGCTTGCCGGCGACACCTCCCAATACCTCGTGGTGGATGGCATCATCACCAATGAGGAAAAAGAACAGGAAGTGCGCCTGCATTTCACCAGGCAGGCGCTGAACGGCGAATCCATGCCGGTGTCGGGTGCTGCCATCATCATCAATAATGAAGACTCTACCTATCAACTGTACGAGGATGCCGGTGAGCCGGGTTCTTATAAAAGTGAACGTGCGCTGGCTGCCCTGTCGGGCAAGAACTATTCGCTGCTGATCTTTTATAACGGGAATGCTTATTCGGCCAGGGCCTCGATGGTCCCGGGCAAGACTTTCCCTGAGCTGATATATAAAAAGGACGGTGAGAGCGGGCTGTATTACATCGATTATGTTGCCAGTTCGTTCGAATCCTCGGATCCGGCCATGTGGGAGATCCTGCTCGACTGGTCGGGGGTGCCGGGCTATGAACAGGAAGACCCGGATGCCTGCCGGCGGAGGTTGCTCTTTTATACCCTGACCACCCTGGATGTGAGCCAGGTGTTTGCACCCAAAATCGAACAGCAATTATTCCCGGGGGGTACGCTGATCGACCAGCGCCGCTATTCGCTTACCCCCGAGCATGCCGCCTTTGTCAGGTCACTCCTGCTCGAAACCAACTGGCAGGGAGGGATCTTCCCCTCCGATCCGGCCAATGTAAGTACCAATCTGAGCGAAGGCGCCATGGGTTTTTTCGGCCTTTGCGCAGTAAACTCATTGTCGCTTGTCGTCAGCCAATAAAAAAAAATGAATTTAAAATAAGGGTAAATGAAAAAGTTAGTGTACTATTTAAAACAAATCATCATGAACCTTCGCAATGTTAACCGTCTGCTGATGCTGATCCTCCTCACGGGGGTGCTCGCCGCATCCTGTAAAAAGGATGAACCCGAGCCGGTACAGCCCGATTCATCTTCGGTACAGCAATTGTCGAGAGACGACAGCTCCGTTGAAGAGAACATTGATGAAGCGCTCATCGATGCAGGCCAGGTCCTTGCCGGGAAAGGCTCCATGGAAAAAGCCGGACTTCCCTGCAATGTTATCGTCGACTCCATGTATATGTCGGGCGATACGGTAATCTATCATCTCACCTACCAGGGGCTTAACTGTATCAAGACAAGGTACAGGAGCGGTACGGTGCTTATCAAGATCAGGGAAAATACACAGTGGTATCTGCCCGGTGCCTTTTTTATGATGGAGTTCTATAATTATGCGGTTACCAATGTCTACAGCGGGAAGAAAATGACCTTAAACGGGATGGCCCGCCTCGAGAATGTCAGCGGCGGCGTGATCGAACTGCTTGGGCATGGGATTACTACGGTGATCCATAAAAATTTGGCCCACCTGGATATTGCCTTCAACGGCCATCCGCCCCGCGACTGGCATCTGACCAGGCTGCAGGCCTATTCCGGTGTTCCGGGCGAACTGGTACTGGCCGTGAACGGCTTTGGAACCGCCCAGGGATATAACAACCTGGTTTCCTGGGGCACCGACCGGGATGGCCAAAAATTCTATACTCAAATCACCGAATCGGTGGTGTTCAGGGAAACTTGTTACTGGCTGCCCTGGGGCGGGAAACAGGTATATGATATCCCGGCCCAGAAACTGAAAGCCACCGTCACTTTCGGTTATAATGACAATAACGAACCCATCGGGTTCAATGAGTGCCCTACCAGGTACCGTATCGACTGGCAACAGAATTCCCAAACGGGAACCATATTCTTACCCCTTGTCAATCCTTAAGAAATAAACGTACACTAACTAAAAATCAAAAGCAATGAAAACACACAAAATCATTTTAACCTTTATGATGCTGGCAGGAATGGCCATTCTTTACAGCGGTTGCAAGAAAGACGAAGACCCGGAACCCCAGCCGGTACAGCCCAATTCAGAGGTGAACGCCACCAAGGACGATGCCCTGGCCGATAAGTTGTTCAGTGAGCTGACCGACATCACCAACGAAGCCATGAGCGGACAGGAGAAGTCGTACAAGGGCCTTCTGGTCGATACCATTTTCATGGGACCCTGCGTTACCGTGACCATCGACACCCTGAGCTTTCCCTTTACCGTGACCATCGATTTCGGGCCCGTCAACTGCCTGTGCAACGACGGTAAATACCGCAGGGGCAAGATCCTGGTTACCCATACCGGCCCTTACTGGGCTGTTGGTACTGTGGTTACCACCACCCTCGACAATTATTTTGTGAACGATCACCAGGTGCTGGGCACCAAGATACTGACCAACCAGGGATTGAATACGGCGGGTAACCCAACCTGGACGGTGCATGTCGACGGTCAGATCATCAAGCCCGACGGCGGTGTGATCGTGTGGATTGCCGACCGCATGCGCGAATGGGCACAGGGCCACGGCACGCCGTTTATCTGGTGGGACGATGTGTACATGCTCACCGGTTCACACAATGTGGTTGCCTCCAATGGCGAAACGCTTTCGGCCGTCATCACCGAAGCGCTTGAAATCGCACTGAACTGCTACTGGATCAAGAGCGGCGTTATTGAGCTGCAGCATTCGGCCCTTCCGCTGATCACCCTCGACTATGGCCCCGGCACATGCGACGACGATGCCACCGTTACCATCAATGGCATTACATATCCCATCAAGCTCTAGGTTAAAGGGACTCCATAAATAAACAAGCAAGTACTTTCATGCCTGCAGGCCCGGTAAAGCCTGCAGGCATTTTTTCTTTGTCAGCCCTTGATATGTGCCGGGCTAATCGTATTTTTGCCCTGACCAGGCGGATGAAAAAGATGAAAGATCGGTTTTATGCGGGCACATACACGGTGCGGGTGGGCGACATCAACTATGGCGGGCATATGGGCAACGACAGGGCGCTGTTGCTGTTCCATGATGCCAGGCTCGACTTCCTCGCACAACTCGGCTTTTCCGAGAGCGATATTGGTGGCCCGGGTGTGATCATGAGCGAAGCCCATGTGTATTTTAAGAAGGAAGTATTCAGGGGCGACAGCCTGGAGGTATACGTGCATGTAGCCGATATCACGGAGGTAGCGTTTGTGATGCACTACAGTGTTCTGTGCCGCGGGGCGGAGGTGTTGCGGGGAAATACGCGGCTGATCGCCTTCGACTATGAAAACCGAAAAGTTGTTAAGATCCCCCCTGCTTTTTTAAAGAAGATTTCGGACCGATTGTCGTTGTGAAACCGATATTATCAGGCAGTTTATCCGCGTATATGTGAAGCGGGCAGTTCCAGCAGTACCGATTGTCCGAGGCCGTCGATCCCGATCCTGACCTTTTTCCTGCCCATGATCTTGATCAGTTCACCGCTGATGCCTTTCATGGGGCCTTCAATGATGTCGACCTTTGTTCCGGGAAGAAGGTTTAGTTCAGGGCCGGGCAGTTCATCTCCACCGGCCACGAATTGCCTGATGGCTTCGATCTGCTGTGGCGGTATGGCCACGGCCTTTCCTTCAAAACACACATACCTGACCACCCCGGCCACATTCAGTACCCGGTAGTATTCCGGCGGGGAGATACACACGAAGATGTATGAGCGGAAAAGAGGCTCCTCCACCCATTTTTTGCGGTCGCTCCATTGCTTCAAAGTTTTTTGCAGGGGGAGGTAGCTTTCAATGCCGGTTTCAAGCAGCAGGCTGTGCACCTGCTTTTCGGTCCTCGACCGGGTATAAATCGCATACCAGGCTTTCCCGGGAGGATGATCGGATTTCGGTGTGTTTTGCCCTGTCATCAGGTAAGCAGGGCTTAAAGGGCATGTTTTTTCAGCAAGGGGTGGTAGTCGCCTTTCAGTCCGACCGACCTGGCCGTACGGATATTGTGTACGATCTCGATGCTTTTGCGGGCTTCGTAGATGCCGTAGCCCTTTCCCTCAAGGATATGCCGGTAGCTGTCGGTATGCAGGTCGGTAAAGCCGCCGCTAAATTCGATCTCTTCCCCTTCCATGGTGATGGAGCGGTAGGTTGACAGCCCGGCAGCGATGGCTTCATGGGGGATGTGTTCACGGCGCAGGCTCAGGTACCAGCGGATGCGCGCCCGGCTGAGTTCGAGGTAGCCGGAGGCGGTGTCGTCTCCGGAAAGGTGAACGGTATTCTTTTTAACGTCGCCGAAGATCCAGGTGAGCATATCAAAGAAATGAACCCCGATGTTGGTGGCCACGCCGCCCGATTTCTGGGGGTCGCCTTTCCAGGAAATGAAATACCAGCGGCCCCGGCTGGTGATATAGGTCAGGTCGAGCTCATACACCTTTCCGGCAGGTCCTTTTTCCACCTTTTCCTTCAGTTTGATGATGGACGGATGCAGGCGAAGCTGCAGGATGTTGTAAATATTCCTTCCCGATTCCTTTTCTATTTCGGCCAGGGCGTCGACATTCCAGGGGTTCAGCACCAGCGGCTTTTCACAGATGGCATGGGCCTCGTTCCGGAGGGCCAGGCGGATGTGTGCGTCGTGCAGGTAGTTGGGCGAGCAGATCGACACATAGTCGATCTTTTGTTCGCCCTTGCGGCGCAGTTTGTCGAGATGGCGGTCGAACCTTTCCGTTTCGGTAAAGAAAGCCGCATCGGGGAAAAAGCTGTCGATGATGCCCACGCTGTCGAACCTGTCGAGGGCAGCCACAAGCTGGTGTCCTGTATCTTTTATGGCCCTCATATGCCGGGGGGCGATGTATCCGGCGGCGCCGATCAGGGAAAAGTTCCGGGTGTTATCCTGCTGTGTCATGATCTCTGGATTAACATTTATTTACCTGCTGGTTTTTGAGTATATATCTTTGATTGCTCTCCGGGCAGGTGGCGTAGCCGTCGGGGCCGAATTCGAGGCGGTGGCCGTATTCGCTCATCCACCCGGCCTGCCTTGCCGGGCAGCCGATCATCAGGGCATAATCGGGCACATGGCCGGTGACCACCGAGCCAGCTGCAATGAAGGCATAGCGGCCGATATCGTTACCGCAGATGATGGTGGCATTGGCCCCGATGGAGGCCCCCTGCTTTACCAGCGTCCTGGCGTATTCACCCTTCCTGACCACGGCGCTGCGCGGGTTCCTGATGTTGGTAAAGACCATGGAAGGCCCGAGGAAGACATCGTCTTCGCAGATCACGCCGGCGTAAATGGATACATTGTTCTGCACCTTTACATTATTGCCGAGCACCACATCATTGGCAACAAAAACGTTCTGGCCCAGGTTGCAGTTCTCTCCCAGCCTGCTTCCGCCCATAACATGGCAAAAATGCCAGATCTTGCTTCCCCGCCCGATCACGGCGCCGGTATCGATTATGGCGCTTTCGTGGCTGAAGTATTCCTTTTCCATGGCTGATGTTGCGTTATGAAGGTAAAATTATGAATTTAACTTTATTGGATCCTTTCCTCTAGATCATACGATCATCCCGGCTCCCACGCTCACGTTGCTGCCTTCGTCGATCAGGATGAGGGCGCCGGTTTTACGGTTTTTCCTGTATGAGTCGTAAAAGAGCGGTTTGGTTGTCCGGAGCGAAACCCTGGCAATATCGTTCAGCCCCACGTTTTTGTCGTCGGTAATGCGGTTCAGCGTATTTACATCGACCTTGTATTTTACGTCCCTGATCAGGCAGCGGGCGTCGGAAGTAGTGTGTTTGAGGGCATATTTTCCGTTGAGCATCATGGGTTTTTCACTCATCCAGCAAAGCATGATGTCGATATCCTGCCCGATATTGGGAACATTGTTTTCTTTGATGATCATATCGCCCCGGCTGATGTCAATGTCGTCTTCGAGGGTGATGATGACCGACATGGGCGGGAAGGCCTGTTCAAGTTCATCCTTGTGGCTGACAATGGATTTTATGGTGGATGAGAATCCCGATGGGAGGATGCTCACCTTGTCGCCCACGCGGAAAACGCCCCCGGCCACCCGTCCGGCATAACCCCTGAAGTCGTGGTATTCGTTGCGTTGCGGACGGATCACGTATTGCACCGGGAAGCGGGCATCAATATGGTTGTGGTCGCTGCTGATGTGTATGTTTTCAAGGATATAGCGCAGGGTTCCGCCCTGGTACCAGGGCATCCTTTCCGATTTTTCCACCACGTTATCGCCCCTGAGGGCGGAAATGGGCACAAAACGTACATCTTTCACGTCGAGCTTGGCGGCAAAGGCCTTGAAGTCGTTCTTGATCTTCTCATATTCTTCTTCCTCGTATGCCACCAGGTCCATCTTATTTACGCAAACAACGATATGGGGTATTTGCAGCAGGGATGCGATATAGGTATGGCGGTGCGACTGCTCGGTAACGCCGTTGCGGGCGTCGATCAGGATAATGGCGGCATTGGCCGTGGAGGCACCGGTTACCATGTTGCGGGTATACTGCACGTGCCCGGGTGTATCGGCAATGATGAACTTGCGCTTGGGCGTGGCAAAATAGCGGTAGGCCACATCGATGGTGATGCCCTGCTCGCGTTCGGCGCGGAGGCCGTCGGTAAGCAGTGAAAGGTCGACCAGTTCATTGCCTTTCTTTATGCTGGCCCTTTTAACGGCTTCAAGCTGGTCTTCGAAGATCGATTTGCTGTCGTACAGCAGCCTGCCGATCAGGGTGCTTTTGCCGTCGTCGACGCTGCCGGCCGTGGTAAATCGAAGCAGTTCCATGTCGAGGTATGCCCTGCTTGAGAATTCTTTTTCCTCCATCATGGTAGCTGTTTTAGCGTGGTTATTGATTTTCTTTCCCATCAGAAATAGCCCTCCTTTTTACGGTCTTCCATGGCGGCATCTGAGCGCAGGTCGTCGGCCCTGCCGCCTCTTTCGGTGATGCGGGTGGCTGCGATCTCCTGTATGATATCTTCCAGGGAGTTGGCCGAGGAAAGGGTAAGCCCGGTACAGGAAATGTCGCCGATGGTGCGGCACCTGACCCTTTTTCTTTCAACCACCTCGTTGGGCCTTTTATTCATGAAAGGGGCATCAGACAGCCATACCCCGTCGCGATTGAACACATCCCGTTCGTGGGTGTAATAGAGGTCGGGGATTTCGATATTTTCGAGGTAGATATACTGCCAGATGTCCATCTCGGTCCAGTTGCTGATGGGGAACACGCGAAAGTGCTCACCCACCTGCTTGCGACCGTTGAAGATATTCCACAATTCGGGACGCTGGTTCTTGGGGTCCCACTGGCCAAATTCATCGCGGTGCGAGAAAAAGCGCTCCTTGGCCCTTGCCTTTTCCTCGTCGCGCCTTCCGCCTCCGATGGCGGCGTCGAACTTGTATTTTTCGATGGTGTCGAGCAAGGTGGTGGTCTGAAGCAGGTTACGGCTGGCATTGTAACCCGTTTCTTCGGTTACCCTGCCCTGGTCGATGGTTTCCTGCACCGATCCCACAATGAGGCGGGCGCCGATCTTTTCGCAAAGGGCATCCCTGAAGATCAGGGTTTCTTCAAAATTATGGCCGGTATCGATATGTACCAGCGGATATGGGATGCGGGCAGGCCAGAAGGCCTTCACCGACAGGTGAACCAGGACAATGGAATCCTTTCCGCCCGAGAACAGCAGTGCAGGCCTTTCGAACTGTGCGGCTACCTCGCGCAGCACATAGATCGATTCCGATTCCAGTTCCCGAAGGTGGCTCATATTGTATTTTTTCATCAGGTCTGATTTTTTTTAGCAGTCAGATTATCCGGGGGTGATCCGCGGCAGAACGTGTTCCATGATCAGGCTGACCGATTCTTCCACGCTCATACTGTCGGAATGCAGTTCAATGTCGGGGTTCTTCGGTGCTTCAAAAGCGGTGTCGACACCGGTGAAATTCCTGATCAGCCCCGCCCTGGCCTTTTTGTAGAGGCCTTTTACATCCCGCTTTTCGCATACCGAAACAGGTGCGTTCACATAAACTTCAACAAAATTGTCTTTTCCGATAATATCGATGGCCGTTTGCCGGATATCTGCCGTGGGGCTGATAAAGCTGTTGATGTTGATGATGCCGCAGTTCAGGAACAGCTTCGACACCTCGGCGATCCGCCTGATATTCTCGTTACGGTCGTCGTTGGTAAAGCCCAGGTTGTTGTTGATGCCCGAACGGATGTTGTCGCCGTCGAGCACCTGGCAGATGAAACCCCTGCTGTGGAGTTCTTTTTCCAGGGCCCTGGCAATGGTGGTTTTTCCCGATCCCGAAAGACCGGTTAGCCAGATCACAACGGCTTTCTGCCCCAGCAGCTTTTCCTTGTCGGTACGCCCCAGGATCTTGTCAAATACCGGAAAAATATGCTTGTCTTCTGTTTCCATACCTTATGTGCCGGAAATTTTTGCAAAAGTAATGGAAACTTATCAATAATAAAAGCCCGCACCGACCGCCTGCCGCCGGGAGGTCCGGTTGCCCGGGGGTATGGGCCGGGCGGCAAAAAAAATGCTTCCTGCCCGGAGGGAGGAAGCACGGTGATATTGACGGGGGCCGTTATGTTTGTTGTTCTATCCTTTGAATATACGCCTGAACATGCCGGGACGCTCAAAATCGCGGTCGTCGGTATAATAGCCGTAACCGTATCCGTACCCATAGCCGTATCCGTACCCATAACCGTAGCCATAGCCGTAATTATAGGATGATTTGTTCATCTTCACGTCGTTGATGAGGATACTGATATTGGGGATGCCTCTTTTTTCGATGTCCTTGATAATGGCACCGAAAACTTTTTTGTTCGTCAGTCCCTGGCGCACCACAAAGAGGTTGGTATCGGTGTATTTCATCAGCAGGAAGGCATCGGTGACCAGCCCGATGGGCGGGGTGTCGATGATGATATAATCATACCTTTCTTTGAGCTGTTCAAAAAGGAGGTCGTTTTGTTCGGAAGAGATCAGTTCGGCGGGGTTGGGCGGTACGGGACCGGCCATGATCACGTCAAGGTTTTCGACCGGTGAGGATTGTATGACATCGTCAAGGGTACTTTGCCGGATCAGGAAGGAACTGATGCCTTCGGTATTGGTAAGGCCAAAATCCTGGTAGATCTTGGGCTTGCGCATGTCGAAACCCATCAGCAGGGTCTTTTTGCCGTACATGGCAAAGATGGATGCCAGGTTGATCGAAACAAAGGTCTTGCCGGCGCTCACCATGTCGGAAGTGATCAGTATACATTGTTTTTCCTTTCCCTTGGCCAGGAACTGCAGGTTGGTCCGTATGGAACGGAATGATTCGGCGATGGAAGATTTGGGAGCGCTCGATACCACGAGGTTGGTATACTTGGTACTGTGAAGGATATGTCCGATGATGGGATAGGAGGTTTGCTTTTCCACATCCTTTTTGTCGATGACCTTATCGTTCAGGTAATCGCGCAGCAGGATAAACACCAGCGGGATGAGCAGCCCCAGGAAAAGGGCGATCATATTATTAAAACTTTTCTTGGGGGTTACCGGGCTTTGCCCTTCGTTCATGGCCAGGTCGATGATCTCCGAGTCGTTAAAGGTCGATGCCAGGGAGATCTGCGCTTCCGATCGTTTTTGTAAAAGATAGGTATAGAGTGAATTCCTGATCCCGAATTTTCGCTGGATATTGAAGAATTCCCGGTCGAGGGCCGGAAGCTCCGCGATGCCGGCGTACAGTTCGTCGATGCGGCTGTCGATATCGCTGATGGTGATATCCGATGCACTGATAATGTTGTTGACGCTCTCGATCAGGCTTTTCTTGGCCAGGCTGATCTTTTCGTTCAGCGGGTTCAGGAAGGGATTTTTATCGGTGGAGGTTGCCAGCAGGTCAACCCTTTCGGCGTAGAGCGTGAGCAGGTTTTGTATCTGTCCCGTGATCACCGGGTCTTCGATACCCATGGTGGCGGGAATGAGCAGATCCCCTTCGTCCTTAACAATGTATTGCTTCAGGTTTTCGTAGTACTTGGCCTTTATCAGCAGCGAGGCCTTTTCTTCCTGCAGGCGGTAAAGGGTGGAAAAATAATGCTCGGTGCGCGACTCCAGCTTCATCACCTTGTTTTCGGTCATAAAATCCATCAATACCATTTCCGAATGCCGCAGCGAATCTTCCAGTTTCATCAGTTCCCGCTCAATGAACTCAATGGTGTTCTCAGAAGTCCTGTTTTTGTCTTCCAGTTCTATGACAAGGTATTCCTTCATCAGTTCATTGATGAAATCGACCATTTTGCTGATGTTGTTACCCTTGAGCGATACCCTCACGATGGCTGAATTCTGTGCGATGGGCTCGATCTTTACGCCCCGGTGGAAACGCGTCAGGTAATCAATGTTGTTGAAAACGAAGCGGAAATTCCTCCCGTAGGGATTCTGGTCGAAATGGGCTGTTTTTTCAATGGTAAAAGTGAAATCGGGGGTAACGATCTTTTCTCCGTAGGCATGTTTGCCGCTGTATTGCAGCATCGTGACCTGCCGGTCTTTTACGGTGGTATGACGGTCGTAATCGTAATAGCGTACGTTCTCGCCGGCCGTGGTCAGTTCGAAAGTGTCATCGGCTCCGGCTATCAGCCTGAATTCAAGACCAACGGGTTGTGGCTCGGAAGGATCGAAGACCACCCTGAAAGGACAATTCCTGTAAAGCTCGGTGGTCATGAAGCTGGCATCGGAAAAATAGGAGACCTGGAAGTCGAGCTTTTTAATGGTACGGTTGATGACCGCATATGACCTGAGCACGGCAATCTCGTTCTGGATGTTGTTCTGTACCCTTCCGTACGAACCCATGCCGATCATGGTTTGCGGGTCGAGCCGCGATGGGTCGTTGATGAGCATGGTGCCCGACACCTCATATACAGGGCTGGTGTACTTGTTGAAGAAATAGGCAATGGTGAGGGCAATGACCACCGACAGCAGAAAGTAATACCAGTACCTGAAAAATTTCAGGAACAATGCCTTGTAATCAACCGATTCCTCCGTCAGTTCGGGGTTGTAATATTTTTCCTGTTCGTTCATATCGGGGCATTAATTGGAAAAGAAGGCATACAGCACCAGGGTTGTTGAAAGGATTGAAAATACCAGTCCGTAGGGAAAGTTGGTGGAAACGAATTGTTTTGCCTTTATGGGTTCGGCGTACACAATGTCGTTGGGAAGCAGGAAATAATAGTCGGATTCGAGTATTCTTTTATCGTTGAGGTTAACGCGGATGATCTTTGAGCCGTTCCCGGTTTGCCGGATGATGGCCAGGTGGTTCCGCCTTGCAAAATCGGTCAGGTCGCCGCCCATGGAGATGGCTTCAAAGAGGTTGATGTTGTTCTGGTACACGTCATATTTACCGGGATTCTTGAATTCGCCCAGCAGGGTGATCCTGAAGTTCGACAGCCTCACGATCACCACCGGGTTGTCGAGGTATTCAGAGAGCATGATCTCGAGTTCATCCTGTATCTCTTCGGTCGACTTGCCGTTCACATAGAGATAGCCAAGGGAGGGGAAGTGAAAATAACCCGTATCGTTTACCAGGTAGCTGTTCAGGTAAAGGTTGGGCCCGCCGGTGTTGCTTGCGTTGCCGCTGAGCTGGTTGAAGTATTCGGTCGACTTCTCTTCCAGGCTGACGATCTTTACGTAGAGGTTGTCGCCGGGTTGTACCTTGTAATCCAGCAAACGCTCATTAACGAAGGTGGCTTCTTCATCGTCGCCGGGAATATCCTGCAGGTACAGGATCTTTTTTTGCGGAACGCAGGATGCCAGCAGTATTCCGGTGAAGAAAAGCAGGTAAAGGTATTTTCGCATGCTCATGTTTTGCTTGCTGAGGTTATAAATATATGAAAATCCCTGCAAATGTATGGGATTTTTACAGAAATCATTACATCCGGATGATTAATGCATATGTTTTCCGGCCACGGAGGCCTTTAACAGCGTGAAGGATATGCGATCATCGGCGGGCTCTTTCCTGAACATTATTTCAGGATGAACTGGGTATGGCCGATCACTTCATTCTCGAAGAAGATCTCTACATGATAATTGCCTTCCATGATCTCTTTTTCGGGGTAGCTTTTTCCCCAGTAAAGGCACATGTCCATGCTGGTGTTCTGGTAGTCGATAAGTTTTTGGATGGAATACTGTAACTTTTCTCCCTGGTACATGAAGGTGTAGTCGTCGCTCCGGTCCCTGGTCAGGATGAGCTTGTCGGGTTGTGCAATGCGCACATAGATCTCTTTTGTTCCTGGGCGGACGATCTTGTTCTCGCCGATGGTAAAGCATACCTTGATCTTGTCGAGGCGGCTTGCCTTGTCGGTCTCCCTTTCCTTGCCGCCCCGTTCGCGTATGCCGACAGCCGACAGGTTATACACCTGCAGGATGGAGGCCTTGTCGACCTTTTCGCTCAGGGCTTCACGGTCCTGGCTGATCTCTTCCTTTTCGCGGCGTACCTGTTGCAGGTCCTGCCTGATCTCTATGTTTTCCTCGGTCAGGGCCTGGTTTACCCGGTAAAGTGAATCCATCTGCCTGACGTAGCCCTGGCTGACCTGCTGCAAAAGATCGAGTTTCTTTTTCACCTTGTAATATTCCCACTGGGTGTCGAGCAGTTTCCTGATCTCGGTGGCGTTGGCCTGAATGATGCTGTCCTTCACGTGCAGTGAATCAGAGAGCGTGCCGTACTCCACCTTGATCTGTTCATGCTCGTGCATGAGCGAATCGAGTTCTTTACGCAGTTCCACCCGCTGCATTTCCTTTTCGCTGATAAGCTCATTCAGGTTCGACCTGAGGATGAACAGCCAGATGAGCAGCCCGGCAACAGCCAGGACCAGGAGAACAGTAATTACGATGAGCGGTTTGTTTGTCTTCTTCCGCCCGGGTTGGGAAACATTGCTTTGTTCGTTCATGGCGCAGATATTTTGATTTTTCTTGCTAACAATACATTATATAAACGTTTTCAGGGGCTAAAACCGTCTGCAAACGTTATGGGCGGGTGTATTATTATAATTTTTTAACAATATTGATTTTTTGCCCGTTCATAATGCAAAGATAATAAAAATCAGCCAGATGCATGCAGGCTTCCGCCGCGCGGAAATCATATTACATATTGTATATTATATGTTATTTTCCTCGTGCCACCATTCTGCTTTACATGGTTACATTCGTGAGACTGCCTTTTTATGAGCGAAGCGAAATGAAAAGGCTTAGTCGAACGAATCCCCGATTTATCGGGATGCCTGCCCCGAGACCTCGGGGGTTTCAGTGTTTCAGTGTTTTAGTGTTTCAGGGTTTCAGTGTTATAGTGTTTCAGTGTTATAGTGTTTCAGTGCCTGCCCCGAAACCTCGGTGGCTTGCCCCGAGACCTCGTGGGTTTCAGTGTTTCAGTGTTTCAGTGTTTCAGTGCCTGCCCCGAGACCTCGGGGGTTTCAGTGTTTTAGTGTTTCAGTGTTTCAGTGTTTCAGTGTTGTTATAAAGACCGTTTCTGCAACATTTCAGAATTCAGACTTCAAATATCAGAATTCAGATTTCAGACCCGCCGAAAGCGGGCAGTGCTTGCCCCGAGACCTCGGGGGTTTCAGTGTTTCAGTGTTTTAGTGTTTCAGTGTTATAGTGTTTCAGTGTTATAGTGTTTCAGTGTTATAGTGTTTCAGTGTTTCAGTGTTTCAGTGTTTCAGTGTTTCAATGTTTCAATGTTTCAGTGTTGTTATAAAGACCGTTTCTGCAACATTTCAGAATTCAGACTTCAAATATCAGAATTCAGATTTCAGACCCGCCGAAAGCGGGCAGTGCTTGCCCCGAGACCTCGGGGGTTTCAGTGTTATAGTGTTTCAGTGTTGTTATAAAGACCGTTTCTGCAACATTTCAGAATTCAGACTTCAAATATCAGAATTCAGATTTCAGACCCGCCGAAAGCGGGCAGTGCCTGCCTCGAGACCTCGTGGGGCAGGCGTGTAACCATGGAACACTTTTCCCGTCCCTCGTCCTCCGTCCCTCTTTAATGCGTATCTCCGCCAATTACCTTAAACTGCTCGCCTGTTTCATCCACGATCACGCGGTACCAGTCTTCTCCGTAGCCCGGGAACTGTACCTTGGGGTTATGGTAGAGGAATCCTTCGGGGACTTCTGTCTTTTCCTTGATGTTCCCGTCCATGTATTTGGTGAAGAGGTGTGCGTAGAAGTCTTTCCATTCGAGCACGGTGTTGTTGCCGGTCGACACGGAATAGTTGGTCAGCAGTTCAACGGCCAGTGAGGGGTTTGTTTCGTACAGACCGGCCGCGGCCTTATCCATGGCGGTGGTCATGCTGATGAAGTCCTTTTCCATTTGCTGTTGTTTCTGCATCACTTCGGGGTGGATGATGTTGTAGCGGGTATAGACGAAATTCGATATCTGGTTGAAGACCCAGAAGGCGGCATCGTCAACAAATTCCATCATGGCGCCGTAGCCCCTGGCCATTTTTTCGGGCACATGGGTCATACAGGCATACATGGGCATGTAAACGGATGAGGCGGCATCGTCAACGCCCCACCAGATGATCCCTCCGATGCGGTTGGGCAGCCAGTTGCGGCTTTGCGACACGAAAGAGTAGCCGGTTTGCTGGGTGGCGGTGGCGCGTTCGTTGCAATACTCAATCTCGTCGACTTTCCAGGTGAGCGGCCGCCAGCGGTAGGGGTTTTCGAAGGGGGCGGCGCCGATGTCCTTTCTCATGTCAAGCTCCGTCCCTTCCAGGTGGTCGCGCATAAAGTTCATCATGTCGTGTACGGAGATCTTGCGTTCGGGTTTGATCCACAGCGGCATGCGGTTGGAGGCAAAGCCGTTGGGGTTGGGGCTGCCGTCGGCAAAGCGCTCGCCGTGCTCAATATGTCCCTTTACATAGTCGAAGTACTGATCCATGTCGCTGTGTACATCCTTGAACATCGACCATACCCTGATCTCGCAGAAGCGTGCCCCGCCGAAATCGACCGGCGCATACACATCCGAAAAGCTGAAGTCCTTATCCTTGCCCTTGTAAAGCCCCTTTTCGCGTGCAAAAGAGATCACGTCGGGTGAATAGATGCATTCAACGGCCGGGTTGTTGATCTTGTCGCGCTCTTCGAAGGTGATGGAGGTCTTTCCGTTGGAGTGCGGGAATGTGGTGATGCGTGCCTGGTTGGCATGGGCGCAGATGTAGCCGTCGGGGATGCGCAGGGCCACCCATACGGCGCCCTTATAGCCTTCGCCCTTGCCGATGAGTTCCATGATCCATACCTCGTCGGGGTCGGCAATGGAAAAGGATTCGCCTGAGCTGTAGTAGCCGTATTCCTCCATCAGGCTGCCGATGGTGAGGATGGCCTCGCGGGCGGTCTTTGAGCGCTGCAGCGCCACAAAGATCAGGCTGCCGTAGTCCATGATGGCTCCCGGCTGGCTGCCCAGCTCGCGCAGGCCGCCATAGGTGGTCTCTCCGATGGCCACCTGGTATTCGTTCATGTTGCCGATCACGTTATAGGTTTCGCGGGCCTGTTTGATCTGCCCCAGGAACTTGCCGGTATCCCATTCGTAAATGTCGAGCATGGCGCCTTCGGGCCATATCGCCGCCGGCCAGTGGTACAACTCACCGTACAGTACATGCGAGTCGGCTGCATAGCTGATCATCACCGAACCGTCGGTGGAAGCCCCTTTGGTTATCAGGAAATTGGTGCAGGCATGTGTCTGAAGGCCCGCCGATAACAAGATTAAGATAAGCGTGGTTAAGAGTTTGTTTTTCATACAGATAAATGGTTAAATGGTTAAATGGCTAAATGGTTAAATTCGTGAGACTGCCTTTTTATGAGCGAAGCGAAATAAAAAGGCTTAGTCGAACGAATCCCCGATTTATCGGGATGGTTAAATTCGTGAGACTGCCTTTTTATGAGCGAAGCGAAATAAAAAGGCTTA